>NZ_JAWRYQ010000428.1:0-249 GCF_046534565.1 Brevibacterium sp. SIMBA_078
ACTTCCATAACCCATCCAAAATTCACAGTGTTTTGTGAATAATAGTAAAAATAGTACAGGAAAGCTAATAATTCACAATATTTTGTGAATTATAGCGAAAGTTAACTCACTAAAGGATAAATTCACAGTATTTTGTGAATTATTAAACTAATAAACATGAACCTAATAAATTCACAATAACTATGAATTTAGGTAATTGAAAATTTTACTCTTTTTTAATCAAAATGGTGTGAGGGGTTTACAAAGCGT
>NZ_JAWRYQ010000429.1:0-249 GCF_046534565.1 Brevibacterium sp. SIMBA_078
GTAATGAATACCTTCCAGCAGCACGTCATCTTTTAAACGTTCACGGATGGTGCGTGCGTCATACTTGATGCGCTCCGCTAGCTCGGCTGTAGTGAGGTAACAATAGGACATTTTTGCTCTCCTTATGATATTGTCTTGAAGATCATTAAGCGCATCAAAAAGCCCTTATGACCTCCTGAAGAACATAATAGCCCATAAAAGACCTATTGCAACAATTTTTGACCTATAGGAGGTCAAATAAATTTATAG
>NZ_JAWRYQ010000430.1:0-249 GCF_046534565.1 Brevibacterium sp. SIMBA_078
CGTCGCGCCGAGGCCGCCAAGTTCGACGCCATCTTCCTGGCCGACTCGGTCGGCGTGCGCAACACCGACCTGGCGTCGCTGTCGCGCACCGCGCGCAGCGACCACTTCGAGCCGCTGACGCTGCTGTCGGCGCTGGCCGCCGTGACCGAGAAAATCGGCCTGATCGCCACGGTTTCGACCACCTACAACGAGCCGTACCACGTGGCGCGCAAGTTCGCCTCGCTCGACCACATCAGCGGCGGCCGCTCG
>NZ_JAWRYQ010000431.1:0-249 GCF_046534565.1 Brevibacterium sp. SIMBA_078
GTACGATCAACTAAATAGCGCTTTAAGTGGCTGGGCCATTCTGTAGTCCCGTAAGTACGAAGCAGAGTCAATACGTGAGGTTCAATTTGGTAAGCAGCTTTCGGACTATTGACAGGTCGGTCTGGTTTGTCTGGGTTATAAAGTGCTATACCTGCATCACAAAATTGATGCATAGTTTGGCGACGAAATGTTTCTCTAGAATTGGGAGCATAAAATTTATCGTATTCAGCATATGCCCAATTCATCATG
>NZ_JAWRYQ010000432.1:0-249 GCF_046534565.1 Brevibacterium sp. SIMBA_078
GGTACGATACTTCTTGCCACTGTTTGAGCCGATCAAGTCATTCAGCTGTTGCCATACTTGTAATTTATCCTTTTGGGTGTTGATGGCATCGATTTGTACCTGTTGCGTGCTTTTCTTATCCTCATTGTCTTTTAGTCGCTGACTAATAGCGCCAATTGCTTCAATGCGTTTATTAGACGCTTCTTGTGCTTGAGTATGCTGTTGAGTGAGTGTCTCTTTGTCATCTGTTGTCAGCGGGTTAGCTCGCTT
>NZ_JAWRYQ010000433.1:0-249 GCF_046534565.1 Brevibacterium sp. SIMBA_078
ATTGATGAGAATATCAAAATTCATAAATTTCAAAAGCAAGTTCTTGATAAATTTGAATTAGAACAGCAAAACAGGTTTTTCTTATCTGCCACAACATCGTTTGGAAAAACCTTCTTAATATACGAGATCATTAAGAAGCTGTGTTATAAGAATATTGCTCTGATCTTCCCGACAATCGCATTATTATCAGAAAACTATGAACGAATATTTTCTGACAGAAATTATAGTTATTTTTATGATGAATTTGAT
>NZ_JAWRYQ010000434.1:0-249 GCF_046534565.1 Brevibacterium sp. SIMBA_078
GTAGCAGAAACCGTCAATATGGATCATATTAAACGCCACTACTATTACAGCCATGACACCATCAACCCGACGCGTATCGTACCGGCAGGCCCACAGCTAGACTTTATGCGCCCCCATGATCGTGAACGTTTGCCGGGGCAGGGGATACGCCGTCACAGCCGTTAAAATACTTGTGTAAACACGCTAGGCAGTGATCAGACATACGGAAATACGAAAGGGCCACTTGTTTAGGTGGCCCTTTCAATGGTG
>NZ_JAWRYQ010000435.1:0-248 GCF_046534565.1 Brevibacterium sp. SIMBA_078
TTAGTGCCGCATATTTGGAGTCAATGTACGGCATTAACTCTTCTTCAACAATAACACGTAAATGTTCTTTATCTTTTACTATTAATGGTTGATCTTGGGTAATTCGTGCAAAGGTATTGTCAGCAACTTGGCGTACCATTTTATTAGGATCAGTTAATTTTACTTCTGCTGCTTGCACGCTTTGTAATAGCATTAAACTTACTAGCGCAATACTTACTAAAAATGTTTTCAACATAATAATTACTCAC
>NZ_JAWRYQ010000436.1:0-248 GCF_046534565.1 Brevibacterium sp. SIMBA_078
GGTTCAACTAACGTTAACGCTACAGAAGTCGATTTAAATATTACAGATATGCTTACTAAAACAGTGTCTACTTATGTGTCACAGGCAAGCAACGAACTTGAAAAGTCTGTAAAAGAAGCCGTTTCTTTTGATGCACAGGTTATTCTTGACAGCTTAGTTGAAAGTAATCCTGGGGTTGATAATAGCAACATGGACGAAAAACAACGTGTAGTAAAAGCACAACCAAAGCAATAAAAAGGGAATAAAAG
>NZ_JAWRYQ010000437.1:0-248 GCF_046534565.1 Brevibacterium sp. SIMBA_078
GTGGTATTGACTAAGTCATGGCTAAATAACAGCCAGCTTGCTCTCTAGTTCTATACTTGGGACGCTGATTTTAGAGATTTCCGTAAATGCTATGTCTAAATGTTATTACTGAATACAGACTGCTGCTGCACAGATAAATAGTACTGGCGAATAGAACGGTGAAAATGGCGCTACAACTAGGGCTGTAATGATATTTAGTATCAGTAAAAGTTTTGGTAACGCTGCTACATTCTTAAGAAATAATGAAT
>NZ_JAWRYQ010000438.1:0-248 GCF_046534565.1 Brevibacterium sp. SIMBA_078
GCGAAAATGCGAGCAACGCGATGGCAGCCGGTGGCGTCTTGCGCAGGCAGAGGGCGCGCACGGTCCATAGCGCGACTGTCGCAAGCATGACGAATCCGCATGCATATGCGCCCGCGATGCCGAGTCGCGTGCCGTCCGCAGGCGAGCCGAGATAGAGCAGAACATAGCGGCAGGCGTCGACGGGGTGAAGCAGCAGCGACTTGATTCCGCCATTACTCGTAATCGGCGTCCAGCCATGCAAATAGGCG
>NZ_JAWRYQ010000439.1:0-248 GCF_046534565.1 Brevibacterium sp. SIMBA_078
GAGCGACAAACAAAAGGCAGTCATTCGCGATAGCCGAATCATTGTTACGCAAGCGATTAGTGATGCTATTAAGCAGTGCCATACCCCACCACATACCTTTATATCTGGCAGTGCAATTGGTTATTATGGTCGACAAGGCGACACTCTGGTTGATGAAAACAATACAGAGCCTCATGATGAATTTAGCCACCAACTGTGCAAAGATTGGGAGCAAGCAGCTTTAAAGGCTGAGTCTGACGAAACTCGAG
>NZ_JAWRYQ010000440.1:0-248 GCF_046534565.1 Brevibacterium sp. SIMBA_078
GTATCAAACACAGCTATTTGTGGTAAATCTTTAAATGATGCTTGTGCTGATGAAATACCTAGTAAATTAGCGTGACCATGTAATGGGGCCAGTGTGGCTGCTTGGGTAATACCTGCAATGACGTTTTCGTCAATTAAAACTGATTGGGTAAAGTGCTCACCGCCATGTACAACACGATGACCCACTGCCACTAATTGCTCGTCGAGGTTGTGATCTTTTATCAAATCAACCAGCGTATCAATTGCATG
>NZ_JAWRYQ010000441.1:0-248 GCF_046534565.1 Brevibacterium sp. SIMBA_078
ACCGCTCACGAATCATTCATGCTGCTGCATTTAGGCGCCTTCAAGCTAAAACCCAAATAATGGGTATTGGCTTAAACGACTTTTACCGTACACGCCTTACCCATTCATTAGAAGTCTCGCAAATAGGCACCGGCATATTACGCCATTTAAAGGTCCAACATCCAAGCTTTGAACATTTTCCATCTACTGGATTGCTCGAAACCTTATGTTTAGCACACGATATAGGCCATCCACCGTTTGGGCATGGT
>NZ_JAWRYQ010000442.1:0-248 GCF_046534565.1 Brevibacterium sp. SIMBA_078
GTCCTCGTCGATCAACGTTACGTCGTTTACGGCGATGCTGATGTGGCCCATGCGATTGCGCGCGTTCAAGCCTATCGCGAGGCCCATCCATGATTCGCCTCGCCCACCATCGCATGCGCTGGGTTTCAGCGCTCGTGTTGCTCGGCGCAACCGCGTCCGCATTCGCTGTCGACACTGCCACCCTGATCACTTCCGTCCTATCGCCCGATTGCCTCGACTGGCGCATCGTTGGTATCTGCTACTGGCTG
>NZ_JAWRYQ010000443.1:0-248 GCF_046534565.1 Brevibacterium sp. SIMBA_078
GTTGCATGCAGCCAATGATTTACTGCCCTTTGCCAGCTTATTAACCACTACGGCGGAATCGTTAATTTCACTTGCGATGGTCGCTTTGCTATTTGCCACTATTTTTAAAGTGCTGCCTGATGTCATGCTGCGTTGGCAAGACGTGCTGATTGGTGCGCTGGTCACCGCGGTGCTGTTTACCATTGGCCGCAGTGTCATTGCGATTTACCTCGCCTACACCGCTACCGCTTCTACCTATGGTGCCGCTG
>NZ_JAWRYQ010000444.1:0-248 GCF_046534565.1 Brevibacterium sp. SIMBA_078
TCTGATACGGTATGGCTATTAGGGTATCTTCATCACCTGTAGCAGTCACTGTTAATGGTTCATTGTCTCCATCATTATTATTGCTCCCGATGATACTGAGTGCATCTGGCTGCGCCGTAACGGTGACGTTATAGCTGTGCTCATAGGTCAATGTACCACTGTCATGACCGCTGATATCATGAACTTCTTCATGAGCAGCATAAACATTAATGATTGCTGTGCCGTCTTCATTGGCGGCAGGTGTGTAG
>NZ_JAWRYQ010000445.1:0-248 GCF_046534565.1 Brevibacterium sp. SIMBA_078
GCCAAAGTCGGCTTTCGAGCAATCCCAGCCGGTCAAAAACGGTGGTTTCTGGGGCTCAACGCGTCATCCACCCTGAGCCGAGCCGCGACACGCTCTCTCCAGCAGCTCTTAACAAACGCGAGAGCCGCCACCTTGGTACCAGGTAGCGACGCTGGCCTGGCATGCCCAGGCCGAAGTGACGTAGCCCATGCCGTCCGGGCGGTGGCGGTGCATCTCCTCTATGATCATGCCAACTTTGCCACCCATCG
>NZ_JAWRYQ010000446.1:0-248 GCF_046534565.1 Brevibacterium sp. SIMBA_078
TAAGCATCTCTTGTAGGGACTCATCTAATTTTTCAATGGTTTTTAAGTCATCAGGTCCTTTATGATGTAAGCGTGCATCTGCATCAGGAAAGTAAGCAAGTGTAAATGGTGGTAGTTGTTTCTGCATTAATAAATACTTAAATTCATTCACCGTAAAATCGTTACTAACCCCCATCTTATCCCAAGCAAATTTTTGTAAGTGATTATTTGGACTCAATTGGGACAATACACCAAAGGAAAGAATCGTC
>NZ_JAWRYQ010000034.1:0-426 GCF_046534565.1 Brevibacterium sp. SIMBA_078
ATCCGCTTCATGGAGCAGGGCGCGATGGCCGAGCGCTCGGTGCCGTCGCCGGATCACTACTGGCCGCTGCTCTATGCGCTGGGCGCGCGTCACGCCGACGATCCCGTGCGGCTCGAAACGAACTTTCTCGAACATGGCGCGCTGAGCATGCTGAGTTTCATGCTCGGCCAGCCGGGGCGCGCGCGGGAGGCGGGAGGAATCTGCACTACGCGTCGGCCGCTCACCTCGACATGCGCCTGAGCCTGCGCGTGGCGGCGCGAGAGGACATTGCGCAGGACATTGTCGCGTTCGATCTCGAAGCCGCCGATTATCTGCCGCTGCCGGGCTTCGAGGCGGGCGCGCATATCGAAATCGATTGCGGCGGCGTGGCGCGCCAGTATTCGCTGTGCGGCGATCCACGCGCGCCGGAACGCTGGCGGATCGCCG
>NZ_JAWRYQ010000447.1:0-248 GCF_046534565.1 Brevibacterium sp. SIMBA_078
TTTTAAAATTTGATTGTCCATTTGTTTCACCTCTCCGTTAATTATAACATCACTTGCAATACTTTTGCTTAAGACTCCTTTTCTATGATTTCAAGTAAATCATCTATCTCACAGTCTAATGCTTTGCAAATTTTTTCTAGAGTATCAAATTTAATGCCATCGGTTTCTTCATGGTAAAGCCTTGTTATGCCGTTTCTGTGAAGACCTGTTATTCTTGATAATTCAGCAATATTAACTCTTCTATCTCC
>NZ_JAWRYQ010000448.1:0-248 GCF_046534565.1 Brevibacterium sp. SIMBA_078
CACTTTAAGCTAAACAAATCATCACGGCGGTCGATTAAATTATGTACTGAGCCTTCGTGACGAACGTGAGTAAGCTTATCCAAGTTTACTCAGGGCGCAGACACCGGTTTCAGGAATGATATCGTCAAGTGTACATGGTCTGTTGCCACGTCTGAGTCAGGTTATTGTGTTCTAGATCGTCATAAATGATGGCAGTCTTATTAGGATAAACTTGCGCGCTGCGAATGATGAAATCGATAGGGGTAAGT
>NZ_JAWRYQ010000449.1:0-247 GCF_046534565.1 Brevibacterium sp. SIMBA_078
TCAGTTCTAGCTTCAATATCTTTTTTATTGAATTGATTACTGTATGTAATTTCTGTCGCTAGTAGTTTAGTCATCTTGAATTTGCTCTTGTCATAAAAACTAATTTTTTCAAGTATATTCCTATTTTTTACTGAACTGTTAATACTTTTCTCAAGTAATGTTAAGTTTCCCATTGTATCTTTAAACTCTAAATATTCTTCTTCACTCTGAAAACCGTGCGTATCTAGAGAAAACTTAGGTGTTTGAG
>NZ_JAWRYQ010000450.1:0-247 GCF_046534565.1 Brevibacterium sp. SIMBA_078
AGGCGGCAGGCGAAAAGCGGAGCGTATTTTGTTCCTAGTTTTTTCGTCGTATTCTAAAAAGAGCGCATCCTCTTGCAGGATCTCTGCTAAGGATTTAAAGTTCACTTTGACATTTGATACATCTTCTTCACCTGTTAACCCTTTTTCCGTCGGAAGACCTTCTACTTCAAGCAATAAAAATTTATGGGCATGATCAGATCCTTCAATATCGTCCATATAATCCTGAAGCTGCTGATAGGACGATTCT
>NZ_JAWRYQ010000451.1:0-247 GCF_046534565.1 Brevibacterium sp. SIMBA_078
CTGAGTAATTCAGCCAGTTTTACATCAACCACTCGCACTCTATGTTCGTCCGTTAAATACGTTAGCAACGGCACGACTTCAATACTTTCGCTGGCCTGCATCGTTCGCTGTGCTGATGTGAGCACAGGTTCATCTAAAGGGGCATCATCTAAGTCATCAAATAAACCCGGTTGTTGATTTAAATCACTCATAGCATGGCTCCTTGGCTAAACAAGCCATCTAAAATAACGACTTGATCTGCACTTAG
>NZ_JAWRYQ010000452.1:0-247 GCF_046534565.1 Brevibacterium sp. SIMBA_078
CAATGCTGTGACGATGACGCGATGATCATTTGTGAATGTATGGCTCGCCTGAAAAAAAACAACAGCGATTTACATGATTTATTGGTGGACTATTATGTCGGCGGCATGACCTTTATGGCGCTTGCACGTAAGCATGGGCGATCTGATTGTTGGGTTGGCAGGATGCTCCAGAAAGCTGAGGGCGTAGTGGAGGGCATGCTGATGGTGTTGGATCTCCGATTGGAGATGGATGCTGATTGTTCGAAAT
>NZ_JAWRYQ010000453.1:0-247 GCF_046534565.1 Brevibacterium sp. SIMBA_078
CTAAAATGTGTAATAATAACAACAGTTTAAAAAGAATTTCCAACATTCCACCCCATAATAATTAGTATAGTAATGTATACGTCTTTGGGTGGATAATTATTAAAACTTTTGTCACAAATAATTAGTATATGGATATTGACTTTTTTAGGTTAAAAACATATAAAAGCGTTTTTTTAAAATAAAGAAAGGTGTCCAAAGTGTTTTTCCTTTTGGACACCCATGTATTAACTAATGATAAATTCAGATG
>NZ_JAWRYQ010000454.1:0-247 GCF_046534565.1 Brevibacterium sp. SIMBA_078
ATGTGGTTATTTGAATAAACAAAGCCCACTCCCCGCCTATTAGTGAGCGCAATGTCCCAAATCCAGCCAGCTTGATGAGCGGTAGCAAGTGTATAAGGCGGAATATCATCATCTTCTTTTGTAGGTACTTGCACAACTAAGGCGCTATTTATCAGTAAGCTATCAGACACATCAACGAAAGGGACTTTTAAAGCTTTATCTATCAGTAAAGATTCAAACCCCGAACAATCAATATAAAAGTCAAATT
>NZ_JAWRYQ010000455.1:0-247 GCF_046534565.1 Brevibacterium sp. SIMBA_078
GTGATCACCTTTGGTAAAGCGGTAGCAAGTAGCGGGGCGTGTGTATTAGGTTCAAGTGAATTTATTGATTACATGTTGCAGTTTAACCGCGATTACACTTATTCGACTGCAATGTCGCCATTCATTGCTTTGCATACATTATCAAGAATTAAAACCATACGTGATGCTAACCACAAGCGTGCAAAATTAAACGCTAATATTGCTTTATTTAAACGTTTAGCCAATGAACACAAAATTGCCTTAATGG
>NZ_JAWRYQ010000456.1:0-247 GCF_046534565.1 Brevibacterium sp. SIMBA_078
GTCGATACGGGTATCGATACTCGGGTGTTGACGAATGCTGGTCGGGCTGAGATTGTTGATGAGCAAAAGAACCTTGGAAAGAATGTTAAGACGACTGGTAAAATTACGGCCGCAGCTGGTATACAAGGCGTTGCCACCGCAGGCAATATCATCACAGGCAATCAAAATATAAGTCAAGCCATACAAGGTGCCAAAACTCCCTCACAAATGGCTAAAGTCATACAAGACCATCCTGAAGTGGGTGCTG
>NZ_JAWRYQ010000457.1:0-247 GCF_046534565.1 Brevibacterium sp. SIMBA_078
GCATCAACCCGATCTTCAATAACGAGGTAGTCAGGAGAATTTGTTGGATGATCTGCTGGAGTTGGATAAGGTTGCCTATGAGAAATTTATAGCCATTCTGAAATCGGAAGGGGTGTTGGATGATGATTTTTATTAGGTGAAAATCTTCATATAGGCCGTGTTGGGCGTGAAATTACGGTAACCCGGGAGAGATGGGTGAGGCTGAGAGGAACTCGTACGGAATTGACGATCAGGAATCAACTGATAG
>NZ_JAWRYQ010000458.1:0-247 GCF_046534565.1 Brevibacterium sp. SIMBA_078
GATAGTAATTGCGATATAAGTAATAAAGTTAGAATTCGAACATTTAATTTTGGAAGCGATGATCTGGAAGATAGAGGTTTTAATTTTTCTTGGAAAGAAAATACTGAATTTTTTCTATCTGTCGTCGAAGATGAAATTAACGAATTCATTAAAGATTGCTATATTGAAGATAAGAAACAAACTGAGCCTGATATAAAATATTTAAACGAACTTAATTATCCATCAGCTAAAGAGTTGTTTAATAGTC
>NZ_JAWRYQ010000459.1:0-247 GCF_046534565.1 Brevibacterium sp. SIMBA_078
TCTCACAACGTTGATTGGGGTAAACGATAGTTGTGATAATTTGGGAAAACAATCGAAGTCGACGAAAAAAAGTATCGAAACTCACGACTTATTAGTCGATTTTCTTAAAAGTAGTTGGCGTTACAACTTGTTTGTCAAAGCTGTTCGGGATTCAAGGGACCATCCGTATCCATCGATAGATACTCACTTAAATACAAGCCAAACCTGAATTCTTTAATAAAATTTGAGCCTACTGTCACCTATCCCT
>NZ_JAWRYQ010000460.1:0-247 GCF_046534565.1 Brevibacterium sp. SIMBA_078
TATTAAAAGACTTAGGTTATATTCAAGGTTCTTGGAACTATGAAACCGAGGCTGTCACACCTGCCAAACGAAGTGAAATTCTTTACCTCATCATGAACTCACATCAAACCTACACCTATATGAAACCTTCTCCAGAATGCCGTTTTATTGATTGTCATAAAATTGATGTTCAGTTTTCTGTAGACCTCATGACAGGAAACCGGACGGATTCAATTGTCCAAGAGATGCTGTCTAGACGAATTCAGAC
>NZ_JAWRYQ010000461.1:0-247 GCF_046534565.1 Brevibacterium sp. SIMBA_078
ATACGTTGAGACGCTTTGCCATCACCGTATGGATTATGAGCCTGACTCATCTTTAGATAGATCGCTTCGTTTTCAATCAGATTACTCACTTCAGCCACGATGGTAGGACCATGAGTACATACTAGTTTGACGGTGCCGGCTTCAACTGCTTCTTGACGCTCAGTAGTGGTACGCATGACCAGTACTGGGATACCAAGCGATGGCGCTTCTTCTTGGATACCACCAGAATCTGTCAAAATAATATGAC
>NZ_JAWRYQ010000462.1:0-246 GCF_046534565.1 Brevibacterium sp. SIMBA_078
CATGAACGCCGGATTGTAAAATGGTAGGATTTTTCCCAACCACTTCTTCAAATTTATATCCGGTTACAATTTCAAACGCTGGATTCACTACAATTATATTTTTATCAGCATCCGTTAGCATAATACCTTCATAAACATTCTCAAAAATTTTAGTGAAAATCTGAAAAGAATTAACAAAACTTCCGCTTTCACTTGGTTTTTTTAATATCCTTAATGCTTTTCCCATATTCTTCCCCTATTCTCGCT
>NZ_JAWRYQ010000463.1:0-246 GCF_046534565.1 Brevibacterium sp. SIMBA_078
GTGTTAAATAATCTAAAGCTTTTCTTTTACTATATTTTACTTTCTAAGCTCCCATCGGCACGTTTTACATTTATCTTCTCTAATATAAGAGTTTGGTATCTCCATAATATTCTGAAGATTTTAGATAAAAATGGTAATCAATCAATGGTTGGTTCAAATGTATATATTGGTCGGGCGAATAAAATAAAAATAGGGCAAGGCGCAAGAATTAATGAAAATGTTTATTTAGAAAGTGTGAAAATAGGC
>NZ_JAWRYQ010000464.1:0-246 GCF_046534565.1 Brevibacterium sp. SIMBA_078
GAGCAAGGCATGGGGATCGCAGTTATGTTATCAAATGTGACATTTGAGCGGTTAAATGGCTCGTTAACGGTATATAATCACCCCGAAGGCGGAGCGGTTGCAAAGATAACGATGCCACTATTAACAGCAGAGACAAAAGCATGAAGCTACTTATTATTGAGGATGATATTAATTTAGCGACAACGTTGGCACGGCGGCTAACTAAGCACGGCTTTAACTGCGAGATCACTCATAATCAAACTGATG
>NZ_JAWRYQ010000465.1:0-246 GCF_046534565.1 Brevibacterium sp. SIMBA_078
CTTCAATAAAAACTGACGTACTCCTAACTCTTCTATATACGGTTGCATTACTAAATCAGCTTGCTTTCTATCACTAATATCGGTATTTTTTACTGCATTTAATGCCTCAATGATTTGGGTATGACGAGCCGGGTAGCTAACTGGGGCGATATCAAGTACCACTAATTTATTGACCAATTCGCTATGGGTTAATGCAACTTGCATTGCCACTTTACCGCCCATGGAATGCCCTACAAGGTGGGCTTT
>NZ_JAWRYQ010000466.1:0-246 GCF_046534565.1 Brevibacterium sp. SIMBA_078
GTGTGTTGGCCTATAAAAGGCAGCAAGCTATATCGCAATTAAAAAGCATACTTTTTATGCTTGTTGTACTGGTGATAAGTGCTACGTCGCTCGCTACTATGTACCTTGATGGGGCTGGTATACCTATTTTAGCTATGACCGGCGTTTATAGTGTGGTGGTAACTGCCGTGGCGCTTATGGGCCTTATGTTGGTTATTGCTTATGGTGGGTTTCATGCGCCCAAACCAATAATGTGGGTGAGCTTAG
>NZ_JAWRYQ010000467.1:0-246 GCF_046534565.1 Brevibacterium sp. SIMBA_078
GTATTAAGTGTGCTGAGTTTTAGTGTATGGTTAACCATTTTACTTTAGATAAATGCCTAACCACGTTTTATCGTCAGGCTTTAAATTGGAGGGGCGTAGTTTATACGGTTACGTTTGCTGGCGCATTTATGGTGATGTAATCACTTTTAAGGCTCACTTCATTGTAACTAATTTGGGCAACTGCACCGGTGTTAAAAATTGGCATATTACCCGGGCACAGTTGGTCAACCAAATAGCTCACTATGG
>NZ_JAWRYQ010000468.1:0-246 GCF_046534565.1 Brevibacterium sp. SIMBA_078
CAACGATGCACCAGAACATAACCCGGGTCATTAATAAGTGGCGTCCCCGCATCACTGACTAAAGCCAGCGAATCACCTTGTTGTAAGCGTTCTATGACCGCGTCTACACGCTGTGTCTCATTATGTTCGTGCAGGGCGAATACGTCATTCTGTATGCCATAATGCTGCATGAGTTTGCGCGTGTGTCTTGTATCTTCCGCAGCAATGGCTGCAACTTCCGCCAATGTCTTAACTGCTCTTTCCGTT
>NZ_JAWRYQ010000469.1:0-246 GCF_046534565.1 Brevibacterium sp. SIMBA_078
AGCGGGGCTGGGAGATCGAGACCACCGGCCCCTCGCGCATTCACAGCCATTCGGAGTCGGTGGCCATGCTCGACAATCGCCCGCTGGCCAAGGGGGTGGAAGAGCTGACCCGCCATGTGGTGGCGCAGGGGCAGGTGGTGCGCATGCTGGTGGACCGGATCGCCAGTCACCTTGATGGCTGGGATGAGGTGGGTCTGCCGGGGGAGCGGCGCTGATGGACTTCAACATCCTCTCCCCGATGGCCGT
>NZ_JAWRYQ010000470.1:0-246 GCF_046534565.1 Brevibacterium sp. SIMBA_078
CCATGCTCTATAGCCTTGCTCTCGTCCACCTGTAATATTTAATGCAATTCGATCTACGACTTGGTTATTAAGGGTCCAAACATGAAAAATCTTTTCGTTTAACCCTCTTGGCGCTTTTACCGCTGTCCAACTATATAAACCTTCACGTCTTAATGTATTTACATCTAACAGCTTAACGTTACCGATGGGCTTGCGTTGTTGAATATCGACTTCATGGGATAACGTGATATCAGTTAAGCGCAACCC
>NZ_JAWRYQ010000471.1:0-246 GCF_046534565.1 Brevibacterium sp. SIMBA_078
ATGATTATTTACTTCAAAGCAATTTTTCCTGAATTTACTAGGTCCATACCGCTGTATTTTGATGATTTTAAAGGAAACTTGCTGGAACCTTTCTTTTTACAGAAATGCACTGATTATATTTATGGAATCCAGCGGGAGATTTTTAATAGGGTAGGTTTTGAAACAAACAATCGTCTTACTTTTACGGCTATCTCTGATATCGTGAAATTAAAAACTGAGACAGTAGATTCGAAGCAAGCTCGTGTG
>NZ_JAWRYQ010000472.1:0-246 GCF_046534565.1 Brevibacterium sp. SIMBA_078
ATTAAGATATCAATTTTTTTATCGCCGATGGTCTCAGAAAGACGCAGTAAATCGGAGGCTTTGGTGACATCAATGCCCTCAATAATTTCAACGTCCAGCTCAGTTAATTGCTTTGAACTGTTGCGGCAAACGGCGAACACTTTGTGGCCTTGTTCGGCATACTGCCGGGCAAATTCGTAGCCAATTCCCCGGTTAGCACCGGTAATTAAAACCTGTTGTTGACTCATTTTGTACTCCAAATACCAG
>NZ_JAWRYQ010000473.1:0-245 GCF_046534565.1 Brevibacterium sp. SIMBA_078
GTCAGTTGCGGTTAGGTTGCGTTTGAACCCTTCCGCAATGAATCGCAACACTTCGATGGTCTCGGGTTTATAGCGTTTTTTTCTCCCTTCACCAACAGATGGAATATAATTTTCAAACCGATCTCTATAAAATCTTGCCGTGGATTCAGCAAGGTTTAATTGTTTTGCGATCTGTGTCATGGTTAATAATTTTTTTTCCAAATGAATCCCTCCCGATTTAGGGAATGGAATGTAAATTCCTTTTG
>NZ_JAWRYQ010000013.1:0-709 GCF_046534565.1 Brevibacterium sp. SIMBA_078
TCTATCATCATCACCCACAACGTTTCTCCGGACACCCTGAACCGTGAAGGTTGCCGTAACTACGACGTTGCGCCGGAAGTTGGTCACAAATTCTGCAAAGACTTCCCGGGTTTCATCCCGTCTCTGCTGAAACGTCTGCTGGACGAACGTCAGAAAATCAAAACCAAAATGAAAGCGTCTCAGGACCCGATCGAAAAAATCATGCTGGACTACCGTCAGCGTGCGATCAAAATCCTGGCGAACTCTTACTACGGTTACTACGGTTACGCGAAAGCGCGTTGGTACTGCAAAGAATGCGCGGAATCTGTTACCGCGTGGGGTCGTGAATACATCGAATTCGTTTGGAAAGAACTGGAAGAAAAATTCGGTTTCAAAGTTCTGTACATCGACACCGACGGTCTGTACGCGACCATCCCGGGTGGTAAATCTGAAGAAATCAAAAAAAAAGCGCTGGAATTCGTTGACTACATCAACGCGAAACTGCCGGGTCTGCTGGAACTGGAATACGAAGGTTTCTACAAACGTGGTTTCTTCGTTACCAAAAAAAAATACGCGCTGATCGACGAAGAAGGTAAAATCATCACCCGTGGTCTGGAAATCGTTCGTCGTGACTGGTCTGAAATCGCGAAAGAAACCCAGGCGCGTGTTCTGGAAGCGATCCTGAAACACGGTAACGTTGAAGAAGCGGTTCGTATCGTTAAAGAAGTTA
>NZ_JAWRYQ010000474.1:0-245 GCF_046534565.1 Brevibacterium sp. SIMBA_078
TTTTATACAGACGAAGGAGCATTTTTAAAGGTAAATAGAAAATGACCACATCGAGTATGAAACCTAACCATAGAAATTCAAAAGCATGATGTCCATGTTTTTTTCTGATCTGTATACCTTTCTATACAAAATGTGTAGATTATTCGTTATTGTTTGTTCTTAAAAATTCTATGCTAATTCTATCAACTTTTATTTCAACATTTTTATTTATTAATTCAGGAAAATCGATGAAATAATCATCCTCG
>NZ_JAWRYQ010000475.1:0-245 GCF_046534565.1 Brevibacterium sp. SIMBA_078
GAAAAACTACTCGAATGACTGCAAACTAAGTATTTTGGAGTTGCTAGAGACGGAGAAAAGCCGTGAACTTGTACTTGGCTTGATTCGTAATTTGACAGCCGACGACTGAATAGACTTAGTACTGACAAGCCAACGGCTCACTCATGAAACGCCATGAAAAGGATCTCTCATGTGATCTCTGAACCATTGTCGTTTTCCCAGGTTCTATCCAGATTTTATGTTATTGTAATCAAGGTATTTATAAG
>NZ_JAWRYQ010000476.1:0-245 GCF_046534565.1 Brevibacterium sp. SIMBA_078
TAGAAGAAAGAAAATCGATTAATCCAAGCATACATAATTCATTGTGCTCGCTTTTCTTCCTATTAATCTATGATTTTTTAAATGTTAAAAGCAGAATCGGAAACCTAAACTTGTTCCAATTCTGCTTATTATTTGGTATTAGCTTAAAAAAGCATCCACACTAAATTGTGCAGATGCCATAAAACCTCGTCTATTTCGATAGGACAGGATTCCTACCTATTACTGCTGGATGATTTGAATATGGT
>NZ_JAWRYQ010000477.1:0-245 GCF_046534565.1 Brevibacterium sp. SIMBA_078
CTGAGGTCGCCGAGGTGCGTTTACCTGTTGCCGATAAAGAGCTGCAATACCTTAATAATGGTGGCATAGGTGCAACAGTTGAATTTAATGCGCAATATGCAGGTAAAGAAACCACATGGCAGGCTAAAGTGGTACGTAGCGAAGGTGTGATTGATCAAAAAAGTCGAATGAGCTATTTGGTTGCCCAACTTCAAACTCCATATGAAGGGGTTCAGCCACTTCGTTTTGGCTCATACATAAACGCT
>NZ_JAWRYQ010000478.1:0-245 GCF_046534565.1 Brevibacterium sp. SIMBA_078
CGCTAACGCATAAAAACATTCTTAATAATGCACTGCTTGTTGCCCAAGCAATGCATTTTACTGAACGCGATAAGCTCTGTATCCCTGTACCGCTTTATCATTGCTTTGGCATGGTTTTAGGCAGCTTATTGTGCGTAAGTAAAGGCGCTGCAGCTATTTATCCTAGTGATTCTTTCGATCCAAAAACCACTTTAGAGGTAGTACAACAAGAAAAGTGCACCGGACTTCATGGCGTGCCTACCATG
>NZ_JAWRYQ010000479.1:0-245 GCF_046534565.1 Brevibacterium sp. SIMBA_078
GATAAAAAATAGAATTTTCCTAATTAATTGTTTTTAGTGTCTCAGATGATGTGGGAACAATATAATCTCTAATAGTGTTATCGATTTGTGGATATATTTGGTCAATAAACGGAACTGCATCTCCAGAAGTTTTTACTTCTAAAGTCAATACTGTATCGTCCGTGACGACGTAATATAGACCCTCGCAATAACCATATCCTCCGTCAGCAATCTTTGCCTGCATATATTTCTGCCTTGACTCATCG
>NZ_JAWRYQ010000480.1:0-245 GCF_046534565.1 Brevibacterium sp. SIMBA_078
GGTGTAAACGCAGTGCAAGGGCTCTTATTTGCAAAACCATTAACACACAGCAATTACTTAAAATGGCATAAAGAGCACCAATAACATCGTGCTTGTTACTAACTGAGGCGACAAGTTTAGTTACCCCAATCAATAAGTCGCTTTGTTTAACCTCTAATTGGGCAGTAACGTTTACTAACTTACTGCGTTTTTAGCTCAAACAGAAATGTATACTTTTTGTTTGTTTGCTAGCTAAGTGTAATGAG
>NZ_JAWRYQ010000481.1:0-245 GCF_046534565.1 Brevibacterium sp. SIMBA_078
GAAAAAATTGAAACATTATTTCTACAAGCAGGCTTCCCTGAACACTGCTTTAGCAACTTACTGGTTGATCGTAAAACCGCCAGCGCCCTAATTTCACACTCGGCTATAAGCGGCGTGACCTTCACTGGAAGCGACGGCACAGGTAAAAAAGTAGCAGAGCAAGCTGCTAAGCATGTTAAAAAAACCGTACTAGAACTGGGTAGTAACGATGCTTTTGTTGTACTTGACGACGCTGATTTAGCCCT
>NZ_JAWRYQ010000482.1:0-245 GCF_046534565.1 Brevibacterium sp. SIMBA_078
CTACGTTTTGCTTTGCAAGATGCGATTGAGCAATCATCGCTTCGTCATAGGTTTTGTCTGTACAGCCATCAAGGTAAACATGAATAGCATACTGCTCTGTGCTGTATAACATAGAGCCAAGGTTATACAGCTTTTCACGAATATGTTCTTGCTCGTTGTAGGCGCACATTAAAATGCCAAAGCGCGTTGTTGCTGGGGTAGCGTTTGATTCGATGTTCACTTTATCATTACTAAAAATCTTTAAT
>NZ_JAWRYQ010000483.1:0-245 GCF_046534565.1 Brevibacterium sp. SIMBA_078
GACATCTCCGGCTTTACTAACTGTACGGCAAGGTTAGGTGTGTTCGGGTAAGTCAACTCCATTAAGCTTGCGATAATAGCCAGAGGATACTGGTATTGCTCAATTGACCGTTGCGCGTAGTTTTTAAGAGGATAGTGGTGTTCCGGGTCGTAAGTTGTGTCTGTGTAATAGGAGAAAACATAAGCGAGTAAATCTTTAACTTTGTCTGTTGCTCCCAGTGAGTAATAAAATTCGGCAGTCTGAGC
>NZ_JAWRYQ010000484.1:0-244 GCF_046534565.1 Brevibacterium sp. SIMBA_078
AGCAGGTATTGCTTATTACAAGCCTGAAATTGCTTTAAAAGCAGCTTTAACTTACCGTTCTGAAATCGATCATGATACTCAAATCTCTGAGTATTACCCACTAGCAGGTATCAGAACTGAAGCAGGCGCTTTACAGCAGGGTGCTACTGCAGAGCAGGCAGCAGCACTTAGAGTAGCAGCAGAAAATAGAAACAGTAAGTATGAAATCTCTACCCCTAAATCAGTCAACTTCGATTTCCAAACG
>NZ_JAWRYQ010000485.1:0-244 GCF_046534565.1 Brevibacterium sp. SIMBA_078
ACCGTCACGGTCGGCGCACTGCCCTCCATGCGTTCGCCGAGAGTGGCGTTGAGCTCCTCGTCGGGGTTCTTTTTGTCATTGTTGTAGATGATGACCGCCGCGGCACCGGCTTCGGTGGCGGCCTTGGTCTTGTCGCCGAAGGCGCATTCGCCGCGGGACACGAGCACGGGGGCGCCCTCGGCGCTGTCATCGAAGTCGCTCGCCTGGCAGCCGAGCTGTCCGCCGGCAAGGTCGCTGTTGTCGT
>NZ_JAWRYQ010000486.1:0-244 GCF_046534565.1 Brevibacterium sp. SIMBA_078
GTAATTGGCATTTCATAAAGGGAGGTGAGCGAACAACGATAAAGTTGACTCCTATTTTCTCATCAACTTTGGGAGATAGCGTTTTGGGTATGGCTGAGTCAGGTCATGGGATTGCATTACTATCCGACTGGCATATTAGAAATAGTGTTTTAAATGGGCAGCTGAAAATCGTTTTAGACGACTGGGAAAGTGATCCATCAATTTCTATAAACCTCCTATACCCATCGAGGAAAAATCAATCAAT
>NZ_JAWRYQ010000487.1:0-244 GCF_046534565.1 Brevibacterium sp. SIMBA_078
TTTTTGAGCTGATTCAATAGACATATAATCTGGGGGCATGATATCAACCGTATGGACGGGTAAGCCGTCAATTCTCTTTATTGAGTCGTAGCGAGTACCGGTTCCAAGCGTTGAGATATCTCGAATGTTATAATTGAATGCGTCTTTTTCTAGCACAGGCAAAGATAAAAAATATTCCATGTCATTCCAATCGCTTGCCCTGAGAAACACATCTAGATTTTCGGTTTCATGGAAAAGCTCAGTT
>NZ_JAWRYQ010000488.1:0-244 GCF_046534565.1 Brevibacterium sp. SIMBA_078
CGGGCAAGCATCCAGGTCATTCTGAGTATGGTACAACAGCAAGCGGTTTGACTACAAAGCAAGGCGTTACAATTGCTTGCCCGCCATATATGGAATTTGGAACAAAATTATACATAGAAGATGTCGGACTAAGAGTGTGTCAGGATAGAGGTGGAGACATAAAAGGAAATAGATTAGATGTCTTCATTGATAACTTAAAAAAGGCCAGAGAGTTTGGACGAAAAACATTAGCAGTCGATGAAAT
>NZ_JAWRYQ010000489.1:0-244 GCF_046534565.1 Brevibacterium sp. SIMBA_078
CTAGGAATTCCCGGAGTCGTTGCGCAGACTTTTCGTCGCCCGCGACTGTGTTGCTGCGCCGGTTAAACTCAGCTGTGACTGCGCGCTGTTCGACGTCTGTCATCTGTCCAAGGCCATGGAGGTTGCGACAGATTGCGCGTACCCACCCATCTTTGATAAGGACGTAAACTGTCGACGCGTTCCACGGGTCGTACCGTACCGGGAAGCTCTTTTTGGAAACCTTTGAATCCTGAAACGCCTCGTT
>NZ_JAWRYQ010000490.1:0-244 GCF_046534565.1 Brevibacterium sp. SIMBA_078
TATAAATATAAAGTTAATCAACTAATTTGCGTATGAAATCTTATACTTAACTTTTCAGATATAGACTCATCTAAGTTAAGAGCAGTTTCACACCATAATAAAAATATTGATATATTCTAGAATATTCCTCAATAGTATTATCAACACTAAATTTTTTTATTCTCCAAACTACCGACAAGCTATTCTACTATGGCCTTCAATAAGGCGTCTCGAGCATCTTGATAGAACTGTATATCTATCTTAG
>NZ_JAWRYQ010000491.1:0-244 GCF_046534565.1 Brevibacterium sp. SIMBA_078
GTTTCGCAAGAGGCGGTTACTAACTTCTTGCGCCACTCTAATGGCAATGAGTTAAGCATTTGTGTGTTTCGTCAGGGCCGCAAATTAAAGCTCGAGATAGCAGACAATGGCAAGGTAAAATCAATTTGCGAAGGTAATGGTCTTAAGGGAATACGGGAGAGGGCGGAACAAATTGGCGGGCAAGTTAGCATAAGCCCCTCTATGAAGGGCTTCCGACTGACATTAGCGGTTGAGGATGAATAAT
>NZ_JAWRYQ010000492.1:0-244 GCF_046534565.1 Brevibacterium sp. SIMBA_078
TAGCATTGACCCTCAGCGTCTCCGGAGGAATGAGAGCCGAGATCGGAAGGTGGAACGAGACGTCTGCCGCTCTGATCGGCCTTCGAAGCCTCCTCGCCCGGCGTCGGGCATCACGAACGATCTTCTGGATGTCGGCACCGGATGCTCCCTCACAGACTTCGGCGAAGGACTTGAGCTCGGCGTCATCGAATCCATCACGAAGGTGCATCCGGAAGATTGCGGTTCGGGAACGCAGATCCGGAAG
>NZ_JAWRYQ010000493.1:0-244 GCF_046534565.1 Brevibacterium sp. SIMBA_078
GTTTTAGGCGCCGCTTCCCTGACACGCCAATTATGCTATGGCATTCAGCGCTCACCGATAACGAGCGCCTGCAAACATGGCGGTTTTGTGAAAAAGGCAGTTGTGCCATCGTTATAGGTACTCGTTCGCGTATTTTTCTGCCCTTTTTAAAACTCGGGATGATTGTGGGTGATGAAGAACATGATGCTTCATTTAAACAACAAGATACCTTACGCTATCATGCACGCGATTTAGCAGCGTATCG
>NZ_JAWRYQ010000494.1:0-243 GCF_046534565.1 Brevibacterium sp. SIMBA_078
TCTAAGTGTCGATAGTGATATTGGCGTACCTGCTGATGCGTTTAGTTTTAGCTGGTTTGATGCTGAGCAAGACGTATTACCTGATTATGTGAAAGCAGGTTCAAGCTGCACAGTGAGCTGTAATGGTGAGACGGTATTAACAGGCATCTTAGACCGTATCGGTCAGCGTATTGGTCGTAATGGACTTAGCACCAATCTATCAGGGCGCGATCTAGCAGGGCAACTGATCGACTGCCACGCACC
>NZ_JAWRYQ010000495.1:0-243 GCF_046534565.1 Brevibacterium sp. SIMBA_078
ATTTAATAAATGGAAGAAAAAATATTGGAAAAATCGCGCAAATGATTATGAATAAGGTGATATATGTCTATTGAAAAGATTAATTTAGCAATAAAAATGATGGAAAGTACTGGAGAAGAGATTTTAACTACGGGAGGAGTGACTAGTTCATTGATTCAGCAAGCAGAGCAAAAACTAAAAATAAAATTTACTGAAGATTATAAATACTTTTTAGAAAAATTTGGCTGTTTAAGCTTTGAAGGT
>NZ_JAWRYQ010000496.1:0-243 GCF_046534565.1 Brevibacterium sp. SIMBA_078
CGAACTCCCATATGATTATGTCGAACGTTTAGCGCGTTTAAAGGCACAAATGGGCGTAGAACAAGGATATACCGATCGGCCTGTTCTAGGTAGTGATACCGTGGTAGTGATGGATAATCAATCATTATGCAAGCCACGAGATAAAGAAGACTTTACTCACACCTTAAAACGTTTATCAGGAAATACTCACCAAGTGTTAACTGCTATCGCTTTTGCGACACCAGAAAAAGTAATGAGTTGTGT
>NZ_JAWRYQ010000497.1:0-243 GCF_046534565.1 Brevibacterium sp. SIMBA_078
CAGAAGTTCACCAACTGGGAGAGATCAGATTAAAGTTATTGTTCATGAAAATGACAATAATCATCTCGGTTTCGTTCTTCAGAAGTTTAGAGGAGATACAGGAAACCCAACGAAAGAAACAAGCTTCAGCTTTTATGACAACGAATTCCATGAGCTATTAGAGTTTCTTAATCTTGTAAGATTTATCGACTTATCTAATACAAATAACTTCAAGCAAAGCCTATCTAACCTTAGAGATAAGGT
>NZ_JAWRYQ010000498.1:0-243 GCF_046534565.1 Brevibacterium sp. SIMBA_078
CTTGTTTAAGTGCATTAAACGACTTGGTTACTTGATAGTTATTACTGACAATTTGCTGTGTGACCGCTAATTGTTTATTTAATACATTTAAAAATACAATAACCACAATAGACAAAGGCAAAAGTGACAACAGCATACTCATTACAAACTGGCCAATCAAATTAGGACGCCAGTTTACCAATGCTTTATATTTTTCAGCCATGATTGCAGGCATACACTAATCCTTTACTACTTTTAAGCGCT
>NZ_JAWRYQ010000499.1:0-243 GCF_046534565.1 Brevibacterium sp. SIMBA_078
AGGATTGTTTTTAGTACGAATATTAAATTTAGCAGGCTTAATCATTGAGTAGATTAATAGTGCTGGTAATAATATAAAAGCAATCAAACTAACCAAGAATATACCCATACAAGAATCCTTACAATTGTGTAATTTCATAGCAATTTAACAAAGCAAGCTGTCTACTACAACTAATAAATAAAAACCGCACTCAAAAGTGCGGTTTTTTTATTTGTCAAGCCTTTTTTACTAATTGCTATAGCT
>NZ_JAWRYQ010000500.1:0-243 GCF_046534565.1 Brevibacterium sp. SIMBA_078
GCCAAAGCTTATAAATAGAGACTATAGTCGTATTTTTTAACTGAATATGCTTGGTTTTGAAAAAGATATAGCGAATATGAGGCACAAAAAAGCCCGCAAATAGCGGGCTTATCTGATAATGGTGGACTTTTAGGCGAAGCGGGCTCAGGGCAATTATGTAAAATGGTTAACCAAATTTGTATTGCAGGTGTAGTGCAAGGGTTAGCTGAGGGCTTACATTTTGCTAAACAAGCAGGGCTTGAT
>NZ_JAWRYQ010000501.1:0-243 GCF_046534565.1 Brevibacterium sp. SIMBA_078
CTGGTAACTATATGAAACCTTTATATATTACGGTTCATAACACAGCTAACACAGCAAAAGGGGCAAACGCAGCGAGTCACGCATCGTTTGTGAAACGATCTAGTACAGGCGTAAGTTGGCACTACACTGTGGATGATAGTGTCATCTATCAGCATTTGCCACTAAACGAAAACGGATGGCATGCGGGAGACGGTCGGGGAACCGGCAATATGAAATCAATTGGTATTGAAATTTGTGAAAATG
>NZ_JAWRYQ010000502.1:0-243 GCF_046534565.1 Brevibacterium sp. SIMBA_078
GTCGGAGACTGCGCGACGAGTATAGAACGCGCTTGCGTGATGCGGAACCCGACTACGAAACGGCGGGCGGTGCTGCGGTGCCGGTGCGATGCGGGTGCAACGCGCGTGCAACGCATGACGGCATGCGTCGGAATTCGCGCGCAATTGCGCTGCAATCGACGTCCGCTGCACGAAACAAACTCAGGAATACTATGCGGTTTATCGACACGCCGGCGGCCGTGTTTGCACAACCGCCACGCCAAG
>NZ_JAWRYQ010000503.1:0-243 GCF_046534565.1 Brevibacterium sp. SIMBA_078
GCAGCAAACCAAAAGAAATTCTTTTTAATGAAAGCAAAGAAGAGGCAGCCTGACTTTCAAAAGGAAATCAGTGTCCTCACAAAGGCAGAAGATGCTCATCGCCTCATGTATGGTGTCGTGTATGAACCGAATACACTGGATGCACACCAAGACTTTATGTCAGCCAAGGAAATTGAAAGAGCGGCACACGGTTTTATGAAGGATGCCCGTCATATTGACAAACAGCATGATTTTCAAGATTGT
>NZ_JAWRYQ010000035.1:0-417 GCF_046534565.1 Brevibacterium sp. SIMBA_078
GCTGAGATTACTAGTGTAAAAGATAAAATTAGCACTTTTGAATTTAACACGCTTTTATCATTGAACCTTCAAAATGCATTTATACAGATCCCAGTTTACTCAGGCTTCGATCGATTTATCACTATGACGACTCCAAATATTAGACATTTTAAAGAATTATGCTTGTCAGCTTTAAAGCAATCAGATGATTTTGATACAAATACTATTTATACCTCTGTTTCTGATATCAAACCTATCTCCTATACTGGTATGCACTTAGGCGCAATCAATAGTAGTTCATCT
The DNA here is from genome assembly GCF_046534565.1 of Brevibacterium sp. SIMBA_078. Classification (NCBI taxonomy): domain Bacteria; kingdom Bacillati; phylum Actinomycetota; class Actinomycetes; order Micrococcales; family Brevibacteriaceae; genus Brevibacterium; species Brevibacterium sp. SIMBA_078. Next base: position 283 of record NZ_JAWRYQ010000035.1, read on the forward strand.
TTGGTCAAAGAAGTCATTAGCTATCCACCTCACGGAAACAAGCTTTCACATATGGTTAATCGAATAGGTGAACTCTTTCGAATCTCTCAAAAATCAAGTTACCAGTCCGAACCAGAAAGGGATATTTTTACTTTC
>NZ_JAWRYQ010000504.1:0-243 GCF_046534565.1 Brevibacterium sp. SIMBA_078
CGATCTATCGTTTTTAAATGGTAATTTGTACCTAGCTTCTGAGTTAGGGGCTTACTTTTTAGATTTAGATGACGAGCTACGTCCGTTTCCACTGCCCAATGCTAATAACTCAGCTGTGTATAAGTTTATGAGCGATGGTAATGGCGGCTTGTGGATATCAACCTATGGACGTTTATTATTTAGAGCTAAATCTAATGATTGGCAGTGGGTTGAACCCAGCCAATTAGATCAGAGCATTTGGTT
>NZ_JAWRYQ010000505.1:0-243 GCF_046534565.1 Brevibacterium sp. SIMBA_078
CTGATAGTCAGGATGATGTAGGGCAATCAACGCAAAAAACAGATGGCATTATGTCTAAATATTCTTCAGGAATTAAAGTTGGTCTTGTTGGTGCGTTAGCTGCTGGAGTCGCTGGTCTTGGTGCACTTACTGCTGCAGTGGGAACACTAGGAGCAAAGATGGCCAATGATAGTCAAGTATCTCAAGGAAAGCTTAGAGCGCAATTAGGACTCACTGAAGAGCAAGCTAAAAAGCTTACAGGTG
>NZ_JAWRYQ010000506.1:0-242 GCF_046534565.1 Brevibacterium sp. SIMBA_078
GTCACTGTTACTACACAAACCCCCATACAAGACGTCGCGTTTTTGATGACACAAGAATCGGTCTCTTCAGTACTTGTTACTGATATAGAAAAACAAATAAGCGACGATCCAGAAGAGGATGACGGTCAAGTCGTCGGGATCATCACAGATAGAGATATCCGTACCAAAGTTGTTGCCCAAGGACTTACGTTTGATACGCCGGCGAAAGAGGTAATGACCTCAGGTTTGGTTTTGCTCGATAG
>NZ_JAWRYQ010000507.1:0-242 GCF_046534565.1 Brevibacterium sp. SIMBA_078
GCTCTGCAAAAGTAGGATTTAGTCTTGCTCCAGATAAAAGATATAGAGAGTTTGGAGATTCTTCTGACCTTGATGTTGCAATAATTTCTCCAGTATTATTTGATCGTGTTTGGCACTCAGTTTTAGACTATAAAAACTCTCGTCAATATTGGCCTAAGAAAAATGAATTTAAGCATCATTTTTTCGACGGTTGGATTAGACCTGATAAGTTACCACCGTCCAAGAAGTTTTCTTTTGCTAAT
>NZ_JAWRYQ010000508.1:0-242 GCF_046534565.1 Brevibacterium sp. SIMBA_078
CAAGCTACCAAAAAGCTTGCTCAATACGTTTCATTGCATCCGCACAGCATTGAACAAAAAACAGAAATTATCATTGAACATTATCGGAATTTTGTACAGCGAAAAATTGGTGGGCGTGCCAAGGCGATGGTCGTGACAGCAAGCCGTTTACATGCAGTACGTTATAAAATTGCTTTTGATAAGTATATTCATGAAAAGGGATATAACGATTTAAAAACGGTTGTGGCGTTCTCAAGTACTGT
>NZ_JAWRYQ010000509.1:0-242 GCF_046534565.1 Brevibacterium sp. SIMBA_078
GTCGTTATTTGCCTTAGCTACTGGCATTTTTTTAGTACTGAGTATTGAATTAGTTTTAAAAATTATGCGGGTATGGTTTATTGACTTAGCTGCAAACAGAGCTGATGTAAAAATTTCCAGTAATATAATGCGGCGTATTCTGGGAATGAAAATGAAGGATCGACCTCAGGCATCAGGTTCTTTCGTCTCCAATGTTCAGTCTTTTGAGAGTATTCGAGGTTTTATCGGTTCCTTAAGTGTCG
>NZ_JAWRYQ010000510.1:0-242 GCF_046534565.1 Brevibacterium sp. SIMBA_078
GCTTAGCGGACCGGCTCAAAATATTGGCCTACAATTGCATAAAGGCAGTAGCATTTACTTTAACAAGGTTAATAATGCCGGCGGAATAAATGGCGCGGAGGTACAACTTCTAGTTGCAAACGATAATTACGAACCAAAGCAAACTGTTAATAATACCCGTACTTTTATTTATTCCGACAAAGTCGATGCATTGTTTGGTGCCATGGGCACCCCAACCAGCCATGCTATTATACCTTTACTAG
>NZ_JAWRYQ010000511.1:0-242 GCF_046534565.1 Brevibacterium sp. SIMBA_078
GTAGTTTTGACTAAAGTATAATAAGGATCCGGTCAAAGCAGAGCATTGTTTAACCGAATCCTACAATTTAGAGCTTAATTACTCGCTTACTGATTTTGTTTAACATTCATAAAAATAGCATAGAGCACGGGTATCACGATTAAAGTCAGCAGGGTCGCAAACAGTAATCCAAATACTAAAACCACAGACATTGATTGGAAAAATGCATCAAAATACAGTGGAATAACCCCTAACACCGTGGT
>NZ_JAWRYQ010000512.1:0-242 GCF_046534565.1 Brevibacterium sp. SIMBA_078
GATGTTGATATTTATACCGTATCAAAGTTGCTTGGTCATTCAGAATTAAAAACAACACAAATCTATACAGACATCATTGATCGTAAGCGAAAAGAGGCGATGACCACTCTACCTAGTCTATTTCAATAAAGGATATTAGGTTGGGAAATATGGGAAACTGGGAAACTGGGAAAGTATAATAAAAACATATAAATATAAATCTATTTACCTTCCCTCTTTCCCGTTTTTATTTGAAAAGCCAG
>NZ_JAWRYQ010000513.1:0-242 GCF_046534565.1 Brevibacterium sp. SIMBA_078
CTATACAGATGGTAAAAGAACAACCACGAACCGAACTTATAAGCTTGTAATAACCAGCAGAACAGGCGCCAATATCTCAGGGTCATGGCGTCCAACGCAAAAGCTATCTATTATTTCTCAAGAGGATTAACCATGGCAACCTATACAGCCAAACAAGTAAGCATAAAAAACGGCTCAAAGCTCGTTACTGTTAATAGCAGTGAAAGCCCTGAAAGCGTAAGCCAAGGCGATTTTATTCAAAT
>NZ_JAWRYQ010000514.1:0-242 GCF_046534565.1 Brevibacterium sp. SIMBA_078
ATCTGTCAGTTGCTGATACCATTTGGTTAAAGCGTATGTCTACCGACTTAAGCCACCACCGCGAACTGAATTCACTTTCCCGGCTATCTATGCCGCACGCATTGAATACCATTCTCCACCCAAAACTAAAAGATCTGGCTGAATACAGACAACAGCTCGATAATCTATTTCTGTCGCTATCAAAAGTTTTAACGGACAGCGAATTGCAACAAACAATCACCTACAAAAACACCAAAGGCATT
>NZ_JAWRYQ010000515.1:0-242 GCF_046534565.1 Brevibacterium sp. SIMBA_078
GTTCTGACTTGATACGGCAGTACAGGACTGAGCATTGAGCTATTGTAAGGTTTGATAGTGCTCGTACCCAGTATATCGCCTACCGTCGCGTCACTATGGTTTTGTTCGATATAGTTTTGGACTTGCGCTTGATAGTCTTCAATCGCTTGGTTGACCGCACCTTGATTAAGGTTTTGTACGCTACCAGCCGCCTCATCAGTGACAGCACCGTCTTTGGCTTGTGTAATAAGGGTTTCAGCATC
>NZ_JAWRYQ010000516.1:0-241 GCF_046534565.1 Brevibacterium sp. SIMBA_078
GTGGGTCTTACTATTGCCAACTATATAAAAAAGAAGTTTAATGATTTCCTTACGTTTTATAGGGCATTCTAAAGGGAATATCAATTATGGATCGTTTTTCTTTAAGGCATCTTTTAATTTTTGAGATCAAAGTGTTTACAAATATTTCTTGAGAAATTATGCTAATTAGAGTAATATTCATTTAAGGTCAAAGAAAAAAATAAAAGGTGCTATGTTATAAGATGAGTAGTCGGAACGTTGT
>NZ_JAWRYQ010000517.1:0-241 GCF_046534565.1 Brevibacterium sp. SIMBA_078
GGGGTAAATGGTGATGTAGTTACTATGTCACTACAAACTGCTGACGGTGTTGAGTATCAAGTCGGGGACACTTTCACACAGGACATTAATTTAGTAGATGCTTTACTAGAATCTGAGTATGAAGAAACTGCAAACCGTGTAGCAACAGCTATCGCTTCAGTAGAAAAGACAGAAGAAGCTAAAAAGTATTGGCAAGGTAAATTTAAAGATGCTATCGAAAACTTTAACCTAGTACCTTCAG
>NZ_JAWRYQ010000518.1:0-241 GCF_046534565.1 Brevibacterium sp. SIMBA_078
CCCCTCGTGGTGGCGGCACCGGCACTAATGGTCAGTCTTTAACTTCCGGTATTGTGGTGGACTTAAGTCGTCACATGAATAAAGTACTGGAAGTTAACCCTAAAGAAGGCTGGGTACGAGTGCAGGCGGGCTGAAGCCGCTTTTAACGAATCGGAGTTTTCCTGACCAATCAGCAACAACTGAGTTTCTGTTTGTGACAACTCTCGCATTGTTTGTGCAGACTTCGAAATATCTTCGCTTG
>NZ_JAWRYQ010000519.1:0-241 GCF_046534565.1 Brevibacterium sp. SIMBA_078
CTTCATGTTTAAAAAGTAGGATGGCTGTTATTGCGAATGGTTCTTTGAAAAGAAAAAGCTACAAACATTGATTGAACGATGCAATGTTTGTAGTTTTCTATATATTCCTCTGAATGTATAAGAGCCTCACCACTCAAACGTTTAAATTTTGCTCTCTAACTTTATTTATTTCTCCAACAAGTTCCATAAAACTCTATATCCATAAGAAAATTTTAGTATAGTTTCATTATTTTACAGACAG
>NZ_JAWRYQ010000014.1:0-701 GCF_046534565.1 Brevibacterium sp. SIMBA_078
GGTGGTAATATCTAGGGCAATTACTAAAGGTTTCTTATGAAGCCTTTAGGGTAAGTATTGCCCATAGCTCCTCAACCTCACATCTGGGTGGTTGACCCAATATTGTCCATCAGTAGTTGTCCACAGTGGACGGGCAATGCTGCGGAGACCTTTAGGATTATCTCAAGCAGCATTAGCCCGTCCGTCTCACTGTGGACATACTCTGTGGGCATATATTGAGGTCATAACACACAATGTTGAGGTTGTAGGAACAGAATTTTCAAAAAAGTATATACTCCGTACCACCGAAATGGTACGGGGGTAAGCCCCCAATAGTAACACGGGGGTTACGAGAAAAAACCATTCAAGCTCTTTCTGCGTAACGGTTTGCCATCAAAAACCAAAAAACCAACCCTTTAAAAATTGCTTATTCTGGTATATACCAGAATTTGATGATATCCTATGCTTATTCTTTGATGTTTTTAGCACTGACTTTTACAAGTCGTAAGTGCGCACTTAGGGGGCTTTATGGATACTTACCGCATTGAATTATCATGGTCGGAATTGGACAGCCTTAAAGCTGCTATGAACTCTACTATTAACGATTTAGAAAAATGTCAGGATATGCTTAGTGCAAAGCTTGATACACCTCTAACGCCTGAACTCTACGCCCAACACTTAGAATATTTGGCTAATGTATCGAGAGATAAGGCTAATATGCG
>NZ_JAWRYQ010000520.1:0-241 GCF_046534565.1 Brevibacterium sp. SIMBA_078
GGCTCGCACCTGCCCAAAAAACTCGCCGAATGGACCCTTCACGACCTCTACTACGGCATTCAGCATTGGGCGTTTGAGTTTTATGACGAACAGGAACACCCAGCGCTCGGCGATTCGCCGAGAGCCACTTTCGTGCGCGGCTTACGCGAAAACGGGTCACGCGAGCAACGACGTATCACGTTCGACCGAGACTTCTTGATTGCAACCTGCCCACCTGTGGATCGAACGGGCATGCGGCAAG
>NZ_JAWRYQ010000521.1:0-241 GCF_046534565.1 Brevibacterium sp. SIMBA_078
CTTCATATTGGAGATACCTTATATATTGTTGGCGTTGGTGAAAACGTTCAGCTCCTAAAAGAAATTAATGATCCAGATGAAGTGCAACAAATACTTGAACAGTATAATGAAAAGCAAACTACTGTTACGACTGCTCCATACATAGTTGACGTATTTAAGAAATTCAATTCAAAAGCATCTGAAGTGGAAAAAAAACAAAGTACAACAGCATTTGGAGAAATGCTGAATAAAAGAATGTTAG
>NZ_JAWRYQ010000522.1:0-241 GCF_046534565.1 Brevibacterium sp. SIMBA_078
CCTTTGATATATCACCAGTGAGAAGCACACTATGGTTTGCACTTGAGACTTTAACAACACAGGAATTATCATTACGGTTATTAAACTCATCTTTTGAAAAGGTTTGAATACTCAAGCCTTGAAAGTCTGTTTTTGTTGCTATGCAGTCTTTATATACACCACTTGGATGAAAATAATCAAAGCTCCATGCATAACCGGCTTTTTTAAAGTGCGCAACGCCTCCTGCATGGTCGTTATCTTG
>NZ_JAWRYQ010000523.1:0-241 GCF_046534565.1 Brevibacterium sp. SIMBA_078
GCAAGGGTGTTACGACTATTAATAATATTGCACAAATTGACTATAGTATTGAGTCAACTCAACAAAGTGGTACATCAAATCAAGTTAGTTTTAAATCTCTTTCTCTACCACTATACGATGTTAGTCTTACACAGCCCTCACTACAGACCATCTCGCGTGGTAAAACTGTTGAATGGGTAAATATTTTATCTAATAATGGTACGTATGACGAAACCATCGCTTTGAGTTATGACTACTCAAG
>NZ_JAWRYQ010000524.1:0-241 GCF_046534565.1 Brevibacterium sp. SIMBA_078
CTCACTAAAGCCATCAGACAAAAAGATGCGGTAAAAATAAGGTATCTTAATTTAGCTGATAACATCACATGCATATGTATAGTTTACTCCTTCTTAGCCATTAGGTTGTGACCGGTGCTGTTTAAAAAGTAGGCTATTGTAGTGAGTGAAACTGAATGCACGCTTAAGCTAGATTTAAAGCCATCTTTGGATACGTTTAGCGTACTCTATTATTCTTTTGTTTGCATGTTTTTTGCGCGCT
>NZ_JAWRYQ010000525.1:0-241 GCF_046534565.1 Brevibacterium sp. SIMBA_078
TGTTAATAGTGTGGCTGCAATTATGTCGCAAGCAAATATTACCCGTAATATGGTGCAATACTCACTTACTTAAATTTTGTAATGCAGCAAGCTAGTATTGCTGCATCGCTTTTATTTCTGCTATTCCCCTTATCTGCTTTTAGCCAGTCAAAACGCTTAATTTACTTTTTTTGAAAACATTGCTTAAAAAAATAAAAAATAATTAGAAAAAAATTTAGGTAATTAAAAATATGGTCGCTCT
>NZ_JAWRYQ010000526.1:0-241 GCF_046534565.1 Brevibacterium sp. SIMBA_078
TCATCTTTCAAATTACCATCGTCATGATGATGATCTTTCTCTACATTTATTTTTTGACAATGTAATTATTTTAGGAGATGGTGGACTAGGATCTTATAATGAGAATGATGAAAAAAGGAAGATATTAAGATCTAATATTGTTCATAACGCACCTTATATTATGCATGTTGATCCTATAAGGTCAGAAGCATTATTAGAAGAAAACAAAAAACCGCGATTATATATATCAGGAAGTAAGATT
>NZ_JAWRYQ010000527.1:0-241 GCF_046534565.1 Brevibacterium sp. SIMBA_078
CGTAAGCACAGGCTCACAAGCAGCAGCGATTAGCGTTAATACAGGCACACAAAGCAATACTGATTTTTTGCAGCAAGTCGCTGTTGAAATGGGTAAAACTTATGAGTTCTCAGTAGATGTGTATCATACCGAAGGCCATCTTAAGGCGCGTTTGTTGATAGATGGTTATCAAGGCTATTCAAATCCAGCACAAACCAACCAATGGCAAACCATTACTTACAGCTACACAGCCGATAGTAAT
>NZ_JAWRYQ010000528.1:0-241 GCF_046534565.1 Brevibacterium sp. SIMBA_078
GTTGGAATGATGTTATTGTTTTATGCGAGCAAGCCATAGAACAAGGCTGGAATGGCAATTGGGAAGAGCGCGTTGATGACGCCCTAAGGCAAAAACTAAAACAGAAAGCCCCTTAACTAGGTTTTTTTTGTTACCAAAATCTTTATAGTTTTATTTTGTTCAGGCATATCGGGAACCTTAATAAATATTGGACATTATTTCTGGTGCCTCTATGATGAAATTAATGATACAGTTTTTCGCC
>NZ_JAWRYQ010000529.1:0-241 GCF_046534565.1 Brevibacterium sp. SIMBA_078
TTATCACCACAACTCACTTGCTTGACTCTATTACAAAATCAGGTATTGAGAGGCTTCGTGTAGTTGAACGCGGCGAAATCAAGTCTGAAGCAAAGCTCCATTACATAGCTTCTCGCTTAAGAGATTTATCGAAAATAAATAATACAAAATTCCAAGCCTTGTCGCTATTTCCAAACATAGTATTGATTGACGACGAAAATGACTGGGAAATATTCAAACTCTTAGTACTCAAGAAAATAGC
>NZ_JAWRYQ010000530.1:0-241 GCF_046534565.1 Brevibacterium sp. SIMBA_078
GCTATGAATTTTACATTAAGTCATGGTGCCACGACTGGTATAACACAGCCCAAAAATTTCTACCTGATGTAATGACTACTAAATCCGGTCGATTAGTTCAAATGGAATCTAGCTATTGCTTAGCTCCTACCGAACAGTTAAAAAAATGGTATTTAGTAAAAGAAAAATCACAAGAACGAAAAAACGAAGTTTTAGAACAGAAAAAAAATAAAGACCCAATATTAAAACCTTGGCACAAAGT
>NZ_JAWRYQ010000531.1:0-240 GCF_046534565.1 Brevibacterium sp. SIMBA_078
GTCCACTTGTAAGTTCGAGAGTAAAAGAGAGAAAGTTAATGCTACAAGAAAACAAATAAGCATATAGTATCTTCTATCATTTGAATTATAAGACATTTATGTTCTCTTTGATGGAATAAATTCTTCTAATATACTTTCCCAAACATTAATCACTTCGTTCAATCTATACTTACTAGAAGTTTCTCTTATTCTTTGAGGGTGTGATTCATTAACCAATATTTTCTCCAGTTCTGAAGCCAT
>NZ_JAWRYQ010000532.1:0-240 GCF_046534565.1 Brevibacterium sp. SIMBA_078
GCGCCACCGTGGTGGCTACCGGGCGCAGCGACTTCCCGACCCAGATCAACCACGCCCTCGCGTTCCCCGGAATCTTCCGCGGTGCGCTCGACGCTGATGCGTCCGAGATCACCGCCGATATGAAGCTCGTCGCCGCCCGTGCGATCGCCGATCTCGTCGGCGATGACCTCGAGCCAGGCTACATCGTGCCCGGCGCGCTCGATTCCCGTGTGGCCCCGGCCGTCGCCGAGGCGGTCGAGA
>NZ_JAWRYQ010000533.1:0-240 GCF_046534565.1 Brevibacterium sp. SIMBA_078
CATAAGGAACCTCATCTATTTCTGAAAAACACCAAGCAGCTCTTGCTTGATCTATTTCGTCAAAAAGCTGGGAAGTTAACATGCTCGTGACCTTGTTCGGAAACAGAAGAAATGTTCCAAAAAAACCTAGATTTCATATCATCTAGGTTTTTCATTGTTTCAATCCATTCATGTTCAGTTTTTATCAAACGTACACATCCCTCACTCCAAACAATCTAATCTTTCAAGGCACTTTAATAT
>NZ_JAWRYQ010000534.1:0-240 GCF_046534565.1 Brevibacterium sp. SIMBA_078
CTTTCTCTCGCGAAAGTATAGCGAGTTTATGCTGGTTACTGCGTAGCTCCGCCTCTAAGTTAGTAACTATGGTGTCGCGTTCAAGTTCGTTTAACTGCTTAGTGTAGTTTATTTCTTCACCTGCTTGTTTTGGCTCGGTGGCAGTTATTTTATGAACGGTTGCATTGTTACTACAGGGTAATTGTGAAAAGGTAGTCCCTTCTGGGGTCACGCATTTGTAATAGGTGGTTTGAGCTAAAG
>NZ_JAWRYQ010000535.1:0-240 GCF_046534565.1 Brevibacterium sp. SIMBA_078
CTATAAAGTGGTGTTTTAACGCACCTAAAATATGTAGCACCACAAACCCGATCAGTAAGCATGCGCTGTAATAATGGATCTGCCCTGCTATATCTGCCTGAGAATCAAAGGTAAAGTCGATGGCTTTGACATAAAACAAGCCAAACACTTCGATTGGTCGCCCATCAGCAGTAGAGATTAGATACCCAGACACCATAATAATCACTAAAAACAGATACATTAAAATATGTGCGGTTTGGG
>NZ_JAWRYQ010000536.1:0-240 GCF_046534565.1 Brevibacterium sp. SIMBA_078
GACCAAGCTATGGTTTATTTAGCCACGGATACGCAAGGCCGACATATTATAGTTAATAACGCCAATACTAAAATGGCATGGTATCGTATTAAAGCGTCCTTAATGGATGACTCAAAAGCATGGGAATGCAATGATAACCGCTTATTTTTAAAAGTATGGGACAGTGAATATCTTAATATCCCGAATAGTGAACTCTCTGCACAAGCACCCTTGTACCAATTAGTTAAACAAATAAAAACG
>NZ_JAWRYQ010000537.1:0-240 GCF_046534565.1 Brevibacterium sp. SIMBA_078
ATGGACTTGACTGACTAATTACGAGTACATTAATCATTTAAATTGTATCCATTTACCGGCTTCACTGGCCAGCATGGCAAATTCAGCTAAGCCTGCAACAGCAAATGCGCCGGTATTCTTTATATCTAAGCCTCGCTTTTCAGCCGCAGTAACGCATAACATTAGATTTATATTTTTTTCAGCCAGTTGCTGCCAAAGCGAGGGAGTACTTAACTCATCTGAGGCTAACTCAAAATGAGT
>NZ_JAWRYQ010000538.1:0-240 GCF_046534565.1 Brevibacterium sp. SIMBA_078
GGTGATCAGGAATCAGAGGTTGGTGGTCCTTTCGAGCCGGAACAGTCGGATATTAAGGAGTTGGGCGCCCGTTGGTCATTGGTTAACGACAGTATTCGTGTCAGCACAGCGGTTTACGAAATTAACCGTGAAAATATTTTGCAGGCAACTGGTGAAGTCAGCGAAGACGGTCGCAATGTTTTAGGCAACGTAGGCAAAGTGCGCAGCCGTGGATTTGAAATTGATGTGCTGGGCGACATT
>NZ_JAWRYQ010000539.1:0-240 GCF_046534565.1 Brevibacterium sp. SIMBA_078
CGTTTGGGCGTTGAAACCATTGTACGTGACGGTTTCCAGGCGGCGCTTGAGTACCAGCAGCGGAAACAGGCTTATGAGCGTATGAGCCGTGCAGAACGTAAAAAGGCGGCAGCCCCACGGCCCGACTATCGCCTGGAGACGTTACTGGAAATTCTGAACAGCGAACGCTTCGTTCATGCGCATTCTTACGTTGCGTCAGAAATTTTGATGTTAATGGAAGTTGCCGAGGACTTTGGTTTT
>NZ_JAWRYQ010000540.1:0-240 GCF_046534565.1 Brevibacterium sp. SIMBA_078
GATAAAAATATCACCCTTCCTGGCGAAAAATACAAAAGCGGTTACGGTTATAATTTAGAGGCTGATACCGTCCTTCGTTTAGTCACACTCAACTGGCCTCCCTACATAGACGATAACTTATGCAATAAAGGCTGGCTATACCAGCTCACAGTTAGCATGCTGGTAAAGCGTGGTTATGGCGTTCATATTGAATTTTACCCTTGGGCGCGTGCGGTACGAGAAGCAGAGCTAGGCAAAGCC
>NZ_JAWRYQ010000541.1:0-239 GCF_046534565.1 Brevibacterium sp. SIMBA_078
CTATATATCGGCCAAAGCTTTACTAGATGTTGAAACAGGCGAACTTAAGGCTAATCCTTTGATTGCCATAGATAACGGTGTTATTAGCCAAATCCAATTTAATAAAAAGCCCAAGCTTAGCAGTAATGATGAACTGATAAACCTACCAACGCTTACCCTGTTACCTGGGTTAATGGACATGCACGTACATTTAACCAGCGATCCAACCGTGTCTCGAAGTGAACGTTTAGGGCAATCTG
>NZ_JAWRYQ010000542.1:0-239 GCF_046534565.1 Brevibacterium sp. SIMBA_078
GGGTGATCTCCTTGCCGTCATCCGAGATCTCCGGGAACTTCTTGATCAGAGCCGAACCGGCGGGCGAGGAATCGAAGTAGACGGTCTTCGCGTCGTTCTTCTTCACCGTTCCGTCGTCGGTGTTGTTGGCTTCGACGGTGTTGAAGTTCGCCGAAGTGCCGGCCCAGGTCAGCGCCAGGTCAGCGGCATCGACTGGGGTGCCGTCGGACCACTTGGCATCATCGGTGAATGTGTACTTG
>NZ_JAWRYQ010000543.1:0-239 GCF_046534565.1 Brevibacterium sp. SIMBA_078
GGATGGCATAAAAGATCAACAAATCCAAGAAATCTTGAAAGCATTGAAATTTAAACAAAAATATTATCGTTTACCAAATGGTTCTCTTTTGTCGTTAGAAACAAAGGAAATGGAGGAAATTCATCGATTTTTAAATGCAGTTCCTGAACAAGAATCAAATGTTGCGACAACTTTTAAGATGCCAATAACCGAAAGTTTAAAGTTTTTGGATTTGATAGAAGAAAGTGATGCATTTACAG
>NZ_JAWRYQ010000544.1:0-239 GCF_046534565.1 Brevibacterium sp. SIMBA_078
CTCGTTATTTACGGCTAAAAGCTGAAGACGTGCTGATAGTTGAAGCCAATGCTGAAACTATTCAGCAGGTAATTGACGGAACCGGACTGGAGCTCAATGCCGAAGAGGAAATTGATGACCGCTTTTTAAAATCCGACGACATTACGGTTATTGAGGGCATTGTCGGACATGACTCTCGCCTTATCGGCCGCTCCGCTGCCGACATTAAACTGCGCAGCCGCTACGGTATTAATGTACTG
>NZ_JAWRYQ010000545.1:0-239 GCF_046534565.1 Brevibacterium sp. SIMBA_078
TGCTTCATCGACAACGTGGGCATTCCGACGCTCGCGGCCGTGCGCCAGGCAGTGGAAGCGCTCGAAGACCTCGGTATGAAGGGGAAGGTGCAGCTGATCGTGTCGGGCGGCATCCGCACCGGCGCTGATGTCGCGAAGGCCCTCGCGCTCGGCGCGGACGCGGTGGCGATCGGCCAGGGCGTGCTGATGGCGCTCGGCTGCAACAGCGAGAGCTACTTCCAGAACGGCGCGCTGCATCC
>NZ_JAWRYQ010000546.1:0-239 GCF_046534565.1 Brevibacterium sp. SIMBA_078
CAGTGAAAGAAAAAGTAAAAGTGGCGCCAGGCTTATTCGTAAAATCAGCTTTCAAAGCATCGTCATAAGACCACGTACCGGTTTTGCTCTCATAACCCATAGCGCTTTCACTTATCGTGTCTTTTTCTTCTTTTTGCTTGCCGAAGCCTCTGCCCCGTGTGGCCGTATTGTCTTCCGAAATAGTGACAGTAAGACCGTTTATATTCGCTCTAGTATCAAGCGTTTTATTGATTTTCTTT
>NZ_JAWRYQ010000547.1:0-239 GCF_046534565.1 Brevibacterium sp. SIMBA_078
CTAAAATTATTAGTTGTATCTTTATATAAACACCACTTAATAGCATTAAGAAATGCAGTTTTACCAACGCCATTTTCAGCATGAATTAATGTCACATTCTTATTTGGGTCAGTCGAAAAACTAATTTCTTGTTCTCCATAGAACTGTCTGAAATTTTTAAACTTTAAATTTATTAGCTTCATTTCTAATCATCCATATCTTTTAAAATCTGACCTGTTACACGTGCGTCTTCTATAAAT
>NZ_JAWRYQ010000548.1:0-239 GCF_046534565.1 Brevibacterium sp. SIMBA_078
GTTGAGATTGGCTCTAAGGTAAAGAATAAAGAAACATCAAAAGAAGATGTTGCCCAATTTATTTTAGCTTGTTTAGAAAATGAAGCGACCATTCGGAAAACAATAAAAGTGGTGTCAGGAAAAACCCCTATACAACAAGCGATTCAGTCTATTACGTAATTCCTCTCATCATTTGCTCAATGAATAATTTAGTTGGAATCAACCTCTTTTTTATAAAGTGAGATTTGAAAGTAAACGGG
>NZ_JAWRYQ010000549.1:0-239 GCF_046534565.1 Brevibacterium sp. SIMBA_078
GTACTTTCTGGAATGCATTTCAACACTAAGGCACCGCCTTGTACCAGTGCAGAACATGAACACTGCTTAGTACGTTTACAACAACGAGCTGAGATAGATCAATACTTACTTAATAAGCTACCCAATCACAGAGCGCTTTTAGATAAAATTAAACAATATGGACTGCAGTCAATCTAATGATTTGTGAAAGGTTTGAGCGGTATATTCACAAAGATCATCGTACACTTGCGAAAGAGGCT
>NZ_JAWRYQ010000550.1:0-239 GCF_046534565.1 Brevibacterium sp. SIMBA_078
GTGGGGCGAATAGCACCGACGCAACGGAAATACCTAACCAGGCGGGAACCTTGATTAACCCTAGAGCGCCGGATTCCCGACCCGACAACCAGCCATTCAAAATAAACATTACCACCGAGCTGCAACCAATAACAAAGCTGCCGAGCGAGGAAATTGCAATAGCCTGGCGCACCGGCAACCGCATACGACTTAAAAATGGCACCGTCAGCGCCCCACCGCCAATACCGACTAAGCCCGAT
>NZ_JAWRYQ010000551.1:0-239 GCF_046534565.1 Brevibacterium sp. SIMBA_078
AGCAAATAGCCCTGCCTTATAAAAAGGGTCAGCTTTGATAAACAATTCAGCGGATTCACGGCTGTCTAAATCTACTAAGTAAATACCGCCTGAAGCTGTTTTGGCGTCATCAGACAGCTTAGCGCCACAAGCCAATAGTAAATCTACGTTGGCATCTAAGTAGTCTAAGTGCGATGGACGTACTTTCAAGCGCAAATCCTGAGAGTCCGGATTGTCAAAGGTTTCAATTAAAAATGTCA
>NZ_JAWRYQ010000552.1:0-238 GCF_046534565.1 Brevibacterium sp. SIMBA_078
GCAAACTTGGTATTTATAGCACTGGCAAGTGTGTTTATTAGTATGGTGTTTAGAGTACTACTAACCGATTACAGTCCGTTCATTCAACGCTATGGATTTGTTATTGCGTTTACAATTGAATCTTTATTACTAGCTATTGCCGTCGGCAGACGAATTCAAAGGTTAAGTTATGCAAAAAAACAAGCTGAACGACACGCTAACTTTGATCACTTATGCCATATATACAATCGTCGCGGTT
>NZ_JAWRYQ010000553.1:0-238 GCF_046534565.1 Brevibacterium sp. SIMBA_078
CTTGTTGGATCTAAAAGCAGGCGAACGAGTGCTGGATCTGTTCAGTGGTTTGGGCAACTTTAGTCTACCTTTAGCGCGTCTGGTCGGGGAGACAGGTTCAGTGATTGGGGTCGAAGGTAGCGAAGCTATGACCGAACGCGCGGCTGACAACGCACGCCGCAATGGTATCAATAACACTGAATTTTATAGTCAAGATTTGACGCAAGACTGCACTGACAAGCCTTGGGCCAATCAAGGT
>NZ_JAWRYQ010000554.1:0-238 GCF_046534565.1 Brevibacterium sp. SIMBA_078
GCAATTAAAGCCGTAAGTCAGCAAGATTTTGACGAAGCTGATGCAGCTTCTAAGCAAGCTTCTGCAGAATTATTAACGGCACAAGCGCAGTTAAAAAGCGCGCAAATTAACCTTGATTATAGCCATGTATCTTCGCCAATTAGCGGCCAAATTAGTAAATCGAGTGTTACTGTAGGTGCGTTAGTTAGCGCAGGTCAAACAAGCGCGCTGGCAACGGTTACACAGCTTGATCCTATTT
>NZ_JAWRYQ010000555.1:0-238 GCF_046534565.1 Brevibacterium sp. SIMBA_078
GAATTACCATTAGTGTGGACTCTAGCTGATGTGTCTATGGGCCTAATGGCGATTGTAAACGTAATCGCGCTATTTATGCTCTCAGGAGTTGTGGTATGGCTTGCCAAAGATTACAACGCTCAACGACGTGCTGGAAAGTTACCGACGTTTGATCCAAGTAAAAACAACAAGCTTAATAAAACTATTCCGAAAGGTATTTGGCACAAATAACTTTAAAGAGATTTAAGTTAAAAACCCG
>NZ_JAWRYQ010000556.1:0-238 GCF_046534565.1 Brevibacterium sp. SIMBA_078
CGTCTATCTCAAATGCATTGCTGTATACCTGCAGAGCTGTCATTTTAAAAACATCAACAATAAGGATTAAACTGCTATGTCAATTTCACCTTTAAAGTTAGTTACTCGGATTATTAAGTATAGTGCGGTTGCATCTGTTTGTAGCGCGTCATTTTATAGTGTGGCGGCACAAACCACACAACAAGCATCATTGCACAATATTGCAGATCAAATTTCAGCGCAGCGTATTGGAGATGAT
>NZ_JAWRYQ010000557.1:0-238 GCF_046534565.1 Brevibacterium sp. SIMBA_078
GACGGCTATGCGCTATTTGGTTCAACCTAAGCGTGACCCGTCCCTGTTCTAAATCAAATTGATTGAGTTTTTTTTTCTGTGTAGTACTGAGCTGCTCGTGCATTTGGTAAAGTTGCGCTCAGCGAAATAATATCACCTTCATGGGCCGCTTCAGGCAAAACGCATTGCAAAGCAATTTGATGCTGGCTATTAGCATGCAATGACAGCGTTTCAAATTCCATGCTGTGGCTTAATGCCG
>NZ_JAWRYQ010000558.1:0-238 GCF_046534565.1 Brevibacterium sp. SIMBA_078
TAAGGATTTTAAGAAATTGACTGTGCTGCTTGATGATTTGCGATAAAGCCCTTTGTCAATGTTGCCTGTGCTCATGGGGTCATAGGCGTATTCGATTCTACAGCGCTTGCGTTCACTGAATGTTAGTTCTTCAAGCCACCATTTTTGTAGACGATGATATTTGATCATGCCTTGTGGGGAGCGTTCGTATGCTTTTGGTTCGTCTGACTCGGGGAATATGCTTTCCATACTTAGGTTT
>NZ_JAWRYQ010000559.1:0-238 GCF_046534565.1 Brevibacterium sp. SIMBA_078
CTTCGGCTTACTCTGTTGTTCGACAACAGTTTGGTGTGTCAATTGGTCAATTTGAAGGGGTTCAAGAAGGGTTAGCACGTATTGGTGGCCTAACTTATGCACTGGAATCGTGCAGGTTAATGACAGCTGGTGCTATTGATTTAAAACTAAGTCCATCAGTAGTAACAGCTATTGCAAAATACCATATGACCGAAATGGGTCGAACAGTAATGAATGATGCGATGGACATTCATGCAGG
>NZ_JAWRYQ010000560.1:0-238 GCF_046534565.1 Brevibacterium sp. SIMBA_078
GGTGCTGACCATTCCAGAGGGGATCAGCGTACGCGAGCTGGTGGGGTATGGACGAAGCCCTTACAACGACCTCTGGGGCCGACTGAAAGCCAGCGACCGCAGGATCGTCGATGAGGCAATCGAACGCGTTCAGATAGGCGAGCTGGCCGATCGATGGCTGCACGATCTGTCCGGTGGCCAACGACAGCGCGCATGGCTGGCAATGGTGCTCGCACAGCGTGCGCCCCTGGTACTGCTG
>NZ_JAWRYQ010000561.1:0-238 GCF_046534565.1 Brevibacterium sp. SIMBA_078
CTGTTGATTCAGCTGTTTTAACGCATCGGCCAAACCAATAGTGACAGTGGATTTTCCTTCTCCTGCTGGCGTTGGATTTGTTGCCGTTACTAACACCACTTTTCCATAAGGTGTACCTTGGATGAGGTTCGTATTAATTTTTGCTTTAGATTTACCATAAGGTTCAATTGCTTCAAGGGGAATATTTGCAGTCTGTGCTATTTCAGTAATGGGCTTTATTTCCGCGGAAGTTGCAATT
>NZ_JAWRYQ010000562.1:0-238 GCF_046534565.1 Brevibacterium sp. SIMBA_078
GCCCGAGGTCGCAGCGGGAGGGAAGACGGCCAGGGTCCATTCCGGAACCGGGGAGGTGTCCGGCGAGGAACTGGCCCAATTAATAGCCAAAGAGTCGAAAACGGGCGGAGGTGGCGGGGACGGTGTTTTCAACGCCAACGGCGCGCCGGCGCTGGGCTCCGTCAAGTCATTTTCCATGAGCGACATGGTGGATCTGCTGCGGACGATGCAGAGCAAGAACCAGGAAGTCCAGATGCAG
>NZ_JAWRYQ010000563.1:0-238 GCF_046534565.1 Brevibacterium sp. SIMBA_078
CGCATGACCGAGCTAATGCGATTAGCCGGTGTGCAACATAAGATGTTAGAAATAGGCACCGGGTCGGGCAATCAAACGGCGGTTTTAGCTAAAACCTTTGATAAGGTATATTCGGTAGAGCGTATTAAAGCTTTGCAATGGCAAGCTAAACGCCGATTACACCAGCTCGATTTGTACAATGTCACCATGAAACATGGCGATGGTTGGCAAGGCTGGCAGTCACAAGCGCCATTTGATG
>NZ_JAWRYQ010000564.1:0-238 GCF_046534565.1 Brevibacterium sp. SIMBA_078
TATTTTAATTAGATGCTCAGGGTTGGGAAATCTTCCTGTCTTAGTACATCTTCGCCACCTTCCAAACGTGACATGAGAAACACCTATATATTCTGCTGCGCTCTTCGCTGAAATGTCCGGCGAACGGCGTATGCAGTCTGTGATGATAGTTTCAAAATTCATAGTTTCACCGCTTTGTAGACTCGACAAGCTCAGAATAGCGATAGGTTGTAAATTAAGCAAGCTTGGCTTCGACTAT
>NZ_JAWRYQ010000565.1:0-238 GCF_046534565.1 Brevibacterium sp. SIMBA_078
GGATTACATGTCATATATGAAGAAATTTTTCATTCAGGGGAAGACGAATTAAAAGAAATGGTTTTACTTCATCGTCTTAGAGAGTTTGAATGGTTCAGTTTGCGCATATCCGAGATTTTTGGGGAAGAAATACGGAACATCGGATTTGAAGCTGCTATTTTATTTTATGGGATGATGCAACATTTGAGCGCTTCATGTAAAGTTTTAAATCAACAGTCGACCTCAATCGAAGAAATTG
>NZ_JAWRYQ010000566.1:0-237 GCF_046534565.1 Brevibacterium sp. SIMBA_078
AAAGCTACCCCGGGGATAACAGGCTTATCTCCCCCAAGAGTCCACATCGACGGGGAGGTTTGGCACCTCGATGTCGGCTCATCGCATCCTGGGGCTGTAGTCGGTCCCAAGGGTTGGGCTGTTCGCCCATTAAAGCGGTACGCGAGCTGGGTTCAGAACGTCGTGAGACAGTTCGGTCCCTATCCGTCGCGGGCGCAGGAAATTTGAGAGGAGCTGTCCTTAGTACGAGAGGACCGG
>NZ_JAWRYQ010000567.1:0-237 GCF_046534565.1 Brevibacterium sp. SIMBA_078
TGGCTGACACTCAGTCAGGTCTTTTTTATATCTACTGGCAAACTCGTTTTCTTTATGAAATAGGGACAATCCATGTCGGCATAACCTGTCATGAGGTGATCTAATATGAAGGTCAAAATCATTGAAGGACAGAATGTTGACGCACGTATTAACGATTGTTATCACTATTTGATTAAGTGGTGGAGGAAGGAGATTAATCGTGAAAGCAATTTACGTGAGGGTATCGACCGAGGAGCA
>NZ_JAWRYQ010000568.1:0-237 GCF_046534565.1 Brevibacterium sp. SIMBA_078
CTGCTAGTTCCATCATTGCTGCTTCACAAGTAACAAGCGTATTGATCTCAGCACCATCATCCGTATCATCAAGCTCTTTTATAACAAATGCCCGCAAAAAGCCGTCTTTATCTCGGAACACGACTTGATTCTCTTCAAAAAGATAACGCGCATCTGGATGAGAAGCGTCAGCAATAAAAGAAAAAGAAGAACCCAAGTTGAGTTCTTCTTTATATTTTGCATCCCAAAAATTACATG
>NZ_JAWRYQ010000569.1:0-237 GCF_046534565.1 Brevibacterium sp. SIMBA_078
GCAATACGCCGAAGATAACGGAATGAGAGTGGGGCCTGAGCAGGTAAAAGCTGCAATCCGCGATATCTCTCAATTTCGTACGGCTGGACAATTTGATAACGATGTTTATCTGATGGCGTTACGTAATGCCGGCTACAGCCCTGAAGCTTTTGCTAAGGTTATGCAGCAAGATATGACACGCAACCAATTGCTACGCGGGCTGTCTGCAACTGAGTTCGTACTGGAGCCTGAAGCTAT
>NZ_JAWRYQ010000570.1:0-237 GCF_046534565.1 Brevibacterium sp. SIMBA_078
ATCGTAGCTAAAGCTGGCATTTTCAAAGCTAATTGCCCCATTTTTGAGTGCTAATGGTTGCGCAGTTTCGCTATCTGCTACTTTGGGTGAGGTATTTAATAACCCAAGCATGTTTTCAAGGTCGGTAAGGGCACGGCGTATTTCTCTATACACAAATCCCAAGAAGTTAAGCGGTAAAAATAATTGGATCATATACGCATTGATCATTACCAGCTCACCAATCGTTAACTCGCCGGT
>NZ_JAWRYQ010000571.1:0-237 GCF_046534565.1 Brevibacterium sp. SIMBA_078
CCTTTTGTTAATAATTCCGCTAACAAGAATAAGTGGTTCAGAGGCCTGAGCAATCGTATGAAAGGGGTATTTTATATGACTAGTTCGTGATGTTTTTGAATTAAAATATCTTTATATTTCATATATTTGATTTATTAATTCTGCTTCTCTGCACCAAACGGCCTAGTCCTTTATTCGTATTTATGATCAGATTTCGTAAAGCTATATCTTTCGAGATATATTTACGTCAAAAATATG
>NZ_JAWRYQ010000572.1:0-237 GCF_046534565.1 Brevibacterium sp. SIMBA_078
TCTGGATTTAAGGCTAATACTTGTTCAGCCGTAACGGTTTCAAATTTTGTTTCAATAGCATCGGTTTTACCAGCAACATTTGAAATGCCTGGGTCAGCAGAAATGGCTGTCACACCTAAAATATTTTTTGTAGGCACTAAATTAACTAAATATTCATCAACTGCTAAGGCAGTTGAAACAATTCGTTTTGGTTGTTCCGAAATAGTAATTTCTTTTCCACGACCATCTGTTATTGTG
>NZ_JAWRYQ010000573.1:0-237 GCF_046534565.1 Brevibacterium sp. SIMBA_078
GACCTGCTCCCATTGCAAAACCGTGAACTTGAGCAATTACAGGTTTATCTATTTCCTCAAGCAACAGAGGGATACGTTGGATTTTTTTCCATAATGAATTTTTTCTTGCTAAACCGGTTGTCGTGATATCTTCCTTACTATGATAAAACCCTTCGCCAGCTTGCATAGCCTTGATATCTCCACCAGCACAAAAGGCGTTTCCATTTCCTTTTACGATTAATACACTTATCTCTTCAG
>NZ_JAWRYQ010000574.1:0-237 GCF_046534565.1 Brevibacterium sp. SIMBA_078
AGGCACTTAAAAAATCATTTAACGTAAGGTGCTCAGGCAGATAAGTTTTTACGTCGTCAATAAATTGCTTGGGGATATAAGTGTTAGCGTCCACGATTTGGCTCATACAATAAAATTAAAGGCGGATAATAGCATTTTTAGCGATTATTTTCAGTGTTAAAGTCGAAATAGTAGCACTTTGAAAGTGTCGACACCTTTCTAAGTAAGGAGCTTTAAATGCTATTTTTTATTATACTT
>NZ_JAWRYQ010000575.1:0-237 GCF_046534565.1 Brevibacterium sp. SIMBA_078
CGAGCGCAGTTGGCTACTGGAGCGGGGTGGGCAATGGATCAAGGGCAAGTCATTCGATGGGTTTGCGCCGCTGGGCCCCTATCTGGTGACTGCCGATGAGGTGCCGTCGCCCCAGGCGCTGGAACTGATCTGCCGGGTCAATGGTGAGGTCATGCAGCACGACAGCAGCGAAGACATGATCTTCGATGTGTATCACCTGATTCATTATCTCAGCCGCTTCATGACCCTGCACCCTGG
>NZ_JAWRYQ010000576.1:0-237 GCF_046534565.1 Brevibacterium sp. SIMBA_078
CTCCTACTGGTTCTAAATATAAAGAAGCAACGCCATATGATAATGCGAAGGTGCAAAGGGCTTTGTATTATGGTTGGGGTGGAGAGGAAAACATCTTTAAGAATAAGAATGAAGGGATTGTTACTACTTCATTAATTCTAGATAGGATATATTCAGGTGGAGATTCCGGCAAAAATTTACCTAAATATGATAAGCTTTGGGACTTAGTGGTGAATGGTGAAAGTCTAAATTCAGATG
>NZ_JAWRYQ010000577.1:0-237 GCF_046534565.1 Brevibacterium sp. SIMBA_078
ACAGGCGCCAACATGCTCAGCGAGGAAACATTCAATACCGATCTTGGCCGGATCGCCAAGTCAGGCAGGCAGATAGGCCTTTTTGTGCACGGCTACAATCACAGCTACCAGGAAGCCTTATTCCGGGGAGCACAAATGGCCGCCGATGCGGATATCGATGGCATACCGGTGGTGTTTTCGTGGCCCTCGCAGGCAAAAGTCACGGGCTACATTGCAGACAAGCAGTCCGCGACTTAT
>NZ_JAWRYQ010000578.1:0-236 GCF_046534565.1 Brevibacterium sp. SIMBA_078
GCTTAAACACATACTCGCTAATATGGGCACGCATGTACCCACACTATTTAAACAATATACCGAGCTATGCGAACCAAATGGCGTTAAATTTTTAAGCTTTAGTATTGATCCACAATTCAATAATTGTATTGATGGCCTAGTATTGGTTGATCTTGAAAAAGTAAAACCAAGCAAAGCAAAACGCTACTTGGGTACTGATAAATCAGTATCAGCAAGTTAAAGCGTTAACCCTTAAT
>NZ_JAWRYQ010000579.1:0-236 GCF_046534565.1 Brevibacterium sp. SIMBA_078
GATCTTGAGATTTCTTGGCTTTTTTATCTTTACGCATTTTATTGAAAGGCTAGGTGAGGCAACTTTACAAAGATTGTTTTTTAAGGTTGGTCTGTTCTAAGTTTCTATATAATGATGTTAATCAGTTAGAAAAATTGAGTAATAAAATATGAAGAAAGAATATATGTGGTTATGCGATTCAGTATTAGATTGGCCTGCAACAATAGAGAGCTATAGTTATACGAACGAAGCAGATC
>NZ_JAWRYQ010000580.1:0-236 GCF_046534565.1 Brevibacterium sp. SIMBA_078
CGTTTTATTTGAGTAAATATTCAGGGGTTCCTTTCGTTGTTTCTGTACGTGGTGGTAGTGATTTAAATAACATAAAAAGGTTGAAGGATTGTGAACCATTATTTAAAAAAGTTTTTGCCCGTGCAAAGCATATATTTTGGGTTAGTCCTTGGGCAAAAAAGCTTATGTATAAAATAGCAAAAGCAGAGACTCCTTCTAGCAAGCTTCCTAACATATGTGAGATAGATCATATTATT
>NZ_JAWRYQ010000581.1:0-236 GCF_046534565.1 Brevibacterium sp. SIMBA_078
AGCCCGGTGAGTAGTGGGCTGCAAGAAGTGTTTTACCTGCCTTAATGAGTTGCGGTGCCGGAAAATATCCAGCACCGCGCCTTCATCAGAAGAAGTATTTAAAGCGAACGCGTGCGCCGTAACGGTCATCAGTATCATCACCGTGTTTTTTATCACCGTCGCTATCCAGAATGGAGTAATACGTCCCGAGGTAAATATTAAAGTTCTCCATATCCATCACATTAGCGAACTGATAA
>NZ_JAWRYQ010000582.1:0-236 GCF_046534565.1 Brevibacterium sp. SIMBA_078
CCAATATATCATGAAATGTAATATTCCAATGTGATAAAACGTTACATTTCGGTTTTGTTTAATGACTTATAGTCTACTAATCTAATTAAACTATTATATCCATCGAATATTTGTATAAAGCAATAAAAGTTCATTTAATTGATTTTAAGCCTCTTATAATCCTTGATATTACTGGGTTTTTGATGTTTGTTGGTTCGTGTAAATATGAAAATACTGAATTTTAGGTATATTGACAT
>NZ_JAWRYQ010000583.1:0-236 GCF_046534565.1 Brevibacterium sp. SIMBA_078
CTGCTGTTTCAATATTCATTCCTTTCATCAGCAATGCGAGCGTAATAAGTGCGATAACAGACGGAAGAGTAAATCCGAGAAAAGACACAATGCCTCCTAATACCCCACTATGTATGACTCCTATGCCAATCCCCACTTGACTGCTTGCTGGACCAGGGAGGAATTGACATAAGGCTACTAAATCTGCGTAACTTTTTTCATCCAACCATTTTCTTCTTCGTACATATTCTTCGTGG
>NZ_JAWRYQ010000584.1:0-236 GCF_046534565.1 Brevibacterium sp. SIMBA_078
TGGTTGAGCGGCTACTGAAAGATTACGCCACTGCTTATGGTGTCAACTCGATTTGTTTGCGCTACTTCAATGCGTGCGGCGCAGATCCAGAAGGCGACATAGGCGAGTGCCACGACCCTGAAACACACTTGATACCGCTCATTTTGCAGGCAGCCTCCGGCAGACGTGAGTCCATCACCGTCTTTGGTCGAGATTACGATACTGAAGATGGCACTTGTATCCGTGACTATATTCAT
>NZ_JAWRYQ010000585.1:0-236 GCF_046534565.1 Brevibacterium sp. SIMBA_078
GGCGCGGGCGATGTGGCGGGCAATCGGGCTATCCCGATCGGCCGATGGTTGCCATTCGGGGCCGGATCGCGGTCGTGTTGATCGGGAAAATCACTGGGCAGCCGGCGAGGCCCCGGGGGCCGCCCGATCTGCCGTCCGGTTCAGGAAGCGCCCCGGGCGGCCGAGCCGGGCGCGCCGGTCGCAGCGCGATCCGCTCACCCGCATCGCGTACCCAATCGCGTCCGGCACTCAGCCCT
>NZ_JAWRYQ010000586.1:0-236 GCF_046534565.1 Brevibacterium sp. SIMBA_078
GTGTCTTATTTTACGCTCTGTGTTTTATGCTATTTGTTATTTTTAATAGTGGTTTAAATTTAGTTTTACAATATCAAAATAAGCAAACAGGTATAGAACTCGCTGAGCAATTACAGCAGCCACTAGTGAATAAGCAACAACTTTTAGTAAATACACCTTTTACCCTAGCTCCAGATAAAGTTTCTGTTTATGTTAAGCAGCAAAAGCAATACTTCAGCTCTAATTCAAAAGGGGTT
>NZ_JAWRYQ010000587.1:0-236 GCF_046534565.1 Brevibacterium sp. SIMBA_078
GGGTTGCCTGTAGGTTTAATAACACAGTGACAAAAATGCTTAATAGCCTCATGTGCAGCACGCCTTTGCACATTTTCAGTACCATTATTAGTATCTTTCAGGGTTCGATGTATTGCAGTTTTGTCATAATATCCAAAAACTAAATCAATTCGATCTGCCTGTACATCTATGTGTTCGAGCGTTGTTATAGAATCTCCATTATTATATGGGAATCTCTGACCGATTAAGTTTGCGTG
>NZ_JAWRYQ010000588.1:0-236 GCF_046534565.1 Brevibacterium sp. SIMBA_078
GTTATTAAGCGCAGTGGCACTTAAATCCACAGCTTGTCCGTTAATAGCTCCTGCTGAGTTATTCACATTGTGCTGACTGTTCAGCTGTATTGCCTTCGCCTGCAACGCACCGCCGGTGTTATCAATATTGTCAGCATTAATGTCGAGCAGACCATCAGATGCCATCACTCCGGCATTATTACCGATGTCAGAGCCTTTCAGTTGCAACGACTCCAGTGCCGTCAGGGCTCCACTAG
>NZ_JAWRYQ010000589.1:0-236 GCF_046534565.1 Brevibacterium sp. SIMBA_078
CTCGGTTCGATAAGAAAGCTAACGCTTGCAGCACGCGCGCCCACGAAATGGAGCCGGAGGCGCAATGTAGTGGGAGTCGCCGTGCCTGCACTTGTTATGCATGTGGACTTTCTAATTGTGCAATGATTAACGCAGCTATCTCTTTAAGCTTCCCAACCTCTTCAAACTGCACGCCATGGTCTTTTATCACCAACAAAGGTCCTGGAAAAACATGAAAATGAAAATGCCCCACAGTT
>NZ_JAWRYQ010000590.1:0-236 GCF_046534565.1 Brevibacterium sp. SIMBA_078
TATTGGCGATTTTAGCTGGTATAGGCACCTTTTCTCTTGTAAGAATTTTTAGCGATTGTTTCCATCCCTATACCATCAAGGTAATCACGGAAGATTCGCTTCACAACATTTGCTGTGTCATCTTCCTTCATTTTTAAAACACCTTTATCTACACGATATCCGTATGGAGGAAGCCAATATATAGGCTGGGTTGTGCTTTTACCTTCTTTGCTTGTTTGTTTCGACGACTAGAATTA
>NZ_JAWRYQ010000591.1:0-236 GCF_046534565.1 Brevibacterium sp. SIMBA_078
CAAATAACTTAAATTCTGTAATATCCGTTACCCATTTTTCATTAGGGGCTTCTGCAGTAAAGCTACGGTCTAAAATGTTCGGTGCAATCTTTCCAACCGTCCCTTTATAAGACTTATATTTTTTCATGCGTACGATGCACTTTAAACCTAATTCTTTCATGATACGTTGAACTTTTTTATGATTCACTTTTTGTCCACGATTTGCTAGTTCATCACGAATTCGACGATAGCCATAT
>NZ_JAWRYQ010000592.1:0-236 GCF_046534565.1 Brevibacterium sp. SIMBA_078
GATAGTTTAAGGATGAATCAGGTAAACAGAATATATGTAGGAAGTAATATAACCCCATTATCATTGTTAGACAAAAGCAAGGGTTTCGTATTTGGTAATGTAGGTTGTTCTGCTTTACATAATATTGAAGAAAGTAGGTTCAAAATTAGTGTATTAATGCCCGTATATCAGGCTGAGGAGTTCATTGAACTTTCTATTAATTCAATGCTCAATCAAACCTGGAGAAATTTGGAAAT
>NZ_JAWRYQ010000593.1:0-236 GCF_046534565.1 Brevibacterium sp. SIMBA_078
GTCACCAACGCAGGTCTTTTAACCAATAATGGTGCAACAGATCTAAATGGTACACTCGCAGTTCAAGATGCGACTACTTTAGAGAGCACACTAGACGTTGCAGGCGCCACCGACTTAGCTAACACATTAAACGTGCAAGGTGCAACGACTACTAATGGTGTCACCAACGCAGGTCTTTTAACCAATAATGGTGCAACAGATCTAAATGGTACACTCGCAGTTCAAGATGCGACTAC
>NZ_JAWRYQ010000594.1:0-236 GCF_046534565.1 Brevibacterium sp. SIMBA_078
AATGAGTTGTGTAGCCGCAGGAAAACCAGAACGAAGCAAAAATGTCATTCTTTAGATGTTTAAATAACACACGTTGGTTGCAGCTAACATCGGATTTTCCATTAGTGTTTTAGTACTACACAGAATTAAACTCAAGCCTTTTATTAATTGACGTTACAACAATGCAATTTTGTTGCTCAATTGCCTTAGCATGCTTTCTGCATTAGGTAGTTCGTCATTTAAACCAGTGATCAGGG
>NZ_JAWRYQ010000595.1:0-235 GCF_046534565.1 Brevibacterium sp. SIMBA_078
GGCGTAATTTTTGCTATTACTTGGACACAAAGGTCAACATGGTATAATTTGAATGCGAAAAAAACAGGTGGGAAGGCTTATGTAAGAGGTACTAAGTTGTATGGTATGAATGTTGTAGGCCAACCAGTTGGGTATTCTAAATCAGTTACTTATACTGTTAAGTTTTAAAGGGAGGGATTCTTTTGGTTGAAGTATCTCAGGTAAATTGGTTTGACGTTGTTTATAATTTTTCTGT
>NZ_JAWRYQ010000596.1:0-235 GCF_046534565.1 Brevibacterium sp. SIMBA_078
GGCTTTGCTTATCAATCAATCTCACCAGAAAATGACAATGGGGATCGCATCGGCGGTAAATATTTAATCGCGACGACTGCTGAATATAATTACCAATTTGCCAAAAACTGGCGAGCAGCTTTGTTTGTTGATGGAGGGACGGCGACCAATGATTTTTCTGAGCAATTTGAAATAGGTGCAGGGTTTGGTTTTCGTTATTTAACGCCTATAGGACCAATAAGAATAGATCATGCGT
>NZ_JAWRYQ010000597.1:0-235 GCF_046534565.1 Brevibacterium sp. SIMBA_078
TAAGAGATGCAGAATTATGGGAGTATGAATTTCTCGATAAAAAAGAAATCATTATTTATTTCTCCATTACAGATTTAAATAGAAAAGCAACGACTCACGATTATCCGCTAGCTCCCCAAGAAGAATTGGATGAAAGAGATAATTACATCTCAATTGATGTTCATAGTAATCTCGATCTCAAAAAAACGCTTGAAGAAGATACATTTGATGACTTTATCACCACGATCTCTTCTTT
>NZ_JAWRYQ010000598.1:0-235 GCF_046534565.1 Brevibacterium sp. SIMBA_078
GGAATAGCCAGCCTCGGTGAATGCTTCAATGCCGGCACGTAGCAACCGTTGTCGAGTTTGGTTGTGGCCCTCGACACTTTTCTTAGGGCGGCCGCGAGCTCGCTTTTGTTGATTATCAGTTTCCATTATTAAAAAATAGACTGGTTGTCTATAAAAATCAAGGGCAACTACCGTAGTAGGGGGGGGCAGTTAAAACGGTTTATTGAAAGTTATATAGATTGTACAAGCTTACAAG
>NZ_JAWRYQ010000004.1:0-481742 GCF_046534565.1 Brevibacterium sp. SIMBA_078
ATTGACGCTGTATAGCTCTTGTGTTGAACATCGGTCTAGGCGTCGCGTGGAAAATGATGAAAGTCGATTGGAATTCAGAATCGAAGAAAAGCCGAGAGGTACAGATAATCGATACACGAGCACCCATCTCATGCGAACGGTAATCGCCAAAGTTTAATCGACATCGCTATCGTCTACTCCACCGTGAACAATATCCTCAAGATCGACAAGTATCTCATCCAAGACAGCGTCGTCATCGTCTCCAATCAGTCGAGATAGCCTCTTCTTGACCCACTTGTCAAAGCTAGTGGAAGTTTCCGAGTTGATGACCGAAGCAAAATCCGACGCCTCGAGCACTCCGCGATTCGATGCGTTGTTGATAATAGCGATGAGTGAGCTGATATCCTTTGGCTTCGCAATAGGTGTTTTCCTGCGCGGCGCGATTGGTGAGAAAGCTCGCCTCACCTCGGCGCGTAGAGAGCTCAGCTGCTCGATTACTTCGAAGTTACTCTGAGCCACCGGGTCAACGCTGTCTGCAAGCTGAATAAAACGTTTCGCGTCAGAAAGCGGCGTAACAATCTCTCCGGATTCTCCTACTGCAAACTTGGAATAGTTGGATAATAGAGTCTGAGCCTTCTCAAGCTTCTCCGGATCAGTCGTGTCGTAGCGGACAAGCCTCATGTCTTTCAAATCGAAAGCTGGAGACTCATCATCGCGTTGAATGTGGACCGTTGGCTTCTCGTACCCGTGAGCAATAGCGACCTCATAATAAACATTTGGATTAAATCCCGATAGATCGGCAACAATCAAATCCGCTTCAAGTATCGAGCTAACTATCCTAGAAGTTATCGATCCTGGGTTTACCTCTTCGTCTCCCCTGACAACTTCGTACTCCGATCCCAGTGATTTGCGAATCAAATGCTTGAGCACTGTGTCGGACTGCTTTCGGGACTCGCTACCCTCAGCTCCGATCGGAGAGATCACAAAACAAACTGGCCGATCAACCGCTGGGGTTTCAGTATTCTCCATGAAAATAGATTGTCTTTGAGATCCTGTACGAGCGCAAGACCCACCCCGGCTCTACCGACTTCGCAGTTTGTCGCTCCTGGCAACTTCGGGTGATAACCCAGGGAAGTAAAACTCGGCCCCCGCTGAGCCTGACCGCCCAAGTTCGGAGATCACCCCGCGCCGAGGGGCGAGCGAGAACTTTGCCGACTTAGCCGCATCGGTCGGCATGAGAAGCTCGACGTCGAGCAAGTGGATCCGCGACCTTGGGGTCGAAGTCTGACTTCGGCAAGGCCTAAGAGTTGATACCCTGTGCCAGCCGTGCACAGGGATAACATCGAGCTCGCAGCGACTGAGCGGATCTCACTACTACTGAGCGGTCCGTTGCGCTCGGCCGATCGGTTGCAAGCTTTGAGGGAGGCTTGCGGAGCCACGATACATTCCCCGATCCCACCGTTAGGTGAGGCCGGGGCCATCTTCATTTCGGCAGACTATCCCGCTTCCGCCGGCGGGTGCTCAGCGATGCAAAACAGGTTCCCTTCGGTATCGGCGAGCGTCGTCTATCGAACGTGAGGATGCTCGTCGAGGACGTCCCATTTCACGGTCGCACCAAGCGAGACGGCCCGGTCGACGTATGGACCGCGCTGGCCCCAAGGAACAGTGGGATCGACATGGGAGTCCCGATGCTCCGGACGCGGTGTGGTCCGCGGCTGGAACATCATCGGGACGCCTCCGCTTTCGTAAGCCGGAAGGTACTCCATCCCCGAGCAGTGGTTCGGTACCACGTCGAGGAAGCTCGCCCAGTAATCGCCGAGCGCCTCGGGGTCGTCTGCTTGGACGTTCCAAGCGCCGCGTGTCAGTGGAACGTGTTCTGTCATGAGTGTGGAACGTGTTCTGTCATGAGTATGGCCTTCCCTGGTGTTCGCGAATATCGACAGTGCGTCAATCAATGTGTGAACATGCATATTCCGCGAGAGGCGGTCCCGGACGGTGACAAGCCCCTATATGCCCATCGATAGTGCCCTCCTTGGCCATGGGAAAGCAGTCCAAGAGTTCGGCTGGGTCTCTGGTAACTGCGCTTATAAGGGCATGGGCGAAGCGTGCCGTCGCGTGACCAGAGGTGCTGACGATTCGGCCGAACGAAGGTTGTCTGCGTTGGAGTTCCTGGTATCGATGTCTGTCTGATCGAGGCATCGCTGAGCTATTTCGTCGTTGCGTCACACCTCACCGGTAGTATCGAGTCAACTCACAATTTTGTCTCGTCTACCAGGAGAATTCTCGATCGTGTCAGCTCTGTCAGGCTTCGTCTGGAGTGTCGCCGACACTCTGCGCGGCCCCTACTCCGAGTCCGAGTACGGCTCAGTCATTCTGCCCTTCACAGTGCTGCGACGCTTGGAGTGCGTCATGGCCCCGCATCGAGACGTGATGGCGGAGATCGTCGCTGGCTACGAAGGGGAACAGCAGCGGCGCACGCACCTGAAGCTGAAGACCCGAACGACCGACAACCCAGGCTTATCGTTCTGGACGACGAGCAACTACACGCTGAAGAAAGCGCTCCAGGACCCCGACAACCTCGCAGAGAACCTCATCGACTACGTCGGCGGGTTCTCGACGAACCTCGACGTGTTCAAGTCCTTCGACTTCGAGAACATCATCCGCACTCTCGACAACCGCGAGCGACTGTCGCAGGTGACCCAGCACTTCGAGGGCATCGACCTGTCTCCGGATGCAGTGTCGAACGCCGATATGGGCGACCTGTTCGAGAACCTCATCTACCGCTTCGCCGAGTCGGCCAACGAAGGCGCGGGTCAGTTCTACACGCCTCGCGACGTCGTCCGCCTCCTGGTCGATCTGCTCTATGCCGATGACGCGGACGCTCTTCGTGGTCGAGGTACCGTTCGGTCAATCTATGACCCGACTGTCGGCACCGGTGGCATGCTCAGTGTCGCCGACGAGCACCTGCGCAGCTTCAGCCCGGACGCGTCGACGGCCCTGTACGGGCAGGAGATCAACAAGCGCACCTACGCGATCTGCAAGGCCGATCTGCTCATCACCGGCCAAGACCCGACCAACGTGCGTCAGGGCGACACGCTCACCACAGACCGGTTCGAGGACCGTCAGTTCGACTACGTCCTGTCCAACCCTCCCTTCGGCACCGACTGGAAGGCCGTCGAGTCGCAGGTGAAGGCCGAGCACGCCCGCGGAGGTCAGGGACGCTTCGCGCCGGGGCTTCCTGCCGTGGGCGATGCGGCGATGCTCTTCCTCCTGCATGTCGCCTCGAAGATGCGCGACGTCGACGAGACGGGGCGCGGGGGCAAAGCCGGCATCGTTCTCAACGGTTCGCCGCTGTTCAACGGTGGGGCCGGCTCAGGGCCGTCGGAGATCCGCGGTTACATGCTCGAGAACGATCTCGTCGAGGCGATCGTGGCGCTGCCGAACGACATGTTCTACAACACCGGCATCGCGACCTACCTGTGGATCCTGTCGAATGCGAAGCCGGCGGATCGCAAGGACACGGTTCAGCTCATCGACGCGACCAAGCTGGGTACGAAGCTGCGCAAGTCGATCGGGTCGAAGAGGAACGAGATCCCCGACGCGCACCGCGATGCCGTCGTTCATGCCTTCGCCGGCACATTGAAAGAGGACGACGTCGAGGTCCCGGTGAAGGCGTTCAACAAGCGCGACTTCGCATACTGGACCGTCACAGTCGAGCGTCCGCTGCAGCTGCGGTTCCAGTGCACACCCGAAGCGATCAGCGCCTTCGCGGAGCAGAAGACCCTGGCGAAGGTCGAAGGGCTCACCGAGGCGCTCGAGGCGTTCGGCGACGAGGTGTATCTGAACCGGGAGAAGTTCGACAAGGCGCTCGGCCGTCACCTCGGCGACCACGGCGTGCGGCTCACGCCCGCGCAGCGAAAGAAGCTATGGCAGACGATCGGCGTCCACGACGAGACCGCCGACTACTGCCGGGTGCAGTCTGGCAAGAACAAGGGCCAGCTAGAGCCTAATCCTGATCTGCGCGACACCGAGAACGTGCCCTTCGGCTGGGGAGACCACCCCAAGACGCATGGCGCGTTCCAGGAAACTGTGCAGGCCTATTTTGACGCCGAAGTGAAGCCGCACGTCGCCGATGCGTGGATCGACTGGGACAAGACGAAGACTGGCTACGAGATCCCCTTCACGCGCCATTTCTACGAGTACGTGCCGCCCCGACCTCTCGAGGAGATCGACGCCGATCTCGAGCGCGTCGTTGGCGAAATCATGTCGCTGTTGCGGGAGGTGGAGTTGTGACTCGTTCACGCGCCAAGTTGAAGCACATTGCCGGGAGAGGTCAGTACGGCCTCAACTTTCCGGCGTCCGAATATGTCGCCGATGGTGTTCGGCTGATCAGAACTACCGATCTGGCCGGCGGTCACTTGACGGCAGCGGAGAATGGGATATTTGTTCCGGAAGAAGCAGTCTCGACTCAGCATCGATTGTCGTACCGGGATCTTCTGCTTTCGCGTTCTGGGACCATCGGAAGAGCCTTCTTGGTACCCGAGGAAGCCTCGGGGATGGCATGGGCGGGCTTTTTGGTGCGATATACACCCACGCCTGATACGGACGCCCGTTTCCTTTACTACTGCACTCAGTCAGCAGATTTCCAAGATGCAGTAAACGCCGATGCTATTACTAGTACAATCCAGAATTTTAACGCTGACAGGTACGATAATCTGGTTGTCCCCGTCCCGCTTCTCGGCGAACAGCGCGCCATCGCCGACTACCTGGACCAGGAGACGGCCCAGATCGACGCACTCGTGGCTAAGCAGGAGGAACTGATTCGCCGGCTCGAGGAGCGCCGACTTGCAGTCATAACCGCCACAGCGTTGACGGGGCTTCGGCACGAAGCGGCAGGCGAGCACGATATTTCGCGCTGGGGGAGCTCACTCGCTGTGGAGCCGTGGCTCTCAAGAGCGCCGGAAAGCTGGGGGATGGAGCGGTTCAAGAGCGTCTGCCTGCCGCGATCCGAGCGCAATATTGCTGGCACTGAGATAATGCTGTCGTTGACGGTCAGAGGTCATCTGGTCGATCGGGCCAGCATGACTATCCAACAGAATGCCTCGGACTCATCGATCCCTCGTTACTTTGTCGCCCGTCCGAACGATCTTGTAGTGAACCCGATGTGGTTGATCGGCGGCGCGATCGGGGTCTCTGACAAGCGTGGAGCGGTTAGCCCCGACTATCGTGTCTTTAAGATTAATGAGGCGCTATACCCCTGGTATTTGCATGCAGTGCTTCGCTCCGCGCCGTATTTCGATCAGTACAAACTTTATACCCGCGCAAATACCACCTTCGATAGACGAATTAAGCAGAACGACCTCGACAACCTGCCCCTTCCGATTCCGCCTCTCGACGAGCAACGCGTGATCGTCAAACACATCGACGAACAGACTTCCCGCATCGACAAACTCATCACTAAGGCTGAGGAACACATCGCCTTGGCGAAGGAGCGCCGGTCGGCGCTGATTACAGCGGCCGTGACAGGACAGTTCGATGTACGCACAGCACGAAAGGCTGGATGAAGACGATGGCGTCACCAGACGGCACCCGCGAGGAAGCGCTCGAAGTGGAGATCGCCGAATACCTCGGCGCGCGTGGCTGGCTCTACAGCCCGAACGATGACGGCTATGACGCGGACCGCGCGATCTGGCCCGAGGACGTGCTCTGGTGGCTGAGCGAGACCCAGCCGGAAGAGTACGCGAAGGTCGTGCGCGTTGCCACGGGTGCCGAGCAGGCCGACCAAGAGGCACTGCTGTCGACGCTCGTCACGCGGCTGGACACCCCGATGAGCTCGGGCGGCGGTACTCTTAACGTGCTGCGTCGGAAGTTCTCGCACACACGTGGGGCGACGGCGCACTTCCGGATGTGCCAGTTCAAACCGGCGACGACGCTGAACAAGACCGTAACGGAGCAATACGAGAAGGTGCGGCTGCGCGTTGCCCGGCAGGTGTACTTCTCGCCGAAGCGAGGCGACAAGCGGTCGATCGACCTCGTCTTCTTCGTCAACGGGCTGCCGGTCGCCACGTGCGAGTTGAAGTCGTTCTTCAAGCAGCAATGGCGCACTGCCGTCACGCAGTACCGGAAGGACCGCGAACCGGCTGGCCAGCCGCTGCTCGGTTTCGGCACGCGCGCGCTGGTGCACTTCGCTGTCGATGACGACCAGGTGCACATGACGACGAAGCTCGCGGGGGAGAAGACCTACTTCCTGCCGTTCAACCTCGGCCATGACGATACCGGTGCCGCGGGGAACCCTGCGAACCCGACCGGCCCTGCGACCTCGTACCTCTGGGAGGAGGTGCTGCAGCGGGAGAACTTCCTCTCCGTCCTCGGGACGCAGATGTTCCTCAAAACCGACGTGGACGAAGATCCGGCGACGGGGAAGATTACGCGCTCGACGGCGCTGATGTTCCCGCGCTACCACCAGTGGCGTGCGGTGAAGAATCTCGTCGACACGATCGGCGATGAAGGACCCGGCCGCAGATACCTCATCGAGCATTCTGCCGGCTCGGGGAAGACGAACACGATTGCCTGGACGGCGCACCGCCTCGCGCGCCTGCACGACCGGTCGAACGAGAAGGTGTTCGACAAGGTCATCATCGTCTCCGACCGCCGCGTTCTCGACGCGCAGCTGCAGCAGGCCGTCGAGCAGGTCGATGACACCGGCAGCAGCGTCGCGGTCATCGACTCAGCGGCTGTGCGCCGCTCCGGCGGCTCGAAGTCCCGAGCGCTGCTGGACGCGCTGACCGGATCGTCGCTGATCATCGTCGTCACGCTGCAGACATTCCCATTCGTCAAAAACCTGTTGGAAACAACGCTCGGTACGAAGAACTTCGCGGTGATCGTCGATGAGGCTCATACCTCTCAGTCGGGCAAGACTGCGGCGGAGCTGAAGAAGGTGCTCACCGAGGGCGGCGAGGTCGCTGATGATGAGGGCGAGGTCGACGGTCAGGACGTGATCAACCAGCTCGTCGAGGCTGACACTGATATGGAGCGCCAGATCGCGTTGGAGACGGCGGCGCGCGCAGGGGCCAGGAACGTGTCCTTGCTAGCGTTCACCGCGACGCCGAAGGCGAAGACGAAGCAGCTCTTCGGGCGTCCCGGTGACGACGGCAAGCCGATCTCGTTCGACGTGTACCCGATGCGCCAGGCGATCGAGGAGGGCTTCATCCTCGACGTCCTGCGCGGCTACCAGACCTACAAGACAGCGTTCGAGATCGAGCAGCACGGCCAGTCCGGCATCGCCACGGGGATCGGCCCCGAGGACGACACGCTTGTGGATCCGAAGACCGCGACGCGGAAGATCATGCGGTTCGCGAAACTGCATCCGACGAACATCGGCCAGAAGGTCGAGATCATCGTCGAGCACTTCCGGGCCAACGTCGCGCACCTGCTGGAGGGGCACGCGAAGGCGATGGTCGTCACCGACTCCCGCCAGGCTGCTCTGCGGTACAAGATCGAGACCGACAGGTACCTTAAGCAGCGCGGGTACGGGTATCAGTCGATCGTCGCGTTCAGCGGCAAGCTGAGCGATGAGGACTACGGCATCGAGGACGCGACCGAGGCGTCGATGAACCCCGGCACCGGGTCCGACCTCGCACGCGAGTTCCGTCGTCCTGAATACAGGCTCATGATCGTCGCCGACAAGTTCCAGACCGGCTTCGACCAGCCGTTGCTGTGCGCGATGTACGTGGACAAGAAGCTACCGGACGTGCACGCGGTTCAGACGCTGTCGCGCCTGAACCGCACGTACCGTGCGCCGTCGGGGGAGATGAAGGACCGCACTTTCGTGCTCGACTTCGTCAACGACCCCGATGACATCCTTGAGGCGTTCTTGACGTACTACCTCGAGGCTCACGTGGAAAAAGAGACCGACCCGAACCTCGTCCACCAGCTGGCGACGAAGCTCGCTCAGGCGCGGATCTACACGCCGAAGGATGTCGAGCGCTATGCAGAGGCCTGGTGGGCGAAAAAGCAGACGCATGCTGCACTGTCTGCGGCCGTGACTCCCGCGCGCAATGAGTTCCTCGCCCGCTGGAACGACGCGAAGGTTAGCGAAGACAGTGAAGCGCTCGATGAGCTTCGAACGTTCCGGAAGGACTGCGGCTCGTACGTCAGGCTGTATGACTTCATGTCACAGGTCGTGGACTATGGCACGAGCGACCTGGAGAAGCTCGCCGAGTTCTTGCGTCAATTGGTGCGGCTGTTGACGATCGATGGGGAAGAACCGGACGTTGATGTCTCGGGCTTGGAGATGCGCCGTGTCCGGCAGATCGACCAGGGCAGCGCCGACATTGCGCTGTCCGGTGATCAGGAGACGCCCGGCCTGCAGGGCATCACGGGTATCGGAACTCGCGTGTCGCACCAGGATCCGGAGCAGGCGCTGCTGTCGGAGGTGGTCTCGAAGATCAACGAGCTGTTCGGGTCCGAGTTCGCCGACCCACAGATCGAGGGCTTCGTCCGCGCGGCAGCCGGCATGGCCGAGGAAGACCCGCGCATCGCCGACCAGATCGACCACAACGCTCTCGACCAGTTCATGGCCTCACCGGAGCTGCGCGAGACCCTCACCGACGCTGCGGTGCTCAATGAGGGCGCGTTCGGCAAGCTGACGGGTGCGCTCACAGGCGAGAGTGATCGCGCTGATGAGTTCATCCGCCTGATCGGGCAGTATCTCTACCAGTCGCGGCGGTTGCGAATGGATGACGAGGGCCGCTCGGACGGCCAGGCAAGGTAGGACATGACGACAGGCACCCAGCGTTATCGCTCACACAAGGTCTGGGAGACCCTGGAACTGAAGCTGGACGCACTCAAAGCGGCTCGATACGACGAAGCCAAGGCGGAGCAGATGCGCGAGGACGTCGTCGAGTGGCTGTCCGAAGCCAAGAAGTCGAAGCTCGCCCAGCAGCCTGCTCTGTACCTCAGCGCTCTCGATGAACTGAGTGCCGCGCTCAATGAGCTGCAGACCGGCGACGGCGAGTTCCGCCAGTACATAGGTGTTCAGTACCAACCGCAGAACCCGCAACGGATCTGGCGATTGCAGGGAGCGCTACGTGCGCTCCCGCTGCCCCCGCCCAAGGAGCTCGCGAGAAATTACGTCGAGCTTCTCGACAACGAGATTGCGGCCCGCACGACGCGTCTCGATCAGTTGGAGGACAAAGTTGAAAAGACGGAGGCTTCGCTCCAGGCGCGCGTCGATGAGCTCGACGGCGTTAGCAAGCGTCTCGATACGTTGGCCTCCGACATCGAGACTGAACGCAAGAACATTGCAGACGTCAGCTCTTCGGCCGAGGCGAAGATCGACGACGAGTGGAGCGAAGCGATCGGAAAGTGGGAGAAGCGGCGCGCCGAGACTGATCATGAGCACGATGCCAATGCCCTGGAGCATGTGGCGATTCTCGCGGCTACGGCAAGCGCTGGCACTGCTCTCGCTGAGCACGCCGCGGGAGACCTCAGCGCTAGCGACTGGTACGGGCGGGCGAAGCGAGAGCGACTCGCTGCCCAATGGATTCGGGCGGGTGCTCTGGCGGCGTTCATCTTCGCCGGGGCCGTCGGATACTTCATCGTCAGCGAGGCCATCGCCAACAATTTCGACATTTCAGTCGGCGGCGGCATCCTGCGAGCCTCGGTCGCTGTCGTTATTGGTGCGTTCGGCGCGCTCTTGCTCCGTGAGGCCGGCCGACACTTCCGGGAGGCTGATACAGCAGAGGACGTCGCGCTGTCCCTCAGGGCACTGGCCCCGTTTTACGCAAACTCTGACGACGATGTCCGGCTCAGCGCACGAGTTCAGGTCGGCGACGCGGTGCTCGTTAAGAACGTCCTCTCTCGTTTCTCACACCGTGACGCCGCCAAGCACGCCGGTGACGTCGACGCTGCCCAACTGCCGGACCTCGTGAAGGATGCAGCGAAGGCTCTCGGTAAGCCGGAGGAGCCCAAGGCTCCATGACCCTGACCCTCGACGCGATCCTCCGCAGCGCCGGTATTGACCCGGCCGAGACGCAGGCGATCCGGCACGCTTTTGTACGCGAGCACGAGGACTCGGGAATGCCCGGCGTCAACGCGAACTCGACCGACGAGGAGATTCTCGCGTACACGCGCGAACAGTCGGCGAGGCCGCGGATATTCCCGGCGATGCCGCCCAAGCGCTGGATAGTTTTCCTGCCTGAAGGCCGTGACCGGGCAAGACTGTGGTCAGTGCTGGAGAACCGGGGTGAAGTGACCAACGACGGTGCTCGACGCACCTTTGACCTCGTTGCCACCGACCATCTCGCTGACCTCGCAGGTCGACTCGTGATCGGCTGGAGGTCCCCGCGTGCCTGGCGACTCAACGGACCGACGGCCGCCGCCTACCCAGTCCTAGAGATCGCCGACGCGCAGCCCGTTCCGTTCCCCGGATTCGACTGGCTCGTCCTCGACCATTCTCAGCTGCAGGCAATCATGCGCGAGCATATGTACGCCTCGTGGAGAACAGCGCTGGCCTCCGTGGTCGGCATCTACCTCATCACCGACACCCACGACGGTCGTCAGTACGTCGGCAAGGCCGACGGCGCGGATAGCATTAGCCAGCGTTGGAGCGCCTATGCGACCAACGGTCACGGCGGCAACGTCGAACTGCGTAACGTCGACCCGAACAGCTTCCGATACTCGATCCTGAGAGTCTTCGACCCGGCAACGCCGACTCGCGTGATCGACCAAGCCGAGCGCCATTTCAAACTCGCGTTAGATACGCGGACCCACGGGCTCAATCGCAACTGAATCATCGCGCGGCGGAGAGCGCTGCTTCGAACGACTGGACGGTCACCTCAGGTCGTCGAACGGGTCGACCACGCTGTACACCCCGTGCTCTGGGCAGGTGAACGCGATCCTCATGCCCGCCTCGGTCGGCACTGGCTCAGGCTTGCAGTCGCTGCCGCACTCCGAGCAGGTGCGGTAGGACTCGTCGTCGGGCGAAAACGGATCGGGCACGTCTCCAGGGTACTGCGGTAATCGGATTCGCTGCTTCACGAATGCCTTGGGGGAGGAAGCAGAGGCATTGTCTCCGCTCTGCTCGAGACGACGCGCATTCTTCTACCGACGTCTGCGTGAGCGTGAGGGCGGCCATTTCAGCAGTGCCCACCGCTTCAGATGACTCGGCTCGAAACTACGCCAAGTGAGTCAATGTTTCGATGCGACTAGACTCCTCCAGTCAGAACTGCAGCTTTCGATGAGGTCAGTCACCTGATCGAGGAGTAGAGGGATCCGCCAGCAACGACAGAGGCTCGATCCCGAGCTTTTCTGCCAAGGCTGTGAGCGAGTCCAGTGACATGTTTCGCTCGCCCCGTTCCAACGAGGCCACGTAGGTGCGGTCGTATCCGAGGTGTTCAGCCCACGTTTCCTGGGTGAAGCCGCGTTCTAGACGAATGGCACGGAGATTCGTCCCAAGTCGTTGGTTGAGTGGACCTCTTTTCTGCACTCAAACAGATTCACTCGGTGGTACTTATAGATCCACGTACTTATAAGTATCATTGAAGTCATAATGACCGATCGATAGGCAACGAGAGCCGAGCAATGCGCTACCTGTTCGCCGGCTCACAACGAGATGAAACGGAGAAAGATCATGGTGACAAAGACGATTCTGGTCTCCGATCTGAGCGGCGAGCCCGAGGCAGAGACCGTGACGATCGGGTGGGAGGCCGCCTGGTACGAGACGGAGCTGACTGCGTCGGAGCGCGCTGAGCTCGATAAGATGCTCGCCCCGTACATCGCGGCCGGCAGGAAGGCGGTGAAGAAGCCGTCGAACCGATTCGTGCCTGACACGACTGTCGAGGAGCGCGAGGAGATCCGCGCCTGGGCGAAGCGAGAGGGCTACGATGTCGCCGAGTACGGCAAGATTCCGAATAGGGTTTACAAGGCCTTCACGGCTGTGCACGCATGACCCGCATCGCACCGATCAGGTACTACCAGGGCCGCGTCGCCTACCCGAGCCAGGAGCAGATGCGGCGGGTGCGGGCGCAGTGCGACTTTATCGAGAACGACGACGGCGGCAGGCCGACCGAGGACCGCGACTGCGCGCACGCGCAGCGGATCATCGCGCGCGGATCCTCGTCGCAGATCCGACAGATCGACGAGCAGGCCCAGCAGAAGTTCTTCGATTACATAGGCTACAAGCACGGCTTCCGCGTGCTCACGCACGAGCAGAGCAGCGACTCGTACCGAGGCGAGGTGACGATCACCCACGAGATCGTCTACGTCATTGAGTCGCAGCCGACGAAGGGGTACGTGAAGCTCACGCTGAAGTCGGAAGTTCCACAGGTGCCAAACGACGGATTCGGAGGCATCTTCAGTGGCGAGGAAGTGAACGAGATCCGCCGCATGTTCGACCGGAAGTAGGCGACGGCCGAACTCGGTTCTGGAAACGTCTACGGAGACGTGACCAGCGCGGTCAACTAAGGAAAGCGATTTTATGTTCGAGGAAAGCAAGCCACCCGAGGCCGGGGCGCTGCTGACGCGAGTGCCGGGCCGTGCGCGATCACGTGCCAAGGCGCAGGAAGACTTCGATGAGTGCGCCGAGCTGCTGCGCCGACGCTACAAGCCCGAGTTCCGAGATCTCTTAGTGCCGAAGGCCGCGAATATGTACCGCTGGCGGGTGCAGTTGGAGTGCGGGTGCGTCTACGAGCTCTTCACTCGTGGGAAGGACGACTTTCCGGACAATCAGAACTGGAATGCTCCGCGACCCAACCGCAAGCTCCCCAAAGGAGAGTTCTGGTGCATGAACGATCACGGCCAGGGAGGCGAGATCTATCGAGACATCGTCGAATGGCTCGACTCCGAGATCAAGGAATTCCCGCCGGATCCCGAAGAGCCTCCGTGGGAGGACATGGACGCCGATTTCTGGGCCAAGGTCCGGCAGCGTGAACGCCACTCGTCCACCTTCTGGCGCGTTCGGCTCTCGTGCGGTCACGTCTTCGAGCACGTGGTCACCGAAGTCGGATGGAAGCCGGAGGACGGTCCGAAGCTCGTCAGCGAAGAACGCGCCGCGCAAATGCGGCGTGACTTCGAATCGTACTGGTCCAGCGCCGCCGAATGGCCAACGACGGAGGCTGAACGAGACCATGAGCGGCGGATGATCGATCAACGCTGGCCGAGACCGGAGCCGGAGCAGGACTGCCGCACCTGCCGCTTCGCCCAGCGGATCACCGGGTACCAGCGAATCGGCTGGCTGGTGCCACGGACGACCCAGAAAAAGACAGGTATGAAGCTTGACGAGCAGCAGAGGAAGAAGGCAGAGACTCGCCTGGCGAAGATCGAGGCCGAAGCGCGGCAGCTGCGCGAGAAGCTTGGTGGCTAAGCAGGCTGTTAGTCGCGGCGAGCGAGTGCGATCGTCCTGGACCGACGGGTGATGTTCCGAGAGGGTGGTCCGTGGTGTTGGCCGTAGGGGCGATCTCTGGCTGGGTGCGGAAGTCTGGTGATAGCCGTCTTTCGCCGTTCTGTACTGACGCAAACAGGTTAAGATCTCGTCTGCGAGTGAGGTCGCATCCTCGACCCACCGGAGGATAGTGACAATTAGGCCGGTGATTTGAGCTCAGTCCGTTTCTGCCTCCCGACGCTCGGCGGCTATCGCCTTTCGGGTGCGGTGCACGTCGGCCAGAATCTGGTCGATGCAGCTGATCTCGTCGACGTCGGCGGACTGCGGAGTGATCGGCGTCCGCGAGGTCGGCGAGACTGTGACGCACAGGCCCTTGCTCATCGCGTCCACGACGCGCAGCAGCACCTTCGTAGACCTACTGGCGGAGTTCGACGGGGTCGTCTACTGCTCCGCCCACTGGGTAGTGCCGCGGCCGCGGGGACAGTGCCTCCTCGACGGTGAGCATGTCGTAGACGCGGCGGAGCTGCTGCTCGTCGCCGGCGGAATGGGTCGACGGGGCGAGGGTCTCGGTCGCGGACATGGCGGTAGGCGCAAGGAGCTTACAGTCGCTTCGAATTGCCTAGCGCGGACACTCCCCGCTTACAGGCAGCGGCATCGCCTGGCTTCCCGGCTTTGCATAGAAGAAAATCCCCCAAGTGCGCATCTCCGAGAGGCGTGGGGGATCTAGTGATGTCAGGTTAACACCGTGCCCCGGGCAATTGGTAACTGCGGCCCCCGGATGCGCCGGGTCGGCCGTCGCCCGGCCATAAAGGTATGACGGCAACGCATTTGGATGAGAAGCCAATAAGTACCTGAAGAAGACGTCGACTTCGAGTGTAGAGATGGACGGGCGGAGCCCGTCCCGGGAGGAGTGTTGCAAGTTATACGAATATCTGAGAAAGAGGGTATCACATGTTTCCAAATCGAGTCGATGAAGCAGACCTCATCGCGACGCTGGTGGAGCGCGCGATCCTGGAAGCCGTCGAAGAGGTCGGAGATGCGGGCGTCAGCGGTGACGATCTAACGCAACGAGCCCAGGAGCGCTACGCAGAGCTGACGAAGCCGTTCACGGTGAGCCAGGAGGACTACATGGCCGAGACGATCAGCGGCAGGTTCCTCAAGGTAGGAGAACGGCTCATTCTCGGGGGAGGTGCGAAAGAATTCGACGCCGACGTCCTCGTCGAGACCGTCATTGACGAGTCCATGGCGACGTTCGAGAGGACTCTCGGCGTCCCGGACGACGAAGCGAAAGCGCGGGCGGCGATCCGGCAATACATCGACGACGTCCACCGCTTGCCGCAGTGATCTTCTCGCCCTCTACCCGGGCCGGCTCCGCCGGCCACAGCATGACCCCTTCGCGACGCTTGGTCAGTCCGTGCGGCTGTATGGGTACCGCAAAGGATAAGCGGCCGTGAGGTCGAAGCGCCCCGCCTCCGGCGTGGTCGCGCTCGGTGGTCATTCGGGCCGGCGGAGCCGGCCCCGGGCGGGTGGGTGACAGGCATCCACGACGAGAGGAACGCTTCTCATGCCCATCGACAAGCACACGAGTGAGCTTGTCCCGTTCTCTGTGCTCAAGGATCGCGGATGGACGCCGGAGATGCTCAAGCTCTACCGCCTCCACGGCTCCGACCAGGGATGGTCCCTGGCCAGAGCGCAGGCCCTCGAAGGAACGCCCGACTGGCAGGCGGACCGTGCACGCGCGGATGCCGGACTGCCGCTGCTCTACCGACGCCAGGAGCTGCTCGCCGACCGCCACTGGAGCGTGACCATGGTCGCCGAGTTCCTCCCGGAGCCCGACGTCGTGGAATCGCTCGGCCCGAACAGGCGGCGGCACGTGTTCGCCTCAAGGCGGGTCGAGGCGATCGAAGCGACCGACCGGTTCAAGGAGCGCGCTGCCATCGCGGCAGAGATGTCGCGGAAGGCTGCACGTTCAAGGGAGCGCAATCACCGGCAGAACGAAATCAAGCTGCAGGCCGAGCAGGTGGTCGCACAGCTCCTCGCCGGATTCGAGTACTCAGTGGCCGGCGACGAGACGCTCGCGGAGGTCGTCGCTCTGGCCCGGGCGGACTGGGACGCCGATGAGGGTTGGCGCGAGGCCCGCGGCCGCGCGTCGTGGACTCGGCCATCTGACGGCAGGCTCGCGGTCGACTTCCTGCGGCACGAGCGCACCGCCTACGGCCACCAGCTCGGAGAGATCCAGCAAGGCCTGTGGGAACTGGAAGCGGAAGTGACCGACGACGAGGGCGAGAACCCGATCGAGTCCTTCTTCGACGAGCTCAAGAACAGCGCCCACGCCGCGATCCGGGCGCGGACTCTCGAAGTGATCGAATCCACCTTTCCCAAGCTTGCCGACGCGGTCGCCCAGCGCCGTGCGTCGAACTACGTCATGAGCGACGGGCAGCTCTTCCGCACGGAGGCTCCGCTGCACCTGCTAGGGCGGTGACAGGCGAAAGGCTGGGGCGTTATCCGTGCGAGCCCGCCCGCCTTGTCAGGACAGGGCCACGAAACGACCGATCAACAACCCAGGACGACGACCGAGCCTTCAGTGCTCAGGAACGGATTGACAAGCATGAACGACGCACTTACACACCTGACCAAGGAAATTGCACAGATCGAAGCCGAGGGGCCGTTCGAAGCAACGCTGTATGGGAACGACGGCTACCAGTTCAGCATCGACGCCGAGGACATTCTCGACGGCGAAGACGTGTCCAAGCTGAGCGAGGACGAGATCACCGAGCGCATCAGGGACTGGACCGAGGAGCCTGAGAACCTCAACGAGGCTTTCGAACGAGGTCCGTGGACTGTCTTCGACTGGCGATTCGCGACGGCTAAGCTCGTCCGTGAGATCGAGGTGACCGACCACGACATCGGCGACATCGAGGCCACGGGTCTGCTCATCGACGTCGCGATCCGGGAAACGCATGCGGGCTTCGCGACACGGCTCGCGGAGGAGAAAGCAGCTCGAGCGCACTGACGAGGATGGGACTCGGCCATCGGCTTCATGCTGGTGGCCGAGTCCAGTTTCGTCGCAGTCAATGAAGGTGGACAATTGGTGCAGGAGGGGATCACGAGCATGCATGACGAAGGGTCCGAGACGATGCGGCGTTGGGACTCGCTCTCCGATAGCCAGCGCCATCCCAAGAACCTCGCGATCCTCGCCGTGGAGAGTCTTGCCCTCCGCGACGAGCATCAGTGCCGCGTCACCATCCTCCAGGATGCCGACTACTGGAACCCCGTCGTCTCGATCGTCGTCGAGTCCTCCGAGGGCAATCAGCGGAAAATCGAGATCCACGGGGACGACGACCCGTGTTCTCTTGCGACGCGGGTGCGAGCAGCGGCCCAGGAGCTTTTCGCCGAGGGAGAATGACCATCGAACGCACCTACGCCGTCTCCGACATCCACGGCCACATCGAGCCGTTCCGCGTGGTGCTCGAGCACGTCGGCCTGGACCGTGACCCCGGTGCCGAGCTCGTCCTTTTCGGCGACTACGTCGACCGCGGCCCGGCCAGCCGAGAGGTGCTCGAAACAGTCAGGGACCTGCAGCAGCGGTTCCCGGACCGGGTGACGGCTCTCCTGGGCAATCATGACGACTGGTTCCTCGACTGGTTGGACGGCGATGACGAGGACTTCTCCTGGCTGACGGGCGATGCCGACCTCGGCACCGTGAAATCGTTCCTCGACCCTCTCGAGCTCGCTCACGCGCTCGGGCACGACGATCCCAGCAGCGACGCATCCGCGCTCGACGGACCGACGATGAACCAGAACATCAAGAGCGCCATTCTGGAGAAGCACTCAGAGCTCGTCGGTTGGCTGCGCAGGCTGCCGCGTGTCCACGAGACAGACGACCACATCTTCGTGCACGCCGGCATTGACGAGGAAGCGGGAGAGATGTGGCGAGCGGCGACGCCCGACTACGTGCTCACCGAGAAGTTTCCTCCGACGTTCGGGCCGTTCGTCAAGACCGTGATCGCCGGCCATGTCCGAACCTCCGAGATGCACGGAGACGGCTCGCACGGCACATTCCACGATGGCGACAGCCACTACTACATCGACGGGTCAGTAGAAGTGACCGGTCGATTGAACGTTTTGCGATATTCGGCCAGTGATGGAACGTACGGGTCTTTCGTTACTCCACGAGCGTGGACACAATCGCGCAGCGTACCGAAGGCGGTGAAACCTGAGACGGGCCGGGAGGAGACGAATCATCTCTACGGGACGGGATTCAGTGTCGAAGATGGCAATGGGATCCAGAAGGGCTGGGGCGGCAGATCCCGATGAAGAACAGCATCGACACGCCCTTCCCAAACACACATTTTGGCCTATAACTCGAAACCGAGTCTTCGGACGGAGAGAAGCAGTCCTAAACGACTGTCGCCCCGAGAGTCCGAGCTGTGAAGCTCGAATGGTCACCGGGGCGTTACCCAACCGATTGTACGCGATTCGGGCAGACGACATTTGAACGAGCGCTTGGTAGAAGCATGGTCAACACCCGGATTCACCTGACCGACCGGCGGCGCAGGCCGGACAGCCGGAGGCCATTGTGCGGCCTGAGAAAATGAGAATGACTCTTCGTGTGAAGACTGACATTGTCCAAGGATGACCCGGCCAGGCTGCCACTGCTCATGCAGCTGAGCTCGTTGGCTGGTTCCAGCAGTGCCTTTCATCGTGATCACGAGACGTCGCTTCTTGCGCCGACGGGACTGTATAACGGCGCTTCTCACAGCATGGATCGAGGGGACGGTCGCGTGAGCGGCTATGAGAACTCACGGGCAGTGTGACGATCAATGGGAAGCTCACCAACCGAGCCAAGGCGTTGCGTTGCCCTGCGAACGAGGTGCAACCGCATCGATCTGCATGCGAAAAGCACCATTTCATGCGTATTCGAATGTGGAACCGCGGTTCAGCCTTCGACTCCGGCGGACCCCGCGACCTCAATGTCTTCCAATACTGCGGCGACAAACTCAGATGTCGACGCAGTGCCGCCCAGATCCTTCGTCCGAACGCCACGTAAAAGCGTGTTCTCTACGGCCTTCATCAGGTCGGTGCCTGCGGCAGCTTGGCCAATGTGCTCCAGCATCATGCTGCCAGCCCAAAGTTGACCGATCGGGTTTGCGAGGTTTTTGCCGACGATATCTGGCGCTGTACCGTGGACAGGCTCGAACATGGATGGCTGTGTCCGGTCCGGGTTGATGTTTGCCGAGGGAGCAATGCCGATAGAGCCAGCGGTCGCAGCCACGAGATCGGAGAGAATGTCTCCGAAAAGATTTGACGCAACGATCACGTCAACCGACGAAGGTGCAATCACCAGTCGGGCAGCGAGGGCATCGACCAGCACGCTTTGCAGTTCGACGCCAGCGTGCCTGGAGACCGTCTCTTCGACGACTTCGTCCCAGAATGTCATTGAGTGGATCAGGCCATTTGATTTGGTCGCGGAGATGACCTTGCCACTTCGTTCTTCAGCGATTTTTGCAGCGTATTCAGCAACACGCTCGACCCCGCGCCGGGTAAAAAGCGCTTGTTGAAAGGCCATAGCGTGACGAGTGCCTTGGTACGCTCGACCACCGACCTCCGAATATTCTCCTTCCACATTCTCACGGACGATGACAGTGTCTATTTGACCATCTCCAGTGATGCGAGGTTCGATTCCGGGTAACAATCGCACTGGCCGAATATTCAGATACAGGTCGAATGCACGTCGGATCGGGATGAGCAGGCCCCACAGCGTTATGTGATCGGGGACGTCGGGATGGCCTACCGCTCCTAGGAGGATCCCATCTCCGTCGGTTAGCTGATCGATTCCATCAACTGGCATCATTGCGCCCTTGGATAAGTAGCGATCAGAACCCCAGTTTCGATCGCGCCAAGAGATCCGAAAACCATACAATTCAGCAATTGCATTTATGCACGCTACCGCAGCAGGGACTACCTCCTGTCCAATTCCGTCTCCAGCAATGCAATCAATAGTGTA
Source organism: Brevibacterium sp. SIMBA_078 (assembly GCF_046534565.1). Lineage (NCBI taxonomy): Bacteria > Bacillati > Actinomycetota > Actinomycetes > Micrococcales > Brevibacteriaceae > Brevibacterium > Brevibacterium sp. SIMBA_078. The sequence continues at coordinate 19,368 of NZ_JAWRYQ010000004.1, forward strand.
TTGCTTCATCTTTTCCTTTTATGGAATTTGTGTATCTGGTCAATGGTTTCTGAGAAAATACGGGAAAATCGAAATTGAGGGGCTGGTAAGAATTAATGGTTGCCGCACGAATCTAATCGTCAGCAGATGGATCTGTTATTGCAGATATTGCGGTCTCATTGTTCCCGAGATGGATTTTAACGCGGAGATGGGCGGGAGGGGGACAATCCCATGAGTCAGTTTTGGCAGCCAGGCGATAGAACCTTCTAGTCGGTGATCTGCGGGACACGCACCGGTTGGCGAGGATCATGCGGCTATTTATCGAGGACGATTGAGTAATTGAATCCGATCGATCGTTGACCCGTCTCAGGTCAATGAGAATCTGAACGGAAATTTTAGTCCTTTCTGCAGCGCCAGCAAGTCTTGATCCGCATTGCACCCTTATCGGCGATGCTGGTCGACAGGAAAAATGTGGTCAACTGACTCTCGCGCGTTCGACGAGGGTAAGTGTGTATCAAAATGGGACACATCGTTGAAGCTGCTTACGATCGAAGAGTCGGTGACAGAGAAAGGCCGTGTGGAGTCATCCGTTCCGTTTGTTGAAAAGTCGAGTCGGCTATGGGTGCGACTGGATATTTCGCGAATTCAAAACCGAAAGTTGTTGTGCTAACCTTTCAAAAATCGTGTCAAAGATGCCGAGAAACGAGGAGTTGCTGACGATGAGTCTGTCCCCGCTGGTGACGCCTGAGCGAAACCGAAAGTCCCGTGATGTCGATTCCATCCGAGACCGATTCCTCAGCGACCATGACGTCGAGCTGACTGGGCTCCGACCGTTGATCGCTCGATCATGGTTTCGAAGCAGGGCTGCCGGCGTGGACGCGGTGATCGACCGTGGCATGTTCGATGCTGGTCGGGTTGACGATCGAACCTTAGAAGCGGCGGATACCCATCTGAGAACTCTCGACAACTTTGCGTCGGACCTTGGAGGTTATGTCAGTTTGACGGCTCCGAACGGTGTACTGGTTCGACCTGACTTCCTTCGTTCTGAAGAGGAGTTCCCGGAAGGCTATTCGTTGCTCGAAGAGAGTTGCGGCAGCAATGGGGAAGGGCTTGCATTAGAAGAAGGACGAAGTGTCTGGCTGGCTCCGGAAGAACACTTCAGAGAAGATATGCGCGGCAACTGGTGCTTTGCGACTCTCATTCGGGATCCGTTCCACAACCGTGTGCGTGGGGTGATCGGCCTGACCTTCCCTTCGGCTCGTGTGCCCGCCATCGAGCCGACCTCGACACTGCTCATGCTCGAGGGGATCACCTCACGTATCGAACACGAGATTGCTGATCGGACATCGGCGAAAGAGCGTTCGCTATTGAACGAGTATCTGACGGTCTCGCGCAGGCGAGGTAATCTGCCGGTCATCGCAATGGACGGTAAAAACTCGCTGATGAACAACGCTGCGGTTGAGTTGATCGATGACGGCGATATGGCTGTAGTCTCAGGCTATGCGAAAGAAGTGATGTCCTCGGGCCGCCCGACGAGTACGGAAGTGAGTCTGCATGGTGCGGGGTGGTCCGAGCTGAGCGTATCTGCTGTATCGCTGTCCGCGACGAGTGCGGGCGCAATTGCTGTGATCCGACCCCGCTCAACCCGAAGCGGGACTGGCCTCGAAGCTAGTACGCCGGCCATCCAACCAACACGTTCCTCGACAACGGACAAATTGAAGGCGAGCCTCGACGGAACCAGCCCTCAGTTTGAGCAGATGATCGGTCTCGCTGCAAAGGCAGTCGATCAAGCCCGCTCAGTCGCAATCGTTGGAGAGGCCGGGACTGGCAAACAACGGCTCGCTGAGGAAATCACAGCCCTTATCGGCGGAAGCGTATTCGTGGATGCTCATTCTCCCGAGGGGGACTCCGAAAGGCTCCCTGAACTCCTCAACCAAGCCTTCGCCGTCGATCCTTCGGCGCTTGTCGTGCTCAACGCCGACGAACTGTCAGTCCTCGAAGCAAGAAGGATCGTCCACCGGATTCAACAGAGCCATCACACGAGGCTCGTATTCACCGCGAAGCACCACACAGACGCTACATTACATATGACTGAGCGCATTCGTGCCATAGAAATCACCGTGCCACCGCTTCGACTCCGCAGGGAAGACATCCCAGTGATTGCACGGTCGATTGCCGAGGAATCCGAGGGCCGAAAGCTGTCGAAGCGATTAGTCACCACTTTGACGAACTCCGAATGGCCGCGCAATATCGACCAGCTTCGCGCAGTCATCTCCAACGCACTCGACCGCTCTCGGGGCGACGAGGTGTCCGTGAGAGACATACCTGAGGAGTATCAACGCTCGCTCGCTCAAGGACGACTCTCCAGGTTGGAAGAAGCCGAATTGGGCGAGTTGAGAGCCGCTTTGAAAGAAGCGGGAGGCAATCGACGCAAGACGGCCGAGATCCTGCAAATCGGGCGGTCGACCCTTTATCGGAGAATGGACTTCTTCCTCCGCAAGGGACTCGATCTTTAAGCGGGTAACTGCCATAGCGAGTCAGTGCTGTTGAGGTCCATCCGACTCCGCCTATGTCGTGGCCTGCCTCCGAATGACGGGTTCGGAGACCGCAACAGAGCGGAGCACGCACTGATCGGATTCGCCGCGATCACTGAGGCACGATTCGCCAACGTCTGTCCTGCAGAGTGATGTCGGGAGGTGGTCCTCATGAACGAAGTCAAAATCACCCCGATTAGCTTGGCCCACAAGATTGGGAAGACCTGCCTGTAAGCAGCAGGACATAGCTCTGTTGCGCCCTTCACCAATTACACTCACGTTCGTCGAGGTGAGTCGGTCCTCACGCCCGACCGTCGTTTCTCAGATCATCGGTTCATCCCCAATTGAAGCGGAACATGGCACCCGCACGTGTCAAACTGGCACATTTTGAGCCTCCGTATTTCAACTTCGATAGTCGGTAGCGGCTGCAATGGAGTCGACTGCTGTGTAGTTGCGCCCAACTCGAGAGAACTGGAACTGACCTCGTGATCAACAGGATCTGGAAAAACTGGGCGGGGACGGAGAGTTGCCGCCCCGAGGCTATCGTGAAGGCTGAGTCTGTGGAGCAGATCAGCGAGGTCGTCGCCGATGCCACACGCCGTGGCATCACCGTGCGGCCAGTGGGGAGCGGCCATTCGTTTGCTCCGCTGGTGCCGACAGACGGCATAGTGCTCGATCTTTCGGCAGTGAGCGGGATCGAATCGATCGATCAGTCTTCAGCACAGGCGACCGTCAGAGCAGGGACTAAGATTGCCGACCTCGGTGAGCCACTTTGGAACGCGGGGCTGTGCCTCCGCAATCAAGGTGCGATTGATGCGCAGACCATCGCCGGCGCGATCAGCACATCGACGCATGGCTCAGGGCTTGGGCTGAAGCTGCTGTCTGGTGAGGTTGTCGGCGCGAAGGTGGTCACTTCATCAGGTGAAGTGGAAACGATAGGTATCAATGATCCGCGATTGCCCGCACTTCGCGCCTCGATGGGAATGCTCGGTGTGATTGTGAGCCTCGACATCCAGCTCGAACCGAAGTTCAAGCTGCAGGAAACGCTCGAGTTCCGGCCTTTAGCGGACGTGCTCGAGCGATGGGAAGAGCTGACGCATAACCATCGCCACTTCAGCTTTGTGCATGGACAGCAGTACAACATGTCAGCAATTCTCCCTCCGCTGCCAGACACGTCGACGCCGACTTTGGTGCGAATCTTCGACGAGGTGGACCCGGACGTCGACGATGACTGCTCCCCGGCACATCGAACTAACCGCCCATACAAGATCTATCCTGATCAATACACTCCGCCGTGGGAGGAGGTGGAACCCTACGTTCCCTATGGCACTGCGCTCGATGCGATTCAGTCCTGCTTGCAAGTACTTGAGAGGTTCCCCGATACGTTTCCTCTGGAGGTGCGCACTGCCGCTGGAGACAATGCGTGGCTGTCTCCGACCGGCGGCGATGCGGCGGTGTCGCTGAACACTGTCCGCACGTGGGGAAATGACAATCGGGCCTTCTTTCGTGCGATGGAGGAAGCACTAGATCCGTTCCCCGGACGTCCACACTGGGGTAAGCAACCGCGTCTTCGCACGGCAGACTTCTATAGAAGCGTGTACCCCCGGTGGGACGATTTCATTCAATTGCGGCGAGAGATGGATCCGAGCGGCACGTTCCTGAACGCGCCTCTGCGCAGTCTGTTCGAATGAAATGGCGCAGGTGCGTGCTCGCGTCACGCCTGGACGTGGACCATGTGTCATTCTCACCCGATGAGCCACCAATTCTGACGGTCCGTCGGTTCCCCCAGTCGTCGCATTTTGCGAGGTCTTGAACGATCTCGTCTGCCATAGTGCCCAGTGCATAGAAGCATCTTCATGTCTGTATCGCGGTTCGTGAAGGATGAGCCAAGAGCGATGGCCGAATCTGTGGAGGACCTGCTTCGGGTCCTCTGCCCCGTTGATCGAACTGTGTGAAAAGAGAAGATATGGAAGATTGGACTCAGACTCTAGGGACGGTACCGCTCCTCGCCATCGCGGCAGGAGGTGTGGCCTTGATCCTTTTCCTCATCATCGTCGTTCGGCTCCATGCATTCGTGGTTCTGGTGCTTGTCTCCTTGCTCACTGCAGCATTTGCTGGGATTCCCGCGGAGCAGATCGTTCCAGCTATGCTTGACGGGTTCGGCAGTACGCTGACGTCGGTTGCCCTCGTCGTGAGTTTCGGTGCCATACTCGGTCGCCTGCTTGAAGCCAGTGGCGGTGCGCGGGTGATCGCGGAACGAATGGTGGCCGTGTTCGGGCAGAAACGGGCGGCACTCGCTCTCGGTATTTCATCTCTGGTCATGGGAATACCCATGTTCGCGGATGCCGGCATCGTCGTCATGATTCCGATCGTCTTCGCGGTTGCGCGCAGAATGGGCGGTAGAAGCCTACTGCTATACGGGATTAGTTCTGCTGCAGCATTTTCCATCATGCATGTACTGGTTCCTCCGCATCCAGGGCCGGTCATGGCAAGTGAGTTCTTTGGCGCAAACATCGGACTGGTCCTGGTCTTCGGTCTGCTCATTGCGCTGCCGGTGTGGTACATCAGCGGATATCTGTGGGCTCGCTTGGTCAATGCGAGGTATCCGATGGTCATTCCTGCGCTATTCGGTGCACTTGATGACGATCAGCCGCAAACGCCGCCAAGAGTGGGCTGGGTGATCTTCATCCTTGTCCTCCCCATGATGCTCATTCTCTTGAACACCGGATTCGACACCCTCACGAGCGCTGGCGTCGTCGACGCTGACACAACATGGGTGAAGGTCGTCATGGTCATTGGAGCCTCCCCTGTCGCGCTCCTGGTCTCAGTACTGACTGCAATTCTCGTACTCGGAAAATTCCGTGGCGAAAGCGGTAGCGCCCTAGAAAAGCTCGTCGACGGTGCCTTTGGCCCAGTTGCCTCCGTCATCCTCATCACTGGTGCTGGAGGAATGTTCGGGGGAGTCCTTCGTTCTTCCGGTATCGGAGACGCACTCTATGCCTCCCTTGACGGTCTCGGGCTTCCGGTGGTCATCGCGGCATACTTGATCTCAGCAGCTCTTCGAGTAGCACAAGGCTCTGCCACCGTGGCTATCGCTACCACCGGCGGACTCCTTGGAACAGCCGTGAGCTCGGGAAGCTTCAATGAGGTCGAGCTCGTCTGTATTGTGCTTGCCGCCGCGGCAGGGTCACGTTTTGCCAGTCACGTCAACGACTCCGCATTCTGGTTGGTCGGCAATCTTCTGGGAATGGATGTGAAGACAACGCTGAAGACCTGGACAGTGCAGTCGACAATCGAATCCCTGCTTTCGTTTGCGGCAGTATTGTTGGTCTACTCCGTCAGCGGCGGCTTCTGAGCTTGTTTGCGGAGTTGTCGCCAGCACGACAAACCTTGAACGCCTCATACAGCGCTACCGACAACTCCGCTCAAGCTGGGCGTTGGAATAGATTCAAGGTGGCCCCAGCAAGTCACTTCCCGCTCCCGAGCCCAGCGTCCGGGCACCCCGACGAGTCTCCTGCAACTGGCGAACCATTGCTTTGGCTGCGGAGAATGCCTGAATCTGTCGGTCGGCCCACGACGGTCGGCATATCGATGGCACCGCTACTCACGTGAGGTCTCCGCAGACGCCTCCTGACCAGTGATTTCACTCTCGTCAGTGTTCCCGCAACCTTCTCGACTGCATTGATACTGCGGCAACTCGTTTGAAAAACGTCTGAAGATGGGTGCACAGACCTGACCACCGACGAGTCCGTTGAGGTGTCTCGGATTGGTACGGTTTCCCGCCGTCCACCTGTCATGTAATTGAACTCGAGCCCGGATCGTGCGAGTGCGGCCCGGGAGCACCAACTACTGACTATGAGATAGGACGGATGACGATGAACCATGAGCGACAGGGAATCATCCTGGTTGCCCCGCACCATTTCCCCGACTTGGAACGCGAGCACGCACTGGCATCAGAACTCGACTACGAACTGGTTCCGACCACTGACACAGAAGAGTTCAAGCAGCGACTCTCAGATGCCGAAATTGTCATGATCACTCCATATGCGAAGCTGACCGCCGACGATTTTCCGGCGATGGACAAATGTCGCGCAGTGATCCGGTACGGGATCGGTTATGACAATATTGACGTCGATGCCGCGACGAAGGCAGGAATCCCTGTGTCAATTGTTCCCGGAACTGCCTCGGAAGAAGTCGCCTCACATGCCCTGGCAATGGGACTGTCACTCTCTCGCCGACTGCCAGCCGGAGACTCTGCCATTCGGGACAACGGGTGGAACGGGGTCATCGGATATGACACCCCTGTGCTCTCCAACCTGGACGTCGGCGTGGTCGGATTGGGTCGCATCGGCCAGCATGTCGCGCGCATGTATTCGGCCATCGGAGCGAACGTGCGTGCCTACGATCCATTCGTCTCCGAAAGCGCATTCACACTCGCCGATATCGATGACATTCTCGAGAACTCTGACGTCATCTCGTTGCATCTTCCGCTCACCGGCGAAACCAGAAACCTGATCTCAGGTGAAGTCCTGGAACGGATGAGAGAAGGTGCCGTGGTGGTCAACGTCTCACGCGGTGGTCTCGTCGACGAGGTCGCCCTGGCACGAGCATTGGAATCCGGACATATCGCCGGGGCAGGAATCGATACCTTCGCAGAGGAACCTCTCGACCCGGAGCATCCTCTGAGGTCAGCCACTAACGCGATCCTTACTCCACACATCGCATGGCGCTCGAATCGCTCCACTGGGGCCTTGCAGAATGGCGCTGTCGACCGTGTCCGCCGAGTCTTGACCGGTCAGCCACTGATCGATCTCGTGAACTGAATAGTCGAAAGGTCAACGATGAAGATTGACACCGAGAACGCCACAGTCGCCGGCTCAGCCATCGACCCCCATCTTCGCAAGGGCCCGCGGGGTTATCCCATGCTGCCGGGCGGCTACGGACGTTCCACCTACTACACAGGCGCGCCAAGTCCCTATGCGATTCGAGGTGAGGGGTGTCGTGTCTGGGACGATCGCGGCCAAAAACTCATCGACGCGAACAACAATTTCACCTCCCTTATCCATGGAAATGTTCACCCCGAAATCAAAGCGGCCGCCGTCGAAGCGATGTCAGCCGGATCCAGCTGGGGTATCCCCAATCTCTACGAGTGGGAACTAGCTGAACTGCTCTTGAACCGTCTCCCCGGGCTTGACCAAGTACGGTTCACCAACTCGGGCACTGAGGCAGTCATGTCAGCGGTGCGTATCGCTCGCGCCAGCACTGGTCGAGACAAGGTCGTCGTCACCAAGGGCGGGTACCACGGCACGTCCGATTTGGCCCTTGTTCCGGGAGGACCCGGCTACACCCGCGGAGTCCCACAAGGGGTGATTGACGATGTCACCACTGTTCCGCTCAATGACATCGAACACCTCACGCACGTGGTGGAGTCGGCACCTACCAATTATGCAGCGATCATCCTCGACCTGCTTCCGAACCGCGCTGGACTCGTCAGCGTCTCGGAGGAGTTCGCGCGAACGGCACGTGATCTTGCGACGAAGCACGGCATCGTCTTGATCATCGACGAAGTCATCAGTCTCCGTCTCGGTTACAACGGATTGAGTGGAGAGTACGGAGTTCAGCCCGATCTGCTGACAACCGGGAAACTGATTGGTGGTGGCTTCCCTGTCGGAGCCGTCGCTGGCCTCGGTTCCCTGATGGCGGAAGTAGACCCGACGCGATCCGGCAATCTACCTCACGGTGGAACCTTCTCCGGCAACCCAGTCAGCATGGCTGCCGGAGCTGCCGCGCTGCGACTGTACACCGAAGATCAGGTAAACCGCTTGAACGACCTTGGCGACTCCGTGCGTCAAACGGTTAGCAAGTCGATTGCGGGTCTGGGGTGGGAGGTCCGCGGACGAGGTTCCCTGCTACGCGCCGTCCCCGAAGGGGCGGACAAAGTCGCCGAAGATATTCAACACCGACTCTGGTGGGCAACGTATCGGCGCGGACTTCTCGGCTCGCCGGCGAACCTTCTCTCCCTGTCGACCCCCATGGACGACAAGGTCGGCGCTGAGATTGCCGAGGGGCTCTCCGCTGCAATCGCCGACGTCGCCACAGCACGCTAAGACGAAAGCAGAGAACCCAAACCATGAAAATTGTTTCCTACCGCAACCAGTCCGGCACGCGCGGAGGCGTTGTCTTCAATGGAGAGATCTACGATCTCGAAGAGCTGCTAAATGACACACCCGAGGCCACTCGAGGCGCATACAACTCCGTGACGGATCTGCTCGAGAACTACGGCGACGCCATCACCCCGCTGTCCAACTCGGTCAGCCAGACGCTCTCGAGGTCCCCGCGATCCCGAGTCGGCAACCTCGACGACGTACATCTTGTCGGTCCTGTGGTCGGGCCGTCGAAAGTACTCTGCGTCGGGCTGAACTATAAGGACCATGTGGCTGAAACCGGCCGGGCCCTTCCAGAACACCCGGACGTCTTCGCGAAGTTTGCTTCGACCCTCATCGGACCCGACGATGAGATCGGCGGACGCAATGTCACTGACAACCTTGATTTCGAAGGTGAACTGGCCGTCGTGATCGGCCGAGCCGCCGCGAACGTTTCCGAAGACGAGGCATTGGAGTACGTCGCCGGCATGACTATCTTGAACGACATCACCGCACGCGATCTTCAGTATCGGGGGACGCAGTGGCTTCCGGGCAAGGCCGTTGATGGGTCAACGCCGTGGGGCCCTGCTCTCGTGACTCTCGACGACATCAGTGACCCGCAGTCGCTGGAGCTGGTGACTCGAATCAACGGGGTCGAGTATCAACGGTCGAATACCCGACACCAGATCTTCTCGATCGCTCGGATAGTCTCCTACCTCTCTAGTTTTCTTACTCTCAATCCAGGCGATGTCATCGCCACTGGTACACCACAAGGAATCGGTGCGAAGCGAAATCCGCCAGTTTGGCTGGATTCCGGTGACGTGGTGGAGATTGACATTGAAGAGGTCGGAATTCTGCGCAACACCGTCGCCCGTCGATGAGCTCAAAGGAGTCATCGATTTGAACTTGAGTTACCACCTTGGAGGTGCTGAAATCACATGAGTAACGACACTGCTCTGTCGAAGAAAGTCCACTATCGAATCGCGGTCGATACCGGCGGCACGTTCACCGACGTTGTTGTCGGTTGCAGTACCGGTGGAATTGCCATGGGTAAGGCGTTAACGACCTATGATCGCGTCTTCACTGGTTTTGAAGCCGCCGTCAGACGCGCTGCCGAGTCGGTCGGCTGGAGCGGAGACGAGGTCTTGCGCAACGCCGAAGTCATTGTCTATGGCACGACACATGCGACGAACGCGGTGTTGACTGGCAAAACGGCCAAAACCGCTCTCCTCGTCACCGAAGGCTTCGCCGACACCCTGCTCCTGCGCGAGGGTGGAAGGCGTGACGCGTTCGACTCGAAGGCTGCCTACCCTCCGGCCTACATTCCCCGGGGACTCACCTACGAAGTTCGCGAACGAGTCTCGGCCGAAGGCACAGTCCTCGAACCGCTGGACGAAGACCATGTCCGAACCCTGCTAGAGGGCCTTGCTGCAGAAGGGGTTGAGGCTATCGCAGTCTCGTTCCTCTGGTCGATCGTCAACGACGCTCATGAACGAAGGGTCGCCGAGCTCATTGAGGAAATCCTTCCTGGCGTGCCGGTCACGCTCTCGAACTACGCGAACCCCATCATCCGCGAGTATCGTCGAACATCGGCCGCATCTATCGACGCATCGCTGAAGCCACTGATGGCAGCTCACCTGGGGGATCTGCGTCGAGACCTCGTCGGGTCGGGGTTCGACGGTGATTTACTCGTCGTGACATCCGAAGGCGCGGTACTTGACGTCGACGACGTTCTCGACCGACCGGTCTTACTGTTGAATTCCGGACCCTCAATGGCTCCGCTCGTTGGTGCTTCTGCCGCTCCGAACCGGGAGACAGTCGTCGTCTGCGACATGGGGGGCACGACCTTCGACGTCTCCCTCGTTGAGAAGGGCACCGTACGCCATACCCGCGAGGCGTGGCTCGGAGAACCGTTCGTCGGCCATCTGACCGGCCTTTCGTCGGTAGCGGTTACGAGCATCGGTGCCGGTGGTGGATCGATCGGATGGATCGACGCAGGGGGCCTGCTTCGAGTCGGACCGCAGAGTGCGCGAAGCACACCGGGTCCCGCAGCCTACGGCCTCGGCGGAGAAGAACCGACCGTTACGGATGCGTGTGTGGCTCTCGGATATCTTGATGCCCAGGGATTCGAGGGTGGCTTCACGCTCGACCGGAAGGCGGCTGAGAAGGCGATCGAATCTCGAATCGCCACACCACTGAACATGACGATCGAGCAGGCCGCTCAGGCGATCTTGGACGTCTCGGCCCACCACATGGCAACGGCCATCCGACAGTCCGCCCTGGAGCAGGGGGTCGACCCCCGCGGTGCTCTCATCGTTGCAGGCGGAGGGGCAGGAGCAATGGTGGCAGCGGCAATCGGATCGCTGCTGGAAACCGATACTGTGCTCATCCCCGCCACTGCGGGAGTACTCGCAGCCTTTGGCGCGCACAAAGCGCCCATTGCCACAGAGTTCCTGTCCCCGCTGCACAATGACACACGAAGCTTCGATGTCGATTCGGCAGCCAACGCGGTGAAAGAGGTGTCGGCTAAGGCAGACGAGTTCGCGCGCCGATTCCCTGGAACCGGTGCCGACGCCGAGTTCACCTATTTCGTCGACGCCCGGTACCCGGGACAAGCCTGGGACCTTCGCGTGTATCTGAGCGAAGCCCCCGTGGCTGACAGTGCCGCGGAGAACATCGAAGCGGCCTTCCACAAGGAACACGACCACCGAAATGGGACTCACGATCCCAGCAGCCGCGTAGAAATCATTGCCTGGGGCGCGCGCGTCGAAATTCCACGCCCCGAGCTCATCGATTCGAACGCCCACGCCTCGCGAACACCAGAGACGCACCGAACTGATCTGATGGTGTTCGACGGTGAGAAGTACTCCGCACCTCGCTACAGAGGCGGCACGTTGGGTCCAGGCGATGTGATCTCAGGTCCTGCTGTGGTCGACTTGCCGACGACGACTATCGTCATCCCACCGACGTGGAACGCCCAACTGGACGAGAACTCCAATTTCTACTTGAACACCAAGGAGGCGTGAATATGACACGCGAATTCGACCCTGTGAAACTCTCGGTACTGGCGAACGCCTTCGACGGCATCGTGCGAGAAATGACCAATGGACTCCTGCGATCGGCTCGTTCCTCAGTGATCAATACCGCTCGCGACTTTTCGTGCGCGGTGCTCACGGCCGACAACCAACTTCTCGCCGCAGCGGAAGGTGTTCCTGTACATGTCTTCGGAGCTGGACCACTCGGTGAAGACATGATCGCATTGCACGATGACATCCGAGAAGGCGATGCCTTCTTGCATAACGATCCTTATCTCGGGAACTCGCATGCTGCGGACCATTGTATTCTCGTGCCGATCTTCATCGGTGGTCAGCATCTTTTCACGGCGGTGACCAAGGCTCACCAGGCAGACTGCGGTGATTCGCTGCCGACGACGTTCTTTGCCACTGCGAGAGATGTCTACGAAGAGGGCGCACTCATCTTTCCCTGCGTGCGAGTCCAGCGTGACTATACCGACGTCGACGACGTCGTGCGGATGTGCCGTTCTCGCATCCGGGTGCCCGATCAGTGGTATGGCGACTATCTGGCGTCTGTAGGTGCTTCGCGCATCGCAGAACGTCGCATTCAGGAACTGGCTGAAAAGTTCGGCACCGATGACGTCGTCGACTTCGTCGAAGCGTGGTTTGACTATTCAGAACGTCTGGCCCAGAACGCGATCGAGACGTTGCCGGAAGTCGATCTGCATGGTGAGTCTACCCACGACCCGTTCCCGGGGACAGATCCCGAGGGCGTGCACATTCAAGCGACGGTGTCTGTGAAACCGACACAGGGACGTGTATCGATCGACCTTCGAGACAATCCGGACAACCTGCCCAACGGTCTCAACCTCACCCGGGCTACAGCGACAGGGGCCGCGCTTGCCGGAATTCTGTCCGGTCTTCCTGAGACCCTGCCGAGTAACGCGGGCACGTTCCGACGGATCGAGGTCAAACTGAGAGAAGGTTGTGCCGTTGGTGTGCCGAAGCACCCACATTCATGCTCGTCCGGGACGACGAACTTGGCCGACCGCGTTGTCAACATCGTCCAATCATCATTCGCTCGGATCGATGACGGGTATGGCTCCGCCGAGGGCGCTGCAGGCCAGACACCGGCGAAGGCCGTGATCTCGGGCACTGACGAGCGCAACGGGAATGCCTATGTCAATCAGATCCTCGTCGGAGGCGTGGGAGGCCCTGCGACCCCGTATGTAGACGGTTGGCCGACCTATCAGCGTCCTGTCTGCGGTGCCTTGCTCTACCATGACAGCGTCGAGGTCGATGAACAGCGCTATCCGATCCTCATTCACGAACGAGCCCTGGTCGCCGACTCCGGAGGCGCGGGGAAACAGCGTGGTGGCCTCGCATCGCGAGTGACCTTTGAGCCAAGGGTTGACCAGGTCACGCTGACTTATGGGATCGAAGGAAAAGAGAATCCCCCGAAGGGAGTCCGCGGCGGACTCGGCGGAGCAGCGCCGGAAGCGTGGGTGGAAGACGTCTCGGGCGGCGAGCCGCGCGCGGTACCCGTCGTCGGCCGTTACGACCTTTGTCGGGGTGAGAAAGTGGTGTCGATCACCCCAGGAGGAGGCGGTTACGGTGATCCACTGGAGCGAGACCCCCAGGCGGTCCTGGTCGACGTCAATGACGGACGAGTTTCGGCCAGAGCCGCGTGGGAAGTTTATGGCGTGCGGATCGACGAGCACGGCACGATTGATTCATCAGCCACCGAGAAGCAGCGGCGAAATCTCTCGCAGGGCAGCGGAAGTGTCCCGCAATGACACAGTAGCGTTGCCGTCCATTTTGAAAGCGTACATAGCGGAGACGACCTGACCGTTGGGCTCGCACGCCGGCTGCCTCAACACTTCCGCCGACGTGAACAGTCATTACTCAGATCCGCTTAAAGTCCGAGACTGACCACCTCTATTACTGAAGGAATATGCAAATGGAACCGATTCGAGTAGGAATCATCGGTGTTGGCAATGTTCTCAACCAATACCTCGACAAGATCGGAGTACATCCCGATGTCGACGTCGTCGCCCTGGCTGACGTGAACGCCGACGCTGTCACCAGACGGGCGACAGAGTACTCCATTCCTAAGGCTCTGACACCGGATGAGCTATTCGCGGACCAAGATGTGGAGTTGGTGCTTAACCTCACGCCGCCGAACCTTCACGCACCTGTGTCTTTGCAGGCGATCAATGCCGGAAAACATGTGCTGTCCGAAAAGCCCTTCGCGACTTCACTCGAGGAAGCCCGAAAGGTCGTTGACGCTGCACGGCAAGCAGGAGTCGAGGTCGGATCCGCTCCGACGACATTTCTCGGGTCGGGAATGCAGACGACTCGCAAACTCGTCGATGACGGGTGGATCGGAGATCCGGTCGCGGCCTTCGCCTCGTTCGCCAACCACGGTTACGAGCACTGGCATCCGAACATCGATCCGTTCTACAGCCCGGGTGCCGGCCCGATGCTCGACATCGGACCGTATCTTGTCACTAACTTCATCAACCTCTTTGGTCCGGTCAGGCGCGTATCAGCCTCCGCTCAACGCAGCTCAGAGACACGGCCACGTCCAGACGGCAAAGGTGGTTATGACGGCGAGATCGACATTCGAACCCCGACCCATGTGTCAGGGACAATCGACTTCGAATCCGGAGCAGTGGCGACAGTCATTGTCAGCTGGGACGTGTGGAATCACAATCTTCCTCATTTCGAGATCTACGGATCGTCAGGTTCGATCGCTGCCCCGAATCCTGACCACTTCGACGGAGCGCCGATTCTCCGCAGGGGAGAGGCGCGCGACCTTGCCCTCGATATGACTCCGCCCGGAGGCGGAGACTGGCGGGAGACTCTGCTTACTCACCGCGACGACGCATACCGGGGAATCGGTCTTGCAGAGTTCGGACACGCGATTCGCACCGGAGTCGAACCGCGGACCGGAGCGAGTTTCGCATACCACGTCCTCGAAGTGCTGCTGGCCTTCGAAGAGTCATCTCAACGCGGCGAGCACATCGACGTGCAAAGTACCTGCCAGAGGCCCCGGCCGCTGCCATCGGTCGGGCCACACGAACCGTACAAGTTCGACTGAGGGAAGGCCGTGTCCCGTCATCATTCGAGGGCACGACAGTTCCAGGAGTGAGGAATGACTTGATGGGAGTCCAGAGGAGCAGGCCCGCTGACGGCAGCATGACCATCGCTGAGCTGATGGCGATACCCCACCTCGGTCTGCAGCTCATCGCGGGGGCTGCTGGCGCGGGTAACGTCGTGCGTTGGACTCACACCTCGGAGCTTGAGGATCCGGGCCCATGGTTCGAGGGCGGCGAATTGCTGATCGTCAACGGGTTCGGAATTCCTCAGACTCCGAACCGGCAAATTGAGTATCTGCAGCGTTTGGCCGAGCACCGACTGGCGGGAATCGTTGTCAGTGTCCGAGCTCCGATTCTGACGGACGAACTACTCCGTGCGGCCAATCAGGCCAGTTTTCCCATCCTGCGCATTCCTCGCCAGGTACCCTTCATCGAGTTGTCCTACATTGTCGCGAACGCGAACGAACGTGCTTCACGCGACCGCTTGGCCAGACACGTGGGCATCTACGACACTCTTCGCCTGCGAAACACCGCTGAAAACAACGTCAAAGAGATGTACAAGCAGCTGGAGAGAGTGTCTGGCTACAGGCTTGCACTAGTGACTCCGGCGAAGAGTCCCTTGCTGACTGACTGGCCTTGGGTGCCTTCCGATTTCGAGCTCGACCTCAGCGATGAGCTGCAAGTCGTGCACGGTGGGTATGTTGTTCCGCTCTTCGTCGGTCATCGTGTCACCGCGTATCTCGTCGCACAGGAACACGCTGATTCTGTTCCTGAGGGTCTGACAGTTCTGCAGCACATCAGCACTGTGGCTGCACTCGACGCCGTGGACGTTCAACGACGCCGTGAAGCCGAACATCGCCAGAACAGTACGACCCTATCGTCGGCTCTGGAGCAGAGTGAATCACCCGAGCTGCTAGAGGCTCGATTCATCAACGCGGGCATCCCGCCCGAACAAGGTTTCCGGCTGCTGGCGATCGAGAGTCGTTCGAACAATGACGACTTCGAAATCGCACTACGCGATTGGCTCGCCGATCGGGCACGATCTCACCTAATGACGTCTCAGGGCGCTCTGATTGCTGTAGTCGCCTGCGGCGACAACGTGATTTCGCAGCTCGCCTGCGACACCGGCGCGAAGATCGGTGTCAGCGCGATGTCGACAGATGTCCGGGGCATGACGAGACTGCACCGGCAAGCACTGTGGGCGCTGACTCTGGCCAACAAAGAGACTAATAACTGTGCTGTCTTTGCTGAAGACCATCACACTCTCGCACCTTGGCTGAACCCTGATCAAGGTCAGATCGAGACCCTGTCTGTTGATACTCTCCGGCCGGTGCTCGAGTACGACGAGGCAGAAGGTACGGAACTGCTGCACACCTTGAGGCTGTTCTTTCACAACCAGGGACAACTGCGGGCGACGGCGGCGCAGTTGTACATCCATGAGCATACTTTGAGATACCGGCTGAAGCGCATCGGGCAATTGACCGGGCGCGATATCAAATCATATCGAGATGCGTTCGAACTCTGGTTAGCAGTCGAAAACTTTTCTTCGACGCCCCTATGAGAGAAGTCTTCGACTCGAGCGCAGCGTGCGTTTCAAAGTGGTACACATTCCTGGAGAACAGGGGTGTGATCCTGGACAACGTTCACACCGGCATTATCGCCGACGACCTTCAACTACTAAGGAGCAACCATGAGCACCACTGTCGCTGCAGAATCACCGACAAGAGACGTTGCGAATACAGTCCGACGTAGGACTGTTGCCCAGGCGATCGTTGAGTATCTGCAAGTTCAGTACAGCGAGTACGACGGCGAACGCCGCCGTCTGATTCCAGGAATGTATGGAATCTTCGGTCACGGCAACTCCGTGGGACTCGCGCAGGGCATCGATGAATACGGAACTGATTTCCCGCACTATCAGGGAAAGAACGAACAGAACATGGTCCATGCCGCAATCGGGTTCGCCAAGGCCTCGAATCGCGCGGCGACGTTGGCGTGCACGGCGTCTGCTGGTCCAGGCTCAACCAACATGGTCACTGGTGCGGCGACGGCGACGACCAATAGGTTGCCGGTCCTGCTGTTCCCTGCCGATATCATCAACAACCGCTTCGGTGATCCTGTCCTTCAGCAGATCGAACATCCCGTCGAACGGGACGTCTCAGCCAACGACTGCTTTCGACCGGTGAGCCGGTATTTCGACAGGATCACTCACCCGGCCCAGCTGCTGTCGACTCTGCCCGAGGCAATGCGGATTCTGACAGATCCCGTCGATACCGGAGCTGCCGTCGTCTGCCTGCCACAGGACATTCAGGGTGCCGAATTCGACTTCCCCGAGAGCTTCTTCACCCCACGAGTGTGGAATATTCGCCGCCGTCCGGCGACAGAGGACGAGATCGATGCTGCGGCCGAAATCATCCGTGGAGCAAAGCAACCACTTGTCATCGCTGGCGGAGGTGTCCGATACTCCAAGGCGCAATCAGAACTGGCACGGTTCAGCACTGCGTTCGGAATTCCAGTGGCAGAGACCTTCGCCGGCAAAGGCTCCGGGCCTCTCGGCGACCTCGGAGTCGGAGGGATTGGAACAACGGGCACGATCGGAGCGAATCGGTTGGCACACGACGCCGATGTCGTCATCTGCGTGGGCACACGATTGCAAGACTTCATCACCGCCTCTCACTCACTCTTCCAGAATCCCGACGTCAAGTTCGTCAACCTCAACGTCGGCTCCTTTGATGCTCACAAGATGGGGTCGTTCCCCGTCATCGGAGATGCTCGGACGTCGCTGACATCGCTGCATGACAGGCTGGCCCTGACAAGGTACGAGACCCCCGCCGCATACCGTGAGGAGATCGCACAAGCACAATCGGCCACTCAAGAGATCCGCGATCATGATCTTCAGGACTTTTCCGACGAATTGATGAGTCAGGCACAGGTCATCGAGTCGCTCAATCAGGTTTCCACGAATGAAGATACTCTGGTCGTAGGGTCCGGCGGTGTGGTTGAAGGAATTCACAAAGCGTGGGATCCATCGAACGGCACCGAGATTCACTTCGAATACGCTAACTCCTGCATGGGCCACGAGCTCCCGGCCGGTCTTGGTCATCGTCTTGCGAAACCTGATGATCCGGGCGAGATCTATGTGGTGATCGGCGACGGTGCCTATTTCATGCAGCCAACTGAGCTGGTGACAGCCGCTCAGGAGCACAAGAAGATCATCGTGATCGTCATCGACAACCGTGGGCACCAGTGCATCTGGCCTCTTCAGGTTGGCAAGGGTGCCCCGGCAGAATTTGGCACTCAGTTGCGCGAACGCAACCCTGAGACCGGACGACTCGACGGCCCCATTGTTGATGTCGATATCGCCGCGAACGCGGCCAGCTTCGGCTGCGCGTCCTGGTCGGCCACGACTCTCGAGGAATTCGACACCGCCCTGGATGAAGCCAAGAACCAGGATCGCCCGGCAGTCGTGGTCGCACATGTGGAACCGTGGCGCTATCTCACCTCGAACGGAGCCTTCTGGGACGTCGGGGTGCCAATGACGTCCGAACGGCCCGGGAACCAAGCCGGCACCGCGAAGCACCTTGAAGGCAGGGCCACTCAGCGGTTCTATGCCGCCACGGTCCCCTCGACTGACAAGTAGGTCAACATCTGGAGCATAGGGGCGGGGACCGGAGCCCACAAAATGGTCAATCCTGTCGAATAGTAAGGAGACACGTAGCAATGAGTGTATTTGCAGTAACCAGCCCGGCGACCGGCAAGGTCATCGCCGAGTACCCCGAGACGTCGAACTCGGAGATCGAGACAGCGCTCGATCTAAGCCATACGCTGTACCGGTCCTGGTCGCAGCAAACGTCCGTTGCAGATCGAGCCAAACACGCTGAGAGGCTCGCTGGACTTTTCCTCGAAAGGAAGGACGAACTCGCGTCGATCATCAACCTGGAGATGGGCAAACCTCTGGCTCAGGCACGGGGCGAAGTCGAATTCTCCAGTGCAATCACGAGAAAGTTCGCTCAGAAAGCAGAGGAATGGCTCGCAGACGAGGTCCTTGAGGTCGAAGATGGTCTGCGGAGCTTCTTCCGGTTCCAGGGCATCGGCCCGCTGCTGGGCATCATGCCCTGGAACTTTCCCTACTACCAAGTCGTTCGGTTCGCGGTGCCGAACCTGATCCTGGGAAACACCGTGATTCTGCGACATGCGTCGCAATGCCCCAATTCAGCTCTGGCACTGGAGAAGCTCTTCTCCGACGCAGGATTTCCCGATGACGCCTACACAAACGTGTTTGCGTCACACGACCAGATCTCGACGATGATCGCCGACGACCGCATTCAGGGAGTATCACTGACGGGCTCGGAGAAAGCCGGGGCGATCGTGGCAGAGCAGGCAGGGCGTCATCTGAAGAAGTGTGTGCTCGAACTCGGCGGAGCGGACCCCTTTATCGTCCTCGACACCGATGATATCGATTTCGCAGTCGCCGAGGCGGTGAAGGGTCGCATGGACAACAGCGGGCAAAGCTGCACAGCCTCGAAGCGGATTATTGTGCTGGAGAAGTACTACGACGAGTTCTCTGTCAAATTCGTCCAGGCGCTCCGAGCTCTTTCATATGATCGCGGAGATTTCGGCCCGCTTTCGTCGAAATCGGCAACCGATGATCTTCAGGTGCAAGTGAAGACAGCGCTTGAGCAGGGTGCCGAGCTTCTGACCGGTGACAATGATCCGGACGGGAACATCTACACGCCTTCAGCGCTGGGCGGTATCTCTCCTGAGATGGAAGTGTACAGCCAGGAGCTGTTCGGTCCCGTTGCGCAGCTGTACAGAGCCTCCACCGACGATGAGGCGATTGATATCGCCAACTCGTCGCCCTACGGACTCGGCTCGGTTGTCATCTGCGATGACATCGAACGCGCAGAGGACGTTGGGACTCGGCTTGACGTCGGCATGGTCTTTGTCGGCGCGGCTGGGCTGGTCGGGGCCGACGTACCATTCGGCGGAGTCAAGAAGTCGGGCTATGGCCGGGAGATGGGCAAAGTAGGGATGCTGGAATTCGCGAACAAGAAGCTCTTTCGTTTTGCTAAAGAGTCGTGAGCACGTCTTTCCGTCTATGACGATCTACTCCTGTCATGATTGACAGCAATTGAGCCGTGGCACGGCCGTCGATGGACCTTCCATCGACGGCCGTGATCTCTACGCGGGAATAAGGCGATGCGTTTGAATGGTCTCCGACAGTGGCAATCCGGATGTTCGGCCACTGAAGCTCACGATCACAGACTCATAGGCACCAGTGAGTTGACGAGACTGTCCAATGGCAGCAGAGTGCTCAGGTGATTAACCTCGGGATTTCATGATTAGTGTGGGCCAGATGCCGGACCGATAAGAGAAAAGTGCTCCTGACCAGGGATGATGGTGTTTGCGAAGACAACATCAGTCCACTGAAAAGGAGCACTCTCAGAGTGAAGCCTACCCGCACCTACCCTCGCCTGCACATCGATACCGCGCCCAGCAACGCTCTCGGCCAAGCCGGTGGCATGTTGCTGACCGAAACCGTACACACCAGCAGCCTCGGCCACCACCTGAAGCAAGCCTTGGCGGCGTGGAAGAAGCCCTTCGCCGCCCACGACCCGGGAAAGATCCTCACCGACGTCGCAATGACCTTGGCTCTCGGCGGCGATGCCCTGTCCGATAGTTCCGTCCTCCGTGACGAACCCGACCTCTACGGCCCGGTGGCGTCGAACCCGACGATCACCCGCCTCATCCGCACTCTCGCCACCGATGCCGATACCGCGCTAACGGCGATCAACACTGCTCGGGCAGCCGCCCGTGCCCGCGTGTGGGAACTCGCCGGGACTCAGGCACCGAACCATGACAGTGATGCCCAGACTCCGCTGATCGTTGATATCGATGCCACCCTGGTCACCGCCCATAGCGAGAAAGAAGACGCGCAACCCACCTACAAGAAAGGGTTCGGGTTCCACCCCTTGCTGGCGTTCATCGACCACGGAAGGCCAGGTTGCGGCGAACCCGTCGCCGGGCTGCTGCGGCCAGGCAATGCCGGGTCGAATACCGCCGCCGATCACATCCGGCTGGTCAAGGATGTTCTCGCCGGTCTCCCCGGCAGCAAGCCTCGTCCGGGCAAGTCGGTGCTCATCCGGACCGATACCGCCGGCGGCACCCATGACTTCCTGAACTTCCTCACCAACAGGCGTCTGTCGTACTCGGTTGGGTGGATGTTGCCTGCGACGATGCCCGAGCTCTACCACCAGCTGACGAAACTGGGCGCATGGGAGCCGGCCTATGACACTAACGGTGCCCCGCGTGAGGGTGCCGACGTCGCCGAACTCACCGGCGTCGTCGACCTCGACGACTGGCCAGAAGGAATGCGCGTCATCGTCCGCCGGGAGCGCCCCCACCCGGGCGCGTAGCTGCGGTTTGATGATGTCGACGGGTACCGGCTGACCACGTTCGCGACGAACACGAAAGGCAGCCAACTCGCCGATCTCGAAGTCCGACACCGATCTCGGGCCAGAGATGAGGACCGGATCCGGATCGCCAAAGACACCGGGCTGGCAAATTTCCCGCTCAAGGGCTTCGACCAGAATCGGATCTGGTTGGCCATCGTCGCCCTCGCAGGTGATCTGCAGGCCTGGAGTGGCTTGTTGGCATTCGCCGACCACGAGATTCGTCGGTGGGAACCGAAGCGACTGCGCATGCACATCTACACCGCGCCGGCCACGATCGCCAGGACCGCCCGCCGGATCGTGGTGCATATGAAGAACACTGCCCGGTTCGCTCAAGACATCGTCGTCGGCCTGAACCGACTGCGTGCCTTGCCAGGACCCGCGCCGGGATGACCGTCCTGGTGCCCGTGTTCGTTCGAGTAGAGGAAAACAGCTGAGGTGGAAACTCCGCCGAACCGTGGCGAGACACGGTCACCGCGTCCTACCCGAATGACAAAATCAGAAACGAATGCGCTCCATAGCGCGAGAATCACGGGCGCGAGCCACACCGTGAAAAATCGAGGTTAATAGAGCATGCCATTCTTCGGCCACACCATAAGAGGGATGACGCTTCTTTTTCTCGTGCTGGTTCGTTGAGGTCCCGACACGGCCCAAATGGAGCGATGCAGTGTGCGTCGGCTAAGTCCACAATAGAGCGGTGCCCTCCTCGGTCTGAGGTGGGCACCGCTCACTTTGCTACGTGAAGCACGAGACGAGCCGTTCTGCAGTGGGGAGAGCTGAACTACCACTCGCGCGCTTCAGCTTTGTCAGCTGTCGTACGTCGTTTCGCCAGTGACCTTTGGCACGGATGTCCAAGCTCCGGACTCCGCGCTGCGCAGGGTGGCATCGACAAGTTCGGCCGCTGACCAACCGTCGGCGACTGAAGGGGCGAGTTGCTTGTTCTCTGCGACCGATCGGAGGAACAACGAAGCTTCGATCGTCTTCAGGTCGTTGAATCCGATGGCCGGCCCCGCGTTGGGTTGGAATCGACCGAACTCGCCGTGCGACGAATCGGTAAGAATTGAACGGTAGCCGCGCGGATCATCTGCGAGCTGGAGTTCATTCATATTCTCGAAGTTCCATCGCAGTGAACCTGACGAGCCGTACACTTCGGCTGTGTATTCAGTGTGCGGTCCTGTGGCGACTCGACTCGACTCGAAGACTCCCAAAGTACCCCCGTCAAAGCGGGCGAGGAGGGCCGTGTAATCCTCGTTCTCGACTTTCCGCTTTTCCGGTGATGCCTCGCCCTTGTTGAAACTGTTCGTTGATGTACCGGCCGGCAATGAGCGTTCAGGCACAAAGGTATCGGTAACTGAAGTGACCGATGAGATCCTTCCTACAAGATACTGAGCCAGATCGAACCCATGAGAGAGCACGTCACCGAGAACTCCTGATCCAGCACGGTCGTTCTCATAGCGCCAAGTAAACACTGACGACGGATCGGCGGCGTAATCTGCCATCATCCGAATTTGGATATTGGTGATGTGACCTAGTTCTCCGGATCGAATGATCCGTCGCGCCTCCGCCAGTGCAGGGGCATGACGGTAGTTGAAACCGACCGCGGTGACGAGGCCGGCTGCTCGGGCGGCCTCGGCAATTTCTTTCGACTCAACAGCGCTACGACCCATTGGCTTTTCGATCCAAAACGGCTTTCCTGCCTTGATCGTGTCGAGAGCGATCTGACGATGAAGGAAATTGGGTGCACAGATTGAGACGACATCGACATCAGGGTGCTCGAGCAGCTCCTGATAGTCGGGGGTCGTTTCACGGTAGCCAAGAGACTGTTCCGCGTGCAGACGCCCCTCTTCATCTGGGTCCGCAGCAACGATGAGTTCTGGTTGCTGGGGCAGCTCGGGGAAGAACTGTCGAGTGGCAAGGTAGGCCCGCGAATGCAGACGTCCCATCCAACCCACTGATATGAGCCCTACTCCGATACGGTCTTGCTGGTTCACATGAACTCCTAGAGTGTCAGATTTGCGTTCGACGATGCTGCTCCCGATAAGCCGTGAACAACCGTCTGTGAAGAATCCTAGGAGCTGCGATCGTCAGCTAGCCGTCTCAATCTGGGACATAATTCGCCTCGATCGGACTGGTCTACTGGTTGAAGTCATCCGACCAGCACAGAGGAATGTCAATCGATTGCGTCTAACGAGTTCAGTATTCGTTTCAATCAGAACAGACGGTTTATCAGGTAGTCGATGGATGTATCAAGAACTTTCGTTCTTGCTGGTGACGGATTGTGATCGGCATTGACAACAAGTAGAAGGGCTTCACGGCAATGGAAGAATCAGACGTCAGCGGACTCCGTAGCGCACGATGGTTCGGATCTCACGACCTCACTGGATTCGTGCACCGAACGGCGATCCAAGCGGAGGGATTCTCCGGTTTTGCAGTCAAGGACCGTCCAGTGGTTGGTATCGCCAACTCGTGGTCAGAGCTAGTCAACTGCAACATCCACTTCCGACTCCTGGCCGATGCCGTCAAACGAGGAGTCCTCATGGCTGGCGGTTTGCCACTGGAGTTTCCGACGATCTCCCTCGGCGAAAGCCTGATGAAACCGTCAGCCATGCAATTTCGCAATCTGATGGCAATGGATGTTGAGGAGTCGATACGCGCCTACCCGCTCGACGCTATCGTTCTGCTCGGAGGATGTGACAAGACAGTCCCAGCACAGCTGATGGGAGCTGCCAGTGCCGACATTCCGACGATCATGTTGACCGGTGGTCCGCAGGAACCGGCATACTTTCGAGGCAAGCAGCTGGGCGTCGGCACTGACACTTGGAAATATGCCGACGAATTGCGGGCAGGGAAGATGACCCAGTCAGACTTCGACGAGCTCGAAGCCTCGGCTAAACCCTCGGCCGGTCACTGCAGCGAGATGGGAACTGCTTCGACGATGACCTCAATTGTTGAGGCGTTGGGCATGTGTCTTCCCTCCAGTGCATCGATTCCCGCTGTTGCCGCACGGAGGTCGCAGTTTGCTGAGGCCACGGGACGTCGGGCAGCCGAGATGGCTGCGTCTCAGGGACCGAAGCCCAGCGAGGTCCTGACTCCGGAAGCGTTCGACAACGCCATCACTCTCCTCATGGCCATCGGTGGATCGACGAATGCTGTCATCCATCTTCTCGCCCTCGCACGTCGAGTCGGTTACGAGCTCGACTTGGACCGTTTCCACCAGATCTCAGAGCACACACCACGGATTGTGAATGTGCGACCGTCGGGCGAGCACCTCGTTCAACAACTCTTCCACGCTGGGGGAGTGGCCTCCGTTCTGAAGGAATTGGCACCGATGCTTAATTCAGAGGCGCTGACTGTCACCGGAAAGACGCTGGAAGACGGCTACATCGATGCCCCCGAGCCAGATGGAAAAGTCATCAGCAAGTTGGACCAGCCTTATGATACCGAAGGTGGGATTGCAGTCATCCGGGGTTCGCTTGCTCCCAAAGGCGCAGTGATCAAGCGCAGTGCTGCCTCTCCCGAACTGCTCACGCACACAGGTCCCGCAGTTGTCTTCGATGGGATTTACGACTTGGGAGAACGGATCGACGACCCGAATCTGGAAATCACCGAGGATTCAGTTCTCGTTCTTCGCAACTGTGGGCCGGCCGGCGCACCGGGTATGCCCGAATGGGGAATGTTGCCGATACCGGAGAAGTTGCTCAAACGAGGTATTCGCGACATCGTTCGGATTTCTGATGCGCGCATGAGTGGAACTGCGTTCGGAACCACTGTCTTGCATGTCGCTCCCGAAGCAGCTGTCGGCGGCCCACTCGCCATCGTGCGCGACGGCGACCCCATCGTCCTCGACGTCGAAAACCAACGTCTCGATCTCGACATCCCCGACGACGAGATCGAACGTCGCTTGAAAGAGCTGAAACTTCCCGACCCGCGTTATCGTCGTGGCTATGGTCGACTCTTCGTCGATCATGTGCTCCAGGCTGACGAAGGATGCGACTTCGACTTCCTGCAGTCTCTCCCGGACGAAGAGCCGCAACGACTTCCCTACGGACTTTTCAGCGGCTGGCAGGGCGGCTGGTGACAAGGGTCGTCGAAAGGACACTACACGGACGTCGCCACAGGAGGCCACATGTCTAAACCATCAGTCATCGTCATCGTCCCGGCCGGATCGAGCGAGCCACCGCTGGACAATCTTCACAAAGAAGCTGATGTCACTGTCGTGCGCACTGCAGACGAGTTGCGCACCGCGCAGAAGTCATCTGAAATCTTGTTCATCAACGATTTCAAGACCACATTGCTACGGGAGGTGGGGCCGGGTAATCTTAAATGGATACACACCTCGAGCATCGGTGTCGACCCTCTCCTGACCCCGGAGATCGTCAACAGCGATATCCTGGTCAGCAACTCCCGAGGCGTATGCGAGCGACCCATCGCGGAGTGGGTTCTTGGTGTTCTCATCTTGTTTGCCAAAGATCTGCGTCGCACTATTGAGTTGCAGCAGGAGCGGCGATGGTTGCACCGCGAGACACAGCCGATTTTGGGCAGAAGAGTTGTCGTTGTTGGGCCGGGCCCGGTTGGGCGGGAGACAGCCCTCTTGCTTCGCGCAGCAGGCATGGACGTCACTGTTATCGGACGCTCGGAACGAATCGATCCTGACTTGGGACACATCAAGTCTCTTGACGTTTTGGACTCCACGCTGCCAGCCATTGACGATGTGGTCTTGACGCTTCCACTGACAGAAGACACCAGGGGAATGTTCGATGCCGAGCGCATCGACCGAATGCGTGCAGGAGCGAACCTCGTCAATGTCGGGCGCGGAGCTGTCGTCGTAGCCGATGACCTGCTCGACGCGATCGATGATGGTCGGCTTGGAGGAGCGGCTCTCGACGTCTTCGAGCACGAACCACTCCCGAAAGAGCACCCTTTCTGGTCGCGCAGTAGCATTTTGGTCTCTCCCCATGCATCAGGCGATCTCGTGGGTTGGCGGGGACGCGTCGTGGACGTGTTCACGGAGAACCTGAAACGTTGGAAAGCTGGAGAGGAACTTCACGACATCGTCGATCTCAAGAGGATGGGAGTCTCGACGGCGTCAACCAACACTTGACACAACTGACTTCTGCCGGGCCCCGTTCGCTTAGCGCATCGGGGCCCGACAACGCTATTTGCCTATCAACGGAGATCACATGCTCAATAATCAGGACTCGACAACCGACGTCTCGACAGAGTCAGGACGGCTCAGCGGCAATATGGGAGTAGGCGAGTTGGCCATGAGCGTGCTCGCATTTTCGTCTCCTCTTGCCACGGTTGCTGGAACCATGCCAGTCCTCATGATGTTCGGGGGAAACACGGCACCGGCGATCTATCTCATTCTGACTGCACTCTTGCTGGTGTTCTCCGTGGGCTTCGTGGCGATGAGTCGATATATCGACAAGCCCGGCGGCTTCTACTCGTTCGTTACCGAAGGACTTGGCAAACCGGCAGGGATGGGGGGTGCATTTCTCGCCCTATTCGGCTACTTATTCATCGGTTTCTTCGTGCCGGCATTCTTCGCCGTGACTATGCAAAGCTTCGTGGAGACGACGTTGAACGGCCCGGAGATCGCTTGGTACTGGTATGCGCTCGGAATCATTGCCATCACGACGCTTCTTGCCTATCACAGGATCGACCTGTCAGCGAAGGTGCTGACTGTGGTCATGGCTCTTGAGGTTCTCGTGATAATTGTCTTCGACGTCGCGGCATTCGTTCAGGGCACAGGGCAGGTCGCACACGATGCCAGTCTGTCTTTTCCAGCAATCACGGATGCCGGTCTGGGCTTGGCACTGCTCTTCGCAATCGGGAACTTCTTTGGATTCGAAGCCACCGTCATCTACCGGGACGAGGTGAAGAACCCGCAGCGGACAATTCCTCGTGCAACCTACTTGGCCGTGGCCGGGATCGGGGTCTTCTACGCTCTCGCCGCCTGGGCCTATGTCGCCTATTTCGGTTCTGACCATGCACAGGCCGCTGCCGAGGCAGACACCGCAAATCTCTTCACCGGGTCCGTGAGCGCTCTTCTCGGAAAGTTGTTCAACGACATCGTCGTCATCCTCATTCTGACCTCGGCGCTGGCGTGCATGCTCTCGATCCAGAACATCGCTGCACGCTATGGTTTCGTGCTCGCCAAAGATCGCGCACTCCCAGGACTCTTCGGGAAAGTCCATCCCAGGCATTTCTCGCCCTATATCGCAGCCGCTTCTGTCGGTGTATTCTGGGCTCTCGCCACAGTGGTGCTGGCGTTGTTGAAGATTCCAGCCGAGACGATCTACCCGGTTTCCAGTGGAAGCGGAACGTTTTCAGTCCTGCTGTTGATGTTCATCGCTAGCGTCGCTGTCTTCGTCTATTTTCTCCGACGCAGAAGGCGAATCGATCTCCCCGTCTGGCAGACATTGTTGGCTCCCCTTATCAGCGCATGCTTCCTCGGCTTTGTCACTTACGTGGCAATCACCAATTTTCCTGAACTCATTGGCGGCTCAGGAGCTCTCTCGTGGGTATTTCTCGGTGTCACCTTCGGTTTGTTCGTCGGGGGAGTGATCTACGCACTGATCCTGCGCCGGAACCGTCCAGACGCCTACGCTCGGCTCGGTCACCAGCAACCATAGTCGGTTGGGACGGCGCTCTTGCCGCCGTTCAACTGGCACGACGAGATCAGATACTCAGAAAACGTTCTTCGGACCGGTGGCTCTGCTGTCGCCCCAGGCACTCTTACGCCACGTAATGGTTCGTGGGGCGATCGGCTTCCCGAAGCATGTCTCACCCGTCCTACCAGTTCCACTAGTGAGCACTACAGGACCGTGGCGAGCATCGTGCTGATTGATCAACAGAACTCATCAATCAAGTTCAGACCTGCCAACTCCTGTGGTGAATACTGCCAGCTCCTATTGCGCCTATCGCTTTCGGCAGAGCAATTGCCGCAATGGTCATCTATGCGTACATCGTGCCCCTTGACAGTTTAACTAGGCGAAACGGAACGCGCCGATCCGTTCCTCGAAACCTATTAGCAGGAAGCAGCGAGGTGTGGACTGCCCTTGTTCCAAAGTGGCACACCCGCCCGGTTGCGCCCCGTCCTAGATTTGTCGGCGACAGTACCTCAACGTCGAGCAAAGGAGCCATGATGACGACTGTATCGAACGAAAGCGCAAGCCCAGAGGATACTTCCGGACAATCCCGGCTGAGCGGGAACATGGGTGTAGCCGCCTTGGTGATGAGCGTCCTTGCCTTTTCGTCGCCGATTGCGACGGTCGGCGGAACGATGCCCGTGCTACTCATGTTCAGCGGTCCCTCCGCACCAGGCATCTACCTCATAGTCACGGCCTTCCTGCTACTGTTCACGGTAGGGCTGGTCACCATGAGCAAGCACATGAAGAATCCAGGCGGATTCTACTCTTTCGTCACTGCTGGCTTCGGAAAGCCCGCTGGTTTGGGAGCTGCCTTCTTGGCGCTGTTCGGGTACCTCTTCATTGGATTCTTCGCACCATCGTTCTTCGCCGTGACCGTGCAGAGCTTCGTATCGAACACTCTGCATGGGCCTGAAATCCCTTGGTATTGGTACGCGCTCATACTGATTCTTCTCACGACGATCTTGGCATACAGGAGGATTGACCTGTCGGCAAAGGTACTGACAGTGATCATGATCCTTGAAGTCGCGCTAATTGTCACCTTCGATGTCTACGCCTTCGTTTCCGGCACTGGGAGCGAGCACTCGTTTGTCTTCGACATGCCCTGGATCACCGATCCGAGCCTGGGCCTGGCTCTGCTCTTCGCCGTCGGCAACTTCTTCGGGTTTGAGGCGACAGTCGTCTACCGAGAAGAAGTGCGCAATCCCAACAAGACGATTCCCCGCGCTACCTACCTCGCTGTAGTCGGCATCGGGCTCTTCTATGCGTTGGCCGCGTGGGCATACGTGGTCTACATCGGCAAGTCCGACGTGCGAGATCAAGCCACATCCAACACGGTATCCCTATTCAACGATTCGATGATCGCACTGACCGGGAAGATCGTTGCGGATGTCGGCGTGGTGTTGTTGATCACCTCGGTGCTGGCCAGCATGCTTTCTGTGCAGAACATTTCAGCCAGATACGGCTTCGCACTGGCAAATGACCGCGCGCTTCCCCGGGTGTTCGGTTACGTACATCCCAAGCACAAATCGCCGAGCGTAGCTGCGCTTGCGGTCGGTGCCGTGTGGTGTGGTGCCACCTTCACTTTCGCTATCCTCAATACAGATCCAGAACGCCTCTACGCAATTGCAAGCGGAAGTGGAACCTTTGCAGTACTATTAGTGATGCTTCTGGCCAGTGCCGCCGTCGTGGCATACTTTCAGAAGAATAAAGGTAGTTACAGAGAATCCGGGTGGAAGACCGTCGTAGCACCAGCTATTGCGGTCCTTTTCCTTGGGTTCGTGACATATATGGCGATCGTGAACTACCCAGAGCTCATTGGGGGGTCGAATACTCTCACCATCGTATTTATTACTTTTACATTCGCTCTCTTCTTCGCTGGCTTCATCTACGCCTTCGTGCTCCGCGCGAAACGGCCGTCCATCTATAAGAGGCTGGGCCGTCAAAATTTGGAGCGCGACCTGGCGGACTCTTAATTGAGATACACCTCATATCGCTGGATCAAAACGAGGTTACGATGATGCGCACTGGTCTGAGAAACTCTTCCAACTACGCAGATCGATGGCACTCCTACAGCCCCATATATGAAGACCTCGAAGTGGGTAAATACTTTCGAGTTCTGTGGGACTTAATGCTAGAATTGCCGCCGTGTTTGCAACATCGAAGATGGTTCTCCGTATACAGATGACCGTTGGAAGGCAAGTACTACGTCTCGTAGAATTTAATAGGCTGAGACGCCCGCGCTCCTGTTAGAAGCGCGGGCGTCTCAGCCTCGAATCTGTGTCTCGTGCAGTGCAGTCTCATATGGGACCTCCTGAGACGAGCAGGTGTCGTCGGACGGTAGTGCGCATGTGCTCCCACCAGATCACGACAGTCCGCCAGACGCCGATGCATGGCTCGACCGGCGTCGGGTCGAGACGCTGCTCGTTCACAGCGTGGTAAACCGTCACCGACTCGACCTGCCCGTCAAGGTCGATTTCGGCACCGGCCTCGACCCGTTGCTCTTCGGACAACACCGCGGTGAACGTCTGCTTGTGCGAGAGGTCCGAGATCTCGTTAGTGAGCCTCTTCTCGAGCTCGGCGTCGTCGAGTCCCTCCGCGAGTCGGTCGAAGCGTTCGATCTCGTCCTGGAGGTCGGTCATT
Source organism: Brevibacterium sp. SIMBA_078 (assembly GCF_046534565.1). Lineage (NCBI taxonomy): Bacteria > Bacillati > Actinomycetota > Actinomycetes > Micrococcales > Brevibacteriaceae > Brevibacterium > Brevibacterium sp. SIMBA_078. Next base: position 49,881 of record NZ_JAWRYQ010000004.1, read on the forward strand.
GCTATTCCTTTCCTTCGGTGATTGCGTCGGCACCGTAATTACCTTCGCCTTTCAGTGCCGTGTAGAGCGTCTGCCTGCTTACGCTGAGCTCCCGAGCGACCGCTGCCTTCGGTACACCGCGGGCGATGAGCTCACGCGCCGTGGAAATGTGAAAATCGGAGAGCTTCGGCTCTCGGTCGTAGACTCCCTTCGCCTTGGCGACTGCGATCCCCTCGGCCTGGCGTTCCCGGATCGTCGCCGTCTCGAGTTGGGCGACCGCGGCGAGGATCGTGAGCATGAACTCGCCCTGCGGGGTGTCTGTGTTCAGCTCCGGGCTGTCGACGAACTCGACGGCGACTCCCTTGCCCTTCAACTCTTCGACGAGCGAGAGCAGGTCGGTCGTCGAGCGCGACAGCCTGTCCGGGCTCTTCACTCGGACGACGTCGCCGTCGCGGACGTAGGCGGTCATCTCCTTGAGCTGTGTCCGATTGTCGATGTTCCTGCCGGACACCTTCTCGGTGAACAGCCGGTCGACCTCGCCGAGCGCCTCTATCTGTCGCGATTCGTTCTGGTCGGCTGTGCTGACTCGTACGTACCCGACCATCTGGCCCTGTTTCTGTCCAACCATGTCCTGACCTTCTCCTCACTTGTGTTGAATGCCATATGTCCCGACCTCATTGGACGCGTTCGTGGGCTACTGGTTCGCTGTCCTGCGGGGTAGACCCAGATGGACATCGCACTGGGCTACCCCGTCGCAAGGTGCCCGACCAGCTCGTCGACGCCGGCGACGGAATCGACGACGTAGACCTCGGCACCGGCTCTGCGCATCTTCTCGATGACCACCTCCTGCAGTCGACGGAGCTTCCCGCCGGGCCGCTTCGTCTCGACGAACACGGTGCCCAGCGGCGTGGCGACGACGCGGTCGGGGACGCCGGACCGCCCGGGGCTGGTGAACTTCATGCAGAGGAATCCCATTTGCCGACACCGGGCCAGTAAATGGGATTCGACCTCGCGTTCAAGCATCGGGAGCCGCCGTCCGGTTGGCTTCGTGGACCTGAGACACCATGGTGATCATCGCCGCGGTTTCTCAGAACACGAAGTCGGCGGCGGTCTCGCCGGCGTCGACGCACATCCGCGAGAAGTTCCGTGCCTCGATCTCCGTGCGCGAGGTGGCGACGTCCGAGAAGTTGGTCAAGGTGTCCTCGGTGATCTCGAGTCGGACTGACTCGGCCGCGACGTTCTTCAGCGGCGACTTGCCGATCCACGTCGCTTCGAAAGCGGTCCCCTCGTTGCCGCCGGCCTGCTCGAGGGTCGCGACGCCTTCCGCCTCGGGCTGTCCTAGGCAGTTCATGGTCGAGTACGTCACCTCGGCCGCGTCCTCGTCGACGACCCAGCGTTCCATCGTGGGGGAGAAGTTCTGGATCGCCCTGAGGTACTGGACCTGTCCATCCTCGACACCGAGGTCGGTCGTCTCGCCCTTCGACTCGTCCTGGCTACCGTCCTCCGCGGTGCTCTCGTCGTCCTCGCCTGGCGTCTCCGGCTCGGTCGATGGTGCCGAGGTGGCCGGGGTCTTCGGGCCCTTCGCACCGGCAGGGGCGTTCTCGACGACGCAGCCGGTCAAGGCTAGGACGGCCAGCGCCAGGCTCGCAACGGCGGTGGAGATCTGCGTGGTCTTCATCAGACGCTGTCTTTCTTGTTCGTGTTCTTTCGGATGAGGTGGCCGACCTTGCGGCGCACGGCTCGTTGGAGGGTCTTCGACACCTTCGGCGGCACGACGAGCAATGCCGTCGCGAAGCCGAGCATGATCATGAGGATCTCCATCAGGCTGCCTCCTGTCCCTTGCCGGTCGTTGTCTTGATCTGGACGCCGGACCTCGTCTTCATCGCGTGGAAGATGTTCGAGAAGAGCCGAGGGGCGACGATGATCGAAGCCACGATGGCGGCCGACGCTCCGGCGACCCAGATGTTCGCGAAGATCCCGAGGGCGACGCTGAGTCCCCAGCGGACGATGAGGAATCCGATCGTGTAGGCCAGGGCCATAGCGGCGAGCCGCCAGATCGGCGACCTGGCCTGCCATTCGTGGAATTCGCGCAGGAAGGTCTTCAGGTGGCCGGACGTCTCGGCGAAGCTGCCGTCGGTCCTCTCCGGGAGGACGATGAGGCCGACCTTCATCATCATGCTCACCAGCTGGAAACCGAACATGGTGAGCCCAGTCGCGGCCAAGTCGAGCATCCCGGCGTTGGACAGGGCCCAGGCGAGCATCCCCACGCCGCCGATCGCCAGCACGGTGCCGATCACGGTGAAGATGTGGGCATTGGAATCCATGTTCGTGTTGTTGTGGATGTGGATCTCGCGCTCGTCATTCATCGGTCTTGTCCTTTCAAAAGGTCTTGGTCTCGTAGCTCTCGTCGTCGAACACCGGCTCGTCGTCATCGAAGACGGGTTCGTCATCGAACTCGGCGACGGCGGGCGGTTCGGGTATCGCTGGCACCATCGGCGCAGCAGGTGCCTTCGGAGCCGCTGGCTCACCGTCCGGTTCCTCGGCGGTGATGTCGTCGGCACCCACGCTCTTCGGTGCCGTGGGCACGGCCGGTGCGACGGGCGTTCGAGGAGTCGCTGGGACCTCCGGCGTCTTCGCGCCCGTCTTGATCACCACGCCGAGCCAGCCGTGGCGGCGGACCTGCCAGGCCGCGAGTAGCAGCCCGAGGACGACCTGGCCCCAGAGATAGATGAGCCCGACCGTCGTCCAGTGGACGTCGAGAGTGAGCGAGGGCCAGTAGGTCACCGTCGCGACGGTGATGAGGTGCAGGGCGACGAACCGTGCGACGACGGCGAAGAGCGCGCCCGCGCCGAGCACGGCTGCCGCCGCGAGGTACCACTGCCTCCGCTCGGGCACCCGTCCCTGCTTGAGTCGCCGCTCGGTGCCAACGGAGTAGGCCGCGTGCGAGATCACCAGCGCCGGTCCGATCCAGACGACCAACGTCGGGAGGATGAAGAAGACGAGGAACAGGGCGCGCAGGCCTCGCTCTTTGCTGTCCTCGCCGCCGGCGATGAAGCGCGACACGATGGGCCTGATCCTGCCCTCGTGGTGGGAGCTCTCAGCGGCACCGGCCGCACTACGGTCCTTCTTCGAGGCGATTCTCTTGAGCTCATTCGCCATCCGGCGATCGGACAGATGCCACGACGCCTCGTTGGCCAGGAGCCAGTCGGCCCTGACCTTCTCGTAGCGCTCGACGGTCTTCGTCACGGCTGCTCACCGCCGTCGGTGGCAAGGCACGGCTCGAGCTGATCGGCCGTATCGGCGGGCAGGCATTTCTCCATGTACCGGAGCACGGCATCCTGGGTCATTCCGGTGGCGAAGCTGCCGCCGACGATGACGCCGAGCCCGAAGATCGAACCGACGATCACGAGGAACGCGATCGTTTTGAAGATGAAGCCGAAGTTCATGCGGCTGTCCTCCTGCGATATGTGCCTGTGTTCGCTGTAAGCTCCTATGGTACCGTAGGATTATGATTCTAGGGAACCGTACCGCGGAAGTTCTCGGGCGAGAGGAGGGTCGATACGATGGGCGAGGATCATAGAAACGCTCGTATACGAGGAGAAAACGTCGTGGTAGCAGGCAAAGAACTTTCGGTCTCGCAATCGGTGCCGATGCGCCCAGAGGACCGACAGCGGTTGCGCGTGCTCGCTGCCGAGAACGGCGTAGGGCCCGGTCTGCTCGGCCGTGCGCTGATCAAGGCCGGGATCGACATGCTTGATGACCCGCGGGTCCAAGCACGGCTCACTGGGGAGATTGAGGCCGAACAGGCTCGCCAGTCCGCGGCAGGCCAGGCAGCGATGAAGGCGCGCTGGCACGGTGCCGACGCACCCGCACAGGAATGACCCGCATTTAATTTCTGACCCGGCGACGGTCGACCCAAGAGACCCGGAGCGCCCGACGCGCGCTCGATCCCCGAAAGGGGCGTCAGACGTCACGAGACGACGGTAGAACGCGGCCCCGGGACCCCGGACTTACCGTGAGGATTGGAGAACAACAAGGAGCAGTCTCATGCTGCGCAGCAAGAACAAGACGGCGGGTGCGGCCACGGAGCCCACCTTCGCTGAGATCAACGAGAAGCAGACGCCGTATGCCGGCTCGATCGACGGAGTGCCCGTCGAGACCGCGCCCCACGTCCTGGTTAGTGGTCCCACCGGTCGTGGCAAGACCACCAGGATCCTGTCGATGGGGGCGGTGCAGTGGGTCGGCCCCAGGGTCATCGTCAGCTCGAAGACCGACTTTCTGAAGTGGGTCGTGAAGAAGGGCATCGCTCGGCGCGGCCCGCTGTTCGTCATGGACCTCGCCGGCGAGCTGGACCCGAGCTTCGACTGGCTTCAGGGCGTCGACTACCAGATGGTGACGTCCGATCCGACGTCTCTCATCGCGAACGACGACGACGCGCTGGCCATGGCATCGCTGCTGATGAAGGTCGGCTCGCTCGGCGCGTCCGACGGCGGCGACTCCGGCAGCGGCGACGACGCCTTCTGGCAGACCCAGGCTGCTCAGCCGCTCGCTGCGCTGCTCCTGGCGGGCAAGGCCTCCGGCAAGGGCATCGCGTGGACCGTCCGGGCGGCGTCGAAGACGGTGAAGGACGACGAGAACGACGACTCGCCTTCGTGGGCGAACGCCTACGAGCTCGTGGAGAAGAACAGCTTCCACGCGGAGAGCCTGAATGCGGTCGTGGACATGGAGGCGAAGCTCCGGGACTCGGTCATCGCGACGATGAAGGCCGGTCTCGCGCCGTGGCTGCTGACGAACGTCAGGGGCCAGCGCGGCTCGGTGCCGTTCGCTCCGTCAATGCTCGAGGGGCCGAGCGAGCCGACGCTGGCGATCATCGCGCCGTCCGACGGCGTCGCCGCGGGCGCTGCCGTCGGCGCGATCGAGACCGTGATCCGGCACTGGCGGCGCGGCGTCGAGCGCGGGCTCATGCGGTTGCTCCTCAGCGTGGACGAGGCGGTGAACACCGCGCCGCTGCCGAAGCTGCCCACGTACATCACCGAGGCCCGCGGTCTCGGCGTCGCCTGCGTGATCGCCGTGCAGAGCACGAACCAGATGGAGCTGCGCTGGGGTTCTGTGGGCGCGAAGGTTCTGCGCGAGGTCTTCCCGGCTTTCCTCATCCTCGACGGTGCCCCCGAGTTCGAGGCGCTGGAGCTCGCCGAGAAGTGGTCCGGTGAGCACGACGTCTGGCGGGAGACGATCAACGCCGACCAGACGAGGACCATGACGGCAGAGAAGGCCCCGCGGCGCACTGTCTCGGAGATGCTCCCGGGTAGCGTCGAGGAGGGTCGCCTCCTGCTGTACGGCAAGGAGGGGACGCTGGTCCAGCTCCCGGGGATCTGGAACCTCCCGGACGCCGCCTGACACCGGGGCTGACAAGAGGCCGTGGACCCGATGGTCCACGGCCTCTTGTCATGCGCTCGACGCGCTGTGCTTCAGCGGCTCATGCCACGGTCCCGGTCACGCTCCTGCGCGGCCCGGGCTCGAGCGCTGAAACGGTCCGAAGCGCTCGTCTCGCGCTCCGGCTCCTCCCGCGGCTCGGTCTCGTGCTGGACCTCCTTCGCCTGCTTCTGTTCCTCGACGCGGCCGCGGTCGTCGTGCTCCTTCTCAGCGTCCTGGGACTCCGCCACATCGTGCTGACGCTCGACCTCGGCCTGACGCTCCTGCTCGATCTGCTGCTGGCGCTCCTGCTCCTGAGCCTGCCGCTGCGCCTCCTGCTCGGCGAGAGCCTGCTCCTGCTGCTGACGAGCGATCTCGGCCGGCTGCTGTCCGACGCCCTCGCCTTGGGCCGCCCGCTCACGCATCTCTTGCTGGCGCTCGCGCTGCGCCCGGAGGTTTCGCTCGGCACGCTGGTACTCCGGGGAGTCCAGCTCCTGCTCGCCGAAGCGCTGGGCCACGGCCTCCTTGTTCTGCTGCGCGAGCATCTGCTGGATCTGCGCCGTCTTCTCACGGTCGATCTGCTCCTGGGTCCTCTGTGCCATCGTCCTGTCCTCTCACTCGTTCTCTCGTGTCATGCGTTCTGCCGACGCAGGTGCGTCGCCCGGGCCCGCAGCTCGCGGGCCTCGTTCCTGTACTGCTCGGCGATCAGCAAGGTCTCGATGTAGGCGGAGCTGCCGCCGCCGTGGTAGACGGCAGCACGTGCCTCGCGCTCGTCGGCGTGCTGCTCGCGCAGCGCCGCCAGCTTCTCGAGCCCCTCGACTTCGATCGCCGTCATCGGGTCCATCACCAGTGCCTCCTCTCGTCTCTCGTCGGGTGTGCGCTCCTGCCGCCGCTGGCGGCGTCGGGTCCTTGTCATCAGCGGCTCATCGAGCCGCGGTCACGCTCCTGCGCCGCCTTCGCCCGCGCGCTGAAGCGGTCCGAGGCGCTGGGCTCCTCGTCGTGGTCGAGGCCGGAGCTGTAGTTCTCCATCGCCTCGCGGGTCTTCCGGTCCTGCTCCTGGTGCCGCTCGGCGGCTCGGGCGGCTTCCTCGTACCGGCCGTCCCTGACGAGTCCGTGGATCTCCTTCCTCCGCCCGTTCGTCTTCTCGATGCCGCTGTCGGAGGCGAGGATCCGGTTGTGCACCTCCAGCACCTCCTGTCGCTGCACCCAGCCGTGAGGATCGCTGCGTTCGCCGTCCACGCGGAGGTGGTCGTACTGCTCGCGCAGCCGCTGCCCCCGCTCGGCGTGTTCCTGGCCGCGCTGGCGCTCGGCGGCGCTGGCGGCCTTGGCCTGCACGCGCCACGTGAGCTGACGGCGCGTCTCCGGCTCGAGGTGCTCGCCGTAATGCCGCATGAAGTGCGGGCCGATACCGAATGCGTTGAGGCGCGCTTCGTACTCGGCGTCGGGCAGCTCGCCGCGGTAGTCCTCCTCGAGCTGAGCCATGCCGACGATGCGCTGCTGAATCTTCTCGGAGCCGTCCTTCGACTTCACACCGCGCAGGCCGGAGCGGAACCTGGCCGGCTCTGGCCTTGCCGGTTCTGTTGGTTCAGGCACAACGCAGACGGGCTCCGTCTCTGGCACCTTGTCGACCGGCTTCTGTTGGTCTTCGACAGGGCCACGCTGGATCCTGTCGAGCGCGTCATGAGTGTCGGCGTCGAAGCGGGCTTGCATGGCCGCATCGTCGCGGGCGACCCGTGCCTTCACCGACGCCGCGATTGTCTGGTCCTCGCGCTGGCGATCGGCCGCTCGCTGCAGCTGGGCGTTCCGCGCGATCGCCGCTTCTACGTCTGCGACCCGGTACCCGTCGCCGAGTCCCTTGCCCGAGTCCTTGACGCCGCCTCGCCGGGTGTGGGCGCGCGCCGGCTCGGCGAGAGCGCCGTCGGACTGGGCGAGCATCATGCCGTAGCTGACGTCCCTGCCTCGGCGCTTGATCGTCACGCCGTTCTCGCGACCGATCTCCGCCGCATCATCCCAAGACTGCACGCGCGGATCGTTCAGGGTCTCCCGGATACGGGACTCGAGCACGATCTCGCTGAACCTCTCCGGTGGGGGAGTGGCACCGATGCCGAGGGTGGCCTCGCGTTCCTGCTCGCGCAGCTCGTAGCGGTGGAACTCGCGTTGCCTCCGGTCCTCGCGCACCTGATAAGCCGAGGGTCGCTGCTTCTGCTGGAGCGCGCGGTCCTCGCCATTCGTCAGCGTGACGCGGTTCTCGGCCGCTGTGATCTTGCGGCGCAGCTGGCTGTCGCTGATCTTAGCGCCATGCTCGGCGATGACCTGTTCTCGGGCCTCGTCCATCCGACGCTTCGCATCGGCGACGAGCTCGCGCATGTCCTCGCGCTGGACGAAGCCCTGCTCGGCGAGGACGCGGTCGTGCTCTATCGCTAGGCGCGCGTGCGTGACCAGGTTGGAGTCGATGCTCTTGCCAGTCTCCGCATGGACTGCTCCGACGATGATGTGGTTGTGCACGCAACCAGAGCGGCCATTGATCTCGGTGGCGACGAGCACGGGGCGGCCGGGGAAGCGGTCCTCGGCGATCGCTCGGCCGAGTTCATTCGCTCGCGTCCACGACTCGGGATCGTCGGGGTCCAGCTCGTCGTGACCGAAGCTCTGAACGAGGCTATACGCCTCGACGTATTTCGCTTCGTAGACCGTGTTGCCCTTGCCGTCCTTCGCGACGACGTAGTCACCCTTGTCATCGCGCAGAGGCTTGCCCTCCTCGTTGACCTCGGCCCTCGGGCGCAGGCCGTCCTTCCCATGGGCACGACGGATCTCGGCGAGGCGCTGTTCGAACCGCTGGACCGAGGCACCAACCGCTGAGATGGCGACGGCATCCTTCTTCGCGTAGTTCTGCGCGCGGCCGCTGGTCCGCGTCGTCTGGCAGCTGATGATCGCCATGGTCGATCACGCGGCCTCGTCGTCGGCCTTCGCTGCCGCTCCGGCCGACTTCCCGTCGAGGAACGAGACGAGTGCGGCCTCCATCCGCGCGACCGCGGCCTTCGACTCCTGCACCGCCCCGAACGCGGCGCGGACCTCGTCGCGGCCGATGCCTTCACCGAAGTTGATCCGGCGCATGATCGTGTAGAGCGATCCCTGCGAATGCGACAGCCGGTTCCTGCACTCGGTGAGTCCGTTCCACACCTCGAGAGGAACAGCGACGGTCTGAGAGGGTGACCATGACTCGGGCTCGCCGGACATGATCCGGGCGGTCTTCTCGTTCTCGTCGAGGAGGAGACGCAGGCTCTCTGAGAAGGAGATCTTTGAGGCGTCGACGCCGCGGCTTTTCGCCAAGGCCCGTTGCATGGCGGCGACGGCTTCCTCATGGCGCACACCGAGGCGCACGGCGTGCTGCGTGCCGTAGTTGACCGGCTTCGGTCGGCGCGGCTTGGAGGTGCGGCGTGGAGCGGGCATCACGGAATCCTTCGACGGATCCCTTGTGCCCAACGTCCGGGATAAGGAGGTCGCCGCGGCCCTAGATTTCGTCGAGTGCGGACGGCAACGTGATTGCGACCTGCTTGCTGACTCCAGTCTATTTCCCACCCGTACCCCCGGCAATAACCAGCGAGGACCAGTTTGTTTTGTCATACATATACCGGACTCCGCCCGGCCCCGGCCTGCGGCCGGATGACAAAACCTGGTCCAGCGCGCTCCGCGCTCGAGCGTGGAACTCGGCTCCGCCGGACCTCCCCACCTCGCTCCGCTCGGAGGGGCCCCAACGGTCCGGCTCCGCCATGGGGCGAACGGGTGTGGACACGACGAAGCCCCGCGGTGATCAGTGGCGATCACGGCGGGGCTTCGTGCGGCGACGGGTCTCACATCAGGCGACGTTCTCGTCGAACCGGTGCCCGCACGACGCCTGCGGATCAGGCGTCGACACGGTCGAGACCGGAGCGTTGTCTTCGTCGTCGGAGTCGGGCCGGTCCGTGATCGGCTCCGCGTCTTGCGCATCGTCCTGTCCGTCGACGAGCTGGGCGAACGCCTCGGCCAGCTTCTGGATGCGCACCGCTTCGTTCCTGTCGGTCTTTACCTCGACGGGGCGGCCGTCCTTGTCGCGCACGACCTCGCCGTGCTTGTCGCGGCGCAGCGTCGTCTCGGCCTCGATCCCGAAGTATTTGTAGAGCTTCTCGACGAACTCGGCGCGGGCGCGGCCCGCGTGCTTCACAGCCTCGTCGATCGACTTGTTGTACGCCTTCTCGGCGTCGTCGAGTGCCTTCTTCTGCGCGGCGATCTCTTCGGCGCGGCTGCGCAGGGCGCTGAACCTCTTGTCGCTGCTCATCGAGATCACTTCCCTCTCATTGTCGTCGTGCTCGCGGGCTTCGCCCGCTCGGTCTTGGCCCTTGTCGTTCGCGGCCTGTCGGCCGCTCTCCTGGTCAGGGGGAGGAGAGCGGGCTCCGAGGTGATGGTGCGTCATCGGCCCTGCCCTCCCGCAAGGGCCAGCTCTGCGAGCACGGCCTCGAGCGCGTCGGGGTCCAGGCCGTTGATCGCGTCGGACAGGTCGACCGGATGCTCGCTGCTGGCGAGGCTCGTGGCTATCTCGAGCACGCGGCGCTCTCCGCCGCTGAGCTCACCGGACTCCGTTGCGGCGACGTCGGCGTCGAACCAGAGATGGCCCGCCTCGTACTGTCGGACCCACGGCCCGCTCAGCAGCCGTCCGACGAGCGCGGTGGCGAGCAACTTAACGGACGCCGCGAGAGCGAGGTCGCCTTGTACCCACGCTCGGAGTGCCTCGAAACGGTCACCGTCAGGGCTCACAACGTCACCTCCTCGGTCTCGCTGGTGTCCGGCGCAGGCATCAGCACAGCATCGATGGGGCACCTGAAGGGCATCACAATGTCCTTGCAGTGGCGTGCCCCGAGACGAGCACTTCGATGCCCGGATCGGGCACCATTCGAGGCCACGCGATGCTCCAACGGAGCCACTGCGGTGACCGCGCAGGTGCGTGCCCGATCGGTGACCGAATGGATCATGCGGAGGGCAGGTAGGTGCCCGATCCGTGCGCGGATCATGCTCGACTCAGATCCAGCAGAATCCGATCGAGATTCTTCTCGGCGATCATGCCGACGAGGCACTGCGCGATGGCTTCCTCGTGCCTCGGGAGCACGGGAGTGGCCGCCGAAGTCGCGGGCAGGATCTCGTCGAGCAGCACGTGGACCTCCAGCGGGGCGAGCTCGAGGAATCGCCGCGTATGCTCCGCCGATGCCCTGACTCTGCCTGTCAGCGCCTGGGAGGCTAAGTACTCCTTGACGTCCTGGCGACGCATGATCGTGTTGAGGCGCTCCTGCTGCTTGTGCGTGCGGTCCTTGGTCATCTCAGCTCTCTTTCTCCTTGTCGGTCGGCCTGTGCACGGTCGCACTGGCCCTCCTGAACTGCCATGTGCGACCCTTCGAGCTGCCAGATCGCCTCATCCACCCAATCCAGCAGCACCGGAGGCAGCCGAAGGACCAAGCCCTCGGTGGTCTCGATCCGGCCGGTACGCTGCCTGCGCGCCAGGAGCGGGTGGCAGCGGGATGTTGCATATGCCCCCGAAGTCGTTCGCCGCGACGAGGCACTTGGACTCGGTGGGGGTACGCCGCCAGCACTCGACGACTCCGACGCGGACGAGTTCGAGGACGATCTGTGCGCCCGTCCGGAGCCCGGTCACCGGGAGCATCGGGCCCGTAGCGATGACCGCGTACAGGGCTTCGAGATCCACCCCGCCCGAGCAGCGGACCAATTGCGCGTTGTTCTTGGCACTCATGCCGCCCACCCCGTGCCGTCAGCGTGGTTGAGCGCGACCATCGCGGCCGCGCGGTCGAGGAGGAACGGTCTCCCGTTCCGCCTCTCGCTGTGCTTCGGTCGGGGCGGCAAGACCTCCTGGACGGCCTGGTAGAGCAGCCAGGTCTCATCGGTCGCTGAGTAAGCCGTGCGCCGCAAAAACCCGACGACGAACATGTGTCGGCGCATCTCGCGGTTCAGGACTCCGAGAGTCGAGAACTCCCATCGCGAGTGGTCGCCGCCGAAGTCGTCGAGGCTCTTCAACCGGGACCGAGCACCGTCGAGCGTCCGTTCGACGATCTGCTTGCCGCCCTCGATGGCCGGGGCATCGTCCCCGGTGCGCACCGTCGTCGAGCAGACTTGAGCGGTGGACTTCGCCTTCGCCGCCAGCGCGGCGTAGACGTCCTCGACCGCGGCGAAACGCGGAGTGTCCGGAGTGGACTCGGCACGGGCTAGGACGTCGGCTGGCACCGGGCGGCGTGTGAAGGTCACCCAGTGCTCGAACAGGAGCTCGTACCAGCCGTGCTCCTCGCGCAGCACGCGCTTCCCGACAGCCACCGGGAAGTCGTGGAGGTTCGTTGGCACAGGGATGACGAGGTGGTAGCCGCGCCCCGACATCGAGACCTCGGAGTAGAGGGTGCCCGGCAGGCGGAACAGGTCCAGGGCGACCTCCTCGGGGCAGTCGGGCTCGATGTCGACGACCATGAAGCCGTCGGTGCTGGACTGCAGGTAGAAGGCGTGGTTCGCTGCGTCTGGGATCGCCCGGGTGAGTTCGTCGAGGTCGACGAGGCACGTGGGGGAGATTTCGAAAGCACCGCGGACCCTCCCGACATCGATCAGATGCCTGGCATCCACGGGTGCCTTGCCCTTGCGGTCCTCGTCGCCGATACGCCCCGAGATCGTCCAGCGCTCCGCGTCGGCGAGCACCTTGACGACGAAGCTGTCGTAGAAGTTGGGGAACATCTCGTGGGGAGTGGTGACCACGTTCATCACGCAGCCTCCCGGTCAGCGACCAGCTGGTCGAATTCGACGAGGGTGAGTCCGAGGCGCTCCAGATCTGCGAACAGGCGCTGGTCGATGGCTTGCGAGGTTACCGACATGGACTGGAGATCGAGCTCAGCGTTGAATCTGGGGCTTTCGCGGAGCACGGGAGCCTGTTTCACGGCCGTGTCGGGGGACATGCCGCGGGCGACGAGCCTCTGGGTCCACCGGTCGATGTCACGAGTGTGCATCTCGCGCGCGACCTGAACGGCGGCGATGTCGGCGTCCGTGATCCTCTCGGCCCCGGGCGGGACGAGCACCCACGTCTTGGCGCGCTTGCTCGTCGGCTCGGGCACGACCTGCTCGACTGCCCAGCCGGCCTTGCGCAGGTCCGGGGCGACCTTCTTGAGCTTCCCACTGACGCCTCGCTGCTCGGGCCAGAATCTGTCGTTGACGGGCCGCGGCAGGAGCGCGTACAGATCCTTGCCTGTGCCCTCCCAGCGTTGGGTGACCTTATCCGAGAGCGCGGAAAGGAACTTATCAGTGGCCACGATCTCCTCCGAGACCGCTTCCTGAGAGCGGATGTAGTGCGCGAGTCCGTCCGCGCCGATCGCGAGGTCGAGGGCGGCCAGTACCTCGGCGAAGTCCGCCATGCGGGGCTTCTCGGAGAGGTCGACCTCGGGAAGCTTCGCAAGCGTCTTCGCGACGAGGTCGAACAGACCGCCGACCATCGAGGGATAGGCCTCGTCCCACATTGCGTTGAGTTCGCGTTCGGAGCGGCGCTCGGTCTTGGGAATAACGGAGAGCTCGGCCCAGACGCACCGCTCCGCGAAGTCTCCGGCTAGGGCTCCGACGTCGATGCCAGTGAAACCGACGACACCCTGGAACTTGATGATCCGCTGATCGTCGTCGGTGTACAGCGCACGGTCGACGTCCGAGCCGCCAGTGACGGCCTGGCAGAGGATGTCCGACATCCACTTCGGGATCGAGGAGAGGTTATCGAAGCCGGTGTTCCGCGACCCGTGAAGGGAGTGGAGGAGCTTCTTGTCGTCTTTCGGCGGCATCCGGACCTCTGCCTTTGTCGGGTCGATCAGCTGGAATGCCCTGCGCATCGCGCTGGACTTCGCAGTGCCTTGCTCGCCGAGCAGTGCCAGGACCGGGCACGGTAGCCCGACCAGCATCACTGCTCCGACAAGCCACCCCCGGATCACCTGCCGGTCGTAGTCGCGCGAGGCGTTGACGAACTCCCACAGCTGGTCGAAGTCGCCGCGGGGCTCGGGGGTCGGTAGCGGAAGCGTGAGCGCGGAGCGACGAAAAAGCACCGGTACGTCGGCGTCGCCGTCGAGGATGTCCCAACCGGCGGCGGTGATGCGCACGACCCGTTCGGTCTGGTCACCGAGGTCAACATAGAGTGTGCCGTCGTGCGGCCGTGCCACGCGAAGGGCGAGGTCGACCGGGTCAGCCTCCTCCGCCTCGTACTCGAGCACCTCCATCGCTTCGGCGAGAGCATTTTGCGATGCCGTCTTCCCAGTCATGCGGTAGAACAGGCCGCCCAGCTCCTTGCGGACGGAGCGCTTGCCGCCCTTGAGTGGGCGGACGACGTGCCCGCCCTTGCGAACGCCGTATGGCTTGTCGTCGGTATCGATGCCGAGGTCGTAGACCTGGAAGGCCAAATCGACGAGCTGCAGAGCGGTCGACTTTTTCTCGCGCGTCTGGCTCGCCTCGGCGAACTCCTGATTGTCCCGCGCTGCCTTGTCGCGTGTGCCATCAGTTGACATAATGGAGGCGTCCTTTCGGGTCAGATAGCGAGCTGGAACTCGCGATCCGGAAACTGGAGTTTGGGAAAGGCCTCGGCTAGCGCCGGGGCCTTTTTCGTGCCGTCAGGCGGCGAGGAGGCGGCTCAGCTCTGCCTTGCGGTCGTCGGAGAGCCGCGGCCAGGTCGAGATGACCTTCGCGGTGAGCTCGGCAAGGTCATCGACGGTCATGACCGGCGTGGCCAAACAGCCGACCTGCTCGGCGAGGAGATGAAGATCCGAAGCGCGGATCTTATAGGCGTGGTTGACCAGCACGGCCGGGACCTTGCCCTCGTGGATGCGAGTCTGGAGGGTCCTTCTCGACCCGTAGCCCATCTCGGAGAGTTCACGGAGAGAGTAGAGGCGCTCTGGGCGCTCGGGAAATGCGATGGCGGCGGCAGACATTGGGCGGACCTTCCGGGAGTCGTCGGATCCTCGATCTGCCACGTCATGTGGCCGAGGGAAATCCGAGCCCGTATCTCGGTCGCTGATCGCTCTGGGGCTTACTCACTGCGGTGATGCCACTGGACGGCTAGCGGGTGCTGCCTTGCGCCCAGCCTACCAGGTTTGCTTCCTTTTAGGCAGCATCTGTGCATAAACTTCTCCTATGGCAGATGTATCCGCTCATGTCTGAGGAGAATCCGATGCACCCGACGCCCGAAAGCCAGTTCGCTGCGCGCATGCGCGAGTGTCGTCTTACTGCCAAGATGTCGCAGGCCGAGCTGGCGCGACGCCTGTCCGAGCTGATGGATGCTCGTGTGGTGGCGACGGCGATCACCAAGATCGAGAGCGGAGCCCGTACCGTGCGACTCGACGAGGCCGTCTACGCGGCCCAGGTGCTCGGGGTCCCGCTGACAGCGCTCGTCAGCGAGGAGGATCCGCGTGAAGCCCGCCTCGATGAACTCCGGCGAGATGTCGCCCGTCAGGAAGAACGAGCCAGTGGTGCCGAATGGCAAATAGAGCAGGCTCAGTCGACGATCGCGCATCTCAAGAAGGAGATCGCTGAGCTTGAGGGATCCATGGAGGGGTGAGCCCCCGGTCTGTGGGCTGCGCAGTGCCTGTCAGGTGGGCGAGCGAGCGCTCTATTGCGGAACTGCGGAACTCACCCCTGTACTTCTCTCCTATGACCACACAGCTCATCTTCTTCCGACCTACAAGGAGAGAAGTAGGGGGTCTCCGTCCGCACTTCCGCAGACCGGGCCCTGATTTTCCTGCCTGACCTGGGGTGATGCCGCTGCGGAAGTCCGTGCGGAACTATGTGCGGAACTCTTCCGCGAGAGTTTTCGCAGGGACTTCCGTAGCAGGTTCCGCGGGCCTCAATGGCGAATCGCGGACTCGGTGGCCCCTCCCGCAACATTGTCCCTCCCCGTCCGTGCGCTCCGCACCCGCCTTTCCGACTCCCGCCGTCCACATCCTCCATCCCATCCCGTGTCCGTGCTCGGCCCTACGCTGGATGCCATGCCCGACCTCCCGCCCACGTCCCGCGCGTTCGCCGACGCCGTCCACCACTACCGCCAGCTGCGCGACCTCAGCCTCGACGAGCTCGCCTACGTCCTCTCCCAGCTCGGCCACGGGCTGACGACCGAGGACCTCCGCCGCATCGAGCACGGCGAGCGGGCCGCCACCGTCGACGACCTCGTTGCCATCGCGGCCGCTCTCGGTGCGCGGCCGGAGATCCTGCTCAGTTACAACCCGAACGACATGCCCGTCCCGGACACGCCACTGGCAACGGGGCTGCCCGCCGACGTCGAACAGCCGGAGCTGCGTGCGTGGCTCGAGGGGAAGACCACACTCGACCACCACGCGCGCATGCGCTGGGCGATCGACCCGGTCTCGCGCCTGCAGATCCGCAACAAGCACTTCGAGGACCAGCTCAGAGCCGCCAGAGAGGACCTGCACGAGCTCGGCGAGCTCGCCGGCCGTGAGGCCGACGCCCCGCAGGTCATCGACCTCCACAACCGCATCAGAGAGGGCGAACACGATCTCACCCAGGCCGAGCTGGGGCTCGCGCTGGCCGAGCGCCGGCTCGAACGCCTTCGAGTAGGAGCGTCGCGTGTCGAGTGATCCATTGCTTCTGTCCGAGTCCCACGAGTGGTCGGGGCTGTGGTGGCTGCCCGGCGCGCCGGACGAGCGCGTCCCTGGCGTGCTGCGCTACGACCGCGACGGTGGCGCTACCTTGTCGCTGATCGGAACCTTCGAGAACCGGATCATGACGGAAGATTCTCCGTGGTTGACGGCGGTCCACGAAGGAAGCCGCACCTGGGAGGTCATGCACGGCGTGGCAGAGAGTCGCGAGATCACCCTTCTCGACTGCGTCCCAACGAGCACAAAGCGGACCATGGGAGCGAGAGTCGACAGCCCAGACAGGCAGGCCGTGCGCGCGCAGACGGTGCTCGTCGGGGTCCACACGGCCGACGAGGACGATTCACTGTTCGAAGCGTTGCAGGTGTCCGTCGAGAACCTGGGGCACTGGGGCGCGGAGAAGGTGTTCTCCGGCTTCATCGGTGCTCCTGAGGGGGCGCGGTTCGACGGCAGCGGGTCGATCTCCGCGAAGCCGCTGGAGTCGACGTCGGTCACCGTCGACGGCACCGAGTTCACCCTCGATCACCGGCGCACGGCTCCGTCATTTGACGCGCGCCGCGGCGAGACAACCGGCCGGATCCGCGACGCGGCGTTTGTGCGGATCGCCCCACCGGGGGGATGCTCGCTGAGCAGTGCAATCCGTTCGGCGAAGTCGATCCAGGACCTGATCTCGCTCGCGACCCACCGCGCCGCCGGGGTGATCTGGCTGCGCCTGAAGCTGACGGGGGAGGGCCCGGGGGCGGAGCGCCATCCCGCTGAGCGCTACGTCGAGGTCCTCTACTCACCCGCCGCCGTGGGCGAGCGAGACGCGAAGGCCATCGACCATCACAGAGTATTCTTCACCTGCGACGACATCCCGTTCGAGGAGATCATCCTTCGTTGGTTCGAGGTGCGTGATCGTCTCCACGCTGCGACGGACCTCATCCTCGCGCTGCGCTACGCGCCTGCGCAGTACCTCGAGAGCCGCCTGCTGATGGCCGCCGGGGCCGCTGAGGCGCTGCATCGGGCGCTCGGCATCGAAGAGCGACCGATGCCGACGGCGGAGTTCAAGAAGATGCGCGCGGCGATGCTCGCGCTGGCACCGGAGGACCAGCGCGAGCGGCTCAAGAGCGCGATCCGCAACGACGTGAACCTCCGCGAGCGGCTCAACGCCCTCGCTGAGAGACCCGACCAGCAGGCGGTGTCCGAGCTCGTGCCCGATCTCGACAGGTGGTCGCGGAGGACGGTGAAGGCCCGCAACGACCTCGCCCACGAAGGGAGAACGCCGGACCACTCCATGGAGGAGCTCGTTGCCGTGGTCGAGGCCACGACGGGCATCGTCATCCTCAACCTGCTTCACGAGATCGGGCTGCCTGCCGACCGGCAGCAGAAGATCGTGCGCGAGCACCCCCGGCTCCGATCGATCGCGGAGTGGGCGAAGGCGGAGCTCGTTACTCCGGAGAGTTGAGAGCTTCGAGCCCTTCCACCGTTGTTTTCCGATTGCTCGCGCATCGGAGCTCGTCGTTGGCCAGACATATCGAAGACGCCGACACGGGTGGCCACGATTCCCGTGTTCCGTGTCAGTGCCTCGTGCCAGCATGGCCTTGACCGGGGGAGTCCCGGTGATCGAGACTGGAGGCACCCATGGCGCAGCGCGCATTCATCAGCTTCGACTACGACAACGACGCCAGGCAGAAGGACCTGCTCATCGGGCAGTCGAAGAACCCTGACTCGCCGTTCGTGATCCACGATTGGTCGCTCAAGGAGCCGTCGTCCGACTGGAAGGCAAGGGCACGGCGGCAGATCCGGGCGAGCGGCCTCGTTATCGTGCTGTGCGGCAGGAACATGAGGACGGCGGTCGGAGTCGCCGTCGAGCTCAAAATCGCTCAGGAGGAGGGCATTCCCTACTTCCTGCTGGCGGCATACACCTCGGGCTCGACCAGGCCCACGACCGCACTGCCTGGCGACAAGCTTTACACGTGGACCTGGCCCAACCTAAAGGCACTCGTCGGCGGTGCCCGGTGACCCAGAGGTCGCCGAACCCAAGCGTGATGGAGCAGTACAAGCTCGCCGTCGAGATGGCTGACAGGGTGTCCGCCCGCCGTGGGATCGCCAATGCCTACTTCCTGACGGTGAACACGACGCTGGTTGCGGTGCTCGGCCTGCGCCCGGCGGGGGAGCAGGCCGCCTGGCTCTCCGTCGCCGTATGCGGCGCTGGCGTCGTGGTGGCCGCCTGCTGGTGGTTCCTGCTGCGGAACTACCGTCGACTCAACGAAGTGAAGTTCATCGTTATTAACCGCATCGAGGACGAGCACCTGCCGGTCAAGGTCTTCAAGGACGAGTGGGCAATGCTTGGGGGAGACGACCCGCCACCCGGCCGCGCAGGGAGGATCAGAGCCGGCCTCGAACAGTTGGGCGGGGTCGAGCGAATCGTACCCGTGGTCTTCGGCCTGTTGTACTTGGTGCTCCTCGTCGGGAGACTGGTGTCATGACAACGTACCTCGAGCGCGACGCGGAGCTGATACGTCAGTGTCTACCGGAGGGCATCGCTGTCCCGGAGGACTCCGACGATCTCTTCTTGATGTACGCCGTGCTCCTCCGTGCCAAGGGCGTAGATACGCAGGCGTCGGACGTCCACGACGCGTGGTCGGCATGGATGCTCCGCGTCAACCCCGACCACGAATCGATCCGCCCCTTCAGTGATCTGGGTGCCGAGACGCGCAGAGAAGACAGTCCGTTCCTGGTCGCCATCAGGGCTGCTGCCGCTCTGCGCTGATCGGCGAGGTGGGACTGTGCGAACGGCCGGCCCCCTACGGAGATGTGCTTGTGCGTACTTTCTCGTTACTACAATTGATTGTGGCGGGGTACGACGACCTTCACGTCGGTCAGCCGAGCCGCGGGCGCTTCCGTTCTGTGAGGGAGAAATATGAACAGTAGATCTACCATCGAGCACGCCGACCTTCCGAAGGCAGTCGCCGCTGCGGGCTCACTCGCAGCAGGCCTAGTGAACCCTTCGCTGCTAGTCACGCTGCATCGAGACCTCGAGGGCCTGGTAGCTAAAGACGGTTCTTCGTTGGGCCGCTCGCCGAAACAGTACGCCTTGAGATGGGCCATTTTCACCATGTCCTACGCGGCAGTAGAGGCTTTTTTCAACGACGTCCTCCTGGATGATGAGTCACAGACACGCCACCTACCTTTGCACCCGGACAAGCTGCGGGACGCGGGTCGGAAAGCTGGTGTTGAGCTCTTCACTCGGGACTGGGGAGTCCGGACGAGGGTCGTCGGACTCGCAGCGGGCAATCGCTCGCGGTGGAAGCTCTACCGCGGAACCCAGGAGATCCGGACCTACCTCGCCGACATGAAGAACCTGCGGGACATCCTGAGCCATGGAGGTGATCCTCGGCTGGTGTCTAACGCTTCTGGGGCTTTGTGGCCTCTTGCCGACGGTAAACACTCGATGCGTTTGATGGGCGCTGAGGGCTTCATCCAAGTGTGCTGCGACCTTGCAGCGCAAACGGTGCTTGCATACGGCGGTAGCGTTGACGACCTGCCGGATTGGCCCGAACCCGAGCGTTCAGGTCTATCAGCTGAGCGGCGACCCGACCTGAGCCTTCTCGGTGAAAGCTGAACGGACGATTCTCTGTAGGTGAGCTGGCCGTTTGCCGCGGCTTGTCTATGACGGAAACTGGAAGCGCCGGTTGGTGAGATCCGTCTCTACGGCGCATCGCGAGCGTTAGGCTAGATCTCAAGACAGAGTTGACCTGCACCAACGGCCAAAGAGTGATAGATGAGCGAGGGCAAAAGCGCAGGTTTGTGGGCGGCTCAACTGAATCAAGACACCTACCGCGAAGGCGATCGTCGGCGCGACGAGCAGTTCATGGAGAATGCGCTGCTGGCGTGGCTGGAGACGCGGCGCAACCAAGAGAGATTTCTCGCCGCATTCGATGTTGACGTGCTCGACGCTGGGGAGATCTCGGTGACGACGCAGTTGGGTAGAGAAGTGCCAGCGGAAGGCAGGTCCGACTTGACTTTCCATTTTCGCGATGAGTCGTTCCGAGTGGAGCTGAAGCTGTGGGCTGGACTCACTCCAGCTCAGCGGGGCCCTGCTTATGCAGACGTCTTCATTGTTCCCCAGGGGCGTGTTTCGAGCGTCCGACGTGATGTCGAAGGTGTTGTTATCGGGTGGGAGGCCCTGTTCGACCGTCTCGCCGTTCCGTCGTCACCTCGTGATCCTGAGCTCGAGCGTTTGAGCGCGTTCTACGATGGGATGGCATACGGGACGCACCTTGTAGAATGGCCGGCTGATCTGGATCTCGACAAGCTCGTGAAGCTGCGCGCGACTGCTCGCTCGCTATTTCGCGAACTTCGCTCGACGGATCACCGTCCGCCTATCACATGGGACCCAGTTGACTGGTTCACGTGCACGCTCAGAGATAGTGGCGACCAGCGAGCACTCGATCTGAAAGAGGATATTTGGTGGTGGGTCCGGCAGTATGGTGAGCCTTTCTGGGAGCCAGACGAAGAACGAGATGATTTCGAACCTGACTTGGCGGCGCTTGCGCGGGCCATGGGTAGTCTCTGGCGGACCGTCGTCCGCGCTGCGTTCGCTACGGGTGGGGACGGGTCCAGCGTCCTACGGTGGGACGAAGAATGGGGCTTAGTATTCGGCCGATATTTCTGGTGCGGGGAACATGCCATTGAGGTGCTCTTGTCCCTCGGTGACCACCCCGACGCTCGCCTCCTCGGGCTGGTGGCGTGGACCCGCAACCAAGGAAGATGGGAATATGAACACGGGGCGTGGTGGCCCGACGACGCCAGCACTCCCATCGAAGAGTGGCGCAAGGAGGCCGTCACGGCGGCTATTCGGTGCTCTGAAGGGACTATTGAAGAGGCCTTCGGAGGAGCTCTTCACGCTGTGATGACCGAGTACGAATAAGGGCTTTAGTCAGCCACTCTGCGGCGTCCTGTTGAGATCGCAATAGTGCGCAGTCGATTGCTCTTGACCTACGCAATACCTTTCGTCGACTACCAGGCGTTGCCCGTCTGGCGGTAGTTTACGAACGGCCTGTGCAAGTTGCTCGGGTTTCGCCGGCTCCATTCCCGCCATTCTTCGTAGCTGAGATCAGGACGCTCTCCGCTTGGGAGTGCGATTTTTCGAAGCGGGTCGGACTCTTCAAGGTGCTGTTCTGACCAGGCCAAGTACTCACCCAGCGCATCGAAGTTCTCGCCGTCAGGATCTCTGAGCTCGACAGCCTGTCTCAGCCTGGCCACGGTGTCGGCAAGTTCGCGGTGACGGATGACGTTGGATCTCAGCTGATCGAGAGTCTCGAACCACGAGCTGTACCGTTCTGCGCGCTGTCGGAGAATCTCTGCTTGACGTCGTTCTTCGGCGATCTCGATGTCGCGCTGTCGCCGCCGCTCGACCAGTTCGCGTTCCTTGACCGAGGCTTCGGCGATACGTTCGACCGCTCGGATCAACTTGTCCTCGATTCGTGTCGCCGCGGTGTCTTCAACGACGTATGCGTTCGAGGAGCTCTCCCTGATCTCGAGCCTCATCCTCTCCGTCTGTACGAAGTCGTATTTAGGGGCGAATGACCACCTGTATCGCTTCTGGTCGGCGATCTCCTTCTCGGTGAGCTCGTGGTCGACGCGCTTCTGTCGCATCCGGAGCCGAATCGCGACTGGTTTGTCGCCGGCGTCAATCGTGAACAGATCGGCACCGGGGGAGACTCTCGTACGACGGTCCGTCCACGGGTCGCTACGGAACGTCGATGGATTCGCCGTCACTGTCCAATTGCGGCGGATCGCTTCTTGAACGAGGGCATGAAGAATGAGCAGAGCTCGCTGCTGCTGTTCCTTCGGCACGTCGAGACGCGCTTTGTGATCGATGATCTCGCGCACCGCTTTGTGCGGACGGCGCAGTTGAGTCGGGATGTCGATAGAGCCGGGCGGTTTGAGGGGCGCGGCCGGTGTCGGCTCTGGCTTCGACGTGACGACAGTCGGGTCCTTAGGTGACTTGCTGGGTGCGGTTCGAGACTGGGGCGGTGTACTCGGACGGCGGTTGGAAGGGGCTCGATTCGGTTGTGGATATCGGCCGTGCTCGAGGTAGTAGGTGCCTATCTCGGTGATCGTGGCGTCCCACTTCCCGTTGCTCTTGCTGACCTTGATGAGTCTTCGATCTCTGAGTGCACCGGCGCTCTTCTTGAACGTATCGTTCGGTGGATTGTCAAGGTCCGCGCCATCGGCCACCCAGCGAAGTACGCGGAGCTGCATATCGTTGACAGGTCGGTTCATATGGGTAGTTTCTCACTGGAACCTCGCGACAGGTGTCGTGCCATACTACTGTGATGAGCCAGGAACTATTCGACGAGCTGAGTCATGAATTCTTGACTTCCTCCAGTACGATGGCTTTCACTCAGCTTGGTCTGTCCAAGTCTGCTGATTCGGCCAATATTCGACCTACCGCCAGCAATCCTGATCCACTCATGACGGTCAGCGAAGACGCGCCCACCACACCGGGTGCTCGCATAGATGCTCGATGGCGACTCAGCGATCTGAATGGCGCAATTGACACGAACGGCTGGTTGCGCGAATGGCTCACTCATGCATGGATCACGCTCATCTTCGCTCGGTGGGAGAATTACTATCGGCCAGAGTTTGCAAAACTTGAGGGAGTCGAGCTCAAAAAGATTTCGTCAGATGTCATGGGTGATTTGCGGCACTTGAGGCACGACATTGCCCATTGCGGTGGGGTCATTTCTAAAGATCACGGCGTCAAGTGCAAGATGGTGACGCGGTTCAACGTGGGTGACAAAATTATCCTGAATCCAGACGAAATTTATTTGCTCCGAGACAGTCTCGAGGTTGTCGTCGACCGTGACGAGTAGGTTCGGTGGAACGCATATAGTCAGTTGCGGTCGGCCAGCCATATCGGATGTTGTGTTTGCACATCCCCAATCGATTGTTCGCCCCAGCCAAAAGAGGCAGAGTGCAGATCTTCGTGATCGCCGCCCGAGCGGAGTTCGCGTGGATGGTCCCCATTCCCGGCAGCCCGGAATTCAGCGCGACCAGGAGGTCGAGACTTTCGGCTTCTCGGACCTCGCCGACGATGATGCGCGTCGGCCGCATCCGCAAAGCCTCTTTGACGAGGGCGCGGAGGGTGACTTCGCCGGTTCCTTCGAGCGACGGCTGACGGCATTGCATGGGAACCCAGTCGCGGCTGGGCAGGTTGAGTTCGAAGACCTCTTCGCAGGAGATCGTGCGTTCGCGGGCCGGTATCGAGCCGGCCAAGGCATTGAGCATGGTTGTTTTGCCGGCCTGAGTTGCTCCGGAGACGAGGATATTGGCACCGCACGTCACGGCTGCGTCGAGGAACTCGGCGGCTGTGGGAGTCAGTGAGCCGTAAGCGACGAGATTGGCGAGGTTGCGCGGCCGGGCGATGAACTTGCGGATATTCACGGCCGGATGAGTGCGCGTGATATCGGGCAGCACGACATGCAGCCGGGAACCGTCGGGCAGGATGGCGTCGACAAAAGGTTGGGAAAGATCGACGCGACGGCCCGAGGTGCGCAACATCCGCTCGATGAGGTCGTCGAGTTCGCCCGAACTCAGCTTCGTCGTCGTCAGCTGATGGATTCCATCGACGGCGATGAAGACCTCACTTGGGGAGTTCACCCAGATCTCTTCGACGTGCGGATCATCGAAATAGTCCTGCAGGGCACCGAAACCTGAGAGCTGATGATCGATATGCCGAAACGTCGCCTCCTTGTCCTCGAGCACCGGGAGATCGGCGACGAGGCTGCGCTCATCGTATTCGGCGATGACGGTGCGAATGAGCTCGCGAGAGCGCTGAATATCGGCGCGGGGATCCACATCGAGATCTCTGATCCGCTTGTGAACCTCGCTGGTGATGACTTCGGTGGCTTCCACTCTGAACCCTTGCCCGATCATTCAATTGACAGCGTGATTTGCTGTTTAACCTACCTGTAGTCGAATGAAGAATCTAGTGAATTCCGAAATCTGTGGATAACTGGGAATGGGCTCTGCAAATGCTCACTGTGTAGTTTCATGAATGTCATTGTGGGGTGTTTTCGTCTTGCGCAAGGGTGGGTTTCGGTCTATATTTTCCTCACCAGTCTTCGTATGAAGCGATGTGAGCCGCGCCGCTGGCGGGATGAATCAGATCTTCCGCCGGCGGCGCTTTTTGGGGCCAGGGCGACTGATCGGGGCAGGCCTCGATCGATCAGTCCTCGCAATCTCAACGGTCGACCGCCTCGGCGCCGTTTCATGCTCGGGGGAGGGCATGCACTAGAATCGGATCATTATGGCCTCCACTGATTACTCTTCTGAAATCGCCAACCTCCGCCAGACGTACAAAGCAATTCTCGACGTGTCCGATCTGGACAACCTGCGCGACGAGGTTGCCGAACTCACGGAGCAGGCGTCGTCGCCGACGTTCTGGGACGACCCCGATTCGGCACAGAAGACCTCGGCCAAGCTCTCGCACAAGCAGGGCACCCTGGAGAAGCTGGAGAAGTTCGGCGAGCGCATCGACGATGCCGAGCTGCTCGTCGAGATGTCCCAGGACGAAGGCGACTCGGAATCGCTCGAAGAGGCCGACCGCGACATCAAGAAGTTGCGCGATCAGCTGGCCGAACTCGAGATCTCGACCTTGCTCAGCCATGAATACGACGAGCGCTCCGCCGTCGTGACCGTGCGCTCGGGCGCCGGCGGCGACGACGCGACCGACTGGGCGCAGATGCTCACCCGCATGTACGTCCGGTGGGCGGAGAATCGCGGCTACAAGGTCCAGGAGCTCGACACCTCCTATGCCGAAGGTGCGGGCATCAAGTCCGCGACGATCCAGATCGACGCGCCCTACGCCTACGGCACGTTGTCGGTCGAGGCAGGCACTCACCGTCTCGTGCGCATCAGCCCCTTCGACAACCAGGGCCGCCGCCAGACCTCCTTCGCCGCTGTCGAGGTGGTCCCGCTCATCGAATCGACCGACCATGTCGAGATCGACGAGAACGATCTGCGCATCGACGTCTACCGGTCCTCGGGTCCCGGCGGGCAGTCCGTGAACACGACGGACTCGGCCGTGCGCATCACGCACATCCCCACCGGTGTGGTTGTGAGCATGCAGAACGAGAAGTCCCAGATCCAGAACCGCGAGGCCGCGATGCGCGTCCTGCAGTCGCGACTGCTCGACCTCAAACGCCAGGAAGAGGCCGCGCAGAAGAAGGAGCTGGCCGGCGATATCAAGGCCAGCTGGGGCGATCAGATGCGCTCCTACGTGACCCATCCGTACCAGATGGTCAAGGACCTGCGCACCGGCTACGAGGTCAACAACCCCTCGGCCGTCTTCGACGGTGACCTCGACGGACTCATCGAAGCCGGCATCCGCTGGCGCAAGGAGCAGGAGATGGCCGAAGAGGCCGAGGCCTGAGCCTGACTCTTCGGGCAACAGGCCTGATCTTTCGGTCAACGGCACTGCGCCGCCTGACTCGGTCGATGGCCGACTGAGGGTCGGCTGCCTCGGCGAGGGAGCGACCATCACCGAGGCGACTGTGAACTTCATCAGATCGCAACACACGCCCGGCCGCCTCCGCGAACATCACGGAACTGTTACGTACAGTGGAAGCGGCCGAGCCACCCGCAACATGATTGAAGACCGACTTGATCAGATTCGACTCCGTTTCGAAGTCCTACGACACACGTTCCCGCAAAGCACTCGATGACATCTCCTTCGAGGCTGACCGCGGGGAATTCGTGTTCCTCGTCGGGGCGTCCGGCTCGGGAAAGTCCACGGTCATCCGACTCATTCTGCGTGAAGAGGTGCCCAGCTCCGGTCGCATCCACATCGCCGGAAAATCCGTGGTGAAGATGCCCAGCTGGAAGGTGCCCTACCTGCGGCGGGGGATCGGAACCGTGTTCCAGGACTTCCGCCTGCTGCCGAACAAAACCGTGTTCGCCAATGTCGCCTTCGCCCTCCAAGTGATCGGAAAATCCCGCGCGGCCATGTCGACCCTCGTCCCCGACGTCCTCGAGACCGTGGGCCTGGCCGGCAAGGAGAAGCGCTACCCCAGTGAGCTCTCCGGCGGTGAGCAGCAGCGTGTGGCCATCGCCCGCGCCGTGGTCAACAAACCCGGAATCCTGCTCGCCGACGAGCCGACGGGCAACCTCGACCCGGCCACAAGCGCCGACATCATGAACGTGCTGGAGAAGATCAACCGCAACGGCACCACCGTGCTCATGGCCACCCACGACGGCGAGATCGTCAACCGGATGCGCCGGCGGGTCATCGAACTGCGCGAAGGCGAAATCGTCCGCGACGTCGAAGAAGGCACCTACGGAGTCGCCTCATGAGGGCCGGTTTCATCCTCTCCGAAGTCTGGTCGGGCCTGCGCCGGAACTTCTCCATGGTCATCTCCGTCGTGCTCGTGACCTTCGTGTCCCTGCTCTTCGTCGGTGCCGCGATCCTGCTGCAGATGCAGGTCGGGCAGATGAAGGACTTCTGGTATGACCGCGTGCAGGTCTCCGTGTTCCTGTGCCCGCCGGATTCGGAAGCGACGAACTGCGTCGACGGTGAGGTCACTGGCGACCAGAAGGATCAGATCCGGTCCGAACTCGAAAGCTCCGATCTGGCCCCGTATGTCGACAAGGTCTACTTCGAAGACAAGACCGAGGCCTACGAGCACTTCCAGGAGCAGTTCAAGGGCACCAGCCTCGAGGGCACCGTGCCCAAGGACGAGATGAACGAGTCCTTCCGGGTCAAACTCAAGGACGCCGAGAAGTACGACATCATCAAGGAGACGTTCTCGTCGACTCCCGGGGTGGAAGAGGTCGTCGACCAGAATCAGCTGCTCGATCGCCTGTTCGGGGTGCTCAACATCGCGACCATCGTGGCGATCGCGATCGCCGGCATCATGCTGTTGTGCGCGATGCTGCTCATCGCCACGACCATTCGACTCTCCGCGTTCTCGCGGCGCCGGGAGACCGGCATCATGAGGCTCGTCGGCGCGTCGAACACCTTCATCCAGATGCCGTTCCTGCTCGAGGGCGTCATCGCCTCGGCCATCGGTGCGACACTGTCCGCCGGTGCCCTGGGACTGCTCGTCCACTTCGGAGTCAGCGGTTGGCTGCAGTCGCAGGCCACGGGATTCAGCCTCATCTCCGGATGGGACGTTCTCCTCATCACCCCCGTACTCATCATCATCGGCGTGCTCATGGCCGGAGCCTCGTCGCTGATCACGCTGAACAAGTACACGAAGGTCTGAGATGAGACGCAGACTCGGACTCGTCCTCACAGCAGCCGCACTGGCAGTGGTCATGCCGGTCACCTCGGTGGTGGCCGATCCTCGCGACGACAAGAGCGAGGTCGACGAACGCGTCAAGGAACTCCAACAGGAGTTCGAAGGCCTCGACGAGGATCTCGCCCGCGTCATCGCCGAACGCGATGCCGCGCAGGAGAAGCTGCCGGACGCCGAAGCCGAATCGAAGGCCGCCGACGATGCACTGGCTGAGGCGATCGAGAAGGACCAGGACATGGCCGCACGCCTGACTTCGGCGGAGAACGCGCAGAAGGATCTCAAGGACACGATCAAGTCCGGCACGGAGGAGATCGACAAGCACAAGACCTCGGCGGCGCGCATCGGACGACAGGCCTACCAGAACTCGGGCATCACCTCCGATCTGGCGATGCTGCTGCAGATGGCCGAGGGCACGAGCGCCGACGGCGGTATCGGCCGTGTCGACTCGGCGGTGCGATCCCAACAGCGCACGATCGACAAGCTCTCCGAACAGCGGGCGCTGAACAAGAACAACGAAGAGCGGCTCTCGGGCGTGACCGATAAGATCTCCGATCTCAAGGACGAAGCCGCCGAGGCTGTGCTGGCCAAAGAGGCCGCGCAGGTCGATGCGAAGAAGAAGGCCGACAGCCTCAACGACCTCATCTCCGCGAAGGACGACGCGGAGAAGACGATCTCCGACAACAAGGACAAGACCGAGAAGCAGCTGGCCGATGAGAAGGCCGAGCAGGACCGGTTGGCCGAGAAGGTCCGGGAATGGGAGAAGGAGCAGGAGAAGAAGGGCAAGTTCGTCTTCGGTGACGGAGTCCTGGCCAATCCGGCCAAGGGATACCCGACGACGTCTCCGTTCGGATACCGCGTCCACCCGATCACGGGGGCGAAGAAGCTGCATACCGGAATGGACTTCGGCGTGCCCTGCGGCACCCCGATCCGCGCGGCCGGCGACGGCATCGTCGTCACCTCCGGCTGGACCGGCGGCTACGGCAACCGCGTCGTCATCTCCCACGGCAAGATCAAGGGCAAGTCGATCGCGTCGACGTACAACCACAACACGAAGCTCAAGGTCCATGACGGGCAGCGGATCAAGAAGGGCGACGTCATCTCGTACTCCGGTACGACGGGAGCTTCGACCGGCTGCCACCTGCACTTCGAGATCATGGAGAACGGCGGCTACGTCGACCCGAAACCCTTCATCTTCTGATTGCTACCTGACGGCGGCCCAGCAACCTCGCGCGAGGTATCTGGGCCGCCGTCAGGTAGTTCTAAGAGGGGACGGGCGTGCGGAAGGGTGCCGATGGGCTAGAATTGGTGGCTGTGCCCGCGAACGCGTGCACAGGTGATCGGGAGCAGAGAGGAGGCCGGTCATGCCGAAGGACACAGGCAAGAAAGTCATTGCGAGGAACCGCAAGGCGCGCCACGACTATCACATCGAAGACACGTGGGAGGCCGGACTCGTACTCACCGGCACCGAGGTGAAATCGCTGCGCGAAGGCCGAGCCTCGCTCACCGACGGCTTCGCCCTCATCTTCCAGAATGAGGCCTGGCTGGAGAACGTCTACATTCCCGAATACCTGCAGGGAACCTGGACGAATCACTCGGCCCGCCGCCGTCGTAAGCTGCTGCTTCACCGCGAGGAGATCCTCAAGATCTCGCAGAAAGTCAAGGAATCCGGCCGTACCCTGGTCCCGCTGGAGCTGTACTTCGACGGCTCACGTGTCAAGGTCGAGATCGCCCTGGCCCGCGGCAAGCGCGAATGGGATAAGCGACAGGCACTGCGCGAAGCGCAGGACAAGCGCGAAGCCGAACGCGCCATGAAGTCCAAGCAGTACCTGTAAGGGTTGGTTGACGGCGGGTTCGATTCCCGCCATCTCCACCGTCTCCTTCGCCGAGGCGGTCCGAGCGCATCCGCGCACGCCCGGTCACATATTCGCGGAGTTCAGGGAATGCAATTGGCTCGGTCTGCGTTGTACGAGTATGCTGGAGTATCTGATCGGCGCCAGCAGCCGCCTCGGCGGATGAAACAGCTGATCAGGATTGGTAACAGAATATGGGGATGATCGGTTTCGACGTTGGACACTGCGTCGGGAGAAGCGGGCCGAGAATGCAGAGTCATCTCGTTAATGTCCTCTGCAAAACAATAGGTGCTAAGTCTAACAACCGCACCGATTTCGCCCTCGCTGCCTGATAGAGCGCGAGCTGCGAATCCGTCAGCCTAGAGTTGCCTCTGCTCTAGATCCTGGCGTCGTTTAAGAGGCCACTGCTTCAGGCACATGTTGGGGGTGCCTGAGGGACTTTCACTCAACTCCGTTCGTTGGCTTACGTGTTCGTGCGATAGCCAGAACCTAAGACACTACTTCACGAACTGCGCCCGGAGAAGTCCTGACAATCTGCCGACGGACGCGGGTTCGATTCCCGCCATCTCCACGTGTCATAGCCCCGGATTCCGCAAGGATCCGGGGCTTTTCGCTGTCCGAATATCCCCGGACTGACAACGTCGAGACGTTGCAACAGCGAAACGTCGAAGACAGCGAACACCTTCGCCGAGGCGGCCGGACAGGACCGTTCCCACCGGTCCTTCCGTCCGCCGCCGATTTCATCGTTGAGGTCACGACATCCGCTGAGGCCAGCCCCCATACGATACGGTGGATCCGAGTTCAAAGAGGAGACCGGCACCGATGCTCTGTCCACCGCTGATCGGCTACCTGCTCCTCGCCGTTGTCTGCATCGTTCTCGTATTGGTCATCCGCGGCGATCGTCTGCCCCGCAATCGTGCGATCGGAATCCGGTCGGCGTGACGATGCGGTCCGAGGCCGCATGGCAGGCCGGCCACCGTGCGGCGATTCCCATGCTCATCACCATCAGCATCATCGCCGTCGGCTTCTCGATTGCACTGTTGAGCGTTGAGAAATTCGCCTGGCCGAAGGCAGACGGAGCCGTTCTCGCGGTCGCGGGATGGCTGCTCATCCTCGGCCTCTTTGTCAGAGCCTGGACGACGGCCAACCGCGCGGCGCGGTCCGCAGACAACTGACCTGCCACGGCGACGACCTGCCACGGCATCGACCGCCATACCGTCGTCTGGGCACCCACTTCGCGACGCCCTCGCGAGATCCGAGAGTTCCGACCACTCGGCCGATCACGATCCGCCATTCGGCCGAGGCCCGGCTTGCCTGAAACGGGAAGGATCGAGGGTGTCAGACAGCAGCCACGCGCCGGCCGCGAAACCCCGGCCCAGCACAGTGACTGCTTAGGCGCGTTCACGAGTTCACGCGAATGACCTCTTCTTGGTACGGCGCGATGATCTCACCGGAGATCCGCAGGTCGAGGAGCAGGAAGGGCCGTTCGTCGACGGGGCGGGACTGCCACTCCTCGACGACTGCGAGATCGGCCAAGGTGCGGACGGCGACCCCGTGCCCGCCAGCTGCTGTGGCGAGGGCCGCGAAATCGATCTCGTCGATGAGCATGGGCGACTTCTCCAACCCCTTGAGCCCATACAGGTTGACCTCGGCACCGTAGGCCGCGTCATTGAAGACCACAGCCATACCGCGGCCGCCGGCGACCCGGATCGCGGTGTCCAGGTCGGACAGTGCCATGGCGCCGCCGCCGTCACCGGTGGTCAGCACGATCGTCGAGTCCGGGTTAGCGCGGGCTGCCCCGGCGACACTGTGCCAGCCGAGCCCGATCGACTGGAAGGCAGTGCCGACCATCGCCAGTCGGTCGGGGACGCTGGGCTCCCAGAACATGTTCGCCCAAGCGATGAAATGTCCGCCGTCGGAGACGACGACCCGATCCTCGGGCAGAACCTCGCCGAGGCGGTTCGCCGCCGCTCGAGGATCGAGCCGACCATCCTCGGCGAGCTCTGACCCGACGACGTAGGCACGGTCAGCAGCGGTGTCGACGGAATCGTGCCAGCGCGTGGAGGCACTGTCCGAACTCCGTGCACCGTCGATCCCGGTCGCTGTCAGCAGCGCCACAAGTTCGGCGGCAGCGAGTTTGGCATCTGCTCGGACGAAGCCGCCGACTCGAGCATTCGTGGCACGGTCGTCGGTGTCGACCTGCCACACCGTCGTCGAGGGATGGAAGAGGTCCCCGAAACGCATCGTGAACTGATTGAGTGAGGCCCCGAAGACCACAGCCACATCGGCTTCGCGGATCCGTTCCATTGCGGCCGGGGCACCGAAACCGCCGGCGACTCCCAGATCGTGTTCGCTCGCAGGGAAGATGTTGCGTCCCAGTGCGGTCGTCACGGTGAGCGCACCCGTGATGTCCACGAGTTCACCGAGTTCGGTCCCGGCTCCGGCCAGCCAGGCTCCGCGGCCGGCGAGCAGCAGGGGACGCTTCGCACCCGCCAGATCGGTCGCGAGGCGGTCAAGAGCAGCATGAGCGAATTCGCCAGTCGGTGCCATCGGCGAGGGACGACTGGGGCCGGGTACAACCGGAATCTCACCGAGGTCCAAAGTCGCGACGTCATAGGGAATGGCCAGGACGACGGGCACTCGGTAGGTCAGAGCATGCTCGATCGCGGTCACGGTGGCTGCGGCGGCATCGACGCGACCGACGGTGTAGGTGCGCACACCCACGGCGGAGGCCATGGCGATCTGGTCGACGTCCCAGGGGCGGGGACCGGATGTGGGCTCATCCCCGACGACGAGGACGAGGGGCACTCTGGCCTGGGCCGCCTCGGCGAGGGCAGTGAGCGTATTCGTGAATCCGGCACCATACGTGGTGGTGGCGGCTGCGATCCTCCCGGAGGTGCGGAAGTGGGCGTCGGCGGCGACGACGGCACCGGCTTCGTGGCGGACGGCGGTGTAGGTCGCCGAGGTGTCGCGCAGCAGGGCGTCGAGGAAGTAGGCATTGCCGTTGCCCATGAGGCCGAAGACCTCATCGATGTGGGCGGCAAGGGTGTGCGCTACGTGCGCGGAGGCATGAGCCATGGCAGGCCTTTCGCTGGTGAGATATGGAAATGAGGGATCCATATATGTCTCACACGCGCGGTTTGCGGCTTCGTGCCCCTTTTTCGGGCACCGGCTGATGTGTGCTCGTCCCACTCGCCGGTTTCCGGCGTACTTGAGAGCGGCTCAGCCTGACTCTTCGAATATAAGCGACTGTGGTCTGAGGCACCAAGTCGGGGTCCTCCCGCACAGACCTCACCCACCAGAACTACCTGACGGCGGCCCAGCAACCTCGCGCGAGGTTGCTGGGCCGCCGTCAGGTAGCAATTAGCGGGTGATGCGTTCCTTCCATGCGGCCATGACCTCGGGCGAGGTCGGCTTCGACGCGAAGGATCCGACGAGGTAGCCGACCAGTGAGGCGATGAGGCCCAAGTAGATGGCCTCGTTGGCGTAGATGTCCACGACGATCATGACCACCACGGTTGTCACGGCACCGAGGATCATGCCGGCCATCACACCGACGATCGTTCCGCGCTTGAACACGAGACCACCGAGGATCGGAATGAACAGACCGGCCACCAACAGGTTGTAGGCCACGGTGAGAGCCTCGACGACACTGGGCATGATCATCGCGAGCGCCAAAGTCACGACGCCGAGCACGATCAGGTAGATGCGCGAGTCGCGCACCTCGTCACCGGTCTCGCGGACCAGTGATCGCACGAGCGTCGACTTCGCACCCGAACCCGATCTGGAGTCCGAGCCGGAAACGTCGGAATCACTCGCCGAGGCGGCCCCGCCTCCGTCAGGCACGATGTCCTTGCGGGCGAGGAACGGTTCGACGATGTCCTGGCGGCAGACGGTCGAGGCGGCCATGAGCGAACCCGAGGCCGTCGACATCATCGCGGCCAGAGCCGCAGCGAGCACGATTCCGGCGAGGACCGGAGACATCGAGGCATCGACGACGGCGACGAACACATCGTCCTGGACCTCGATGCCGGGCACGATCTTCGTCGCGGCCATGCCGATGAGCGCACCGGCGACCGCGTAGAGCAGGCAGTAGACGCCGGCGGAGAAGCCGCCCCACCTGGCCACACCCGGGCTGCGGGCGGTGAACACGCGCTGCCAGATGTCCTGGCCGATGAGCAGACCGAGGGTGTAGATGAGGATGTAGCCGAGGATCGCCTCCCAGCCGATGCCCACCGGGGAGGTGTGCGATTCGGGCAGCGAGGAGAACAGCTGGCCGATGCCTCCGGACTTCGAGAGCACGAGCGGCAGCATGATGAGGAAGATGCCGATCGTCTGGATGAAGAACTGCACGAAGTCCGTCAGCGTGATCGACCACATGCCTCCGAGCATCGAATAGAGGATGACGATGCCGCCGCCGATGAGCACCGACCACACTTTGTTGAGATCGAACAGGGTATGGAAGACCGTGGCATAGGCGACCGTCGACGTCGTCGAGATCATCAGACCGTAGGCGGTCATGATCGCTCCGGAGACGAAGCGGGAACCCTTGCCGTAGCGGAGTTCGAGCATCTGCGAGACTGTGTAGATCTCGAGCTTCTGAATCTTCGGGGCGAAGAACAGCGAGAGTGCGATGATGCCCAAGCCGATCGCGAACACGAGCCACATTCCCGACAGCCCGGCCGTGTAGCCGAGGCCGACTCCGCCGATCGTCGACGCGCCGCCGAGGACGACGGCCGACATCGTGCCGGTGTACAGCAGTCCGCCGAGCCGGCGCCCCGCGACCAGGAAGTCCTCCTGGTTATGGGCCTTGAAGCGGCCCCAGACTCCGAATCCCACCATGGCGGCGAGATAGATGATGACTACCAAAGAGTCCACAGCGGCCCTTTCTGTTGGATCGGCTCAGTGACCGACGGTGATGTGGATGGCGGTGGGCACGGTGCGATCGAGTGCCTCGGCGATGGCCTGCGGCAGAGCGGAATCGATGTCCGCCTCGGGGATCGTCACCCCGGCCCCGCCCATGGATTCGCCGAGTTTCGCGAAGTCCGGACGGGCGAGCCTGACAGCGAACGGTTCGATGTCGCGGTCGACCATCTGACCCTCGATCTCCGCATATCCGCCGTTGTCGACGACGACGAAGGGGATGCCCAGTCCCAGCTCGGCCGCGGTCATGAGCTCCTGGATGGAGAACATGGCCGCACCATCGCCGAGGATGCACACGACCGGTCGGCCAGGATCGGCGACCTTCGCTCCGAGGGCAGCGGGAATGCCGTAGCCCAGGGTGGCGAATCCCGGCATGTAGAGCAGCTGATCGGGTGTGCTCGCCGTCAGCGCGTGCACCGTGCCGTCGTAGGTGACCTGCGAGGAGTCACCGGAGATGACGACGTTCGATCCCGCTCCCTCTTCGACGAGCCGGGTGACCCGGGCGCCGATCGCGTCGAAGTCGAAATCGGTGGCCCAGCTCTCCCGGATCCGGGCGACCCGAGCGGCCCCGGGCTCCTTCGCCGAGGCGGCCGATCCGTGTCGTTCGGACGAATCCGTCCCGTCATCACTCGCCGAGGCGGCACCGTCGTCTCCGATTCCGAGCGCGCTCATCAGCGCGGTGAGGAACTCGCCGGTGTCCGCGCAGGCGAGGATGTCCCCGGGCAAGTTCTTGTTGAGCTGGTCGGGGTCGATATCGCAGCGGATGACGGTCTGCCCGGCAGACTCATCACGCACACCGATGCTCGTCTGCGCACCGATGACTCCGCCCCACAGGTCGGAATCGGCCAATTCTGAGCCGAGCACGATGAGCACATCGACCGCCGCGGATTCGGCCTGCACGCTGGGGAAGCGCACATTCGATCCGAGTGAGAGCGGATGCGTCTCGGACACGATGCCCTTGCCGTTGGCCGTCGTCGCCAGGGGAGCGTCGAGAGCCTCGATGAGACGGGCCACCTCGGCGTGGGCGCCCCTGGCACCGCCGCCGGCGATGACCAGCGGACGCTTCGCCGCACGGATCGCCTCGGCGGCACGAGACACCACATGGTCATCGAGTCCGGGACGGCGACCCGCGAACGGGACCGGAACGCTGCCGTTCCACGCGCCTTCAAGCACGTCGAGGGGAACCTCGATGTGCACGGGTCCGGGACGGGCCGAGTCGAACATGGCGAACGCCTCGGCGACCGCCTGCGCAGCACCTTCGGCAGTGCGGGTGCGCTGGGAGGACACGAGGAGGTGGCCCACCGCACCGGAGGAGTCCTTCGTCTCGTGCAGCATGCCGACGTCGGCGCGCTCGAACCCGGTGGGCACACCGGGGGAGAGGATGAGCATCGGTCGGGACTCGGCATAGGCGGTCGCGGCGGCGGTGATGACGTTCGTCAGCCCCGGCCCCGAGGTCGTGATGACGACCCCGGGTCTGCCGGAGACGAGGAAGTACCCGTCGGCACCGTAGCCTGCTCCCTGCTCGTGGCGGGGAGTCACGGCGCGGATCCCGAACTCCGGCAGATGCCGGTAGAACTCGAGATTATGGGTGCCGGGGATGCCGAAGATCGTGTCGACACCGTGGGCGGCCAGGGTGGCCACCACGGCACGACCGCCGTTGCGGACGGTGTTCTCAGTGCTCATGGTCAGACTCCGAGGGCGGTGCCGGACGGACCGGAGGGAGCAGTGACTCCGTTGTTCTCCGCCGCCCAGAGGGACAGGACCTCGTAGCCGACATGGGCGGCGGCGAGTCCGGTGACTTCGGCATGGTCGTAGGCGGGGGCGACCTCGACGATCTCGGCTCCGACGACATTGAGTCCCTGGAGTCCGCGGATCGAGTTGAGCAGCTCACGGCTGGTCATTCCGCCGGCCTCGGGGGTGCCGGTGCCGGGTGCGGCCGCCGGATCGAGGACGTCGATGTCGACGGACAGATAGACCGGAGCATCGCCCAGTCGCTTGCGCATCCGGGCGACGACGTCCTGGACGGAGGTGAACTGGTATTCGTCGCTGCGGATGATCTGGAAGCCGAGCACCTCATCGTCCTCGAGGTCCTTCTTCCCGTAGAGGGGACCGCGGATGCCGATGTGCATCGAGGCAGTCATGTCGATGAGGCCCTCTTCGCTGGCGCGGCGGAAGGGAGTGCCGTGGGTGTAGGGCGCACCGAAGTAGGTGTCCCACGTGTCCAGGTGCGCATCGAAGTGGAGGACGGCGATCTTGCCGTGCGTCTTGTGCAGGGAGCGCAGGTTCGGCAGGGCCAGGGTGTGATCCCCGCCGAGGGTGAGCAGCTTGGCCCCATCGGCGCGCATGGCGTCGGCGTTGGCTTCGACGGTGGTGATGGCCTCTTCGATGTCGAAGGGGTTGACGCCGAGGTCACCGCAGTCGGCGACCTGCTGCCAGGTGAACGGGTGGACGTTCGTGGCCTGGTTGTAGGGACGCAGCAACTTCGAGGACTGGCGGATGTGAGCCGGTCCGAAACGGGCGCCGGGACGGTAGCTGACGCCGGCGTCGAAGGGGATGCCGATGACTTTGACGTCGATCTTCTCGCCGGGGCGCTCGGCTTCGACCTCGTCGATGCGCGGCAGCAGTCCGAACGTCGGGGGTCCTGCGTAGCGGGGTGTCTTGCTGTAGTCGGCTGGGCCGAGCGGCTGAGACGTCACTGGCTTTCTCCTTCGTCGTAGCGGCTGACCCGACCCGAATGGGCCGGAGGTGATTCCCTCAGCCTAGGACGTGGGTCACACAACACCGATATCCAAAACGGAGCATTTGAAACCATGGCTATACATCGCGGATAGAATCGAGTGCATGGTCACTTTGGAACAGATCTGGACACGCGCAGAACTCGCGCTCGAGATCATCGTCGATTCACCCACCGCAGCAGAGCAGAATGTCACTATCGTGCACTCCTCGGAGCTGCCGGAGGTCGACGAATGGCTTGCCGGTGGTGAGGTGCTGCTGACGATCGGGGTCGGTCAGGATCTCGGCGGGGACACGGTCGGTGACTATGTGCGCCGCCTCAAGACTGTCGGCGTGCATGCGCTCGGCATCGGGCTGGGCTCCGACCTGCCGTGGCAGCAGGTTCCGCCGAAGCTCGTCTCCGCCGCGCAGGAAGCGGGGCTGGCGCTGTTCGGCGTGCCCGAGCCGGTTCCGTTCGTCGCCGTCGTCGATGCCTTCACCCGGATGCGTGAGGCCGAGACCAACCGGGAGCTGACCCGGGCGAGCAGCGCCGCCCGCCGTTTCGCAACCGCATTGGCCGGGGAGGGGCCAGCGGCGCTGGTGGCCGACCTGGCAGAGACGCTGGAGGCTCCGGTCCGGTTCGTCTCGCCGACCGGCAGGGCGTTGAGCGGGGACGACGCCGAGGAGGACGTGCGTTCGGCACTCATCGAGGAGTCATTGAAGCCGACGGCAGGGCCTCGCCTGATCCGCACCGGTTCCCGGATCGTCGAGGCCGTTCCGATCGGGAGTGATCATCCGCTCGGGTGGATCCTCACCCCCGCCGAGGCGGTCGGCTCTCCGAAGACGCGTGCCCTGCTGCTGTCGACCGCCTCGGCGCTGTTGGCGATGTCGTTGGCGGATCTGCCCGTTCCCTCCGGCCGTGCGCTGCTCTTCGACGCCGATCTCAGCGACGATGAAGCACATGGGGAGTGGACCAGGGTGACGGGGTTGGCCCCGGTGGCGACGGTGGGGATGCGCATCTTCGGCGGTGTCCGCGGGGACTCCGCCGAACGACTCATCGCCGATATCGTCGGTCGGAGCCTGCTCACCCGCACCGGTTCGCTGCTCGGGGTGGTCGGAGCACAGGAACGCGGACTCGATGAGCTGGTGACGAGGGCCGCCGAGGTCACCGGCTTGGACGTGCTTGCGGAGAAGAGGCTGCCGTTGGGTCAGCTCCATCACACGTGGATGCTGTGGCGGACCCAGCACGAGTCCGAGGCTTCCGAGGTCAGGGCGCTGCTGTCGGCGGTCGATGAGGAGGCAGCCGACCGGTTCGTCGACCGAGTTCTCGGCGAACTCTTTCGGGCACGCGGCGGTCAGGAGCTGTTGGAGACTCTCCGGGCCTTCATCGCCGCGTCCGGGGCACGTGAGCGCATTGCAGCCGAGTTGGGAGTCCACCGGCATACGGTGCGGGCGCGGTTGGCGAAGATCGAGAAGCTGCTCGGTCGCGACCTCTCCCGTGCCGAGACGCTGCAGGCGGTGTCGTTGGCACTCGAGCTTGCTGAACTCTAGGCGCACCCCTCACCGATCGTTCGGCACGGTATTCACCGCGGCGGTATTCACCGCGGCGGTGCTCTCCGATCAGTCCTCGAAGTGTTCGATGTGGAAGCGTTCGGAGATCTCCAGCACCCGGGCGAGGGCTTCGTCTTCGCCGATGCTGATGCGCACACCGGCACCGAGGTTGCGCACGGCCACGGCCTGTTCGACGCAGGCCTCTTCGAAGGCATCAGATTTCTCACCCAGTGGCAGCCAGACATAGTTCGCCTGTGCTTCGGGCACATCCCAGCCCTGTTCGCGCAGTGCAGCTGCGAAGGCATCGCGGGTCTGTGCGATCTCGCCGGCCCGCTCGAGCACTTCGTCCCAATGGTTGAGGGATTCGAGGGCGGCTGCCTGGCTGAGGTCGGTGACGCCGAAGGGGATGACGGCCTTGAGCAGCCCCTCGACGACCGGCGGATGGGCGACGGCGTAGCCGACACGCAGCCCGGCGAGTCCGTGTGCCTTGGAGAAGGTGCGGAG
Source organism: Brevibacterium sp. SIMBA_078 (assembly GCF_046534565.1). NCBI lineage: Bacteria > Bacillati > Actinomycetota > Actinomycetes > Micrococcales > Brevibacteriaceae > Brevibacterium > Brevibacterium sp. SIMBA_078. Next base: position 88,749 of record NZ_JAWRYQ010000004.1, read on the forward strand.
CAGAACGAGATTCGGATAGTCGCGGACAAGACCGAGTCCATCGGCTCGCCCGGGATCGGTGGCGAACTCCCAGTACGCTTCGTCGAGGGCGACGAGGACGTGGTCAGGCACCGTATCGAGGAAGGTGCGGACCTCGTCGTCGCGCAGCACCGGGCCGGTCGGGTTGTTCGGTGAGCACAGGATGATGAGACGCGTGTCTTCGGTGATCGCCGCAGCCATCGCGTCGAGGTCGTGTCGACCCTCGGCCGTCAGCGGCACTTCGCGGCGGGTGGACCCGACGAGCCCGGTGGTCTGCGGATACATCTCGAACGATGGCCACGGATAGATCGCCTCGGTGGTGGCGTCCGAAGTGATCTGGGTCAGCGCGACGAGCAGTTCGCTGGCACCGGTGGTGACGACGAGCTGATCCAGTCCGACACCGAGGCGGTCGGCCAGTCCCTGACGCAGCGCCAGTGCCGCGTCGTCGGGGTAGAGCGCGGGGTTCGTCGCGTGAGCGACCATGGTCTCGAGGACGGCCGGCAGGGGAGGCAGGAAGTTCTCGTTCGAGGAGAGTTTGAACGACTCTAGGCCCTCGACCCGGCGGGGAGGTTTGCCCGGAATATAGGGCGGGAAGGTCTCCAGAGCGGCCCGCAGTCGCGGTGACGGTGCAGCGGGTGCGGGCGCCGAAGCGGTGGAGCCGGATGTGCTCGAGGACGAAGTCCCGGGCGCGGTGGTGGACGCAGAATCTGAAGCAGCGGGGTCGGAGGCGTTCATGGACTCATGATGTCACAGCGGATCAGCGCTGCCACCAGGCCCCGGAGGGGTCAGGCCTCGTCGACGAGGATCACCAGGGTTTCTCCGGGGTCGACCGTCCTCCGTCGCCGCCGGGACCCTGCTGTTGCTGCTGTCGTTCGGAGTCCTCGCGGCGCTTCTCCAGCTCGTCACGCTTCTTCTCACGTTCGGACTTGCCTGAGGAATCCTCCGGTTTCTCCTCATCTTCCCCGGGGTCCTGGCCCTCATCTCCGGAGGATTTCTCGTCTCCGGAGTCCTTTTCCCTCGAGTCCTCGTCCTCGGACTCGCTGTCGTCGGTTCCCTCGTCCTTGGCTTTCTCACCCTGCTTCTTGTCCTCGACGCGTTCTTTCGCCTGGCTGCTCTTCTGCTTCTCTTCGCTCTTCTTCGGCTGGCATTCCTCGGGCGCATCTTCGAGGGTCTTCAGCGAACGGTCGTAGAGTTCTTGCGACTGGTCGGGGTCCTGGGAGGCGATCTGATCTGCCTGCTTCTCATAGACAAAGGACAGGTTGATCCGCACAGCACATTCGGCCGAGGTCGGAGCGATCTCCAGAGCAGCTTCGAGATCGGTCTGGGCAGCGTCGTAGTCGCCGACGGCCGCCTCGGCGGTGCCGCGGTTGAAGTAGCCGATATGGCGTTGGAACGGGCTGACCCGAAGGAACGCCGTCGCCGCCTTCTTGGCACCGGGGAAGTCGTTCGAGGTGTATCTGACCTGCGAGGCTGTTCCGAAATATGTGGCCATGGCGATATAGCCGAAGATCAGGGCGAATATCGTGCCGAGGATGAGGTTGATCTTCGTGATCCGACGCAGCCGTGACCACAGATTCTTCACGCGGTTCATCGCGGACCTCCCCGGTGGGGCACCGGCTGATAGGGAACCGATCTGCTGGGACCGGGTGGGCCTCCGGGACCAAGCGGACCTCCGGGACCGGGTGGGCCGCCTCGGCGAGGGCGCTTGGGGGTGATCGCTTTGAGGCGAAGGTATTCGCGGACTCCGAAGACGAGCTCCGCGGCGATCCACGCGAAGACGAGGATGAGCGGGACCCAATAGTATTCGTCGACGGTGACCCGGCCGTCCTTCTTCACCAGGGCCTGATCGTATTTCGGGGCGGTGTAGACGCTGGAGATCGCGCCGTTTCCGTCGCGGTGGTGGTAGTCGACGCCGAGGTCCGAGGCGATCTGGCGCAGGTTGCCCTCGTCGATCTTCGAGATCCCCGGATTGCCGTTGCGGTCCTGGATGTACTCGGGCGGTGCCTGATCGTCATCAGGGTCATCGGGGTCGCCGATGCCGGGCGCATTGCCGGGGTCACCGACACCGGACCCGTAGCCGAAAGGCTGGCTGTCGCGCATCTTTCCGCCTTGATCGGTGCCGTATCCGAAGACGGCGCCGCTGTCGATGCGGGAGGCGAAGGGCGACCACGACTCCGGGGACTCCGATACGGTCTGCTCACCGTCGCCGAAGTAGAACACGACGTTCTTGTTCTCCGGGCGGTCCCCATCGTTCGACGTCATCCGCTTATCGAGCTCCTCACCGGCCTCGGTGATCGATGAGCCTCTGGAATTCATGGAAGATTCGGGTGCGAGGACGTCGACGGCGGAGGCGAAGGCGGCGTGATCGGTCGTCAGCGGCATCACAGTGGCTGCGGTCGAAGCGAAGGTGATGATGCTCAGCCGGGTGCCGGGGAAGGCGTCGGCGAGTTCGAGCATGTCCTTCTTGACCCCCTCGAGGCGGGTGTCGTCCCCGTCGAAGTCCTCGGCGGCCATCGACGTCGTGACGTCGACGACGAAGTACACATCGGCACGTGCCTCGTACTCCTCGGTCGAGGATTTGATGGGGATCCCGGGGCGCGCCAGTGCGACGGCGAGCACGGCGACGACGCCCATGCGGGCAAACCATTTCCAGCGTGCTCCGTCGCCGCGGATGGCGGGGATGATGCACACGGTGAGCAGGGCGAGGACGATGAAGCCCCAACCGAACCAGGTGAAGACGGGATCGAAGATCATGATTTCGTCCTCCACGCCAGCACGAACACTCCGGCGAGGCCGAAGACGGCGAGTGCGAGCGGAACCACCGGCATGTCGTGGACGATGGTGTACGAACGGCCGGGGGTGTTCGCCGCTTCCTGGCTCTGGATCTCCTCGACGATGCGGTCGATCGTCGAGGCCGAACCCATGTCGAACTGTTCGCCGCCGGTACGGTCGGACACGGACCGCAGCTCCTTCGTCTGAGTGGTCGTCAGCACCGAGGGAGGGGAGAGGCTGTACACGCGGACTTTTGCGTCGACGGCGATATCGGCGGCTTCGTTGAGCTCGAAGAGCGGCTCACCGGCGAGCATATTGTCCGTGGCGAAGATGATCGACCGGGACCGGTCCTCGTCCTGCCGGTCGAAGTTGTCGACGCAGCTGACGAGCCCGTCGCCGATGAGTGAGGAGCCGCCGATGTTCGGCGGAGAGGTCGACCACGAGTAGTCGGTGCCCTCTGCACCCCAGGTGCGGAATCCCTCCTCGGCTTCAGCGAGGTAGTTCTGGACCATGTCGTAGTCGTCTGTGAGCGGGAATGCGGAGACCGCGGTGGCATTGAAGACGGTCAGGCCGATGCGTTCGCCGTCGAAGCGGTCGACGAGCTCCTGGTAGGACTCGAGCAGATCGGCGTCGTAGCCGAGCATCGACCCGGACACGTCGAGGCAGAGCATGACATCGCGCATCTTCCGCTCCGGGTTGACCGTCTCCACCCAGGCCGGACGCGCGATTCCCGCCAATGCGGACAGCCCGGTGAGGACGATGACTCCGAGGAGGGCGACCGTCGTCACCAGCCGTCTGCGCATGGCCCTGCGGAAACTCGGCAGGCTCGTCATCCGCCCGCTGTGGGCGACGGCCAAAGAGGACTCCGTCGTCTTCGGACGGCGGAACCAGAAGACTGCGGCTGCGGCGAGGGCCAGCAGGATGAGCGCCAGCCACCAGAACATCAGGACCATCGCGCCACCAACTTCCGGGCCTCGGCGATCTGCGGCTGCAGACCGGGCGGTTCGGCTTCGGCGAACTCCGCCTCGTAGAGGCCGAGCAGGCACTGCGCGAGGTCGTCGAGACCGGCGACTGCCGCATCGCGGTAGGTCAGGTGCTCGGCTTTGACGCCCCACGCGTCATGCGCGAATTCGCGCACGATCGTCGCCAGCTGCTGTGCCGATTCGCGCACGTCCGCCGATTCTGCGGTCAGACCCGTCTCCACGGCGCTGATGCGGGAGAGATAGGTGCTGCGCACGGGAATCGGGATGCGCGGTCCGTCCGCCGCGGTGACTCCGGCGGCGGCACGGAAGAGCGGGGCGAAGAGGTTTCCGCATGCCAGCAGCAGCACGAAGCAGGCCGCCACGTACCACGCCGGGGAGACCTCCAGGGGCCCGATGAGCTCAGCGGGGCCCACGGCGGTGCCTCAGCAGAAGAGTGTGCAGTCGGCCGAGGGCCGACTTCGGATGGTCGATTTCGATGTGGGCGATGCCCAGCTTGGCGAGAAGGTCGATGCGCTGCTGACGGCGGGCCGCCTCGGCGAGGGCGAATTCCTGTCGGACCTCGGGTTTCGTCATCACCGAGGTCGGCAGTCCATGGTCGGGTCGGGCGACGTCGAACGGCGCCGAGGCGGACGGCAGTCCTGCGAGGTCCGCGTCGGTGATCGTGATCCACAGGACCTCATGTTGGGCGCGCAGCCGACGGATCGTCGCTTCGGCCTCAGGTCCGAGCGGGGCCTGATCGGAGATGACGACCAGCAGCATCCGATGGTTGATATGGCTGGTGATCCACTGCAGCTGGGTGTTGATCGACCCGGGGGAGTCGGTGCCGGTCTCGGCGAGGATCTGCTGCAGGAGGTGCTCGAGGTGGGCCTCGCTGCCCTTCCGCGGGGAAGCGGTGGTGTGTCCGGCGTTTCCGTGGATGAGCATGACGTCGTCGGCGTGGCGGACGGCGAGGTAGCCGACCATCCCGGCCATGAGGATGGCCAGGTGGCGTTTGTCGGCTCCGGCGGAGGTGACGGCGTCGAAGTTCCGGGAGGTGTCGACGACGAGGCCGAGGATGTGCCGCCGGTGGGCGACGTAGCGTTTGACCAGGGGTTCTGTGTGCCTGGCGGTGGCTTTCCAGTCGATGTCGCGGATCTCGTCACCGGGGATGTAGTCGCGCAGATCGTCGAAGTCGAGGCTGTGGCCGTGGAAGACCGAGGAGTAGTCGCCGTCGAGGAGGCGCCGGGTCCGCCGATGGGCGTGGATGGTCATCCGCGCCTTGATTCGGTTGAGCAGGACAGTCATCGCGGCAGCCGATCAGGGAGTGGGCACTGCCATGAGGAGGGCATCGACGATCTGGGCGCTCGTGATGTTCTCGGCGGCGGCTTCGAAGTTGAGTTGGATGCGGTGGGCCAGCACTCGGTGAGCGAGGTCTTTGATGTCTTCGGGGATGACGTAGTTGCGGCCGCGGATCATCGCCAGCGCCCGGCCGGCGTTCGTGAACGCGATGGAGGCACGTGGGCTGGCTCCGTATTCGATGAACGGGGCGAATCGGCCGAGGTACTTCGTCGTATTGCGGGTGGCGTGGACGAGTTCGACGAGATAGCGGGTGATGGCCGGGTCGATGTAGACGGTGCGGGCGTAGCTCTGCATGGTCACGACATCGTCGAGCGAGCAGGCCGGATCGGGCACCGAGTCCTTGTCGAAGACCCCGGAGTCGAGGCGGGAGAGGATCTCGACCTCTTCGCCGGGGTTCGGGTGGGTGAGCAGGTCCTTGATCATGAACCGGTCGAGCTGGGCTTCGGGCAGCTGGTAGGTGCCCTCCTGCTCGATCGGGTTCTGCGTGGCCATGACGAGGAAGGGGCGGGGGAGTTCGAAGCGTTTGCCGCCGATCGTCGTCTGCTTCTCCTGCATGGCCTCGAGCATCGCCGACTGGGTCTTCGCCGACGACCGGTTGATCTCATCGAGGAGGACGATGTTCGCATGCACGGGACCGAGCACGGTGTTGAACGACCCCTCGTGTGCGTTGTAGATCTGCGAGCCGATGATGTCGGCCGGCAGCAGATCGGGGGTGCACTGGATGCGGGAGAACTTTCCGTCCACGGCATTGGCCAGAGCCGCGGCCGCCGTGGTCTTCGCCAGCCCCGGCACGCTCTCCAACAGCAGGTGGCCACTGGAGAGAAGTCCGATGAGCAGGGATTCGCGCAGCCGCTGCTGCCCGACGACGAAATGGTCGAGGTAGGACTCCAGAGCCTTGAGGATCGTCTGTGCGTGCGCGATCTCCTGCGTGTTCGCCGGTGCCGTTGCCGTCATGGTCCCTCAGTCTCTCGGTGTCACTGGTGTCTCGATGCCGCTGTGGTCGTTCAGCCACGCCGTCTGATGCGTTTCTGTGGTCTCCAGCATATTGGCTGGCACTGACACGCAACAGCCGAGAACGTTGCAGTGCTGACACACAATTCGCAGCGATATCCGAGCGGCGTCCGTCCGCCACCTGCCATTCACGGCGCGGCCACCTCGTGTCAGGACCGGGCTGTAGCGTCGATGGAACCGACGGACGGATGTGAGGAGGTGCTGTGATGGTCGCCTCCGCGCCGACGTGATCGGTGCCGCACGAAGGAGTTCGGAATCGTCGGTCGCGGACTCTGCGACATGCCCACAGGCAAAATTTTTTCCTGTGGAAAGCGGTGGAAAACGGAGGTGGAAAAAGGGTCGGAAATCGGTCCCGAAGCCGCCGATCCCAGCGTCCGCGCAGGTGATCGAACTACACGAGTGTCGTTCACAGCCTGTGGACGATTGTGGACGGTGACGACACAGGGTGTGGAACCTGCAAATGACACTGGTGTAACACTGGATATAGGGGTAAGGTCTAACCCGAACACAACATCTAGTGGTCACCCCTGAGCCTGCGCCTCGTGATATTCATCATGATCGAGCAGTTGACGGGACACGGTCACAGCCATCAGAATGCCGAACTGCACAGCAGAATGAAGGAGTCGTCATGATCACCGTGTACACCAAGCCAGCTTGCGTCCAGTGCAACGCCACCTACCGTGCTCTCGACGCTAAGGGCCTGAAGTACAAGTCGGTGGATCTCAGCGTCGACGAGAACGCCCTCGACGTCGTCAAGGCCATGGGCTACATGCAGGCTCCCGTCGTCGTCACCGACAACGATCACTGGTCAGGCTTCCGTCCGGACAAGATCGCGACCCTGACCGGCGAACAGTCTGCGTCCGTCGTGGCCTGACAATGCTGCTGGTCTACTTCTCCGCCAACTCCGAGTACACGCACCGCTTCGTCGCGAAGCTGCAGCACCCGGCAGTGCGGTTGCCGACGTTGACCAAGGAGCCGACGCTGCGAGTGGATGAGCCATTCGTTCTCGTCACCCCCACCTATGGGGCCGGTCGCAATCGCGGGGCTGTTCCCAAACAAGTCATCAAGTTCCTCAATGTCGAAGAGAACCGGCGCCATCTCGTCGGTGTCATCGGCGCCGGAAACACGAACTTCGGCAAGGACTACTGCCGCGCGGCCCTCAAGGTCGCGGCAAAGTGTCAAGTACCCCTCATGTATCGAGTCGAACTCCTGGGCACTCAGGAAGATGTCGACGCTGTCAACCTAGGATTGGACAAACTGTGCGCGAGCTCGCTGAAGACCGCAATGTAGAGGACATCATCCGCGAAGAGACGGATCTGGATTACCACGCGCTCAACGCGATGCTGAACCTGTACGACGAGGACGGCAGGATCCAGTTCGAGCGTGACAAGCAGGCTGCCCGGCAGTACTTCCTGCAGCACGTGAACAACAACACCGTCTTCTTCCACAACCTCAAGGAGAAGCTCGACTACCTCGTCGAGAAGGACTACTACGAGCCCGAGGTCCTGGAGCAGTACTCGTTCGACTTCATCGAGCAGCTCTCGGCGCGCGCCTACGATCAGAAGTTCCGCTTCCAGACCTTCCTCGGCGCGTTCAAGTTCTACACCTCCTACACGCTGAAGACCTTCGACGGAAAGCGCTACCTCGAACGCTTCGAGGACCGCGTCGTCATGGTCGCTCTCTTCCTGGCCCGCGGAGACGAGACCCTGGCCACCCGGCTCGTCGACGAGATCATCGCCGGTCGTTTCCAGCCGGCCACCCCGACGTTCCTCAACGCCGGCAAGAAGCAGCGCGGCGAGCTCGTCTCCTGCTTCCTGCTGCGCATCGAAGACAATATGGAGTCGATCGGCCGGTCCATCAACTCCGCTCTGCAGCTGTCCAAGCGCGGCGGCGGTGTGGCCTTCGCTCTGACGAACGTCCGCGAGTCCGGTGCACCGATCAAGAAGATCGAGAACCAGTCTTCGGGTGTCATCCCCGTCATGAAGCTGCTCGAGGACTCGTTCTCCTACGCCAACCAGCTCGGAGCCCGCCAGGGTGCCGGTGCCGTGTACCTGCACGCCCACCACCCCGACATCTACAAGTTCCTCGACACCAAGCGCGAGAACGCCGACGAGAAGATCCGGATCAAGACCCTGTCTCTGGGCGTCGTGATTCCGGACATCACCTTCGAACTGGCCAAGCGCAACGAGGACATGTACCTCTTCAGCCCCTATGACGTCGAGCGCGTCTACGGTGTGCCCTTCTCCGACATCAACGTCACCGAGAAGTACACCGAGCTCGTCGACAACGCGGCGATCAAGAAGAAGAAGATCAACGCCCGCGAGTTCTTCCAGACTCTGGCCGAGATCCAGTTCGAGTCCGGCTACCCGTACGTGATGTTCGAAGACACCGTCAACAAGGCGAACCCGATCGACGGCAAGATCATCATGTCCAACCTGTGCTCGGAGATCCTCCAGGTCTCCGAACCCAGCAAGTACGACGACGATCTCGGCTATGACGTCGTCGGCAAGGACATCTCCTGCAACCTCGGTTCGCTCAACATCGCTCTGACGATGGACTCGAGCAACTTCGGGCAGACCATCGAGACCGCGATCCGCGGACTCACCGCGGTCGCCGAGACCTCGAACATCCAGTCCGTGCCTTCAATCGCCCGCGGCAACGACATGTCGCATGCCATCGGCCTGGGGCAGATGAACCTCCACGGCTACCTCGCTCGTGAGCACATCTACTACGGTTCCGACGAGGGCCTGGACTTCACGAACATGTACTTCTACACCGTCGCCTACCACTGTGTGCGGGCGTCGATGGAGATCGCCAAGGAGCGCGGAGAGACCTTCGCCGGCTTCGAGCGGTCGAAGTACGCCACCGGCGAATACTTCGACAAGTACACCGATGAGGTCTGGCAACCGCGCACCGCTCGTGTGACCGAGCTGTTCTCCGAAGCAGGCGTACACATCCCGACCCAGGACGACTGGCGCGAGCTGAAGGCTCAAGTGGCCGAGCACGGCATCTACAACCAGAACCTCCAGGCCGTGCCGCCGACCGGTTCGATCTCGTACATCAACAACTCGACCTCGTCGATCCACCCGGTGGCCTCGAAGATCGAAATCCGCAAGGAGGGCAAGGTCGGCCGCGTGTACTACCCGGCTCCCTTCATGGACAACGACAACCTCGAGTACTACCAGGATGCCTACGAGATCGGCTACGAGAAGATCATCGACACGTATGCCGAGGCCACGAAGCACGTGGACCAGGGGCTGTCGCTGACACTGTTCTTCATGGACACCGCCACCACTCGTGACATCAACAAGGCGCAGATCTACGCCTGGCGCAAGGGCATCAAGACCATCTACTACATCCGGCTCCGGCAGCTCGCTCTGCAGGGCACGGAAGTCGATGGCTGCGTCTCCTGCATGCTCTGATGATGGAATCGGCGGACCGATGTGAATCGGTCCGCCGGCTTCGTGCGGGCCTCAAGCCGCCGGCTGGGCCCGCACACATGACTTTCGTCTGCCGCGCAGACAGCACGTACTTACGACGAACAGCACTTTGGGAAGAGAGAAAGCGTTGGAGAATCTGACTCTGGCATCGCATGTCGATGCCATCAACTGGAACCGCGTCGTCGATCCGATCGATGACGAGGTCTGGGACCGGCTGACCGGCAACTTCTGGCTGCCGGAGAAGGTCCCGCTGAGCAACGACATCCAGTCCTGGGCGACTCTGACCGACGATGAGAAGACGCTGACGATGCGCGTCTTCACCGGTCTGACCCTGCTCGACACGATCCAGGGCACCGTCGGTGCGATCTCGCTCATCCCGGATGCGGTCACCCCGCACGAAGAAGCGGTGCTGACGAACATCGCGTTCATGGAGAGCGTGCACGCGAAGTCGTACTCTTCGATCTTCTCGACCCTGTGCTCGACGAAGGAGATCGACGAGGCCTTCCGCTGGTCGCGTGAGAACAAGTACCTGCAGTCCAAGGCGGATATCATCCTCAGCTACTACCGGGGTGACGATCCGCTCAAGCGCAAGGTCGCCTCGACGCTGCTCGAGTCTTTCCTCTTCTACTCCGGCTTCTACCTGCCCATGTACTGGTCGGCACACGCCAAACTGACGAACACCGCTGACCTCATCCGTCTGATCATCCGCGATGAGGCCGTGCACGGCTACTACATCGGCTACAAGTACCAGAAGGGTCTGGAGTCGCAGTCCGAGGAGCGCAAGCAGGAGCTCAAGGACTACACGATGAACCTCATGTTCGAGCTCTACGAGAACGAGGTCGCCTACACCCACGACCTCTACGATTCGGTGGGACTGTCCGAGGACTGCAAGATGTTCCTCCACTACAACGCGAACAAGGCGCTGATGAACCTCGGTTACGAAGCGATGTTCCCCAAGGAGGTCACGCAGGTCAACCCGGCCATCCTCGCGGCTCTCTCGCCCGGCAGCGATGAGAACCACGACTTCTTCTCCGGTTCGGGATCGTCCTACGTTATCGGCAAGGCCGAGAACACCGAAGACGACGACTGGGACTTCTGAGTCCTCGCGCCACAGATGCGGAATCGGCCCATCCGAGCACACTCGCTCGGGTGGGTCGTTGGTTTCGGCCTTTGTGAGTTGAAGCCGGGTTCGATATGGCGGTGAACGACAGACGCCCACCTGCTGCGTAAAACCCGGCAGCAAGTGGGCGTCTACTCAATCAGTGAGGACCAGGCCGACCCGGTTGGGCCGTGCTGATCCCTGCAGATCAGGGTGACCGAGGTTCGTATCAGGCGGCGGCCATCGGCGTGATCTCACGCAGCGAGGTGCCGGTGAACAGCACAACACGGCCGGTCGCATCTTCGATCGTGATCTCACCGGGAGCCTGACGGCTGATCCGGGGATCGATCATTCCTGCGTGTGCGAGCCCGCGTTGGACCCACTGTGGGAACTCAGACATGGTTCCCTCCTTTCTTCAGTTGTGAATAGCAGGCAACGACGCGCGCTATTCTTCAGGTTCTCAATACGGCGATTGGGTGGTCGCCATGGGGATCTGCGATTCGAAGAGACACAGTGTCCGGAACATTCATCTGCAAAGTCGAACCATGATCGGGGCCTACGACTTCAAAAGCTTGTCGTCAGGAGCAACGCAACGATCAGTTCGATGAATGCGGACAACTTCGAACGCAAGTTGTAAGCGTAACGCGTCTATGTCGACGTTGTCCAATTGAGGTCAGAACCCTAGGCTCAGGTCGACCGACCTTACCTCCGGCCATCTCGCCGAGGCGGCACCGAACCTTACCGTTGATCCTCTCGCCGTGGTGGACCTGCAAATCGTTTTTGCCGGCCTCTGGCCGAGGAGGCTCTGAATGCCCCTATCGTCGGCCCTGCATCCGCGCCCGGAGCCGCAGCCACAGGATCACCGTGGCGATGAAGAGCACGACCCCACCGGCCAGGACGACGAGCGCCAGGGGATTGTCCAGTGCTGCACCGACGGTCTGGGACGCCATGGATGACTCCGACTCATCGGACTTCCGGGATTCCGTCGCTCCGCTCGAATCCGATTCGGCACCCCCTGCATCACTCGAGCTGCCAGTGGCGGTAGGGGCCGCCTCGGCGGTGGCCTGAACCCCGACGGGCACGGTCTGCAGCGATTTCGGGTCCTTCTGGGCGAAATCCCAATCGAGCAGGTCCACGGCCACCTGGCGAGAGTTGTTGTCGATGCCGAGCATCGTCGCGACCACACGGTGCCCGTCACGCTCAGCCACGGCCACGTACGAGCCCTTCGCAGCCCGAGTGAACCCATTCTTCAGGCCCAGCCCGCCGTCGACCTGGCCGACGATCTTCGTATGGTTCTGGATCTCGTAGCCCTTGAACTTCTCTTTCGTCTGCGGGTTCTTTCCGCCCGGGAATTTGAACGTCTCCGTGCCGATGACCTTCATCAGGTAGTCGTCTTCGCACACCGCCCACGCGAGCTTCATGAGATCCTCAGCGGTCGTGTACTGGCCCTTTGCATCGAGTCCCGAGGTGTTCTTCGCCTGCGTATTCGACATGCCCAGCTCAGCGGCCTTCTCGTTCATCAGCTTCACGGCCTTGTCCTGCCCGCCTGCTGCCCGGCCCAGAGCATTCGCAGCGTCATTGGCGCTCGACATGAGCATGGCGTGGAAGAGCAGATCGATGGAGTACTTGTTCGTCTGCATGAGACCGACCTTCGTCCCATCGACTTCCATGTCCTCGAACTCGGCGGTCACTTTCTTCTTCTTGTCGTCGAACTCGTCGACGAGCGCCAGTGCCGTGAGCAGTTTGATCGTCGACGCCGGAGCGTGCCGCTTCTCCACATTCTTCGCCACATGCAGCTCCCCGGAGTCGAGGTCGCCGACAAGCCAGGACGTGCCCGTCGGCTTCGGCGGCTTCGCACCGTCACCGAGGTCCTCTGGACTGACATACGCCGGTGCTGTCGACTCCGCCGGCTGCGGCACCGCGTGTGCGGGGGCGGGGGAGTGGACGAGCTGCGCGGCGACCATCAGCAGTGCGGCGGCGAAGCCGAGGATGCTCAGGGGCAGGGCGCGTAGTGAGGAAGCAGTCGAGCCGGTGAAACGCATGCGCACCATTCTACTTTCGCCGCAAGCAGCTCGTCCTCAGGATTCCCTCACTGGGACGAGCAATCACCGAGGCGGCACCCCCCCCCTCGCCGAGGCGTCCCCACCGGCAGGGGTGCCCTCCCATCGGCTCGAGTGAGCTTTTGGTACAGATTCTTTTGGACTGCTCAGGTTCCTCACTGTGCATTAGAGAGAATTGTGTACCGAAATCCGGCTGGAGCACGGTCGAAGCGACGACCCCCACACCCACCGAGGCGGGACACACGAAAGCGGCCCCGCACCGTGTGGTGCGGGGCCGCTGCAGTCGGGATCGGACTGGCGCGATCAGAACGCGCGCTGCAGGATCGCCTGCTTCACCTCGGCGATGGCCTTGGTGATCTCGATGCCACGAGGGCAGGCCTCGGTGCAGTTGAAGGTGGTGCGGCAGCGCCACACGCCTTCCTTGTCGTTGAGGACCTCGAGGCGCATGTCTCCGCCTTCGTCACGCGAATCGAAGATGAAACGGTGCGCGTTGACGATCGCGGCAGGACCGAAGTACTGGCCGTCGGTCCAGAACACGGGGCACGACGAGGTGCACGCAGCGCAGAGGATGCACTTCGTGGTGTCGTCGAAAGCCGCACGCTGTTCGGCCGACTGCAGACGCTCACGTGTGGGCTCGTGTCCCGAGGTGACGAGGAACGGCATGACCTCGCGGTACGACTGGAAGAAGGGCTCCATGTCGACGATCATGTCCTTCTCGAGCGGAAGGCCCTTGATCGCCTCGACAGTGATCGGCTTGGACGTGTCGAGGTCCTTGAGCAGAGTCTTGCAGGCCAGGCGGTTGCGGCCGTTGATGCGCATCGCATCGGAACCGCAGACGCCGTGGGCGCAGGACCGGCGGAAGGACAGCGAACCGTCGATCTCCCACTTGATCTTGTGGAGAGCATCCAGCACACGGTCGGTGCCGTACATCGTGATGCTGTATTCCTCCCAGTGCGGCTCCGAATCGACCTCGGGGTCGAAGCGAGCGATCCGGAAGGTGCAGTCGAAGGACGGGATGGACCCGCCTTCGCCTGACACATGTGTCGGCAGGTCGATCTTCGACGCTGGCTCTGGGGTGGTATCGGTGCTCATCAGTACTTACGCTCCATCGGCTGGTAACGGGTGACGATGACGGGCTTCGTCTCAAGACGCATGCCCTTGATGCCGTCGGTCTCCGCTTCGGGATCGAGGTAGGTCATCGTGTGGTGCATGAATTTCTCGTCGTCACGATCCGGGAAGTCCTCGCGGAAGTGTCCTCCACGCGATTCCTTGCGGTGGATCGCGGCGACGGAGATGACCTCGGCGAGCTCGAGCAGGAAGCCGAGCTCGACGGCCTCGAGCAGATCGAGGTTGTAGCGCTTGCCGCGGTCCTGGATGCCCACGTTGTTGTAGCGCTCGCGCAGCTTGGCGATCTCGTCGAGTGCTTCACGCAGAGTCTCGTCGGTGCGGAACACCTGCACGTTGGCGTCCATGATGTCCTGCAGATCCTTGCGGATCGCTGCGATGCGTTCGGTGCCGTCCGAGGTGCGCATCTTCTCGAGCATCTCGACGACGTCGTTCGCCGGGTTCTCGGGCAGTTCGACGGACTCGGCGGTCTTCGCGTATTCCGCGGCGGCGATGCCGGCGCGCTTTCCGAAGACGTTGATGTCGAGCAGCGAGTTCGTGCCCAGACGGTTCGAACCGTGCACCGACACGCAGGCGCATTCACCGGCGGCGTAGAGGCCGGGGATGACGGTGTCGTTGTCCGCGAGGACTTCGGCTTCGATGTTCGTCGGGATGCCGCCCATCGCGTAGTGCGCGGTCGGGAAGACCGGCACCGGCTCCGTGTAGGGCTCCACACCGAGGTAGGTGCGGGCGAACTCGGTGATGTCCGGCAGCTTCTCGTCGATGTGCGAGGGCTCGAGGTGGGTGAGGTCGAGCAGGACGTAGTCCTTGTTCGGTCCGCAGCCGCGGCCCTCACGCACTTCGTTGGCCATCGAGCGGGCCACGATGTCACGCGGAGCGAGGTCCTTGATCGTGGGGGCGTAGCGCTCCATGAAGCGCTCACCCTCGGAGTTGCGGAGGATGCCGCCCTCACCACGAGCCGCCTCGGAGAGCAGGATGCCTAGGCCGGCGAGGCCCGTCGGGTGGAACTGGAAGAACTCCATGTCCTCCAGCGGAATTCCGCGGTTGTAAGTCACGGCCATGCCGTCACCGGTCAGGGTGTGTGCGTTCGAGGTGGTCTTGAAGACCTTGCCGACACCGCCGGTGGCGAAGACGACCGACTTGGCCTGGAAGACGTGGATCTCACCGGTGGCCAGTTCGTAGGACACGACGCCCGCCGGACGCTGGACCCCGTCGACCTCGGTCATGAGGAGATCGAGGACGTAGAACTCGTTGTAGAACTCCACGCCGTGCTTGACGCACTGTTGGTACAGGGTCTGGAGGATCATGTGACCGGTGCGGTCGGCGGCGTAGCAGGAGCGGCGCACTGCGGACTTGCCGTGGTCCCGGGTGTGACCGCCGAAGCGGCGCTGGTCGATCTTGCCTTCGGGGGTGCGGTTGAACGGCAGCCCCATCTTCTCGAGATCGAGGACGGCGTCGATGGCTTCCTTGGCCATCACCTCGGCGGCGTCCTGGTCGACCAGGTAGTCACCGCCCTTGACGGTGTCGAAGGTGTGCCATTCCCAGTTGTCCTCTTCCACGTTCGCCAGCGCGGCGCACATTCCGCCCTGGGCGGCACCGGTGTGCGAACGGGTGGGGTAGAGCTTGGTGAGAACGGCGGTGCGGGCACGCTGGCCCGACTCGATCGCCGCACGCATGCCGGCGCCGCCGGCACCGACGATGACGACGTCGTAATGATGTACCTGCATGTTTCTCCTTTAGGCCTTGCAGAACTCAGCCAGGACCGAGGGGTCCGCTCCGGCCGGGCAGGGATCGAACGTGAAGATGACGAGCGTGCCGAGCACGATGACGATGACCGAGGCGATGTAGAGGATCACCTGCAGGGACATGCGCGTGCCGGGCTTCTCGGAGTAGTCCATGATGATGGTGCGCAGACCGTTGGTGCCGTGCAGCATCGCCAGCCACAGCATGAGCAGATCCCAGATCTGCCAGAACGGGCTGGCCCACTTGCCTGCGACGAAGCCGAAGTCGATGGCCTGGACGCCGTCGCCGGCCCACAGATTCACGAACAGGTGGCCGAAGATGAGGATGACGAGCACGACGCCGGAGATGCGCATGAACAGCCATGCGAACATCTCGAACTTCGAACGCGTCGACTTGTGCCGGGAGTAGCCGGTCCGCGGAGCCGGAATGGATGTTGTGCTCATGTCAGCCTCCGAAGGTGTGCATCAGCTGGCGGGGAATGAAGGCGATCATGATGATGAGCCACACAACCATGACTCCCCAGAACAGCTTCTTCTGATTTTTCGGGCCACTCTTCGAGAAATCGACGAGAATGACGCGCAGACCGTTGAACGCATGGAATGCGATTGCGGCGACGAGCGCGATCTCACCGAATGCCATGACCGGTGTCTTATAGGTTCCGATCACTGCGTTGTAGGCCTCGGGCGAGACGCGGACGAGTGCAGTATCGAGCACGTGGACCAGAAGGAAGAAGAAGATTCCGACGCCTGTGACGCGATGCGCGACCCAGGACCACATTCCTTCGTTTCCTCGGTACAGAGTGCCCGTAGACGCTTTGGCCACGGAGCATCCTCCATCTTGAATATTCGGGTGTGTACGTCTAGAAACTACGCCGAAGACCGCTTCCGTGCCAGTCGAGACACGGCTGAGCGTCCCGGATCACACCGCAACCCTGGCAATTCCCTCAAAACTGGGATTTCGCGTCTCACGAAATTTCAATTACATCACAGTCGTGTGTTCTAAATTGTCTCGCTCCCGTCCTGACCTGGACGGCCCAGGTATTCAGGCAGACCATCACCGAGGCGGCCCTGAGGTGGGGAGATCCCCACCGGAGCCGTGAGGATCGGCTCATCCGACACGGCGGGCAACCTCGGGGAACGTGTGCCCGAACTCTGAGACACTGAAATCGTGAACACGCACTTCCACGCCATCATCCCCGCCGGCGGATCCGGAACGCGCCTGTGGCCGCTGTCTCGCCGGGCGACGCCGAAGTTCCTCCACGATGTCCTCGGCCTCGGCCGCAGCCTCATCCAGGCCACCTGGGACCGGGTCGCGCCGATCGTCGGCGAAGACAGGGTCTGGGTCGTCACCGGTGAGAGCCACTTCGATCAGGTCGCCGAACAGCTGCCGCATATCGCCCGCGCCCAGATCATCACCGAACCCTCCCCGAAGGACTCGGCCGCCGCCATCGGACTGGCCGCCATGATCATCGCCCGCGAAGACCCCGATGCCATCGTCGGCTCGTTCTCCGCCGACCATTCGATCACGAACGTCGACGAGTTCCGCCTCGTCATCGACCAGGCCGTGGCCGCCGCGGAGACCGGCGACATCGTCACCATCGGCATCATGCCCCGCAATCCCGCCACCGCCTACGGCTATATCGAGACCGGTGACCTGCTCGGTCTCGAGGGAGCACCGACGGCCAGGCGGGCGCTGGCATTCGCGGAGAAGCCGGAGGCGAGCACCGCCCGTCAGTATGTGAACTCCGGGCGCTACCGCTGGAACGCGGGCATGTTCATCGCCAAGGCCTCCTCTCTGCTCGACATCCTCGCCGAGGAGGACCCGCCCCTCTATTCGGGGCTGGCAAGGATCGCCGAGGCCTGGGACACCCCCGACCACGACGAGGTGCTGCGCGCCGTGTGGCCCGGACTGGAGAAGCGAGCCATCGACTATGTGGTGGCCGAACCCGCGGCTGCGGCCGGTCGGGTCATCGTCATCCCCGGTGACTTCGGCTGGGACGACGTCGGCGACTTCGACTCGGTGGCCCGACTGCGGCAGCCGGTTCCCGGGGAGCCGCGCGGAGTGATCTCGATCGGCGGGAACACCGACCTGCTCGAAGTCGATGCCTCGGGAGTCGTGATCTCCGAAGGGCCGAGGACGGTGGCGATCGTCGGACTCGAAGACCTCGTCGTCGTCGACACCGACGACGTCCTCCTCATCACCTCCCGCTCTCACGCCCAGGATGTGAAGAAGGCAGTGTCCGTCGCCGGTGAGCGCGGACTCGACGAACTGCTCTGATCCCGGCCGACCGCCTCGGCGAAGGCGGGAATCAGGACGCGAAGTATGTCGAAATTGGTCGCAATGGGCACATTTATGACATCGAGTGCCTAGCATTGCTTGAAATGTTCGACATCGCCCATCCCCGACCTCCCCGCACTGAAGGACCCGACGTGATCAGCTCGACAATCGCTGAGATCGGTGCAGAGCTCATCGATTTCCGCCGCGACATCCATGCCCATCCGGAACTGTCCTTCCAGGAGTTCGAGACCACCGACAAGATCGTTGCCCGCCTCGAAGCCGCAGGTCTGGGTCCCCAGCGCCTCGAAGGCACCGGGGTCGTCTGCGAAGTCGGCGAGGGGCCGGTGGCCGTGGGACTGCGAGCCGATATCGACGCCCTGCCGGTCGATGACCTCATCGACGAGGAATTCCGTTCCACCGTTCCCGGCGTCGCCCATGCCTGCGGCCACGACGTCCACCTGACCTCCCTCATCGGTGCGGGCATCGCCCTGCAGAAGATCCACGAATCACGGCCCGGCGGCCTCGGCGGTCGCGTGCGACTGATCTTCCAGCCCGGTGAGGAAGTCACTCCGGGTGGTGCGCTGCGCGTGATCTCCCAGGGCGTGCTCGATGATGTGCCCGAGGTCTATGCCGTCCATTGCGACCCGAACGTCGACATCGGTAAGGTCGGTTCGCGCATCGGCGCCATCACCGCCGCCGGCGACACAGTCATCATCCGCCTCTCCGGACATGGCGGGCACACCTCCCGTCCCCATCTGACCGAAGACCTCGTCTATGCGCTGGGCAAACTCGCCACCGACCTGCCCTCGACCCTGGGCCGGCTGATCGATCCGCGGCACGCGATCTCTCTGGTGTGGGGCGAGATCAGCGCCGGCCATGCCGCCAACGTCGTCCCCAGCGAGGGGATCCTGCGCGGAACCCTGCGCTGCCTCGACGTCGACGGCTGGAACC
Source organism: Brevibacterium sp. SIMBA_078 (assembly GCF_046534565.1). Classification (NCBI taxonomy): domain Bacteria; kingdom Bacillati; phylum Actinomycetota; class Actinomycetes; order Micrococcales; family Brevibacteriaceae; genus Brevibacterium; species Brevibacterium sp. SIMBA_078. The sequence goes on from NZ_JAWRYQ010000004.1 coordinate 107,566, forward strand.
AGGTCGCCGAGGTGCTGCCCGAGCTCGTCGACCGCATCGCCGGACCGTACGGAGTCGAGGTCGACCTCGAACACCGCCGAGGCGTTCCACCGGTGGTCAACACCGAAGACCAGGTCACCCTCATCGAATCCGCTGTTCGCGGTGAGCTCGGCGAGAACTCTGTGCAGCTGACCCCGCAGTCCATGGGCGGGGAGGACTTCGCGTGGTACCTCACCCACTGTCCGGGTGCGCTCATCCGTCTGGGCACCCGCACTCCCGGAGGCATCACCTACGACATCCACCAAGGTGATCTGCTCATCGACGAACGCGCTGTGGCCATTGCCGCCCGAGTGTTCACCGCCACCGCGCTCAAGGTCCTCGAGCGCGACCGGTGACGACTCGGCAGCTGTCGGTGGCAACCTGGCTGTGACAGCTGATCGACCGTTGACTGCGGCCGGGCTCGGCCACGCTGATTACCCGGCCGGGATGCCGGGCCGATAATCTTGATGTCATGAGTCTCCGCACCCGCAGCACCTTCATCGCCGCCATCGCCGCGGCGGGTTCTCTGGTGCTGACCGGGTGCTCCGTCACGACTCCCGAAGCCCTCGAAGAGGAGACCTTGGGCTGCCTCGTCTCAGCTCCCGCCGGCTTCGACGATCACTCCGCCGGTGCCCTCACTCTCGAGGAAACGGAGCTGGCTCGCGGGGCCGGGGTCTTCTCGGGCACCTCGAGCCAGCGTGTCTCGGGTGGGGCGGCCACCTCGGCGGCATTGGATCGGATGCACGAAAACGACTGTGCACTGACCACGGTCATCGGACCCGGGGGAGCGGACGAGCTCGCGGACTTCGCCGCCGATCATCCCGATGATCTGTTCCTCGGGGTCTCCAGCGGCACCGATGACCTGCCGAAGAACGTGCTGAGCATGGACTTCGACCTCGTTCCGCCGGCATTCATCGCCGGCTACACCGCGGCTACAGCCTCGGAGACGGGGAAGGTCGGCGTCGTCGTCGCCCACGGCTTCCCACAGTCGCAGCGCCTCCTGCGTGCCTTCGACGCCGGCGTCGATCTGTACAACAAGGAGAAGGACGAGGATCTGCCGAAGGCTGAGTCCTACCGTTCCTCCTCGGGCGAGACCGCCTCGGCGAACGGTGCGCCTCGGGCGATCGAGGATACCCGCGATGCAGGGAAGGACTACTTCGAACGGTCCTTCGATGCCGATGTCGACGTGCTCGTCCCCTTCGGTTCGGCGGCCGCGATGGGCGTGATCACCGCAGCCGATGAGAAGCGGATGAAGATGAACACCGTCACCGAAGTCGACGAGGACGAGAAGGCGCCGCGGCCGAAGATCGTCTGGTACGGGACCGCGGGCGGATTCTCCGAGGCGATCGTGGCCACCGTGGAGCCGAACGTGCGCCGCGGACTGCGCACGATGTTCCCCGATTGGCCGCAGAGCAAGAACCCCGACGAGGTGGCCCCCGCTCCGAAGAAGGCGCCCGAGGAGATCGGCGGCTTCCGCGTCGCCGACCGCCACTACTGGGGCACACTCGACAACGGGGGAGTGCGCATCGTCGCCGAGGACGGATTCCTCTCCCGTGTCTCCGACGCCGGACGCGGGATCACGGACCTGCGCGAGCGGATCAAGAGCGGGGAGATCGACCCGGAGAAAGGATGAGGGGCGCGCGCGCCGCATCGGATAAGCTGAGACGGTGATGAATGTACCCGCCGGCGTCGCATCGGACGACCCCATCCTGCAGCTGCCCAAAGTCTCCCTCCACGATCATCTCGACGGCGGTCTGCGCCCGTCGACGATGCTCGAACTGGCCGACTCGATCGGTCACACCCTGCCCGCCTCCGATGCCGAATCGCTGCGCCGGTGGTTCTCCGAGTCCGCGAACTCCGGTGACCTGGTCCGCTACCTCGAGACGTTCTCGCACACCGTGGCGGTCATGCAGAGTGAGGACAACCTGCGCCGCGTGGCCAAGGAATGGGTCCTCGACCAAGTGGCCGACGGAGTCTTCTATGCCGAGGCCAGGTGGGCTCCCGAACAGCACCTCGAAGGCGGACTCGAACTCGACGCCGTCGTCGAAGCCGTCCAGGACGGTCTGGAAGCCGGTGTCTCCGAGGCCGCGGCCGAGGGCAAGTACATCCGCGTCGGACAGCTCATCACGGCCATGCGTCAGGCCGACAATTCGCTGGCGATCGCCGAACTGGCCATCCGCCATCGTGAGAAGGGCGCGGATTCCGGTGTCGTCGGCTTCGACATCGCCGGACCCGAGAACGGCTTCCCGCCGTCGGCGCACCTCTCCGCCTTCAACGCCCTGCACCAGGCCTATGTGCCGGTGACGATCCATGCCGGTGAGGCCGCCGGCAAGGAATCCATCCACGAGGCGGTCACCATCTGCCACGCTCAGCGCCTGGGCCATGGTGCGCGCATCGTCGAGGACATGGACATCGTCGACGGCCAGGGTCAGCTCGGCAGCCTCGCCGCCTGGGTCCTCGACCAGCAGATCCCGCTCGAGCTGTGCCCGAGCTCCAACCTGCAGACCGACATCGGCGGCACCATCGCCAGCCACCCGATCACGGGACTGAAAGACCTCGGCTTCGCGGTCACCATCAACCCGGACAACCGACTCATGTCCGGCACATCCGTCTCACGTGAGATGCGTCTGCTCGTCGATGAGGCCGGCTGGAACCAGACCGACCTCGAATGGGCGACGGTCAACGCCATCACCGCTGCCTTCCTGCCCCTGGATGTGCGCGAGCGCATGCTCGACGAGATCCTCATCCCCGGATTCGCCCGGGTGACCATTTGAGCTCACGCAATGACCGGGCCGCAGAGTCCGGTGCCTCACCGGAACCTGAGGGGCACGGCGTTCCGACCCCGCGGGCGATGCTGCTGCCCGTGAGCGTCCTCGGCATTCAGGCGCTGGCTCTGGTCGGGGCGGCGGTGTCGTTCGTGATCACCGCGATCACCGCCGGACCCTTGGCGACTTCGCTCATCGGTCTGGCTGTCATGTTCCTCATCTTCGCGGCCGGTGTCGGCGCCGCGGCCCGGGGCGCCTGGCGTCTGCACCGGTGGGCGCGTCCGGCGGCGATCGCCTTCGAGCTGCTCGTCATCGTCTTCGCCTTCAGCGTCATCGGCGGTTCCCTGTGGCTGGGGCTGGCGTGCCTGGTCACCGCCATCGCCGTGCTCTTGGGCTTCTTCCTGCCCGCCGTCGTCGACGCCTACAACCGCGCCCTGACTGATTGACGGGCTTGAGTGGTCGAGACGGTCACTCGCCCGGCTATAGGTCGCAATCGGATACTTTCGAGCGAGAAAAGTATCCGATTGCGACCTGAATTCTGCGCAGAGTATCCGATAGCGACCTCAGTTCTTTCGACTTCGAGCCGCTGGGTGTCGGTCAGCACGAGTTAAGTGTGGGCAGATTGCCAAAAACCGGCGTCTGATGGGCAATGTGCGCACACTTAACTCGCGTCACAGAGGTGCGACCAACAGCATCGGGCCCGCCGCACAGTCAGCGGCGGTGAGCTCGCAGCGCAGCCGGAACCTGGCCGCATCACACCGTCGGCGGTAACCATTTCTGGACGCTCGTGGCCTGAGCGGCGATGAGTCGCGACGGAATCGCTGAGAAGACGGCGTTGCGTATCCGCGCCAGCAGCGGCGATTCGAGTTGGAACACCTGCCCCATCAGCCGAGACTTCTGGGCGATCGACTGCGTCCGCGGGCGGCGCAGGGAGTCATAGCGGCCGAGTGCCGCAGCGAGGTCTGGCGGTACTGAGACGATCGGGCCCGCCTCAGATCCCGGAGACTTCCCGATCAGCGGGGCGAGCAGGACGGTGAGCGTCGCCGCGTCTTCGAGGGCCTGACCTCCGCCTTGGCCGAGGTTCGGCGTCATCGCATGCGCGGCATCCCCGAGGAGGACGACTCGGCCGCGGTGATAATGACGCAACCGGCGGGAGAGGTCGGAGATCGCGGTGCGGCGGACCTCCTCGGCGGGGGTGGCGGCGATGAGCTCGGCGATGGGGGAGTGCCAGCCCGTGAACATCTTCCCGACGGTGGCTTTCTCGTCGGCGAAGATCGCGTTCTGCGGCATATTCGCCACAGCGAACCAGTAGACGCGGCCGTCGGCCAGCGGAGCGATGCCGAAGCGGCGTCCGTGCCCGACCGACTCCCCGGCCTCGCCGGACAGATCCACCGGCACCGAGGTGATGCCCCGCCACGCGGAATACCCGGAGTACCGCGGCGCCACCGGTTCACCGTCGACGACGGTGCGGACCCGGCTGTGCAGGCCGTCGGCGCCGATGATGAGGTCGAAACGCTCTGCGTTCGATTCCGTCGTGCTCGAATCGTCGGCGGACCCGGCCCTGATGGTCAGCGTCCCGTCGGTGCCGGTCGCCGTGGCCACGGTGCCGGTGCGCACTGTCCCGGGAGCCAAAGCATCGAGCAGGATGCGGTGGAGGTCGGCCCGGTCGACGATGCGCAGGGCACCGACGGAATCATTGGGCACCTGAGCGATCCAGCGGCCGTCGGCAAGACGCTGACCTGCGGCGAAGCCTTCGACACTGGAGTCAGTCACGGCGTCGAAGGCCTCGCGCAGGCCCAGCGTCTCCAGCGCGGCAAGACCGTTGGCGAAGATCGACAGTCCCGAACCACCGGCCCTTACTTCGGGGGCACGTTCGAACACGGTGACCTCGGCTCCGGCCCTCTGCAGCCCCACGGCCGCCGAGAGTCCGCCGATTCCAGCTCCGATGACAGCGATCTTCATGAGCTCATCGTCGCACGCAGGGCGTCGGCTGGCGAGTAGCTGCGGGCGCGAAGCGGAACGGCGTGACTACTGGAGGAACTCTCCGCAGGCTTCGGTGAGGAAGTCGCCGGCGACTCCGCCCTCCTCGCCGAGGCTGATGGCGGTCTTCTGGATGCCCCACCACACGCGCGGCGAACCACCCCACTGCTGGCGGAACTCTTCGCGGCGGCCGGGATCCTCGGCGAGGTCGTCGGCGGCCAGGGCGATGCGGTCCTGAGCGTCATCGGCGGTGCAGCGCTTCTCGTCGTTCGGGCCCTTCGGGTCGAGCTCGGGGATGTCTTCGTCGTCGACGGTCTTGAGCGTGTACGCCGAGTTGCCTATCTCCTCGACGTCGAAGGTGCCGTGGATGAGCAGGAACGGGGAGGCGCCGTCATCGACGTTCTTCGCATCGACGGTGACACTGACGCTGTCCGGGCTGTCGGCGGTCACGGTCGTCTCGCCGGACTCGGGAACCTCGGGATTGCCGGTGTGCACGTAGACCTTGAGGTAGGCCTCGGTCTTCTTCTCGGCCGCCTCGGCGAGGCCCTGCCACAGCGGGTCGGTGTCCTTCGCGCCGCCGGGGGAGGAATCGACGATGGACACCTTCGGCGCATCGTCGGGGGTCTCGATCGGGGTGACCTCTTCCTTGCTCACCGAGGGGCGGGGCTGCGGGCGGGTCTCTTCGGGGGTCGACACGCAGGCCGTCGTCGTGGCAGCAATCGCAGCGGCAGACAGCAGGGCAAGGGGGCGAAGTCGCATGGTTCCTCGTGGTGTCATCAGCGTCCAGGTGGTATCGCGTCCAGCCTAATGTGCGGGATGGTCCGAGCCCGGGTGGACGCGCGGCGGGGCGGCGAAAGCGGCGGGCGCGGGCGCTCAGTTTGCGACCCAGCCCAAGGTCTCAACGCTGACGAACCTCGGCGATGAGTTCGCGCAGTCCCTTGAGCTGAGTTCCCGAGGCATCGAAGTTCGCTTCGTCAAGCCACGCTTTGTAGGCAGAGCGCAGCGCCGGCCATTCGCCGTCGATGATCGAGAACCATGCGGTGTCGCGGTTGCGGCCCTTGTACACGAGGTGCTGACGGAAGACCCCTTCGAAGGTGAAACCGAAGCGTTCGGCGGCCTTCTTCGACGGAGCATTCGCGTCATCGCATTTCCACTCGAACCGACGGAAACCGGAGGAGAAGGCGAGATCGGCGCAGAGGTACAGCGCCTCGGTGGCCGCCCGAGTCCGCGACAGTGCCGGGCCCCAGAGGATGTGCCCGATCTCCATGACGCCGTTGGCCGCATCGATGCGCATCAGCGCCTGCCGGCCCTCGGCCCGACCGGTGGATCGGTCCACGACGGCGAAGAAGAGGGGATCGGAGGAGTCGGCCGCCTCGGCGATCCAGGAATCGAAATCCCCGCGTTCGGTCTGCGGCGTCTGGGGCAGGTATCGGAACCGATCGTCGATCCCCTCTGCGGTCGACACCGCGGCGAAGAGGCTATCGCCGTGATCGGCCGCATCGAGCGGTTCGAGGTCGACATACCGACCATGGATCGTCTCTCGCCGAGGCGGCTGTGCGCCCCGGAAATTCGTGAGGTAGTCGTGCATGGCTGAGTCCTCGTCGTCGGGGTTCGTGGTGGGGCAGTTGTGACAGGAGACCGGTTCAGTCCTCGCTGCCGTCGAAGCCAGTGGACAGTTCGCGCAGCAGTCCGGCGAGTTTGCGGCTGCCGGCGGGGGTGAGACCGCTGAGGATCTCGCGCTCCTTCACGAGCAGATCCGCCAATGCGGAGTCGACGGTGGCGCGGCCGCTGTCGGTGAGGTGGACGAGCACTCCGCGGCGGTCACCCGGATCGGGGCGACGCTCGACCCACCCGCGGGCGACGAGGCGGTCGATGCGATTGGTCATGGTGCCGCTCGTGACGAGTGTCTCCTGCAGCAGGGTCGAGGGGGAGAGCTGATAGGGCTCACCGGCTCGGCGGAGGGCGGAGAGCACGTCGAAGGCCCATCCCTCGATTCCGTAATCGGAGAAGCTCGACTTCCGTGCCAGGTCCAACTGCCTGGCCAGCCGCGAGACTCGGGAGAGGATCTCCATCGGGGAGACGTCGAGATCCGGACGCTCACGTCGCCAGGCTGCGACTATTCGATCCACTTCGTCCATGAATCGATTTTACGTCCATATCAAGAATCTTGAAGGCAAAGATACTTTTTGACGAGAGATTCCTTACTCTCAGGGTCCGTTTAACGTGCAGGTTTGGATGGACGGGTGCGTTTGGGAATATGGTTGTCCTTGGTTGTTGCATCCGTCAACGAACCTGCAGGGGCCAACCACCCGGCAGCAGAAACGAAGGAAAACACGTGGATCTTTTCGAGTATCAAGCACGTGACCTGTTCGAGAAGCACGGAGTGCCCGTGCTCAAGGCCCAGGTCGCGACGACGCCAGAAGCAGCGAAGAAGGCAGCCGAAGATCTTGGCGGCGGTGTTGTCGTCGTCAAGTCTCAGGTCAAGATCGGCGGCCGTGGAAAGGCCGGCGGCGTCAAGGTCGCCAAGAACCCCGATGAGGCCGAGGCTCGCGCCAAGGACATCCTGGGACTCGACATCAAGGGCCACATCACCGAAAAGGTTATGATCGCCGAGGGTGCCGACATTGCTGAGGAGTACTACTTCTCCGTCCTCCTCGATCGGTCCAACCGCACCTATCTGGCCATGTGCTCGAAGGAAGGCGGCATGGAGATCGAGCAGCTGGCCGTGGAACGTCCGGAAGCGCTCGCCAAGATCCCCGTCTCCGCCATCGACGGCATCAATGATGCCAAGGCAGCAGAGATCGCCGAGGCGGCCGGCTTCGACGCCGAGACCGCAGCGAAGGTCGCCCCCGTGCTGACCAGCCTGTGGACCGTCTTCGAGAAGGAAGACGCCACCCTGGTCGAGGTCAACCCGCTGGTCAAGACCGGTGCCGGTGACATCATCGCCCTCGACGGCAAGGTCTCGCTCGACGACAACGCCGACTTCCGCCAGAAGGAGCACGAGGAGCTGCGCGACATCAGCGCAGAGAACCCGCTGGAGCTCAAGGCCAAGAAGCTCGACCTCAACTACGTCAAGCTCGACGGTGAGGTCGGAATCATCGGCAACGGCGCGGGCCTGGTCATGTCGACCCTCGACGTCGTCGCCTACGCAGGTGAGAACCACAACGGCGTCAAGCCCGCGAACTTCCTCGACATCGGAGGCGGCGCCTCGGCTGAGGTCATGGCCAACGGACTCGACGTCATCCTCGGCGATGATCAGGTGAAGTCCGTCTTCGTCAACGTCTTCGGCGGAATCACCGCCTGTGACGCCGTGGCCGACGGCATCGTCAAGGCCCTCGAGATCCTCGGCGACCAGGCCACCAAGCCGCTCGTCGTCCGCCTCGACGGCAACAACGTGGAAGAGGGACGCGCCATCCTCCAGAAGGCCGCGCACCCGCTCGTCACGCTCACTGACACGATGGACGGTGGAGCCGACAAGGCCGCCGAACTGGCTGCTGCCAAGTAAGGAAAGGTCTTTACAACAATGTCTATCTTCCTGAATTCCGATTCGAAGATCATCGTCCAGGGCATCACCGGCGGAGAGGGCTCGAAGCACACCGCCCGCATGCTCGCCGCCGGATCGAACGTCGTCGGCGGTGTCAATGCCCGCAAGGCCGGCACCACTGTGAAGCACAACGACCAGGCCGGCAACGAGGTCGAACTCCCTGTCTTCGGGTCCGTCGCCGAGGCGATGGAAGCCACCGGTGCCGACGTGTCCGTGGCCTTCGTGCCGCCGGCATTCTCCAAGGACGCCGCGATCGAGGCCATCGACGCCAAGATCGGTCTGCTCGTCATCATCACCGAGGGCATCCCGGTGCAGGACTCGGCAGAGGTCTGGGCCCGTGCGCAGGCGGCCGGAAACGCCACCCGCATCATCGGACCCAACTGCCCGGGCATCATCACCCCCGGTGAGTCGCTGGCCGGCATCATCCCGGCCAACATCACGAAGAAGGGCAAGCTGGGCCTCGTCTCGAAGTCCGGCACCCTGACCTACCAGATGATGTACGAACTGCGTGACCTCGGCTTCTCGACCGCCATCGGCATCGGCGGAGACCCGGTCATTGGCACCACGCACATCGATGCGCTCGAAGCATTCGAGGCCGACCCGGAGACCGAAGCCATCGTCATGATCGGCGAGATCGGCGGAGACGCCGAAGAGCGCGCAGCCGCCTTCATCAAGGAGAACGTGACGAAGCCGGTCGTCGGCTACGTCGCAGGCTTCACCGCTCCCGAGGGCAAGACAATGGGCCACGCCGGCGCCATCGTCTCCGGCTCCTCGGGAACCGCTCAGGCCAAGAAGGAAGCCCTCGAAGCTGCAGGTGTCAAGGTTGGCAAGACCCCGACCGAGACCGCCGAGCTCATGCGCGGACTCCTCGGCTGAGTCCCAGTGCGAACCGGCCGAGGCTGACACCGGCGCGGTCCGGTCGAAGCTGAGACCAGCGCGCCAGAGGTGCCTCCGTACGTCAGAAGTGATGTACGGAGGCACTCCTGGCGCGCTGTTGTGTGTTCGGGCCGAGTTCATCCGGACCGAGCGCGTTCGGACCCGAATGTCGGCCCGTGCCTGATCGGTTCGTGCCTGTTGCTTCCGGCACTGAGCCGGACCGGGAGCAAACCTCACTTGTGGGGAGCGCCCCACACCGTTGGAGGCAGAACGCCGCATTCGGCACAATTCGTCTCGGCGGCGGCGGAACACCCCGGTGCAACGGGAGTCTGTGGAGCTGCCGGTGGGTGATGCCCGAGGAGCGCAGGTCTCAGGCGTACTCGAGGTGGATTCCGGAGTCCTCGAGGCGGGTGCGTTCCTTCTCGGGCAGACGGCCATCGGTGATGATGAGGTCGAGTTCGTCGAGGTTGAGGGCCCTGAACCTGGCATGAGTGCCGAACTTCGACGAATCGGCTACTAGAATCGTGCGCTCCGCCGCCTGATCCGCCGCGCGTTTGAGGGTGAGCTTGTCTGTCTCCGAGGTGGTCAGCCCGTGGGCGAGGTCCCAGGCGCCAGCGCTGAGGAAGGCCACGTCGATCGACAGCGCGTCCAGTGTCGCAGCTGCCAGGGGGCCGCTCGAGGAGCCGCTGTTGCTGTCGATGGTGCCGCCGGTGTGGATCGCCATGACGTTTTCGGCCATGAGCCGCATGGCCGACAGGAAGTCGTTGGTCACGACGGTGATACCGCTGATCGTCAGGAGGCGTTCGACGATTGCTTCGCAGGTGGTCCCGGCATCGAGGAAGACCGTCGAACCCGGACGGACATGAGCGGCGGCCGCTCGAGCGATCGCCTGCTTCGCCGGCGTCTCGAGCTCGGTGCGCGGTGCCCGCTCTACGGGTGTCTGCTGGCGCGGAGAGCCGATCAGCCGGACGCCCCCAGGGACCGATTCGACCAGACCCGCCTCTTCGAGTGCCGCTATATCGCGACGCACCGTCATATGTGAGACGTTCATCGTCTCGGTGAGTTCACGCACGCTGAGCGCCACGGAGGCACGGAGCAGCTCGACGATCTCGTGCTGTCGCTGATCGGGAATCAGCGGGGCGGAGGGCTTCGGATGTGGGGGCACGATTCTAGAGTACCAACAATGCACACATGTTCACATCGATTCCCAAGACATGTGAATATATGTGATAGCGTGCGTGAATATGTTAACGAAGTTCGAGGCCCTCCGAGCCATCCATGACACCGGAGCCGTGCTCATCATCCGACTCGATTCCGAAGACGAAGCACTCGCCGTCGCCCATGCGGCGATCGCCGGCGGAATCCGTGCCCTTGAGATCACGCTCTCGGTGCCCGGCGCCAAGCGCATCATCACAGCGCTGAGCGAAGAGTACTCCGCTCAGGGCGTCGTCATCGGAGCAGGAACCGTCCTTGACGCGCAGTCGGCCTACAGCTGCATCGAGGCGGGTGCGCAGATGCTCGTGAGCCCGAACCTCGACAGCGGGATGCTCGAGGTCGCCAACCGCTACCAGGCGGTGAGCATCAGCGGTGCGTTCACCCCCACCGAGGTGGTCGACACCCTCAGCGCCGGTGCTGACATCGTCAAACTGTTCCCGACCGAGATCTCGGGTCCCGGATATCTCAAGACCGTCCGCGCCCCCTTGGCCCAAGCGCCGATCCTGCCCGCAGGCAGCGCGACCCCCGAGAACGTTTCAGAGTGGATCGACGCGGGTGCCGCGGCGATCGGCGTCGGCAGCTCAGTGACCAAGGCGGCCCGCAGCAGCGGAGACTACGGTGACGTCACCACCGCTGCCCGCACTATGCTCGCGGCCATCGCTTCGGCGCGCGGACGCGGAGATCAGGGATGAGCGCCGTGGCCAGCCCCCGCCGCACGGCGAAGTCAAGCAACCCGCGCCGGATCCGATGGATCTTCGTCGCCCTCCTCGTCATCGGCGGAATCGTCAACTACCTCGACCGGTCGACGCTCAGCATCGGCAACTCCACCATCGCCGAGGAGTTCGATCTCAGTGCCACCCAGATGGGTCTGCTGCTCTCGGCGTTCTCCTGGCCGTATGCGATCGCCAATCTTCCGGCCGGCTACCTCGTGGACAAGTTCGGGGCGAAGAAGATGTTCGCCTTCGCCTCCGGGGCCTGGTCGCTCGTCGGTATGGTCACTGCGGCCGCGAACTCCTTCGGCCTGCTCTACGCACTTCGAGTCGCGCTCGGCGTCGCCGAGTCTCCGTTCTTCACTGCCGGGCTCAAGGTCAACGAACGGTGGTTCTCTGCCAAGGAACGCGCATTCCCCATCGCACTCGTCAACACGGGCTCTCAGATCGCCAATGCCCTGGCCCCGCCGCTGTTGACCTTCCTGCTGCTCACCATGTCTTGGCGCGGGATGTTCATCGTCGTAGGTGCCCTGGGCATCATCGTCATGCTGATCTGGCTGCGCATCTACCGGGATCCGACGCTGCGTGAGGAACACATTCTCAAGGGTGACGACTCTGCAGATGCCTCCGCCGATGAGATCGCTGAACAGCTTGATGAGGCCACAACGGCCGAGGCTGACACCGTTGTCGAAGGAGCTGAGAAGGTCGGTTGGGGAACGCTGTTCACCAAGCCGAACACCTACTTCATGATCATCGGCGCCTTCGGCATCTTCTACACGGTCTGGGTCTACCTCACCTGGCTGCCGAGCTACATCGAGACTGACCTCGGGTTCAGCCTGCAGGAGACCGGATGGCTCGCCGCGCTGCCCTTCCTCATGGGCGTCCTCGGCGTGCTCACCGGCGGGTGGTTCTCCGGAGTCCTCATCCGTCGGGGCAGCCCCGCAATTGTGGCCAGGAAGGTGCCGATCGTCGGCGGAGCGGTCCTCGCAGCCGCCTCGGTGTTCCCAACGGCCTACCTCGACAACGTGCCGCTGATCATCGCGCTCCTCAGCCTCGGCTACTTCTTCTCCCAGGTGCCCATCGGCTGCCTGTGGACGCTGGCTTCGGATGTGGCGCCGAGCGAACAGGTTGCCTCCCTCGGTGCGATCCAGAATTTCGGCGGCTTCATCGGCGCGGCCCTCGCCCCGGTCGTCACCGGTTGGCTCGTCGACACGACGGGGAACTTCAACTCGGTCTTCCTCGTCGGCGCGATTCTGCTCATCGTCGGTGCGATCTCCTATGGCTTCTTCGTCAAGGACCGCAGCCGGGAGGCGCATTGAGTCAGTCACAGCGGCCGCAGATCTTCATCGTCATCGGTCCTGCCGGCAGTGGGAAGTCGAGCGTGAGTAAGGCAATTGCCGCCGAATTCGGGGCCGTCTTCCTCGATAAGGACGTGGTCTGCGGGCCACTCACCGAGGCTCTCCTCGAGATTGCAGGCACCGATCCAGCTGGGCGTGACGACAACCCTGTCTATCAGGACCGGGTGATGGACCTCGAATATCAGACGCTGTTGGCGATCGCGGGGGACAATCTGCGTCTGGGGCACAGCGTCGTCCTCGATGCACCCTTCGGCCGGTACCTGCCAGATGCCGACTTCCTCACAGCCAACGCCGGTGCGCACGAGTGGCCGGATGCGGAGTGGATCGTCGTGCGAGTGGCTGTCGACGGAGAGTCCGTGCGCCGGAGGGTCGAGGCTCGCGGGCTCTCGCGTGATCGTTGGAAGCTCGAGAACTGGGACGAATTCTGGACTCGAGCATCGGCGGTCGACTGCCGGTGGACCGGTGCGACGGTGGTGCACGTCGACAATGGGGGCAACGGGTTCCAACGGGCCGAAGCCATCGCCCAGGTCCAGAGACAGCGGATGATGACGACGGCCGACGGTGACGAGCGCAATCCCCGGCGTTGAGTACAACCGCCGGTGATTAGCGTGCCCGGACTGCACTGCACGCGTCGCGGTCCACGTACTAGTCTGAGATCGTGAACTCCCAGACATCTGATCAGACAGCGCAGTCGACGAACCCCGCGGACATCCTCCCCGACACCGGCACCGCCGCCCCACCTGTCGACACCAGCCCCGAGGCGCACCCTCGCAACTTCGGCTCCGACAACTGGGCCGGAGTCCACCCCGAGGTCATCGCCGCCATCGCCGAGGCCAACGTCGGCCACACTCCCGGCTACGGCGGAGATCCCTGGACACAGCGCTTCCACGACATCATGGCCCACCACTTCGGGCCCGAGGCCCAGGCGTTCCCCGTCTTCAACGGCACCGGCGCCAATGTTCTTGCCCTGCAGTCGGCGCTGCCGCGCTGGGCCGCGGTGATCACAGCCGCCTCGGCGCACATCAACTACGACGAGACCGGGGCCCCGGAGAAGGTCGGCGGACTCAAGATCGTCGGCGTCGCGACCGAGAACGGCAAACTCACCCCCGAGACGATCAAGGGTGCGATCATCGGTCGCGGCCACGAACACAATGCGCAGCCGTTGGCCGTATCGATCTCCCAATCCACCGAATGGGGCACGACCTACACCCCAGACGAGATCGCCGCGATCGCGGCCACCGCTCATGAGCTCGACATGATCGTCCACGTCGACGGCTCCCGGTTGGGCAACGCCGCCGCCCACCTCGGCGTCGGACTCGGCGACATCACGACCGCGGTCGGCGTCGACATCATCAGCCTGGGCGGGACGAAGAACGGCCTGCTCGGCGCAGAGGCGGTCGTCGTCCTCAACCCCGACATCGGCCACGGAATGCGCTTCCTGCGCAAGATGAATCTGCAGCTGGCCTCGAAGATGCGCTTCCTCTCCGCACAACTCAACGCCCTGTACGAAGGCGACCTGTGGCGGAACTCCGCCTCCCGCTCGAACGAGATGGCGCTGTATCTCGCGGACAGCCTCGCCGAGGCGGTCGCTCAGAGCCGTGTCCACGGCATCGAGATCGTGCAGAGAGTTGAGTCGAACGTCGTGTTCGTCCGGATGCCCGCCGAGGTGGCCGCCCGTGCCCGACAGACGTTCGCCTTCGCCGACTGGCCCTTGGAGAAGGACATCGTCCGCCTCATGTGCGCCTTCGACACGACGACCGAGGACGTCGACGCCCTCGTCGCCGCCATCGCAGGGGACTGATCCGACGCTCCCAGGCTGCGGAACCGTCGAGCGGCCGTGCCAGCCACGACGACTGATAACCGCCTGAACTGACAATTGTCCGCAGAGAGGAACACTGAAGAAAGAAGATGAATGAAGAAAGCCCTCGTTCCTGCCCTGACGATTCTGCTCGTGCTCATCGTCGGGGTGATCGGATACATCCTCAATTCGGGTCCGGTATCGGGCGACGAAGCGGCGGATGACTGCGACGTCTCGGCCTACACCATGGGTGTGAAGTGGCAGCAGCAGAGCGCTGAGGCGATGGCACTGCAGGGACAGACCTATGAGATGGCTGCGCGTCAGCTCGACAAGGCCGTTTCCAAGGCCCCGGACGGGGAAGATCTGGCTATCATGACCGACCTCGACGAGACTGCCATCGACAATTCGAAGCTGCTGGCTCGTGATATCGCCAAGTGCCATGACTTCAGCGGCTGGGACACCTGGGACGACTGGGAGGAGAACGGGGAGCCGACAATGATCCCCGGTGCGTTGGAATTCTTCGAACATGCCGACCAGCTCGGAGTTGACATCTACTACGTCTCGGACCGGACGGAAGAGAATCGGGCGAAGAATGTCGAAGCCATTGCCAAGTTGGGCCTGCCCCAGGCCGATGACGAACACGTGATGCTGCTTGGCCCGCCGAAGGATGAACGGCGTGCGAATGTCGAGGCGAACCACACCCTGCTCATGCAGCTCGGTGACACCCTGCACGATTTCGATGGCGCATTCGCCGATGCGTCCGTCGACGAGCAGAGGAAACTGGTGGAGAAGAACCGTGCGAAGTTCGGCACCGAATGGATCGTCCTACCCAATCCGACCTACGGCGACTGGAGCGAATCCGACCTGGACGCATGGGACGCACCGGTTCGCGCTGATGACTGAAGTCGGTCGGCGAACCGACTGCGGGCCCGGCTGAACGCCGACCCAAGCAGCGATCCCATCGAAAATGCCCCGCACTGACGACAGTGCGGGGCATTCTCGTTCCAGCGAACCGGCGCGCGACTACTTCTTCCTCCGGTCGACCTTGACGGAGACGACGGGGACGTCGGAGTCGAGGATGATGCGCTGGGCCGTCGAGCCCATGATGAGCTTGCCCACGGGGGAGCGGCGGCGTGATCCGATGACGATCATGCGGGTGTCGGCGGTCGCCTCGGCCAGCGCCAGGAGCTCTTCGACGGGATCATTGCCGCGGAGGAACTGAAGGATCTCGTGGGAGACCTCGGAAGACTTCAGCGTCTCCTTGAGTTCCTCGATGTCTTTGCTGGTGGCGACGCCGCGCTCGTCGGGAGTCTCACCGATTCCGGCATTGAGCACGACGAGGACATCGTCGAATGCGCGGGCCTGTTCGATGCCGAATTCGACAGCGGCCTTGCCTTCGGGCGAGGGGGAATAACCGACGAGGATTGTCATGATCTCTCCTGGTGCGACATTGGACGAAGCTCTCTCAATTAGTAGCATATCCGCCCTGTTCGGACGGGCGGCAGCTCACTCTGCGACGAGGAAATCGGGGAGCTTCGGCTGAGATCTTCCTCACCTCGCCACAAGTGGGCCCGTCACCATCGAACGATTTCTGTTCTGTAACCGCGCGGAAATCGCGCGAAAACCTCGCGGAATCGGCCATCCGAGTGCAGATCTCAATTACCGACCGAATCGTCGGTTCCGTCGATGCGGCAGTAAGGTGACTTGGGCGCTTTTGCGCCGTGTACGAGCGAGAAAGAAGAAGCATTGACAGATCAGAATACGCATCTCGACCAGGCAGAAGCCGGTGAGACCCCAACGCAGAAGAAGTCGGAATGGCAGACGGTCAAGGCCATCATGGCGGCATCGTCGGGCAACCTCGTCGAGTGGTTCGACTTCTACATCTACGCCTTCTTCAGCGTGTACTTCGCCGATCAGTTCTTCGTTGCTGACAACCAGGCGCTGTCCCTCATGCAGGCCGCAGGCGTCTTCTTCGTCGGCTTCCTCATGCGTCCCATCGGCGGCTATATCTTCGGTCGCGCCGCCGACCGCCTCGGGCGCAAGAATTCGATGCTCATCTCCATTCTGCTCATGTGCGCCGGCTCGCTGATGATGGCGCTGCTGCCCACGAGCGCGGTCGTCGGCTCTTGGGCCGCGATCCTGCTGCTCATCGTGCGCATGATCCAGGGCCTGGCCGTCGGCGGCGAATACGGCGCCACCGCCACCTACATGTCCGAGGTCGCCACCGAGGGCAAGCGAGGCTTCTACTCCTCCTTCCAGTACGTCACCCTCATCGGTGGTCAGCTGCTGGCCAGCCTGCTGGCCGTCATCATGACCCACACTCTGGGCACCGATCAGATCGAAGCCGGCTGGTGGCGACTGCCCTTCGCCATCGGCGCCGCCGCCGCGATCGTCTCCCTGTGGCTGCGCCGCGGTCTTGAGGAGACCACCTCGGCGGACACCCGCAAGGACGAGAACTCCGGCAGCTTCCGCGAAGTGCTGCGCCACCCGCGCGCCTTCTTCGTCGTGCTCGGCATCACCAGCGTCGGATCGCTCGTCTTCTACGTCTTCACCACCTACATGCAGAAGTTCCTGCTGCTGCAGAACGAAGGCACCCCGGGTGAAGCCGTGTTCAACAAGGGCTCCATTGCCGACCTCATGACCATCTGCCTGCTCATCTTCGTCGTCATGCAGCCCATCGCCGGCAAGATCTCGGACAAGATCGGCCGCAAGAACAACATGCTCATCTTCGTCATCGGAATGATCGCGCTGCCCATCCCGCTGCTCGGCATGATCGGCAAGGCCGATTCCGTCCTCACCGCAGGGATCCTCATCGTCATCGCCATGGCGTTCATCAGCATGTACACCTCGATCTCCGGAATCGTGAAGGCCGAGATGTTCCCCGCCCACATCCGCGGAATCGGCGTCGGCTTCACCTATGCGGTCGGCAACTCGCTGTTCGGCGGCTCCGCCGAGTACGTCGCGCTGTGGTTCCGCAACGCGGGAATCGGCACCTGGTTCGCCGTCTACGTCGTCGTCATCGCGATCGTCGGCTTCGTTGCCGTGGCCTTCATGCACGACAACCGCAAACACTCGACGATCGACAACGCCGACTCCTCGGCGTACAAACGCATCGGCAGCTGATCGCTTTACTGCTGCCCCTATCGCCGAGGCGGCCCACCCTGACCGTGAACGACGAGTGCCCCGGAACGCTGAGTTCCGGGGCACTCGTCATTCATCGGCCTCCCCGCCTCGGGTGAGCCTCCTTGCCCGGTCGACCACAATCCGATGTGGGAATGGTTGGAAAAATGTTGGAATGTGATTGACGGTGTGTGAATAGAGTCCTAAGATCGATCAAACCAACAGATAGCCACGTGGCTATTCGTCCGAATCGACGATGCGCCGCGCGAAGGGAAAGGCCGGACGTGTTCGCTGAAGAACGGCAACGCCGCATCGCTGAGCTGGTCAGCGAAGCGGGCAGGGTCAATGTGACCGACCTGGCCGCCGATTTCGACATCACCACGGAAACCGTCCGACGCGACCTCGCCGCCCTCGAAAAGGCCGGAGTCCTCCAGCGCGTCCATGGGGGCGCGGTGCCGTGCCGTCCCCACAGCCTCGAAGAGCCGACCTTCGACGATCGTGAGATCCACAATCTCGATGCGAAGACCGCGATCGCCCGGTCCGCGCTGAGCCTGTTGGAGGAGACGATGAGCATTTCCGTGGACGGCGGCACGACCTGCGCGGCTTTCGCCCGTGCGATCGCCGACGAAGCCCATGGCCGCCTCGTCGCCGGACAGACGCCGCGACAGCTGCGTGTCATCACGAACTCCCTGTCCGCCATCGACAGTCTGGCCGGTGCGCCCGGCGTCGAGATCTTCGTCCTCCCCGGCCGGTTCCGCCCGGTCACGCGGGCCATGGTCGGACCACAGACGATCTCGGCCGTCGAAGGCCATCGAGTGGATCTCGCGGTGCTCGGCACCAATGGACTCAGCGGTGACGGCGTCTCCACGCCCGACCATGACGAGGCGGCGACGAAGTCGGCGTTTGTGTCCTCCGGACGCAGGGTCGCTGTGCTCGCCGACTCCGCAAAGTTCGATGCCGTCTCTCTGGTGCGATTCGCGGAACTCGACCAGATCGATGTCCTCATCACCGATGAGACGCCAGAAGAGCCGTTGTCGGCCGATCTGGAGACCGCGGAAGTCGAGGTCGTCACTCCGTGATCCTCACCCTCACAGCCAACCCCAGCCTCGACCGGACCATCGAATTGTCCGGACCGGTTCTCCGGGGCCAGGTACAGCGTGCCGTCTGGGCCGGACAGCAGCCCGGCGGCAAGGGAGTCAATGTCTCCCGTGCCGTGGCGGCCGCCGACCGTGACACCCTCGCGGTCCTGCCCGGAGACCTCGACGACCCGGTGCTCACCGGACTCGACGCGATCGGACTGGCCCATCGCTCCGTTCCCACCGGCACACCGCTGCGGTCCAATATCACTGTCACGGAACCTGACGGTACGACCACGAAGATCAACGAACCAGGTTCGCCCCTGAGTTCGCAGACTCAGAACGCACTGCTCGACCTCGTCGCCGAGCAGGCAGCCGGTGCGAGCTGGGTCGTCCTGGCCGGTTCGCTGCCTCCTGGAGTCGACGATGACTTCTACGCCCGCGCGATCGAGCGCATCCGCGAGTTGGACAGTCCGCCGCTGATCGCCGTCGACACCTCCGGTGCTCCTCTGACTGCGGCCCTGATGGCCTCACCGGATCTCATCAAACCGAACGCCGAAGAACTCGCCGAGCTCCTCAACGCCGCGGGGCTCCTGCACGCCGCCGGCATCCGCGATGATGCCAGAGCGCACAGCGACTGCGGTGCGTCCGATTC
Organism: Brevibacterium sp. SIMBA_078; assembly: GCF_046534565.1. NCBI lineage: Bacteria > Bacillati > Actinomycetota > Actinomycetes > Micrococcales > Brevibacteriaceae > Brevibacterium > Brevibacterium sp. SIMBA_078. The sequence continues at coordinate 126,681 of NZ_JAWRYQ010000004.1, forward strand.
ACGCGACGCCGCCGAGCCGTTCCAACCCGTCGAACCCCTCGGCACCGGCGAATTGCACATGATCGCCGACCGGCTGGAATCCTCACCGCAGCTCGCGGCCCGCGCCACATCGACCCTGCTCAACGCGCGCGGCTCCCGCCCGCGGTCGATCCTTGCGACCTTGGGCGCCGGCGGCGCAGTCCTCGCCCAGCCGGACACCGCCTGGCATGCCCAGCATCCGCCGATGGAGGTCGTGAGCACCGTGGGCGCGGGCGACTCCACCCTTGCCGGGTATCTGCTGGGTCTGACCGCCGGCCGTGAACCCGAGGCGGCCCTGGCCCGAGCCGTCGCCTACGGAGCTGCGGCCGCCCGTCTGCGCGGAACCGGGGTGCCGAGCCCGGCGGACGCCCGGACCGACGCGGTGACCCTGACGCCACTAGAGACACCCGCAGCACCGCTGGCAGGCAGTCCCACAGCACTTACAGACACGCATTCCGACGACACTTCCCACCGACATGAGGGCACAGCCCCCGAAGCCGAGGAGGCACGATGACTTCGCTCATCACAACAGACCTGGTGGTCCTCGACGCGGATCAGGGGACGGAGTCGTCCGCTGTCATCCGCGCCCTGGCCGCCACGATCTCCGAACAGGGCCGCGCGAACTCCGCAGACGGATTGGCGGCCGCGGCGATCGCCCGCGAAGAGAAGACCCCGACAGGCGTTCCCGGCGGTATCGCCATCCCGCACGCTCGCACCGAGGCGGTCACCGAACCCAGCCTCGCAATGGCCCGCCTGAACCCGCCGGTCGACTTCGGTGCCAAGGACGGCCCCGCCGACCTCGTGTTCATGATCGCCGCCCCGGAGGGCGCCGGGAAGGACCACCTCAAGCTCCTGTCGAAACTCGCGCGGTCGCTGGTGAAGAAGGACTTCGTCGCCTCCCTGCGCGCGGCGACGACCGAGCAGGAAGTCGTCGACCTCGTCGAAACCGCCCTCGGCTTGCGAGAGACGACCGAAGAGCAGACCGGCACCGAGGCGGCCCCCACCGGCGCATCCACCGCCGGTGCCGCTGCGGACCCCGCCAGCACCGAGGCGGCACCCACTGAGACCACCGCAGGCTCGACCGACCACCCTCGCCGCGTCGTCGCCGTCACGGCCTGCCCGACGGGAATTGCCCACACCTATATGGCCGCCGACGCCCTCGCCCAGGCCGGGTCCGAGATGGGCATCGACGTCGTTACCGAAACCCAGGGATCGAGCGGCACGACCCCGATCGACCAGTCCGTCATCGATTCCGCCGACGCCGTCGTCTTCGCCGTCGACGTCGATGTCCGCGACAAGGCCCGCTTCGCCGGCAAACCCTATGTGCAGGTGCCGGTCAAGGCCGGAATCGATGATCCGCAGGGCCTCATCACGAAAGCCCTCGCCGAGGCGGACGCCCCCAACGGCCGCAGGCTGGCCGCCGCTCACGCCTCCGCCGACGAATCGTCCTCGGCAGGAAACTCTCGCGAAAGCATCGGCGCCCACCTCAAACGCGTGCTGCTGACCGGTGTCAGCTACATGATCCCCTTCGTCGCCGCCGGCGGACTGCTCATGGCACTGGGGTTCCTCCTCGGCGGATTCGACATCCCCGACTACGCCGAGGACATCGTCCTGGGCAACTCCCTGTGGAACCTGCCCACCGAATACGGTGACCTGGCACTCGGACCCGTCGGCGCCTACCTGGGCGCCGTGGCCTTCCAGATCGGCAACCTGTCGATGAGCTTCCTCGTCGCCGCCCTGGCCGGATACATCGCCTACGGCATCGCCGACCGCCCCGGAATCGCTCCCGGCTTCACCGTCGGCGCCGTCGCCGTGCTCATGGGCGCAGGGTTCATCGGAGGCATCATCGGCGGACTCCTCGCCGGCTATATCGCCCACTGGATCGGCTCCTTCGCCGCACCGAGGTGGCTGCGCGGACTCATGCCCGTCGTCATCATCCCGCTGGTCGCCTCCCTCGTCTCCTCCGGCCTGATGTTCATGGTCCTCGGCGGACCGATCAGCGCCCTGACCAAGGGCCTCGACAGCTGGCTGAGCTCGATGACCGGAACCGCCGCCGTTGTCCTCGGGCTCATCCTCGGCGCCATGATGGCCATCGACCTGGGCGGCCCCGTCAACAAGGTCGCGTACTCCTTCGCCGTCGCCGGCCTCGCCGCCGGCTCCGTCGACAACCCCGTGCCGTGGGAGATCATGGCCACGGTGATGGCCGCCGGCATGGTTCCGCCCCTGGCCATGGCACTGGCCACCGCCGTCCGCCCGCGCATCTTCTCTCAAGCTGAGAAGGAGAACGGAAAGGCCGCTTGGCTGCTCGGCGCCGCATTCATCTCCGAAGGCGCGATCCCCTTCGCCGCCTCCGATCCGCTGCGCGTGATCCCCGCGTCGGTCGTCGGTGCCAGCGTCACGGGCGGGATGACGATGGCCTTCTCCGTCACCAGCCAGGCCCCACACGGCGGAGTGTTCGTCTTCTTCGCCATCGACTCGTTCCTGCTGTTCCTGCTCTCCGTCGTCGTCGGCACGCTCATCAGCGCCGTGTTGGTGCTCGCGCTCAAGATCTTCGTCCGCAAGGGCGGGAAGGCAGGCTTCGCCGAGGCGGCCGACCGGTCCGCATCGGCGACGACTGCAGCCGCGTCGACCGGTCCGACCACCGGATCCGGTTCGGCCGGTGAGGCTGAGCAGGCCGAACCGGTATCGTCGAACGCTGACGCCACACGAGTCTGACCGCTCTCACCGAAGAGGCAAGACAGGAAGGAATGGGGATGTCCGCAGAGTTCTCAGGCATCGGAGTCGTACCCGGACGGGTCATCGCCCCGGCGCTGACCATGCCCGACCCCGTGTCCGCACCCGTGGCGAAGCCGGCTCCGGCCGATCCCGAGGCGGAGGCGAACAGGATCCGTGAGGCCTCGGCCGCCGTCCACGCCGAACTGCGTGAGCGAGCCGAATCCGTCACCGGAGACGCCCGTGACGTGCTCAAAGCCACGGCACTCATGGCCAAGGACCCGACCTTGGTGAAGACGGCGATCAAACGCCTGTCCGAGACCGACGCGGAGACCGCGATCTGGACGGTGGCCGCCGAGACCGCCGCGCAGCTGGAGAAGCTCGGCGGCTATATGGCCGAACGCGCAGCCGACGTCCTCGATGTCCGTGCCCGCCTCGTCGCCCATCTGCGCGGAGTGCCCGCACCCGGGATTCCACACGCGGCCGAGCCCTTCGTGCTCATCGCCACGGATCTCGCTCCCGCCGACACCGCGACACTCGAACCGGAGCTGGTCGTCGGACTCGTCTGCGCAGAGGGCGGACCGCAGAGCCATACGGCCATCCTCGCCAGGTCGCTGGGCATTCCCGCCGTGGTGGCGGCCTCCGGCGTCCGCGACATCACCGGCGGCACACCGGTCTTCCTCGATGGCGGTACCGGCGTCCTGCGCACCGAACCCGGTGCGACAGAGACCGGCCTCGTCGAGGCGTGGACGGAGACAGCCGGTCGGCTGCAGTCATTCACCGGACCCTGTCTCCTGAGCGACGGCACACGGATTCCGCTGCGTGCGAATGTCGGAGACGGCGCTCAAGCACGGGCAGCGGCGGCCGCCGGTGCCGAAGGCGTCGGTCTGCTGCGCACCGAGTTCTGCTTCCTCGATCGCGACACCGAACCCAGCGTCGAAGAACAGGCCGAAGCCTACGGGCAGGTATTCGCGGCCTTCGACGATCACAAGGTCGTCGTGCGCACCCTCGACGCCGGAGCCGACAAACCTCTGCCGTTCCTCACCGACTCCGATGAACCGAACCCGGCCCTGGGTGTACGTGGCTTCCGGACCAACCGCAGGGCTCAGGGCGTCCTCGAACGTCAGCTCGAGGCAATCGCGCTGGCGGCCTCGAAGCATGCGGTGACCGTCCACGTCATGGCTCCGATGATCGCCACCGCAGACGAGGCCCGGCAGTTCTCCGAACTCGTCCATGCGGCAGGACTCCCCACTGCCGGTGTCATGGTCGAGGTTCCCTCAGCAGCGTTGCAGGCGGCCACGATCCTCGAGGAAGTCGAGTTCGCGTCCATCGGCACGAACGATCTCACCCAGTACGTCATGGCCTCCGACCGCATGCTCGGCGGTCTGGCCGAACTCAGTGACTCCTGGCAGCCGGCAGTCCTGCAGCTCATCGGCATGGCCGCCGCCCAAGGAGCTGCGGCGGAGAAGTCGGTGGGCGTGTGCGGAGAGGCCGCAGCCGATCCGGCATTGGCCGTCGTGCTCGTCGGTCTCGGAGTCACCAGCCTGTCCATGGCGCCCCGAGCGCTGCCTGCCGTCGCCGAGGTGCTGTCCGGTGTCTCCCTGGAGCGGGCACAGCAGATCGCCGGCAGCGCACTTGCGGCGCGCAGCCCGAGCGAGGCGAAGGCCGCGGTGCGAGCCGAGCTGCCGATCCTCGACGAGCTCGGCCTGTGAGTCCGGCCGTCGGGGGAGTGACCCCGTGACATACTCAGCACCACCACAGACACCACCAACAGGAAACGCCGAAACACCGGGCAGGCCGAACCACGGCCGGTCTGATCAGGAAGGACAACTCATGGCAGAGACCATCGCAACAGTCGGAAGCACCGTCGGCCTGCACGCCCGTCCAGCAGCACTGCTGGCCGAGGCCGCCGCAGACTATGACCTCGAGATCACTATCGCCTTGGAGGGAGAACCGGCCGAGGACGCCCTCGATGCGGCCAGCGTGCTCTCCCTCATGGGCCTCGGCGCGGAATACGGTCAGAAGGTCGTTCTGCGCGCCGAGGGTGACGGAGCCGACGAAGCACTGGCCGACCTCAAGCAGCTCATCGAGACCGACCACGACGCCGAAGGCTGAGCGGCACACCCGCGAGGAGGCGGCGACCGGTCCGCTCAGTCTAGACTGATCGAATGTCCGCCTCCCTGCTGCCCTCTGACTCTGCCGCCGCCCACCGCAGCCGGGATCTGCTGGCGGAATTCCCCCAGCTGAGCGACTTGCCCGGTCTGCCGCAGGCGCGGATGCTCATCGACTACGTCATCGGTCGTCGCTGCGGAGCCCTCGACGTCTCGGGCCGAGACACCGAAGGCACCTTCGTCGCCGCCGAACTCTCAGCCGAGGTCCCCGAGAACCTCATCCTCGTCGACGATGCGCACGGTCTGCAGGCGACCCTGCTCAGCCGTCTGACTCAGGTATGCACATACAACGACCGTCTCGACGAGGCACGTACCTTGGCCGCGGCGGTCGAGTCCCTGGCCGGAGCCGGCGAATTCGCCGGGGAGGCCGTCACCGAGGCGGCCCCCGTACTGGCGGTGAGCGAGCTCAGTGAGATCGCGGGACTGGCCGAACTCGGTGTGGGGGAGACGTGGGCCGTCGTCAACGCTCCGAAGGCGACGAATGCGCTCACCGAGACGATCGCGGTGCTGCAGCCATTCGTGAGCACCATCATCGTCATCGGCCGCAGCGATGCGATGAGTCGCGGCGTCAACAAGGAACTTGCCCGCGGCTTCGGCCGAGTCGATGTCTCGCCCGGGGTCGGCAAGCACCGGATGATCATCGGCAGCCGCCCCCTGTCCTCGCCGAGCCTGCCGGAGTTCCCACGCCGCGGGGTGATCTCCCATCGCGGCGTCGGCGAGTTCGAAGTCCGTGCACATGGGGCCTGCTTCTCCGGGACGAAGAGCGATGAGGGCTCAGCGCTGCTCATCGACTCACTGCTGGGACTGCTTGACGACGAGGCGCCGGAATCCGTGCTCGACCTCGGCTGCGGCAACGGCTGGCTGCTCACAGCAGCGATGCGGGCCTCGGGAGCGAATACGGGACTCGGCATCGATGTGTCGAAGGCGGCGGTCGCCTCGGCGAGGGCCACAGCGGAGGCGAACGGGGTCGACGTCGACATCATCCTCAGCGATGCCGCGGACTCGGGGGAGCCGGCGCTCGCTGGCCTGGGCGAATTCGATTTGATCCTGCTCAATCCGCCTTTCCATCAGGGAACGGCAATCGAGACCGAGACGGCCGCGGCGCTCATGGCCACGGCCGCCGAACATCTGGCTCCGGGCGGGCAGGTGCTCACGGTGTTCAATTCGCACCTGCGCTACCGGGATCGTCTCGAATCGATCATCGGACCGAGTCGGCAGCTGGCCCGGAACAAGAAGTTCACGGTCATCGCCAGTCGCCGCGACTGAGATCTCTCAGCAGCTGCGCGATCGGGTGGGCTGGTGTCCGTCCCGATCGCACAACCTCACCGACGATTGCGGCGATAGATTCGCCAGGTGCTGACCTGGTCCCAGGCGGTGATGATCCAGATCGCGATGACCGTGATGATCTGTTGGACGTCGGCGTTCGCGGTGTTCGTGAGCTCGGGGTGGAGGACCGGCTGAGTGAGCAGCGCAATGGTCAGGAAGACAGCCATCGCGAGGTCGACGATTCCGCCGAAGAGGGCCACGGTCGGTTTCGCCGAGGCGGTCGTGAACTTGATGATCTCGACCACGGCCATGAGCGCGAGGAACGCCCAGTAGCCGACCAACCATCCGACGCCGAGATCGGGGTTGATGAACGTCTCCCCATCGTTGAGGTGACCGACGTAGAGCAGGGTCGTCGGGATGAGCGGGACCGTTGCCAGGGCGACGATGAAGACCAGCCCGAGCCCCGCCTCGGCGCGGATCTGCTTGCCGTGGGAATCACGTCGGTCGAGATCATCAACCGTCCACGTGCCCGGCTTCCGTTTCCGAAGCGAATTGGCTGCGCCGCCGTCCATTCCGCGGTCGCCGAGGCCGATGATGATCGTGATCGCGGCGAATGCGGTCAACAGGGCGATGACCGTGTTGCCCGCCGCCTTGCCGATGATCTCTCCGATCTGGACTCCGGGGGAGATGGCGATGGTGGTCACGACGTTTGTGAGAACGGCGAGCAGACCGACGACGGGCAGGACCCAGCGCAGCGCCCAGACGAAGACCGGGTAGGAATTCGGGCCGATGAGGTGCTGCGGCGAGTTCGAGTACTCCCGCGACCGCGCGACGGGGTCGCCGAGTTCCTCAAGGACATCGCGTTCGACGGCGGCCGTGTGATCCGGGGACGTGTCCGCATCCTCGCCGAGGCGGGCGTCGACCATATCGTCGATCGTGGCGGTGATCTCGGCGGCGATGTCGGGCCGGGAGTCTTCGGGGAGGTGGCGGGTGACGTTGTCGACGTAGATTTCGGTGAGCGCACTCATGGTGTGCCGTCCTTCCAGAGCTGGGTGATGCTGGAGTTGAGTTCGAGCCAGTGGCTGTGCAGTGCGGCGGCGACTTCGGCGCCGCTGTCGGTGAGTGTGTAGTACTTGCGGGGGCGGGCTTGTTCGGTGTTCCAAACCGATGTGAGCAGGCCCTGTTTCTCGAGCCGTCGCAGCAGGGGGTAGAGGGTGTTGGCCTCGGTGGCGATGCCTGCTTCAGTCAGCGTCGTCAGCAGCGAGTAGCCGTACTGCGGCCGTCGACAGGCGACGAGGCTGGCGAAGACCACGGTGCCGCGTCGCAGCTCCTGTTCGTGGGTGGCCAGTGCCTTGTCTTCATCCTCGTTCATGTATCACACGATAGTGTGTGACACACACTATTACAAGAAGCGGGGTATTTTTTCTGCGGGATGGTGAGCGGCACGGCGATACACGGTGCAGCGTACGTGACGGCAGACCACCGGCGTCGACAGCCGTTTTTGTATAGGTTCCTCTCAGCTGATCAGGTCCCTCGGGGGGCATTTTGGAGCAGGGTGTACCAAACCTGAGGCCGCGCCCGGCAGAGGCTTCTGCGGTGCTGATGCTGCTTTCCAGGACTGCTGGATGTCCCCACAGCCCGGCAGGTGTGAGGAGCGTGGATGGCCGCCGGGTGAGTCATCGCCTGCGGGGTCTGGACGGTGAAGTCCCGGTCCCGCAGGCGATCAACGAAGCGCGATTGCGTCAGGCCCGTGCCATGACCTCCGGCTGTTCGGAGTCGGCGGAGTCAACGGCGAATTCGGAAAGCTGGGTGCGGAGGCGTCAGTCTGCCAGGTCGAGCATCGGTGTCGGCCGACGGAAACCTCGTGTGACGAAAGCGAGGTATCCGATTCCGAGAATCAGCCAGATTGCGCCGATGAGAAGAGTTCGCGGAGACAGGCTCGTCCACAGCCACAGGGTCAGACAGAATCCGATTCCCGGTAGAACGATCGAACTGAGAACAGCACGTGAACCACGATTCTTCTCGTCGATGATGAAGTGTTTGATGACCGACAGATTCACTGCTGAGAACGCGATCAGAGCACCGAAGCTGACCATCTCCGATATGAATGCGAGGTCGACGGCGAGCGCAAGCAGAGAGACTCCGCCGACTGTGAGAGTCGCAATCGTGGGTGTGTGAAAGCGCGGTGACAAGCGGCCGAAGTAGCTTTTCGGGAGCACGCCGTCTCGACCCATCGCGAAGAGAACGCGTGAGACTGATGCCTGCGAGGTCAGAGCTGAGCCGCATGCTCCGGCGACATAGGCGGCGGTGAAGAAGGCGGTGAGGAATTCGCCGCCGGCCGCCGCCATGACGTCAAGCGCGCCTGAATCGACATCGGCGAACTGATTCGACGGATAGACCAGCTGAGCCAGGTACGACAGAACAATGTAGATGAGGCCGCCGGTGACAGTGGCGATGACGATCGCGCGGGGGACTGCTCTCTTCGCGTCCTTGGCTTCCTCGGACAAAGTCGAGACCGCATCGAAGCCGAGGAAGGACAGACACAGAATAGCTGCGCCGGCCATGACGTTGTCGAATCCGGGTGCAGAGCCGTCACCGGTGAAAGGCGCCGCTAGGTCGACAGAACCGGATCCGGTGAATGAAGCGATGCCCAGTGCTGCGAAGACAACGATGAAAATAGCTTGAGCGGCGATGATGACGATGTTGGCCCGCGCAACGGAAACGATTCCGATGACGTTGAGGACCGTGACGAGAACAATGGCAGTGACGACGAAGACCCAGGCCGGAATCATTGGAAATGCTGCGCTGAGGTAGATGCCGATGACCAGATAGTTGATCATCGGCAAGAACAGATAGTCGAGAAGCAGCGCCCAGCCGGCAACGAAGCCGATTCCAGCTCCGAAGCTCTTCTGCGTGTACGTGTATGCCGAACCGGCAAAGGGCATCGCGGCGGCCATCTTCGCATATGACCTGGCGGTGAACACCATTGCCAGCAACGTGATGACGTAGGCAGCTGGGACGCGGCCGCCGGTGACTTGAGTGACGATTCCGTAGGTCGTGAAGACTGTCAGCGGAACCATATAGACGAGACCGAAGAAGACGAGTGAAGGTACTCCGAGCGCACGCTTCAGGTGGGTCTCGGAGGTGTCTTGAGCGGTGGCGCTGTGATTGGAATGGGACATCATTGTCCTTTCGATTCAGTCCGCTGAATGGACGGCCACGCCGCGCAGGTATGTGCGGCGAACTGGGGCGGCAGAGAGTTCCTGTGGAAGCAATGTTCGAGGATCCGAATCGAGAACGATGAAGTCGGCGCTCGCGCCCGGGCGGATCACTCCCCACTCGTCGGATCTATGGTCTGCAAATGCTTGGTGGGCCACCGCAGTCGAATAAGCGTCGAGAGAGCGTTCGATGTCGAGGATCTCTTCGGGAGTCCACCCGCCGTCGGGCTCACCGTCGTCGGTCTGTCTGCTCACGGCAACGGTGAGACCCTCGAGCGGCGCCCCTGAAGTGCAGGGCCAGTCCGAACCGAACGCAAGGTGCCCGCCGCTGTCGAGGACACTGCGCATCCGATATTGCGCCACGGCGCGTTCGCTGCCGATCCGGGGGACGGTGAGTACCGTCATGAGGTCATCGAGCTGGGCCCACAGAGGCTGCATATTCGCGATGACGCCGAGTTCAGCAAAGCGGGACAGGTCGGCAGAGTCGATGATCTGGGCATGCGCGATCACCGGTCGTCGATCACGGGCACCGTTGTGCCGGATTGTGTACTCGATGGCATCCAATGCCTGTCGAACGGCCGCGTCGCCGATGGCGTGGATGTGGATCTGAAAACCTGCCGCGTCGACCTCGCAGACCGCCTCTGCCAGCGAATCTCCTTCCCAGACTCGCATGCCGTGGTTGTGAAGGGAGGAGCAGTAGGGCTCGATGAGCGCACCGGTTTCGTTCTCGATGACTCCGTCGGCGAAGAACTTCACGGTCTGAGCGGTCAGGAATGGATCCGAAAGCTCCTCGATCCTTTGGCGCGCAGAGAGCATTTCGGGCAGTTGTTGCGTGAAGCGGCGGGGATCGGCGTAGAACGCGAGGTTGAATCGCAGTTTGAGCAGTTTCTGCTGAGAGGCGGACACATAGGTCTCGACATCGGCTGGCTCCACCCAGGCGTCCTGGACCCAAGTGACGCCTCGAGCCAGGTAATAATCGGCTGCCCGATCGAGAGCGCGGAGTCGGACGGAATCGTGGCGTGGCGGACGAACGGCGTCGATCAGATCAACTGCACCCCATTCACGCAGAGTGCCCAGCGGCGAGCCGTCGTCTCGGCGAGGAATCTCGCCTATCTGCGGCTCCGGGGTTGCGGCGGTGATTCCCGCGAGTTCCAATGCTCGAGAATTGCACCACACGGTGTGGTAGTCCCAAGCACGAAGGACGACCGGTCGGTCGGACACGGCTCTGTCGAGCCATTCGGCCTCGAAGAGTCCGTCGCGTACGAGGCTGCCGTCATATGAGGCACCAGTGATCCAGTCGTCGTCGGGATGAGCCTCCGCGTACCGTTTCACTTCGGCGATGATCTCTTCGACGCTCGTGCACGATCTCACCTGTGGGCCCTCTGCTTCCATGCCACCGAAGATCGGATGAGCATGGCCGTCGCCGAAGGACGGCATGAGGAACCCGCCGTCGAGATCGATGGACTCAAACTCTGCGCCGTCGTGGCACGAGACGCGATCGAGGACGGGAGCCACCGCGTGTGAACCAGTGGCAACGACGATGCCGTCTCGGGTCACCAGGGAGTCTGCAGGTTCGGCACCGGCACCTAGCCAGACCGTGCCGTTGTGGAAGTGCTGTGTCGTCAAGGCCGCCGTCCTCCTGCTCCATTGCGTATGGCCGGTCGCACCGGCGTTTACACGAACAGTGTTCGTGTGTGACTGGGAACACGATACACTGCTCGAAAGATGGAGGGAAGTGCGAAATTGAGAGCGAGCATTCTGTGAGATTGAATCAGGATCGGCTGGTTGATGCCGCGCTCGCGCTTGTCGACGACCTCGGAGAAGAGTCATTGTCTATGCGAACTCTGGCGGCTCGCGTCGACAGGCAGGTGTCCTCTCTGTACAACCATGTCTCCGGCCGAGGTGAACTCATCGAATTGATGCGCGCACGTATCGTGGCCGGAATCGACGTTCAAGTATTTTCTGGGATCGAGGAATCGTCGGAGAGCGTGCCGTGGGACAGAGCTCTGGAGCTGTGGGCCCGGTCGTATCTTAGGGCCTTTGCCGACCATCCGAACCTCATTCGATTGTTGGCCACGACCTCGATTCGAGACCTCTCAACGTATGAAATGTATGACTCAGTGATCGGTGGACTTCGTCGAGGGGGGTGGCCGCAGGGTCGGACTGTGGCGGTGATGCGGTCCGTTGAGGCCTATGTCCTCGGTTCCGCTCTGGACATCGTCGCTCCGGTCGACCTCATCACTCAAGAATCGGCCGGAGACAGATTTGCGGAGATTCGAGGTGCGCTGGATCCTCGATTCGGCGAGAACTCGTCAGCGGTGGCGTCCTTCGAGTTTGGGCTGACTAGCTTGATCCAAGGTCTGAAGCATCGGCTTGAGGCCTTGTCGTGAGTCATTCGGCAAGGCTCGATGTCACACTCGACTCGTTCTGGGTGCGGGTCCGCACTCGGAATCCAGACCTTCCGGAGAGGATGCCTGAAGCATGGGCCTTCGGCGCGACTCCCGAGCATGCGGACGACCTCCTCGCTCTCGTGCTGGCTGGGACCAAGACGGGCACCGCCTCGGCGCTGTGGGACATCGAAGCCGACGACGAATCCGTCCCCGAGGTGGGCGAACTGAGCATCATCCTCGACGGCCGAGACCGGCCGAGAGCCCTCATTGAAACCACGGCGATCGACATCGTTCCGTTCTGCGAGGTGACCGCCGAGCATGCCCATTCGGAAGGGGAGGGCGACCGAACCCTGGCCGCCTGGCGCGAGATCCATGAGCGCTTTTGGCAAGAGCATGGCCGGCGCGGGTTCTCGTTCGAGATGCCGGTCGTGTGCGAACGCTTCCGGTTGCTGTTCGACGGAGAAGACGAGGGGTGCGTCAGCGTCTCCGGCGACGAATCACAGGGGACGAGCACATGAACGAAGCCGAATACTGGGACCTCCTCCACGCGGAACGCGCGCGCCTGGCCGATCTGCTCTCCACGCTCGAAACGGAGCAGTGGGCGCTCGCCACTCTGTGTGCAGACTGGACGGTCGAGCAGGTCGTCGCCCACCTGACAGCCGCAGCTAACACCGGGAAGTGGGCCTGGATCCGCAGCATCGTTCGGGCGGGATTCGACCCGGCAAAGCACAACGCGCGACTGCTCGAGCGCCGCCTCGGTGGCTCACCTGAGGAGACCCTGGCGAAGTTCCGCGACTCGTCCGCTCTGACGATCGCCCCGACCAAAGACTTCGCAGCCTTCCTCGGCGAAGTCATCGTCCACGGACAGGACATCGCACGACCACTGGAACTCGACCTGACCCCTGGCGCCGAGGCGACCGTCGAGGTGGCCCGATACTTCGCCGCAAAAGACTTCGCAGTGAACTCGAAAACCCTGGTCAAAGGGCTGAAGCTCAGCGCTGCCGACGCCGACTTCGAAACCGGAAGCGGGCCGGAGGTGACCGGTCGTGTCCTCGACCTCGTCATGGCCATGGCCGGCCGACCGGAATCACTGACAGAGCTGACGGGCGGCGGAGTCGCCGAGCTCTGGCGACGGATGGACTGAAACCTCAGCGGTCGGAGCACTGCGACGCGCGTGCCGGAACAGCCCTGACGACGAGATGAACGTTGACGGGTGCTCAGCCGAACCCGACGACTCCGACCGCCACCAGGACGAATCCGATCAGCTGCAGTGAAGCGCGCACGATCTGGAAGGCATCCCACCGTCTGCGCATGGCGATGAAGCCCTCGGAAGCGGTCTCCTCGGTGATCCGTCCCGTCCGGGAATTGATCGGGACGTTCCCGACGATCGTCACGACGAGAGCGACGCCGAGGCTGATTGCGGCCGAAACCAGCCATGTATTGGGCTCATCGATGGCAATGATGATGGCCAGCGCGGTCGCCGCGGTCATCCCCACCGGCATCACCCGGCCGAACGTCTTCAGCAGGCCCCTCTCCATGATCAGCTGATCGTCCGTCCTCAGCTGACGGATCACGGGATGAACCAAGGCGGCCGACCCGGATTCCGCTGAACCGACGAAGCCGGTGGCGAGGACCGCAGCCAATGTCAAGGCATCCATGGCCCCTCCTCTTAATAGGTAGCTGAACTATCGATAATAGATAGTAGAGGTATCTGCTAGGGTCGAGCAAGGAGGGAATGAGCACAGGCGCGCGGTTGCGGCGGCCGTAACAAGAAAAGGAGCTGGGTTGTCGGAGTCCGCGGAGAAGTCGGAGATGAGGATGGCGGAGCTCTCGCGCCGTTCGGAGCTCAGCGTGCCGACCATCAAGTACTACCTGCGCGAAGGACTGCTCAAGCCAGGACGGCGGACAAGCGTGAATCAAGCCGTCTATGATCGCACTCATCTCGAGCGGCTGCGCCTCATCAGGGCGCTGACGTCGGTGGCCGGACTGCCGTTGGCGAAGGCGCGAGCCGTCGTCGACGCGGTGAACGAGCCGTCCTCGGAAGTCGAAGCGATGGGCGTCACCCAGGACGCGCTCATCGGCGAGGCCGAGACGGACGATACAGCCGCCTCGGCGATACTCGACCGCGCGATCACCGCGCGAGGATGGCGCTGTGCGACCTCATCACCGGCCTATCGGGCGGCTGTGAAGGCGGTTGCCATGTTGACTGCGGAGAACCTGACTCCGATCCTCGACCGGCTCGACGCCTATGTCGAGGCCGCTGAAGACGTCGGTCGCACCGACCTCGACGCGATCAGCGACGCAGTCAGTCTGGAGGAGCGGATCCGCGGAGTCGTCCTCGGCAGCGTGCTGCGCCGACCGCTGCTCGAGGCGCTGGTCCTGCTCGCACAGCAGCTCTTCGCGCAGGACCTCACTCGGTCGGAAGAAAGCTGACCGGGAACAGCTCCGTCCTGGCGATGACGCGATTGCGTTCGGCGGCCCGCGCCTGACGTCGCTGATCTGCGAGGTAGGAATCGAGCGCTTCCGTGGATTCGAACCGATAGAACTGCACCTCGTTGGGACGCCCCTGAGCCCCGTCGCTCTTGGCACGATTGACGACGCGCCCTCCGTGCTCGGAGATGAGCGCGAGAACACCGTTCTCGTAGGCTGTCAGTGCCTCGGCCTGTCCTTCGCGCGCCCACAGCAGGCAGCACAACAGCACCTCGCGGTCAGCACCGGCGTTCGCTGAGCTTGCCTGTTCTTCCGGCTTCACCGAGCTCGGCCTCTCCTCACTCGGCAACTCCGTGCTCACGACTCCGTCGGCTTCGCGTCGTAGGTGAGCCAGTTCGTCTTCGCTGCGACATCGTCATAGAGCACCTGAGCCTGAGCGTTGTCGTCGGCGGTGATCCACCGGACCACCGAACAGCCTTCGGCCGCGGCGATCATCTGCAGCCGGGAGATCAAGGCACGGCCGACACCTCGGCCGCGCGCCTCGGGATCGGTGAAGAGATCGTCGAGCCAGATGCCGACGCTGCCTGTCGAGGGACGCGAGAAACGACGATAGTCGGCGATTCCGACGATCGATCCGTCCGCCTCGGCGACGAGTCCCTGGCACTCATGGGCGGAGTCGGTCAGCCACGACCACACGCGGGAGACGATCTCCTCAGATTCCTCGAGGTGGTAGAACTCCCGGTAGGCGCGAAAGAGCTCCTTCCACCGGGCCTCATCGGCGGGCGCTGTGGGGCGGACGGAGAGTGACTGGAAATCTGTCATGCGCGTATGACCTCTCTGTTTGCTGGCTGCTGCCCAAGGACGGAGTCTGCATTTCACAGTATGCCCATCAGGTGGCCCTGCAGCACTCTTCGGGCGAAATCCTTATTCGATCTTGTCAGCCCGCGCTGATGACTCGGCTGATGGCATCACGCGACTGAGTGAGAGACTCGATTGATGCTTCTATCCGCGCCCGTTCGCGTTCGAGATCGGCGACGGTGACCGAGCAGGTCGGTGCAAGCTGACCGGCCTTGTCCCTCAGGCAGGGGAGGACAGTGCGAATTGCGGCGGTGCTCATTCCGGCATCGAGCAGCTGGCGGATGTGTGTCGCGATTGCGACGTCTTGTTCGCTGTATTCGCGGTATCCCGAGGAATTGCGGGAGGGGACCAGAAGGTCCCTTTCTTCGTAAT
Source organism: Brevibacterium sp. SIMBA_078 (assembly GCF_046534565.1). NCBI lineage: Bacteria > Bacillati > Actinomycetota > Actinomycetes > Micrococcales > Brevibacteriaceae > Brevibacterium > Brevibacterium sp. SIMBA_078. The sequence goes on from NZ_JAWRYQ010000004.1 coordinate 142,116, forward strand.
AGCGCAGCAATCGGGATGGAATGCCTGTTCGTTCGGCGACGTCAGAGATCCTCATCGTTTCGGCCTTTCTGCTTCAGCCACTTGCCTTCACATCGATGTGAAGGATCAGCCTATCAGTATGAATGTCGAACAAACAGCAAATGCATACCTCCTCAAACGGCCGATTCTCATCCTGGCGGGATTCGTCCTGTTGGTATTCTGCACCGGAACTGCTGAATACCTCGTTGCCGGTATCCTGCCGCAACTGGCCGCCGATCTGGACGTGAGCATCGCGACCGCCGGACAGACCGTTACCGCCTATGCGCTCGGAGTTGCGATCGGCGGCCCCATAGTGACCGTCTTGACAGCACAGTTCCCCCGCAAAGGACTCGCTCTCTGCCTGGGACTCTTCTTTGTGGCCGGCACGGTGGTGACAGTCCTGGCACCGACGTACGCCCTGGTTGTCATCGGTCGAGTGCTGTCCGCGTGCAGTCAGGCCACACTGTTCGCGATCGGGCTCACCGCGTCCGCAGAGATCATGGGACCCGGCCGGCAGGGTCAGGCGATTGCCATCGTCGGTTCCGGACTGACCGTCGCAACCGTGCTCGGCGTGCCGCTCGGGGCCCTGCTGGGCGGCAACACGAACTGGCGGATTCCGTTCGTCTTCGTGGCCGTCGCCGCAATCATCGGTGTGGGGCTGCTGGCAGCGGCGATGCCGCGTACTCCGGCCCCTGCGACCGGGGTCAGAGACGAGATTCGAACCCTCCTGCGAGGGCCGGTTCTGCTGGCCGTGGCGACGACGGTCATCGGTTTCGCCGGGGTGAGCATCGTCTTCACCTATCTGGTGCCGCTCCTCTCGGACATCAGCGGCATCACCGACGCCGCAATTCCCGGACTACTGTTGGCCTATGGGGTCGGAGGCTTCGTCGGTAACCTCATTGCCGGGCGTCTCGCCGATCTCTCACTCGGCAGAACCTTGGTGGGAGTGTTCTGCGCACTCATCATCACATTGTCCGCGTTCCCCCTGTTTGCAAGGCTCCCGGTGCCGATGATCGCCCTCGTTCTCCTCTTGGGCCTTTTGTCGACGGCGACCATTGCACCATTGCAATCGCTGGTGATGCGTCACACCGGTGCTGCGCCGACGCTGTCGCTGGCGGTCAACGTCGGAGCCTTCAACCTGGCGAATGCCATCGGCTCCACCCTCGGCGGCTTCACCGTTGCTGCAGGTCTTCTGCAGTGGGGCGGGTTCGGTGGCGCCGCATTCGCACTGTTCGGCCTCGTCCTCACTGCTCTGGCGCTGCGGGCTACCCCGCAATCAGAGTCTGAGCCGGCGGTCTCGGCATGAGGAAGGCCCCTGATCGGAGCTGAGGAGCTCACGGTCAGGGGCCAGTCGTGTCGTACGCGAGAGGGGACTTGAACCCCTACGTCCGAAGACACTGGAACCTAAATCCAGCGCGTCTACCAATTCCGCCACTCGCGCCGAAGCTGCCACAGACGCGGCCACAACGTCCTCAAGATTAGCAGGGGCGGCCCGAGTTGTTGAAAACTCGGACCGCCCCAGTGCTCACGTTGAGCACGGGCAGTTCAGACCGCCCGACGCCCACACGGCAGCCGACTCAGGCAGCGTCGATGCCGAGCTCCTTGCGCACGCGGGCGACGTGCCCGGTGGCCTTGACGTTGTACTGGGCGAGTTCGACCTTGCCCTCGGCATCGACGACGACGGTCGAGCGGATGACGCCCTGGACGACCTTGCCGTAGTTCTTCTTCTCGCCGAAGGCGCCCCACTCGGTCATCATCGTCTTGTCCTCATCGGAGAGGAGGTCGAAGTTGAGACCCTCCTTCTCGATGAACTGCTGCAGCTTCTCCGGCTTGTCCGGGGAGATGCCGACGACGGCGATTCCGGCGGCCTTGAGTGCCGACAGCGAGTCCCGGAAATCGCAGGCCTCGGTCGTGCAGCCCGGGGTCATAGCGGCGGGGTAGAAGTACACGACGACCCGCTGACCTCGGAAATCGCTGAGGCTGACGGACTTCCCGTCCTGGTTGACGAGGGTGAAATCCGGGGCGGTGTCGCCGACCGACAGACGTGACATGGATGCTCCTCCTGATTGGGGTGGTCTCCGTGATGGACAACCATTGCTGACCACCACTCTATTCCGTTGCCGAGCCCGATGCTCAGGCCGATGCAGACAGCCGCCTCGACCGATCCTTTCGCCGAGGCGGCTCGCCGTCTCAGTCGACCCGTGCGATGGCCTGCCCGACCGCTACGACGTCGCCGACCGCCGCGACCTGGCGCAGCGTTCCCGCGACCGGTGCTTCGACCCGGGTCTCCATCTTCATCGCAGAGAGCACCGCGACCTCGTCACCGGCCGCCACCTGTGCGCCATCCTCGACGAGGAAGTCCACAAGACTGCCCGGCACAGGTGCGGTGACATCTCCGGCACTCGCCGAGGCGGCTCCACCGTTTCCGGCGCCACCGGCCTCGCCGCCTTGACCCGTGCCGCCCTGACCGGTCCCACCGACCGAGCCGAGGGCAGCGACCAGTCCGGCGGGCAGTCCAATCGTGGTGAGCTTCCCATCGATCTCGATCGACATCCGCTGCATCTCGCCATCGGCGACCGGGGCCGGGCGGTCCTGAGTCTCGAAGCGCGGCAGCAGCTCGGCCTCGATCCACTGCGTGTGGATGCCGTCGACACCGTCGACGCCGAGACCGGTGAACGCCTCATCGGTGAGGATCGCCAGGGAGCACGGCACCACCGTGGCCGGACCCTCGACATGGAGTTCCTTCGCCGCTGTCACGGTGCGTGCGATCGCCTGCTCACGGTCGGGACCGTGGACGATGAGCTTCGCGAAGAGGGAATCGAAGGCCGGCTGCACGGTGTCACCGGCACGCACACCGGAATCCCAGCGCACGCCGAGGCCCCCGGGCACGTCGAGGACATCGATGCGTCCCGGAGTCGGCAGGAACCCGCGGCCGGGATCCTCGGCGTTGATGCGCAGCTCGATCGCATGACCGACCGGCTGCGGGGTCGACTCCAGCGACAGTCCCTGTCCGAAGGCGATGCGGAACTGTTCGGCGACGAGATCGACCCCTGAGGTCACCTCGGTGACGGGATGTTCGACCTGCAGTCGGGTGTTGACCTCGAGGAACGTCATGGTCCCATCGGCAGCGAGCAGGAACTCGACGGTGCCGGCACCGCGGTAGTCCACCTCGGCGCAGATGGCTTCGGCCGAACGGTGCAGGCGCTCACGCTGCTCATCCGTCAGTCCCGGGGCGGGTGCTTCCTCGATGAGCTTCTGATTGCGCCGCTGAGCGGAGCAGTCGCGGTCACCGACGGCCACGACCCGACCCTGACCGTCGCCGACGATCTGGACCTCGACATGGCGGGGACGCTCGAGGAACTTCTCGACGAAGCACTCGGGCCGACCGAAAGCCTCGACGGCCTCACGGGTCGCCGATTCGAAGGCACCGGCCACCTCGGTCAGCTCGTGGACGATCTTCATTCCGCGTCCGCCGCCACCGTGGGCGGCTTTGATGATGATCGGCAGTCCCGCCTCGGCGGCGAAGGACTCGACCTCGGCCGCGTTCTCCAGGGGACGGTCGATGCCCGGTGCCAGGGGAGCGCCGACCTTCTGCGCGAGCTGACGGGCCGTGACCTTGTCGCCGAGGGCCGTGATCGTGTCCGCGGTCGGACCGATCCAGATGAGGCCGGCGTCCTCGACGGCAGACGCGAAGTCGGCGTTCTCGGACAGGAATCCGTAACCGGGGTGGACGGCATCGGCACCGGCGGACTTCGCTGCGGAGAGGATCGCATCGATGTTGAGGTACGTGTCACCCGCTGTCGTCCCAGGCAGAGCGAACGCTTCGTCGGCGAACCGGGCATGCATGGCGTCGGCGTCCTGATCAGCGTAGACAGCCACCGAAGTGTGCCCGTGCTGGGCGCAGGCACGGATGATGCGGACGGCGATCTCGCCGCGGTTGGCGATGAGGATTCTCGACATTGTTCAGCCTTCGTTCTCGTTGGTGCGGGATCCTGCTGCGGTGCGGGACGCCTCGGCCGGGAGGGCGTTCGACGTCGGTCGGGCAGAGGTGGTGAAGCGCAGCTTCACGCCGGGAGGCAGCTGCGCGGCGAGGTCGACATCATCGACGCTGGCGATGATCGGATAGCCGCCGGTGAGCGGGTGGTCGGGTCCGAAGAGCACCGGCTGACCGTTCGGCGGAACCTGCAGGGCACCGGTGACCGCGCCTTCGCTGGGCAGCTCTCCGGTTCGGGCACGTTCGAGTGGAACCTCACCGTTCAGGCGCAGCCCGACCCGGTCGGATTCGTGGGTGACCGTCCACTCCTGTGACAGCAGAGTCTTGATCCCGGCTTCGGTGAACCAGTCCTCACGCGGTCCCAGCGTCACGCTCAGGGTCACGGTCTCACCCGCCTGCGGCAGGTCCCTTGGCTGCGTGGGATTGGGATCGACGAGGTGGGGCGCCGTCCGCGGATCGTGCACTTCCACCGTGGTGCCTTTGTCGACAGCAGCCGGACCGAGCCCGGCCAGGGTGTCGGCGGAGCTGCTGTCGAGAGCCGTCTCGACAGCGATTCCACCGCGCACGGCGAGGTAGCGGCGGACTCCGCGCTCGGTTGGTCCGAGCTCGAGTTCGTCCCCGTCGGCCAGGGCAAAGGCCTCGCCGAGGCGGGGCGTGAGCACCGTGCCATCGGCAGCGGTCACGGTGATCGCTCCGGTGGCCCCGGTGACAGCGGCGACGCCGTCACCCGTGGAGCGCAGGAGCACTGCGCCCCCGAAGCTCTCCAGGCCGGCAGCAGACTCGGCATTGCCGACGAGACGGTTGGCAGTCGTCAAGGCGGTGCGATCGGCGGCACCGGCGGCGGAGACTCCCATCGAAGCGAAACCGGGGCGACCGAGATCCTGGATGAGCAGCTGCAGCCCGGGACGCAGCACCTCGAGGGAGTGGGTGGCAGCAGCCGCCGAATCGGACGCCGAATCCGCTGCTGAATCCACCGCAGAATCCGACGCCGAACTTGCCGCACCTGGCGAACCTGCCGCACCTGACGAACCTGACCCCGCACTCGAGCCCGCGACCTCGACGGTCTCGCGCCCCGCCTCGGCGAATTTGACGATCGTGCCGGGGACGAACAGGGCCGGTGGTTCCCGTTCGAGATCCCACAGCTTCGCATCGGTGCGTCCGATGAGCTGCCAGCCGCCGGGGGAGGAGCGGGGGTAGACGCCGGTGAACTCGCCGGCCAATGCCACCGATCCCACGGGCACTCGCGTGCGTGGGGACGAGCGGCGGGGAACGTTGAAGAGCTCGTCGTCGCCGGCGAGGTAGCCGAAGCCGGGCGCGAACCCGGCGAACGCGACCTGCCAGGTCGCGACCTGGTGGCGTTTGATCACCTCGGTGGGGGAGACGGAGAGGAGGTCGGCCACCTCGGCGAGGTCGTCCCCGTCGTAGTGGACATCGATCGTCACCTCACGGGTCGCATCCGAGGCCGACTCGGTGCGCCCGAGTCCGCGCACCGCCTCGGCGAGGAACTCGGCGTCCGTGCGTGCGGGATCAAAACTGATCAGCACTGTTCGGGCGGCGGGGATGAGTTCGGTGACGCCGGGCAGATCGGCGGCTTCGAGGCTGTGGTGCAGCGCCATCGTCGCGCCCAGGTCCGCGCATTCGGCGAGGAGGTGGCGCCTGGATGCGGTATGGAAGGTCAGGGAGTCAGCCGGCGGTGTCGAGGTCATTGGCGGTAGGTGTCTTCCGGTTCGTCGGTGATGAACATCTTCCCCGGTGAGTGGGTGATCGCGAAAGGAATTCCCGAGGCCTGGATGGCTGCCTGCGGAGTGACTCCGCAGGCCCAGAAGACGGGAATGTCGCCGTCTTCGATGACCGGGGCGTCACCGAAATCCGGGGCATCGAGGTCCTCGATGCCGATCTGGGAGGGTTCGCCGATGTGGATCGGTGCACCGTGGACGGCGGGGAAGCGGTCGGTGATGCGCACAGCCTCGGCGACCTGGAAGGCCGGGATCGGGCGCATGGACACGACCATGTCGCCGCTGACCCGACCGGCCGGAAGGCAGGCCGTCGACGTGCGGTACATCGGCACGTTGCGACCGGCCCCCTGGTGGCGGATCGGGATGCCCGCCTCGGTCAGGCCGTTCTCGAAGGTGAACGAACAGCCGATGAGGAAGGACACGAGGTCCGGATGCTGCTCCCACACCTCGGTGGCATCGGTGACCTCGCCGGTCAGCGCGCCGTTCTCCCAGATCCGGTAGCCGGGAATGTCGGTGCGGATATCGCTGCCCGGAGCCAGTGCGGACGACAGCTGCCCGGGTTCGAGGACGTCGACGACCGGGCACGGCTTCGGGTTGCGTTGGGTGAACAGGAGGACGTCGAAAGCCCAGTCCGCGGGCACGGAGATGAGGTTGGCCTGGACGAGTCCCGGCGCCATCCCCGAGGTGGGGCCGTCGAATCCTTCCCGGATGCGGGCGCGGGCTTCCGCGCCGGCAGCCCGCATCGTGTCCATGGCGGTGGCGCCGGTGGTGGCAGTGGCGGTCGTGGTTGCAGCGCTCATTTGCCGACTCCGGCGAAGGCGGCGATCGTGACGCCTTCGGATTCGAGGAGATCACGGGCGGCCCGGGCCATGTCGATGGATCCCTGGCTGTCGCCGTGGAAGCAGATGGACTGCGCATCGACGTCGACGTGGCTGCCGTCGATGGCTTCGACCTGCCCGGTCTGGACGAGGCGCAGGACGCGGGAGGCTACGGCCTCTGGGTCGTGGAGGACCGCGTTCGGCTCCGACCGGGAGACCAGGGAACCGTCGGGGTTGTAGGACCGATCGGCGAAGGCCTCGGCGGCAACGGTCAGTCCCGCCTCGGCGGCGACGCGGTTGGCCACACTGCCCGCGAGTCCGAGGAAGACCAGCGAGTCATCGACGGCTTTGACGGCGTCGACGACGACCTTCGCCTGCGCCTCATCATGGACGATCGCGTTGTAGAGACCGCCGTGGGGTTTGACGTAGGAGACGGTTCCGCCGACGGCAGTGGTCAGGCCGATGAGCGCGCCGATCTGGTATTCGACCTGGGCCTGCAGGGTGGCAGCGGGAACGTCGAGGGCGCGGCGGCCGAAGCCCTCGTAGTCGTCGTATCCGGGATGGGCCCCGATGACGACTCCGCCCTTCGTGGCGGCCCCGACGGTGGCGCGGATGCCTTCCGGATTGCCCGCATGGAACCCGCAGGAGACGTTGGCGCTGGTGACGAGGCCGAGCATGGCGGCATCGTCGCTGACGACACGGTCGGGGACGTTCTCCCCGAGGTCAGAGTTGAGGTCGATTCTCAGTTCGCTGTTGACAGACAATGTCACCCTCCGATTCCGATCATGGCGAAGATGGGGCCGATGGACTGTGTGGCTGTGTACCACGTGACCAGTGTTGCCGCGGTGCCGATGATGAGCAACCACTTCGGGTACGAGTCAGTGCGCAGCAGGCGCGGCCTGAACCAGCCGATGTACATGAAGATCGTCAGACCGATCGGCAGGATGAGCCCGTTGAAGCCGCCGACGAAGACGAGCAGTGTGGCAGGTGCCGTGCCGAGGACGAGGTAGACGACGAGCGAGACGACGATGAAGGACACGGTCGCCAGCTGCAGCGGCCAACCGCCTTCGAGACGCTTGGAGAACGCCGAGAGGAACGTCGCCGAGGTATAGGCGGCGCCGATGACCGAGCTCAGTGCCGCGGCCCAGAAGATCGCTCCGAAGATGCGCATTCCCGCATCGCCGAGGACTGCGGCGAAGGCCTGGCCGGCGGGGTTGGCCACGCTCGAGTCGAGGTCGAGTGCGACGCCGGAGGCGACGACGCCGAGGATGGCGAGGAAGAGGACGTAGCGCATGATTCCGGTGACGAGGATCCCCGACAGAGCCGAGCGCATGACAGAACCGGCGTTCTCCGGTCCGGTCTTGCCCGAGTCGAGGTAGCGGTGGGCGCCGGAATAGGTGATGTAGCCGCCGACGGTGCCGCCGACGATCGTGGTCACGGTGGCGAAGTTGATGGTGTCGGGCGCGATCGACTGTCTGAGCGCCTCACCGACCGGCGGGTTCGAGACGATGGCGACGACACAGGTGAGGATGATCATTCCGACGCCGAGGACGAGGACGACGGCGTCGACGACCTTTCCGGCGCGTTTGAACAGGAAGATGCCGATCGCCAGGACGCCGGTGAGCAGTCCGCCGAGCTTCGGGTCGATGCCCAGCAGCGCATTGAGGCCAAGGCCGCCACCGGCGATGTTGCCGATGTTGAAGGCCAGTCCGCCGACGACGATGAGGACGGACAGGAGGATGCCCGAACCCGGCACGGCCGAGGAAGCCAGCTGTGCTGCGCGTTTGCCCGAGGAGGTCACCATCCGCCAGATATTGAGCTGGATGGCGATGTCGATGAGGATCGACGCGAAGATCGCGAAGGCGAAGGCCGCACCCATCTGAGCCGTGAATGTGGCTGTCTGGGTGATGAAGCCCGGACCGATCGCCGAGGTGGCCATGAGGAAGATGGCGCCGATGATCGCGCTGCGGCTGATCTTGGATCCGATTTCGCTCTTGGCATTGTCAAGGCCCGAGGCGCCCCCATCCGTAGAAGAGGATTCCGGCGGTTGGGATTCCGGTGCTTGTGACATGGGAGTCTCCGACTGTCTGGTGGTCAGTTGTTCCTTCGTGTGCGCCGATGGGGTGAGGACAGCGATGTCTGTGTCCTGGCGCACGTGAAGTGGTAAACAATCTAGCACTCATTGTTCAACAAACATAGACGGGAGTCACACTTTTCTTCGTCGCTTTGTCGACGGACGGATGGGAGTTCGGGGTGCTGTTTCAGTAGGATGGAGAGGTGAATCACGATTCGTCCCTGGTCAACAGGCTCACTGACCGCCTCATCGCTGGAGAGCTGCGCCCAGGTGAGCGGCTGTCCGAAACCGCGCTGGCGAAGGAATTCGATGTTTCGCGCAATACTCTGCGTGAGGCGTTCCGGGTCCTCGGGGAGCAGGGCCTGGTCACGCATATCCCGCACCGAGGCGTCTCAGTGGCGTCACCGAGCACCGCCGATGTCGTCGACATCTACCGGGTGCGCCATCATGTCGAGTGCTCGGTGCTCGAGCACGCCCCGCGCAATCACCCGAACGCGGTGAGGATGGAGGCGGCCGTCGAGGCTGCCGAGAAGTTCGCAGCCGAAGAGAACTGGCTGGAAGTCGGCACGGCGAACATGGGGTTCCACAATGCAGTCGTCTCGCTGTCGGACAGCAGGCGGTTGATGCGCTCGTTTGCCAATGTGCTCGCCGAGCTGCGCCTGGCCTTCCTCAAGGTTGAGGTCCTCGACTTCCTCCATGCGCCCTTCATTGAGCGCAACCGCGAGGTGGTCGAGATCTATCGCTCTGATGGGCCGGGGGCCGCCGCTGCTAGGCTTGCCGTCTACCTCGGGGATTCGGAGAGACAGGTTCTCGGTGCCTATGCCCGCGCCGGTCAGGACTGAATTGGGAAGCTGAGGCTCTTGAGTGCTATCGAACCGGATTCGATGACACCTCGAGCTGCGAACAGCGGTCGTTCTGAGGAGTCAGCTTGGACGTGCCTTTGAGCTTAGATGAGAAGGGGCCGTTGGAGACACCAAGGTAAGCCTGCTTACGAGTGTGCTGCCAGTAGTCTGGATCATCACTCCTTGAGCTCTTCGGAGTTGACCAGCTGGCCGATTGAAATCTGGCGGGTGGCAGAGTTGGCTCGCTAAGGTCACGACACCACCTAGCTTCGCGCGAAGACGTGTCAACCGATGTGAAGACAGACTGATCGGACAGTTAGTGCAGTTCGGGTGCCACCAAAGGTGGCACCCGAACCCGTTCTCAGATGTCGTTGAATGAAGCTTGCAACCCTCCTGGAGGGTGGATCAGGTCAGGCTGAGATGAGCCCGTGCGGATCGATGATGAACTTGTCCGAAACACCCTTATCAAAGCTTGCGTAGGCGTCTGGAGCATCGTCGAGACTGATGATCTTCGTGTTGAGCATGTCGCTGAGGTACGGCATGCGGTCCCAGAGAATGGCCATCATCAACTCGCGGTTGTAGTGCATGATCGGTGCCTGGCCGCCCGAGATTCGAGGTGACTTGATCCATGCTTTGCCGAAGTCGAGTGGGAAAGTTCCTTCCTGCTCTGCTTTCGACTCTGCAAGCGGATCGGGTCCGTACACTCCGATGATGCCAGTAGCCCCGCCAGGTCGGGTAGCGTCCATGACTTGATTGATCGCGTGCGCGGGATCCATATCTCCGGCCTCACGACCGATTCCATGTGCTTCCGAGCCGACGTAGTCCACCGCACAATCCACCATGGGCTCGCCTAGAATAGCTTCGATCTGATCGGTCAGAGGAACATCCTCGTTGAGGTCAATGGTCTCGCAGCCGTTCTGTTTCATCAGATCGAGGCGGTCCTTGTGGTAGTCGCCGACAATGATGCATGACGCTCCGAGGAGGCGAGCTGCCGCTGCCCCGCACCGGCCGACAGGTCCTGCACCGGCAATATAGACTGTCGAGCCTGGCTTGGCGCCGGCCTCCATGAGTCCGTGGAATGCAGTGGGAAGAATGTCTGATAACAGGGCCAAGTCGCGGATCTTCTCCATGGCCTGGTCCTTGTCTGGGAAGCGGAGCAGCTGAAAGTCGGCATAGGGCACAAACAGGTATTCCGCCTGTCCACCTTGCCAATTGCCGAGGTTGAACCCGTAGGCTGCGCAGGGGCCATCTGGATTCGTAGTCTCGCAGACTTCCGTCCTGCGCGCCCGGCAATTGCGACACCGGCCGCAAGCGACATTGAACGGCACCGAGACGAGATCGCCTTCCTTGAGGAAAGTGACGTCGGATCCGAGCTCAACTACCTGGCCTGTCATTTCGTGTCCCATGACCATGCCTTGGGGCACTGGGAAGGAGCCACGGAAGATGTGGAGGTCGCTTCCGCATATATTCGTAGCGACGATTTTCAAGATGACCCCGTGCGGTGCTTTTGCTCCGTCGGGCATCTCCAGTTTTGGGAAATCGAGATTTTCGACCTGCATGTCTTGCGGATTTGCGAACACTACTGCGCGATTGCCATCAGCCATTATTCTCGCATCCTTCCATAATTTTCCCATCCAGCTTTCTGCTGGAACTTGCATGCGAAAGCGTTTATTTTTCGCCTGCTGGTTCAGCCTAGTTGAATCGCCCCAGGGACAACAGAGGCAGGGAGATGGGAGGAAGGGGATTCTCTGTTGCCAGTGAAATACACCGACGAGTTCAAGGATCGTGCCGTCGAGCGCGTCGTCCGTGCCGAGGCCGATCTGGACGTCGCAAACGGGGCAAACACGCAATACGTGGTCGTGGCCTGGTGCAACAAGACCCGACTGCACCCAGCGACAGGGTGCCGCCCGCCACTCGAGGTCCATTCGGAGTGGATCAACCAGTCCGCGACAGAACCCGCGGCTGCCAAGGAGACCAGAATAGGAGCCTCTGTGAAACCCGCGGGTTGACAGGCCTCGGTAGTAGTCGCCGACCCCCTCACCATCCTTTCAGCTGGATACCTCCTGGGTACGTGTGCCGCGCCTCCTCGCTTCGAGCGCCGCAGTCAACGTCCGGGCGTCATAGTCGCCCAACAGGCGCCGACCTTCGACAAAGAACGTTGGGGTGGCATGAGCACCGCTGGCCTCGGCACTCACGAGGTCGCGGTTGACTCGTTGCGCGACATCCTCGCTGTCCATGTCTTGGATGAAGCGATCGACGTTCAGCCCGAGCTCTTCCGCATAGGCAAGGAGATGCTCCCGCTCGAGCGCGTCCTGGTGTGTGAATACGAAATCGAGCCATCGCCAGAACTCGCCTTGGTTTGCAGCTGCTTCAGACGCTTTTGCAGCCAATGGCCCGTGTGGGTGGTGGGGAAGATGTCGCACTACGTAACGAAGATCGTCGCCGAATTGCGCGCGCAGGTCCTCCCAGGAGCCAGTGGCGTGTGCACAGTACTCGCACTCGAAGTCGATATATTCGACCAGTGTCAGCTTGGCGTCCTGCGGGCCGCGAATGTGATCGACTTCGGGATCGACCGTAGGATCGAGCACCATCGGCAGATCTGCAGTCTCCTCACCCCAGCGCTTGGCAGCGATCTTGAAAATCAACCAGCCCAGGGCAACGGCGAGCACCATGGAGACCAGGACACCCACAGTCGCCTGTCTCCCAAGATCAGTTGTCGAGCCGAAGGCAAGTCCGATGACGAGCAGAGAGACGGTGAACCCGATGCCTGAAAGCGCTGCACCGCCGAAGACGCTGCCCATTCCCACCCCTTCTGGCGGTCGGCCAAGGCCCATCCGGACAGCCAGCAGAGTGGCAAAGCCAATTCCAAGAAGCTTACCGAGTACGAGGCCGGCAATGACTCCCCAGGTTACGGAAGAGCCGAGGGAATCAGCGAGCAATCCACCTCTGAGGTCGACGCCGGCATTGGCGAGTGCGAAGATCGGCACGACAAGCAGCGCAGTGGGCCAGCGAAGGACTTCGTGCATTCTCTCGTTCACCGAGATCCCCCGTGCGAGGCCGCGGTTGACACCGCGCGCCGAGGCGGCGCTGGGCGACTGCCAGAAGTCACGGAAAAGCTGGCGGGCAGCAACTACCTCGTGGCGCTGGGTAGGGTAGGCGGGGATGAGCAGCCCGGCTATCATGCCCGCGAGTGAAGCATGAACCCCGGAAGAGACAGTGGCGAACCACAGAACAATCACAATGATCACATAAGGCCCCGTAATCCACTGTCGTGAACGGCCAAGCGCCCACAAGCCGATGAGGCAGGCTAGAGCGATCAACAATGGGACAAACTTGATCTCATCGCTGTAGACAATGCCAATGATCGATACTGCCAGGAAGTCATCGACCACTGTCAGGGTGAGGAGGAAGACACGCAACTGACCTGACAGTCGTGGACCCACTATTGCCAAAGCGCCGAGCATGAACGCTGTATCCGTTCCGACGACAGCTCCCCATCCGCCAAGTCCGCTGCCGCCGGACAAGCTGACGACAACCGCATACACGAGAGCCGGGAGAGCGACGCCTGCGACGCCAGCTATCAAAGCGAGTTGAGCACGACTTCGATCGCGCAAAGATCCGTGCGCGAACTCTTGCCGCACCTCTAGTCCGACAACAAAGAAGAAGATCACCATGAGTCCGTCGTTGATCCAGTGGTGCAGAGTCATATGCATGCCCACGGGACCGACATCGAAGCCGACCTCCTGATGCCAGAGCGCGACATAGCTTTCAGATAACGGCGAGTTCGCCCACGCAAGCGCCAATACTGTGACCAGCGCCAGAAACATCGCCGATCCGGACTCTGTTCGTAGACTGCGTACGATTTGACCGAGACCTGGCTTACGGTCAGCGAAGTTCTGCATGGAGGGAGTCTATCTGAACTTGCTGTTGTATCTTCATACCGAGGCACCCGAGGACCAGTGGTTGTTCGGTAGTCCCTGGGCCTGGCTATCATGGAGTGGGGCCCCGAAGGTGGCGAAACTCAAGATGGGCTGCGAGGAGACGATCGGCTTCTCAGGGACCGAAAGCAGTGTCGAGGCTGACACGTCCAGTCCAGACCCACATCTTGGCCTACAGCCCACGATCTCTTCGCGGGAAAGAGAACAGAAAACCGCCATCCGGATGATCCGAATGGCGGTTCTCAGTTCTCTGTGCACCCCCCGGGACTTGAACCCGGAACCCACTGATTAAGAGTCAGTTGCTCTGCCAATTGAGCTAGAGGTGCGTGCCGCGCATGCCGCGCAACGAGAATTAATATTACTCAGGTGTCGGCCGATCATGCAAACCGAGATCGGCCCATATTCAATTTTGTGATGAAGGTCGCAAGCCCCAGGTCAGAGTCCCTTTCCGTGGGGCTGCGAACCCCAAAGGATCCCTACAGGTACATCCCGGAACTCGACTGTTCGGCCGGTTCGGAGATCGCGTGGACGTCGCGTTCGCGCAACAGCACATACGCGCGTCCCTCGAGCTCCACCTCGGCGAGTTCCTCGGGATCGTAGAGGACGGTGTCGCCGAGGTTGGCCTGCCTCACATGCGGGCCCGCTGCCACGACCTTGCCCCACACGAGGCGTCTGCCCATGCTGGCGGTGGCGGGAATGACGATGCCCGCCGAGGATTTGCGTTCCCCGGCTTCCGCGCTGGGTTCGAGCAGGATCCGGTCATGGAGCATCCGGATCGGTAGTGCGGCATCAGCCACGCTTGCGACCGGAGAGTCCGACGATGAGGGCGGCCACACCGAGGACGGCACCGGCACCGAGTGCGATGATCTCGGGCTTGGGGGAGCCGTCTTCCTCGACGACCTCGGACTTCGCCTTGTTGACTGCCCGCGTCGCCAGCACCTTCGGGTGGATGCGGCCGACGAGCTCGTCGATGTTCTCGGCGATGCGCTCCTCGCGCAGTCGGATCGACTCCGCGAGCTGCGCGGTTGTCGCCTGGTCGACGGTCACATCTGAGGTGTAGACGTTGTCAGTCATCGGGTCGAGTCCTCCCGGTCGAGAATGCTTTGCTGCGTCTGTGACCTTGTGCCACAGTGCTTCGCTGTCCAGCTTAGCGGCTGGGCACTGTGAGTGTCAGATATCGGCCGCGGTTCGACGGAATCTTACGATCTCGACGCTCGCGTCCGCAGGCATGGTCGGGTAGTGCCCGCGGAGATTGGCGAAATACCGCTCCAATCCACTCGGGCGGGTGAGGTCGAGATCCTCAGGTCGCAGTTCGTCGAGTCGCTTCACCATCACCGAGGCGACTTCCACGGGGAGCGTGCCATGCGCGGTGTTCTCGAAGTACGCCAGAGCCGGACCCGTGCGGTGGCCTTCGTTCCACCGCACCGTCAGTGTCTTCGTCCCGTCCGCGACGGCCTCGAAGTATCTAGCGTGGAACCTCAGCAGCCGTTTGGGATCAGAATCCGGATGTCGGTAGGAGTGGGGGAGCAGGGCGGGGATCGGGGCGATCGACGTCTGGCCAGTGGTGTTGTCGGGTACGACGACGAGCGCGTCGGGATGGAGGTCGAGGATGACCTGACGGCAGCGTCCGCACGGGGCCAGCACACCGCGGTTCCGGTCGCCGACCGTAGCGATCGTGACCAGTGGTCCGGCGTTCGCTGCCGCGGCGGCACCGATCACGACGAGTTCCGCGCAGGGTCCGCCGGTGAAGTGAAAGACGTTGACGCCGGTGTAGATGCGACCGGAGGTGTCCATCGCGGCAGCGGCAACGCTGTGGTTGTCATCGCTGCCGAGTCCGCTAACGAGCTGCTCGGCAGCGGCGATGACTCGCAGTTCGGAGTCGAATAGGTCCACGCGGCCTCATTCCTGTTTTCCGCGTCGTCCCATGAGGTAGATGATGAACCCGACCGCGGCCATACCGGAGGCGGCGAGGACGAAGATGGGCCAGGAGCTGACGATCGTGGAGATAATGGATTCGCCGAACGAGGTCGCCGGATTCTGATTGGCTCGCGGAGACGGCTGATCGCCACCTGTGATGAGGTCAGTATCGTCTTTGGGCGTCTGCTCATCGGGGTTGCGAGGCACGGGATCCGAATAGTCGGGGCGTTCTGCGCCCTCGTCATCTCCGGGCAGAAATTCGTCACCTGCGTTGCCGGGAATGGTTTCGCGTTCGTCGTCGGGGGATCCGTTGCCGGTCGCCGGGTCGGGGGTTGTGCCGTCGGCGTCGGAGGTGCCGACCGATGAGCCGGAACCGTTGTCGTCCGAATCCTTCTCGTCGTCCTTGCCGGAACCCGAGTCCGATCCCGAGCCGTCGGAGTCGCTGCTGCGAGAGCCGTCGGAACCTGAACCGGTGTCGGCGTCAGAATCACGGCCGTCGGAGTCCTTGTTGCCAGACATATTCGCACGGTCCTTCGACCCCGAATCCGAAGAGTTGCCGCCATCGGTCGAGGTAGAACTGTCGTCAGAGGCGTCGCTGTCCGAAGACGACCCGTCCTTGTCGGCTTCACTGCCGCTCGCTGAGCCGTCGTCGGAGGTGACCCCGCCCTTGCTGGCTGCCTTGCCGCCGCTCGCGTCGCTGTCGGCGGTGGCGCTGTCGGAAGAGGTTGCGCCATCGTCAGAAGCGGAGGAATCGTTGTCGGTCGTCCCGTTATCAGCACCGGAATTCGAGTCGTCCGAAGTGGAACCGTCCGGGTCGGTGGATGCGTCTGCCCCGCCTCCGGCATCATCAGGGTACGGTTGCCCATCGGTGACGACTATCTGGTTCTCGCCGTCGACCTTTTTGATTCCAAATTTCCACTTGGGCTGCGGCCCTTTGACGTCATCGAAGTTTTCGAAGCTTACTGGCTCTTTCTCTTTATCGTCGGGGTCGACGATCTCGCCGTTTTCATTGAACATCAGGGTATTCGGGACAGAAGCTTGTGCGGTCGCTTCGGCGACGGACTGTCCGCTGTCGTCAGTGTCCGAGCCGTTCGCGGTCGAATCCGCGGAATCGGTGTCGGACGACTGTGCCGGAATGCGCTTCATTGCCTGTTTGGGGGCTTTGAAAGGCTTTCCGACCCAGCTTTTCGGCAGGGTTCCGGGCTTATTGTCGTTCGGCTTGACCGAAAGCTCGTGGCCGATCATCTTCCAATCGGCGGTGAGTGCACCGTCGATCGCGCACGGTTTGGCCGAGGTCCACTTTGGATCCGCGCAGGCCTTGTCACCTTCTTCATCAGGACCGGGATCCGGATCAGAGTTGTCGTCGGCGTCGACCTCGATGATTCCGTTATCGGCACCGCTCGAATCCGCGTCGGCACCGTCTGTGCCGTCTGCCGTCGACCCTCCATCATCGCCGGCAGATGAATCGGCTCCGGCGGGAGCGCCGGCCTCGGCGCTCGCACTGGCTTCGGCCGTGGGACTGGGACTCGGTTGGGCGAATGCAGGAGTGAATGTCGCCGAGATCGGTAGTGCTGCCAGGGCAAGCGCGGAGCCGATTGCGGCGGCTCTGCGGCTGAACCTGTGTGAGACTGGCACTACGTTCCTTCGCGGTGGGGATTCCGACTTCATTGGGTCAAGGGGACATGACGTTCAGACACATCGGGCACCATCTTAATGTCTCGGCCAGATGTGTTAAAGCCGTAGGCGTGTTTCGCCGTGGCGCGTAATCAGCGATCCTGTGTTTCGGACTTCTTCGGATAGGCCCGAACGGTCGAATCATCGCCGAGCACCAGGGCGCTGTTGCCCTTGTCGACGACCGCAAGCAGATCGGTATCCGTCTTGAACGCCTGTTTGCCGGCGAGCAGGCACGAGGTGTTCGTGTCCATCGTGCAGGGGACGATGGTTCCGCGCGGTTCGGAGAGATGGATGTCACGACTGGAGACATCCATGAGCAGCAGGCCCGACTTCAGGTCGAAGAGGTACGGGCCGATATAGGCGCGTTCTCCGGCCTGTCCGCGCACCCAGGACTTCTCACCGACGATGTCGGTCGTTGTGGTCACGGTCGAGAGGATCGACCCGTCCTCAAGGGAGTGGACGACGAGCTGAATCCTGTGTCCCGAGTTCGTCGAGGCACCCTGTTCGCCCCACAGTGTGATCGCCTTGCCGTGGCCGGCCGAAATCCAGTCGATGATCTTCAGTTCGTCGCCAGGGCTTTCGAGATCGATGCTGCGTTCGTCGCCGGACTTGATGTTCTTCGCCGTGACCGGACCATTCCAGTCCGAACTGAAGAGCTCATCGTCGTCGATGGCCATCGGTGTCGAACCCGCCTGCGGGGTGGGGACGTTCTCCAGGCCATCGGCACTGAAGGTCGAGAGCTTGTTGCCCGATTTGATGAGCACGCTCTTGCCGGCCGAGGTGATGCGGGCCTTCTCCGGCAGCTGGTAGCTCTTCGGCTCCGACTCGCCGTCGAAGAGTGCCTCGGCGGTGTCGCCCGCCTGCCACAGCAGAGCCGGGCGCCCGTCGATGACGGTGTCGACGGCGAAGGTCGGGGACTGATCGATCTTCGTCTTGTACCGAGTCTTGCCGGTGTCGGCGTCGAGGACTTCGAGGCGGCCGTCGTTGACGAGGAGCACGCCGCGATCGGAGGCTGTCACCGAGGCGCGCTTGGGCACCTCGGCTTCCCACGTGGGGGAATTGTCGTAGCTGGGGACAATGTCCTGAGTCTTGTCGACGGAGAGCTCGGAGGCGGGGTTGACCTGCTGCTCCGAACCGATCGTCTGCGGGGTGTCGGGGGAGTCGACGGGGACGATATTGGGAACGACGAATGCGCCGATCATGAGGATCGCCAGACCGATGAGCACGAGCCCGGGAACGGTGATCTTCTTCAGCCGCTGCGGGCGGTTGCGAGCCGATCGTCTGCGCACCGGTGTCTTCTTCACCGTCGGCGCGGCCGGTGTGGCTGGTCCGGAGAACGGCGTACCCATCGGGTAGGCCTCGCCGTTCGAGCCTGATGAGTCGTCTTGGGCTGCGAAGCCGTTCTGTCCGCTGGCGGTCCGGCCGTTCGCGTTCTCGCTGTCTGTGCTCTGGTCGGCGTTCTCCGAATCTCCGGTCGGCTCAGCCGACCCATCCGGGGACGGAGCGTTCGACGATTCGTCCGCGACCTCCTCGGCGCCGGTGTCATATGTGGGAACCGCCCCGACTCGGCCATTCTCATCGATGCCGATCTCGGTCGTCTTCGTGCCGTCGTCGATCGTCACGGTCAGGGGAGTCGCGGTCTCCTTGGCATAGTCGCCGAGGTAGGAGATGGCCTGTCCGGTGTCCGAATAGCGACTCGTCGCCCCGTTGAGGGTGGTGTAGGTGAACCCGTCATCGGAGACGGAGATCAACGCACGAGGCATGTACAGGGTTCCTTGACAGCTATCGAGGGCAGGGCCGAGTCAATACTAATGAATGTCGAGGGTCGCTCCTACCAGTTTTCCGAAACCGTTATAGATCGCTACTGAATCGTTGCATGTAATGAGATCTGCGTCTCATCGGGAAACGTGGGCGGTTCTGGTTTGCCCGGGTCAAGCGGGTGCGGTTAAGATGTATCTTGCTGTCTGCGCCTGATGGTGCAGCGCATGTGGTGGGTATAGCTCAGCTGGTAGAGCGCCGCGTTGTGGTCGCGGATGTCGCGGGTTCAAGTCCCGTTACTCACCCCGATCGGGAAGCCCCGTGATCTGTGCAGATGGATCACGGGGCTTCTCTCATGTCCGCCGTGTGCCCATGTTTTGCCCACACCCGCCCGACCCCGATCGTCGACAGCCTGCTTTCTCTCGATCGTCGATAATGGGGCCATGACCATCGACTGCTCCCTGACGGTCGTCGGCAGCATCAACGCCGATATCACCGCCACCACTTCCCGACTTCCCGCCGCCGGCGAGACCGTGGGAGGAGGCAGACTGTCCCGTTCTCCCGGCGGTAAGGGGGCGAACCAGGCCGCCGCTGCCGCCCGCCTCGGTGCGCGGACCCGCATGATCGGTGCGGTCGGCACCGACTCCGACGGCCGTGCGATGCTCGACGCCCTTCGCTCTGCCGGCGTCCTAACCGATGACATCGCCGAGGCGACCGCCGAGACCGGGACCGCGCTCATCATGGTCGACGCCCACGGTGAGAATCAGATCGCCGTCTGCGAAGGAGCGAATGCCGAGGTCAGCCTCGACGGAATCGAATTCGGTGCCGACGAGGCCGTGCTCACCCAACTCGAGATCTCCCTCGACCTCATTGTCGAGCTCGCCGACCGCGTGCCCGGGTTCCTCGCCGTCAATGCGGCTCCCGCCCTTTCGCTGCCCGCCGAGGTGGTCGACCGTGCCGACCTCATCATCGTCAACGAATACGAGTACTCCCAGCTGCCGCAGCTGCAGACCGCGCAACTCGTGGCCGTCACCTACGGGGCGGAAGGGTCGGCGCTGCTGCGGAGAGGTGAGCAGATCGCCTTCGCCGAGGCGGTCCCCGCGAACCCCGTGAGCACAGTCGGTGCCGGAGACGCCTACTGCGCGGCGCTGACCATCGGCCTGACCAGCGGACTCGAACCGGAGCTCGCACTGAGGGCGGCCAACGCCGTGGGTGCGGCGGCCGTGGAAGTCGCCTCGGCGCAGCCGGAGTTCGACCCGTTCGAGACGTACCTGCCTACACTCGACTGACCTGGCAGACTGGCCCCAGGCCGCCCATATCTGCCGCAGCCACTTGAGGCTCGTCGTCGCCACCGGAGGTTCGCGCCATCGGTGGTCCACGTCCACCCGAGGAGGATCATTGACGAACACCCCCGACCCGTCCCTGTTCACCGGGCTGAGTGCCTTTCCGCTGACCCCGTTGAAAGATGATTCCCTCGACGAGGATGCCTTCGTCGGACTCATCGAACGCCTCGTCCTCGCCGGAGTCGACTCCATCACGGCGCTCGGATCGACCGGTTCGTACGCCTACCTCGACACCGACGAACGTGCCCGGGTGGCGCAGCTGAGCGTCGAATCCTCCCTCGACATCCCCGTCTTCATCGGAGTCGGGGCACTGCGGACGAGAGACGTTCTGGCCAATGTCGCCTCCGCCGAAGCCGCCGGAGCGCAGGGACTGCTGTTGGCACCGGTGAGCTATCAGCCGCTGACCGAGGACGAAGTGTTCGCACTCTTCCGCACGGTCACCGAGTCCACCGACCTGCCCGTCGTCGTCTACGACAACCCCGGTACCACGCACTTCACGTTCACCACAGAGCTCTACTCGCGTCTGGCCGCACTCGAGGGTGTGGCCTCGATCAAGATCCCCGGAGCACCTGCCTCGCCTGCCGGATGGGACGAACGCATCGGCGAGATCCGTGCCGCCATCGGCAGCGAGGTGACGATCGGCATCTCCGGCGATGCCCATGGTGCCGAGGGCCTCATCGCCCGCTGTGATGCCTGGTACACGGCGGTCGGCGGCACCATCCCTGAGCCGATGCTCGAGATCACGCGGGCCGCGGAACTCGGCAATGAGCAGCTCGCCCGCGAACTCTCGGCCGAGCTGCAGCCGCTGTGGGATCTGTTCACCGAGTTCGGCGGAAGCCTGCGCGTGACCGCTGCCATCGCCGAACATCTCGGGCTCGTGGGTGCAGACAGCCTGCCCCTGCCGGTCCGCGATCTCAATGCCGCGGCGAAGCGCAAGGTCGCCGAGGTGGCCGAGAGCCTCGACTTCGCCTGAGCTCACCCCTGCCTCCCACTCCGACACCCCGCCGTTCACTCCGAACTGCACCGGTTCGGGGTGAACGAGTTCACCATCCGTCCATCTGCGGTTCGGAAGCGGTCCATTCCGGGTGCCTATGAATAGGTGTTTGCGGGTTCAGTCGGCCCGCGACACCCAATCGATCCCGGAGAACCGATGACGATCCCACTGTCCGCGAAGACGCTCACGGCCTCGGCGGCCGCCCTCCTGTTGGCCACCGGTTTCACAGTCGGCGGCACGGCACCAGGCACGAGCACCGCTCACGCCGCAGAAGTGGACGATCCGATCAGCTCCTCGGCTTCGGACGCACAGATCGAGATGGGCTTCCTCGGATCCCACGAGACCGGACAGTTCGACGAATCCGCCGCCGAGATCACCGCCGTCCACGGCGATACCGTCTTCACCGTCAATGCGCAGGCGGCCACCGTCGACGTCATCGACGCCTCAGACCCGACGAACCCGCAGAAGGTCTCCGAGATCACCGGCACCGGGGTGGCGAATTCGATCTCCATCCGCGAAGACGGCCTCGGCGTCATCGCCCTCGAGGACGAGGACAAGACGCAGCCGGGCACCGTGATGTTCTTCGACGCGAACAACCCCGAGGCGGACATCCTCGGCGAGGTTCCCGTCGGGTCCCTGCCCGACATGGTCACCGTCACCCCGGACGGCGCCCACGCCCTGGTCGCGAACGAGGGCGAACCGGCCGATGATTTCTCGACCGATCCCGAAGGGTCGGTGTCCGTCATCGACCTCCCCACCGAGGTGGCCGCGCCGTCGGACTCGGACGTGCACACTGCGGACTTCCACGAGTTCGAGGATGGCGGAGCGAAGACCCTGCCCGAGGATGTGCGGATCTTCGGACCGACACCCGAAGAGGACCTGCCGATCTCGCGCAATCTCGAACCCGAGTACATCACCGTCGCCGGTGACAAGGCCTACGCGACCCTGCAGGAGGCCAACGCGATCGCGGTCGTCGACATCGCCTCGGCGTCTGTCGAGGAGATCCTCCCGTTGGGTCTCAAAGATCATGGCCAGGCCGGCAACGGACTCGATGCGTCGGACCGGGATCCCGAGGATGCTCCGACCGTGAACATCACGGAATACGAGGGACTCAAGGGCGCCTATATGCCCGATACGATCTCGACGTTCACCTCCGGCGGCACCGACTACCTCGTGACCGCGAACGAAGGCGACTCCCGCGAATGGGGTGACTTCGTCGATGCGGCCAGGGTCAAGGACCTCGGCGAGGACGGCCTCGCGCCGGTCTGCGAGACCTCGCCGCTGGCGGACAAGCTCGGCGACGAGGACCTCGGACGGCTGAACATCATCACCGATCTGGGTCTGAACGACGCCGGAGACTGCTATGAGGATCTCGTGGCCTTCGGCGCACGTTCGTTCTCCGTGTGGACGACCGACGGGAAGCTCGTCGCCGATTCCGGGGACGAGTTCGAGAAGCTGACCGCCGAGGCGGTGCCCGAGTTCTTCAACTCCAACCATTCTGAGTCGAATCTCGAAGGGCGCAGCGATGACAAGGGCCCCGAGCCCGAGGCGCTGACCATCGGTCAGGTGGGGGAGACGACCTACGCGTTCGTCGGCTTCGAACGCATCGGCGGAATCGCGGCCTTCGACCTCAGCGACCCGGGCGCCCCGAAGTTCGTGACCTACTCCAACAATCGGGACTTCTCGGTCTCCGTCGAAGACGAGATCGAGGACGCCGCTGATCCTTCTGCGCTGCTCTCGAGCGCTGGAGACCTGGGACCCGAGGGCATCACCTTCCTCGGTGCCGATGAGTCACCGACGGGTGAGGCTGCGCTCGTCGTCGGCAATGAGGTCTCGGGAACGACGAGCCTCTACTCCGTGGCCGATCTCGCGAACGGCGGAGACGACGGCGATGAAAACGCCGGTGCCGATGGTGCGGGTGGCGATGAGGATGCCGGCACTGATCAGGACGCCGGTGCCGACGACAACGCGGGTGCCGACGACAACGCGAACGAGGATGCTCAGGCCGACGCAGCCGGCAGCGAATCCGACTCCGAGGCCGGTGCGAACGACACTGCTGAGGCCGATGCGGGCAGCGAATCAGATTCGGGCAGCGATTCGGGAACCGGCGCCGGAAGCGACCCGGCAGCCAACTCGAACGCAGGCTCCAGCGCCGATCCTGATGCAGCTTCGGACTCAAGCGCCTCCGAGGCGGGCTCGAGCGCAGACGGCTCCGAAGCTTCCAGCGACGCCGACGGCGACCCGCTGCCGCGCACCGGTGCCGACCTCGGTCAGTACCTCATCCTCGGCGGCATCGCTGTCGGCCTCATCGCCATCGGCACTGCCGCCTTCTTCCTCACCCGCCGCCGCAGCTGACACCCAACCACACACGACTGTCGACCGCTCACCCTATGGCGTGAGCGGTCGATTGCAACTCGAGCGGTCGGTGTGACCAGGCAGGGAAATCAGTCGATCTGGCCGATGGGCTCGCGCTTCTCGGCCTGGAATTGGTCCTCGGCGCGGCCGCGTGCCCAATAGGCGGAGATCGACAGTGACTCCCGAGGCACTTCGCGGTCCTTGAGGATCTTGCGGATCGCCTTGATCGTCTCGCGCTCGCCGTGGGCGAAGACCTGCGGAGTACCCGCACGCCACTCGAGGCCCTCAACTGCGCCAATGAGCTCCTCGTCCGAGTCCACCCATCTCACCTCGACGCCTTCCGGTGCCTCGGGCAGAATGCGATCGGCGTCGTCGGCGACATTGGCCAGGACGACACCGGTGGCTCCGGTGGGCATCGCCTCGATGGCCGAACTCACCGCGGGGATCGCGGAATGGTCGGCGATGAGCAGGTGCCAGTCGGAGTCGGCGGGGGCGTACTTTCCACCCGCGCCGGACAGGACCAGTGTGTCACCCGGTTTCGCGTTCTTTGCCCAAGGGCCGGCGATGCCGTCATCGTCGTGGATGACGAAGTCGATGCTCAGCCACTTCTCGTCCAGGTTGATCTCCCGCACCGTGTAGGTGCGGCGACTCGGCAGCTTCTCGGGGGACTGCTCGCGCAGCTCAGTCAGATCGTAGGGTGGGACGAGCTCATGTGCCGGATCGGCGAAGAGGAGCTTGACGTACTTGTCGGTCGCATCGTTCGAATCGATGTTGTCGAAGGTGTCCCCGCCGAGGCGGATCCGCATCAGGTGCGGACTGAGTTCGGTCGTCTCGAGCACGGTGAGAACAGCCTGCTGGCGGACGGGTCGTGCGGTACGTTCGGGGGTGTTGGGTGCGGTCGTCACAGGCGGCCTTTCTCAAACGGGGTGCCCCTGGAAGCTCACGATCGGCTCCGGAGAGCGGAGCCGCCTCGGCGCAGGGGTTCAGTAAGGCTCACCTTATCAAACCATCACCGTAGGCCGACCGCCCCGTCAGTTGGAGCGGTCGGCCATCTCCCGGCGACGGTCGTCGCGGATGCGTTTGAGTCCCTTGACCGATTTGAGCGAATCGAGGATCTGCACGCCCGGAAGCGCGGAGTTCGGTCCCTTGCACTGCATCAAGTCGTCGGGGTCGAGCAGGACCACGCGGATCCCATCGTCCTTCATGCGTGATAGGGCCTCGGTGAGCATGCTCCGGGCGACGGAGTTGATCTCGTTGACGCGGCGCAGGTCGAGGACGAAGGTGTTCGTGGTGGAACCGGGTTCGTCCATCGTGCGCAGGACGTTCTCCGAACCGCTCCACTGGATGAGTCCCTGCAGGCTGCAGATGCGGACCATCTTGCCCTCCGAGTCGACGAAGCGACGGTCACGGCGGATGATCGAGCGGGCCGGTTCCGGAGCATCCATGATATGCAGGCTCAACCGATCTGAGAGCTCCTGGAAGATCTTCGCTCCGCGGACGCTCGTGCCGTGCCTGTCCAGTCGTGGAGAGAACGTGGCGATGCCGACCTGACCGGGCATGACGCCGAAGACACCGCCGGACACTCCGCTCTTGGCGGGGATCCCGATCTCTGTCATCCAGTCGCCGGCCGCGTCGTACATGCCGCAGGTCATCATGACTGCGAGCACCTGCCGGTTGACCCTGGGGGAGAGCACCTGTTCGCCGGTCAGCGGGTTGACGCCGCCGCCGGCCAGAGTCGAGGCCATGATGGCGAGATCTTTGACGGTGACGGTGATCGCGCACTGTTCGATATAGCCGCGGACCACGTCGTCGGGATCGTCGTAGAAGATGTCGTAGGACCGGAGCATGTTCGCGATGGCGACGTTGCGGTAGGCCTCTCGCCATTCGCCGTCGGCCACCGATTCGTCGATCGCCAACTCACGGCCGGCGAAGCGGGAGAGCCCGGCGCGCGCGATCTCCGTGCGTTCGGCCAAGCTTGCACCGGGATCGCCGAGGATGGAGTGGATGGTCATCGCCCCGGCGTTGATCATCGGGTTGAGCGGTCGGCCCGACTTCTTGTCCAGGGAGAGTTCGTTGAACTTCTCACCGCTGGGTTCGACGCCGACCATATCGAGGACTCCGGCCAGGCCCTCCTGCTCGAGGACGAGGCCGTAGATGAAGGGTTTCGACATCGACTGGATCGAGAACTCATAGTCGGCATCACCGGAGGTGTACTCGACGCCGTCGAGGGTGGAGATGCAGATCGCGAGCTTCTCCGGATCCGCTGAGGCAAGGCCCGGGATGTAGTCAGCATTCTCCCCGGACCGGTCCGGTCGGAATCGTTCGAGCGTCTCATCGAGGAAATCCGGGATAGGCGATCGCATGGCACCTCCTGCTGCAGTCGTGGTCGGTGGGCACAGCGTAGTTTGACGCAGACTGCCATTCTCACACACTCCTCCGCCGGTTGCCGTTCGTCGGCAGCAGAGCCACCGGTTCGGCCGATCCGGGCTCGGCGCGGCGCGGCCCCTGCACTGACCGCGGCGATTCCCAGACGAGGTTGTTCCAGGTCTGGCACCGAATGTGCGGCTCCTGTGACGGGCCCCGGCCATAGTGTGAAGTCATGACCCGCCCCAAGCTGCTCCTCGTCATCGGCATCGCGTCCACCGCGGTCGCCGTCGTCGTCATCGGCGTGATCGTGACGGCGCTGGTGCTGCGATATACGGCTCCACACCCTGAGACCACAAGCCTGCCCGAACACGCGCTGACTCCACTGGAGACCATCACCGAGGTGGACCCGCACAAGGACGGCGCTGTGCAGATCCGCCAAAGGCTGATCTTCGAGGCCCCACCCGAGGACGGAGCAACCGTGGGGCTGTGGATCAGCGATGCGGGCTTGGGTCGCAATCCGCAAACCGAGAACAGACTGGCGATGATGCCGAAGGTGTCTTCGCTGAGCGCAGTCGAACTGAGCACGGCAGCCGGTTCGACTCGAACCTCGCCGAAGACGCTCGGGCAGTTGGACATCGCCGTCGATGAAGAGAGTCGGCAGGGCTTCGACCGGCCGGCGGTGCACTTCACGCTCAGTCCGCAGAATTCTCAAGGCGCGGCCGTGGGGTGGAGCGAAGGTCGTCATGTCGTCGAGCTCGAATATTCCCTCGACGAAGTGTTCCTGACCGTGTCCGGCGAAGAATTCTTCGCAGTGCCCCTGCCGGCGATCGGCAATGGGCACCACACAGTGAAGACGCACACTCTGGAGACCGACACCAACGGGCCGGTGTACTGTCCGGCCGAGAACGTCGACTTCGATCTTGGTGACGGCTGTGACGCTGAAGCATTCTCGAGATTCGATGACAGCGGTGCGATCAGCAGCGGCGACGCTGCCGGAGACGGAACCCGCGTGGTCTGGCGGGAGTCCCTGACTGACAGCCATGAAATCATCGCCTTCAACCCGCCCGCAGGAATGACGGCATCCCCGATCCCCGCGCATGAGAGGCAGTGACGAGCGAGATGAAACAGAGATGTGGACGCCGCCGTGCGTCCTCCATCACGGCAGCGCTCGCCGTGACTGCGACGATGACGGCTGTGATTGCAACGCCAGGCGGAGTAGACGCAGCGCCGAACCCGCTGCGGGACAAGACGGCGGTGCACACAGTCAGCATCGCCGCCGACGGCAGCTACTCGGTGCGAATGGATACGAAACTCGACCTGGCGCTGGAGACGACATGGGGATTCGGCGGTGACATCCATGATGGTTTCCGCTTGCCCGTCACCGAGGCTCTGCTGCCGCCGTACCTGCGGGTGCACTATTCGAATCCGCAGGGAACCATCGATTCGGATCCCGCGGAGGCGACCATTGAGACAGAGGTGCATTCCGTCGATATCGGCTTCTCCACGGATAGACTCACTGCGGGATCTCACCGAGGAGTCCTTGACTACGAGGTTGCCGGGGCAGCGGTGCCGGCCTCAGACGTGAACGGCGACCAGGACGACGGCGTCGTCGTATACGTCCGTCCCCTGGACCGCGGAGACCTCGCCATCGAGTCCGCGGCACCGATCACCGCGGTCGACTGTGAGGTCTTCGCTCCGCACGGCAAGTCCTGTGGCGAGAAGAGGGGAGATGGGTGGGCAGTCTCGAGTGAGGAGCTGCTGCGCGACTCTGCCGTCATCGACGCAGTACGGATCACGATCGACGCCGATCCGAAAGGCATGCCGGCCCCGGGCATCGATTCCTGAGTCCGGATTGTCTGCACGGTCGCATATCTGATCCTGCCGGCCGCACCGCCGGCCACACAGCTGCGCATGCTGAACACGGCCGAACAGAGATCGAGCCCCTGCCGCAGTCGGCAGGGGCTCGATCGGGTGAAACAGCAGATCAGCGGTTTCCGGCAGGTCCGTTGCCGCTGTCGAAACCATTGTCGTCACGATTATCTCCGCGGACATCATTCTCACGAACTTCATCGCTGCGGCCTGCACCGCCGGACTGCTCGTCGCGGCGATCAGCACCGCCGGACTGCTCGTCGCGGCGATCAGCACCACCGGTCTGACGGTCATTGCCGATGGCGTTGTCGGCGGCGTCCCGTGCCTTCTTGATCTTGTCCGAGTGCTTGCCTCCGGTCAGGGAGTCGGCGACACCGGCGGCCTTGTCGAGGACAGAGTCGGTGACCTTCTCTGCTTTGTCCGAGTTGAGCTTGTCCTTGACCTTGGGATCATTGGCGAGGTTCTTGGCCTTGTCGAGGAATTTGTCGAATGCCATGGCAGGGTCCTTCTCAGTTGGTCGAATGCTCTGTCGATGCTGATCGTGGGGATGAACAGGGACGCTTCGAATCCTAGTGCGGCAGTCTGTGACGGAACTGGCAAGCGCCTGGTGCGGATTCGCTGGTCACCGAGCTCGTTCACACCTGCGATCGGCGCGGGTGCCCCTCAGACCGGCGACGGTGCTGGGCATTGCGGACGGTGAGGATGAGCGCGGCGAGTACGGCCGAGAGCAGAGAAGCACTGAGTACGGCGACCTTCGCCACATCGTGTTCGACCGAACCGGCGGTGAAGCTGAGCTCGGCGACGAGGAGCGAGACGGTGAAGCCGATGCCGGCAAGCAGCCCGATGCCGGTGAGATCGGCCCATCGCAGATCCGGATTCAACCCACCGTTGAACCGGGTGACCAACCAGGTGGAGAGGAGGATGCCGACAGGCTTGCCCACGATCAGCGCCGTCACGATCCCGTAGGTCAGCGGGTGGGAAAACGCCGAGGCCAGACCGGGGGTTCCGCCGATATCGACGCCGGCGGCGAAGAACGCGAAGACCGGGACGGCGAAACCGGCCGACAGCGGTCGAAGTCGGTGTTCGAGCGCCTCGGCGAGGTCGCTTCCGGACCTGCCGTCGGCGGAAGGATCGATGTCTCTCGAAGTGCGGTAGTCGGCATCGGTTGTGCGTTTCGAGCCACGACCGACGACTGCAGGGATCGTGAAGCCCAGCAGCACTCCGGCGATGGTCGCGTGGACGCCGGAGGCGTGCATGAACGCCCAGGCGGTGAGTCCGAGGGGGAGGAGGATGACCCACGCGGCCCAGGCACGGTCGACGAAGAAGCGACGGAAACGGCTCGCGATGAGCCCGTAGACGATGACGATTCCGAGCGCCGCGGCGAGGGGGAGAACAGCGATGGATTCGGTATAGAAGATCGCGATGATGGCGATCGCCAGCAGGTCGTCGACCGCGGCCAGGGTCAGCAGGAAGAGGCGCAGCGCCTTCGGCAGGTGGGAGCCGACGATCGCGAGGACGGCGACGGCGAAGGCGATGTCGGTAGCCGTGGGGATGGCCCAGCCGCGCAGCAGCTCCGGGCGGGTGAGCAGAAACGCCGCGCAGATGAGGGCGGGGACGAGGACTCCGCCGGCGGCCGCGGTGATCGGGACGACGGCGGTGCGGAGCCGACGCAGATCACCGCGGGTGAATTCCGCCTTGAGCTCGATGCCCACGAGGAAGAAGAAGACTGCGAGCAGTCCGTCGGCGGCCCATTGCCCGATGCTCAGCCGCAGATGCCACGGTTCGTAACCGAACTCGATATCGCGGAGTGCGAAGTATCCGGCCGACGCCGGTGAGTTCGCCCAGATCAGAGCGGCAGCTGCGGCGATGAGGAGCAGCGCACCGCCGACGGTGTCGCTGCGGAGCGCCTGGCATAAGCGCTGTCCCAAAGGGGTCGGTGAGGCTGATGGCAAAGCGATTGCAGAAGTGGTGGTCACAGTGATCCTGTTCGTAGTCGGCAGAGAATATGGCTCGGCCCGAAGAGCGGATGTGCAGACAGAGCTCAGTTCGTCGACGCTGAGCGTACGTACGTGTTTCGAGCGGACGTCGTCGGCTCGGACGATGAGATCTGTCGGAGAATCACACCAGGGGTCGGAGCGGAAGATCTCCGCGCCCGAACGGCTGTGTGCCCGACTGCATCTCGCCCCACGAAGTGATGTAGCCGTTGGTGCCCGAGTGCGGAAGAACCCACACTTTCGGGCGGAAAGCGACATCCGGGGCTGACTGTGACATTGCGGACAGTCTACCTCAGCGGATCGCGCAGCTGCCTGACTTCACCGGGCAGCTACCCCAGCCCGCCGGAGAGCCGAGTATGCAGAGTCTCGGTGTACGCATTCATTCCGGTGATCTCCACGGTCGTGCCCAGCGCCTCGTACTTCGTCACGATCGCATCGAGGGCTGCCACAGTCGATGCATCCCAGACATGCGATTCCGTCATATCGATGACGATCCGATCGGGATCATGCGTGTATCGGAACTGAGTGGTGAGGTCATTCGAGGAGGCGAAGAAGAGCTCGCCGCGGACCACATAGCGGGCGACCGCCTCGGCGGAGGTCGTCTCGATCGTGCGTTCGACGGTGACGAAGTGGGCGACCCTCCGGACGAAGAGCACACTGGCCACGAACACTCCGACGACGACGCCGATGGCGAGGTTGCCGGTGGCGACGACGACGGCGACGGTGGCGATCATGACGAAGGTCTCGGACTTCGGCAGCATCTTAAGCGTCGAGGGACGGATGGAATGCCAGTCGAAGGTGTCGACGCAGACCATCATCATGATGGCAGCGAGGGCGACCATCGGGATCATGCCGACGATGTCGCCGAGCACGACGACGAGGAGGAGCAGGAACGCTCCGGCCATGAACGTCGAGATCCGAGTCCTCGCCCCCGAGGCGCGGACGTTGATCATCGTCTGCCCGATCATCGCGCAGCCGCCCATCCCGCCGAAGAGACCGGAGATCATGTTCGCAGCACCCTGACCCCACGACTCACGGGTCTTGTTCGAGTGGGTGTCGGTGATCTCGTCGACGAGCTTCGCCGTCATGAGTGACTCCATCAGCCCGACCAGTGCCATGGCCAGCGAGTAGGGTGCGATCGTCGTGAAGGTCTGCCAGGTCAGAGGCACGTGCGGGATGAAGAGTTCGGGCAGGCTGCGCGGCAGTTCGCCCTGGTCGCTGACGGTGGGGACATCGATGGCGAACACGACGACGATGCCGGTGATGATGACGATCGTGATCAGCGGTGCCGGCACGATCTTCGTCAGCTTCGGCATGAACACGAGCACGACGATGGCGATGGCCAGCAGCGGGTAGACCATCCACGGCACTCCGATGACGTGCGGGACCTGTGCTGCGAAGACGAGGATCGACAGGGCGTTGACGAACCCGACCATGACGCTGCGGGGGATGAACCGGATGAGCTTCGCGACTCCGGCCACAGCCAGCAGGATCTGGAACACACCGGCGAGCATGACGGTGGCGATGAACATGTCCATCCCGTGCTCGCGGGCGACGGGGGCGATGACGAGGGCGACGGCTCCTGTCGCCGCGGAGATCATGGCCGGGCGTCCGCCGAGGAACGCGATCGACGTGGCCATGATGAACGCGGAGAACAGCCCGACCTTCGGATCGACTCCGGCGATGATCGAGAACGCGATCGCCTCGGGGATGAGGGCGAGCCCCACGACGAGTCCGGCGAGGACCTCACGGGTGAGCAGCCTCGGTGAGGTCAGCGCGGTGAGGACGGTCGGTTCGGGGCGGTAGCGGCGGTTATCATCGGCGGTTTCGGCGGGAATGGGAGTCGTCACGACCGGAACATTACCTGATCGCCGAGGCAGCCCGACCCGACCATGGCCGGCTGCGTTCCCCGCCGGTCATTGCAGGCTGACTCCGGATCCGTGGAGGCGGACCTGCAGCCCCGAGTCGGTGGCGGTGAGGTCGGTGAGCTCGAGTCCGGCGGGCAGGAAGTCGAGATCGATGACGATATCGGAGATCTCCGAGGTGAGGAACGCCGGCAGGCGATCGAGGGAGAACTCCGCCGAACCCAGCTTGATCGTCGTCGCGTCGACGACGGCCCTCCTGCCGTCGGCCTTCGGGTCGATGCCCACAAGCAGATCCTGGTCGAGCATCGACCCCTTGAGGAAGAGTTCGCCGTCGACGGTGGTGAACGACATGCCCTCGGGCAGGTTCGCATGTTCGGCGGCGAGCTCGTCGAGGGTCGAGTGGGGGAGGACCGCAGTGCCGTCGACGGTGCCGATCGGCTTCGACCCGCCGGTGGGAACGTCATAGAGCTTCGCATCGACATCGGTGAAGTCGACGCCCTCATAGGTGGCCTCATCGGCCGTGACATGCACCGAGTTCAGTTCTCTGGAAGCCAGCTGCGTGAGGATGGGGAAGCCTTCGACAGAGACCTCGGCGTCACCGTAGTCGGCAAGCCCGTCGGCGATGCGCTGCTCCGTGGCGTAGTCGACGATGCGGTCGGCCGCGACACTGCCGATGATGAGTGTGAGGACGATGACGACCGCGGAGACGATGAACGTCGTCCGCCGGCTGCGACGTCGAGGCCGGTCATCCGGC
The DNA here is from genome assembly GCF_046534565.1 of Brevibacterium sp. SIMBA_078. Classification (NCBI taxonomy): domain Bacteria; kingdom Bacillati; phylum Actinomycetota; class Actinomycetes; order Micrococcales; family Brevibacteriaceae; genus Brevibacterium; species Brevibacterium sp. SIMBA_078. The sequence goes on from NZ_JAWRYQ010000004.1 coordinate 174,426, forward strand.
CGCGGGTACTGAAGGGTCTGCGCCGTGGTCATGGGCTCCATTGTTCCGCACCCGCCGGTCCATTCGCATTCGCCGGTCCGAGTGCGCTCGCCGGCTCGGCAGAGTCGAAGGTCCCTGCTGCGCTCAACTGCTGAGAATGATGACGTCGAGGGTGCGCGGTCCGTGCACTCCTTCGACCCGGCTGAGCTCGATATCGCTCGTGGCCGAGGGCCCGGAGATGAACGTCAGAGGTGCGCGCGCGTCGAGCCGGGCGATTCCCTCGGGGACGATGTCGACGATGTCGTCCGTCCGGACGATGCACACATGATGGTCGGGCACGAGCGTGATTGCCCTCCGCCCGCACTCGTCCGATCCGTCGAGGACGATGGTGCCCGTCTGTGCGATCGCCACCGCCGAGGCGGTCACCACCGCCCCCTGAGCGTCGAGTTCGTCGACGCTGAGCTCCTCACCCGGAGCATCGACTCGCACCTCACCGGCGTAACCCGCCAGCCAAGACGAGTCGAGACCGTGGGGGACGACGACCGAGGAATGGCCGCCGATGAGTTCGGCGATCGTCGCGCTCGGGTCGCCGTCGGCGCGGTGGACGTTGGCTTTGTAATCGACGAGACGGTCGATGAGCAGCTCGACAAGGTCCTCACCCGAGTGCGTGCCTTCATGGTGGTATCCGGCGTCGGCGGCCGTGGCGGCAGTGTTCGCCGAGGCGGCCCCACCGGAGTTCGAACGCGCCGTGCCGCCGGTGACCGGTGCCGCTGTCCGCGGAGACGACGACACGTATTCCCCGCCGCCACGGCGACCGAGGGCCTCACTGATGCGGGCGAGGATCTCCTCGCGGGCAGTATCGGTCATCGCTGTCCCTCCTCGTCGCGGTTGTCTGCTTCCTCTTCGGCCCACAGCTGTCGGAAGCTCTTCTCCGGCAGGGCCGGGATGTCCCGGCTCGAGGTCCAGGCGCCGGCGATTCCCGGCAGCGCGTTGATCTGCTCACCGCCGGTGACCTTGTGTGCGAGAGGCAGTCCCTTCTCCGCCGCGGCCATCCGCTTCCCGTCGCCCATCATCCACGACGCGCCGGTGAGGGCGGTGTCGAGCTGGGAGGACACAGGGGAGTGGTTGGCTTTGACATCTTCGCCCCGCAGATGGACGAGGATCTCCGGGATGTTGATCTTCACGGGGCACACGTCGTAGCAGGCGCCGCACAGACTCGACGCGTACGGCAGCGAACCGTTGCCCTGCTCTTCGACTCCCGTGAGCAGCGGGGACAGGATCGCTCCGATCGGTCCCGGATAGGTCGAGCCGTAGGCGTGTCCGCCGGTACGTTCGTAGACAGGGCAGACGTTCATGCATGCCGAGCAGCGGATGCAGTTGAGCGCCGTGCGTCCGTGCTCATCGGCCAGAGCCCTGGTGCGTCCGTTGTCGAGGAGAACGAGATGGACGTTCTGCGGACCGTCTCCCTCGGACTTCCCCGTCCAGAACGAGGTGTACGGGTTCATCCGCTCACCGGTCGACGAGCGTGGCAGCAGCTGCAGGAAAACCTCGAGATCGGCGAACCTCGGCAGCAGCTTCTCGATGCCCATGACGGTGATGAGCGTCTCCGGCAGGGTCAGGCACATGCGCCCGTTGCCCTCGGACTCGACCACTCCGAGGGTGCCGGTCTCAGCGATGCCGAAGTTCGCTCCGGAGATCGCGACCTTCGTGGTGAGGAATTTGTGCCGCAGGTGTCGGCGAGCCGCCTCGGCGAGGACGGCCGGTTCGTTCGTCAGCTCCCCGGCGTCGGGCATTTTGTCCATGAAGATCTCACGGATCTCATCCCGGTTGCGGTGGATGGCGGGAACGAGGATGTGGCTGGGTTTGTCCTCGCCGAGCTGAACGATGAGCTCGGCCAGATCCGTCTCGAACGCATCGATGCCCTCATGCTCGAGGTGCTCGTTGAGCCCGATCTCCTGGGTGGCCATCGACTTGACCTTGATGACCTCGCGACGTCCGGTCTCGAGCACCGGCGCATTGTCCTCGATAAGTTCGGTGACGATGGCATTAGCCTCATCGGCGTCGCGGGCCCAGTGGATGATCCCGCCGGCGGCGGTGAATGCCTCTTCGAACTGTGCGAGGTATTCGGGCAGGTTCGCCATCACTTCGTTCTTCGTGGCCTCACCGGCGTCGCGCAGGGCTTCCCAGTCGACGAGCTCGGAGACGACCTCGGCGCGCTTGGACCGGATCGTCGAGGTGGCGTGGCCGATGTTGTTGCGCAGCTGCTGATTGCTCAGATGTTCGTGCGAGACCTCGGGAAAGGCTTCGGCTTCGATGATGTTGCCCTGCCCGCCGGGCAGATCGCTGCGTCGCTTCGACGGCAGCAACGGCATTCCCAGAAACGTCATCGCAGGCTCCCTCCGCTCACTTCTGCTCCTTCGCTCGGCACCCGCAGCGGGTCCTCCTTCGTCGAGGCGAGGATCCGGGCCAGATGGACCGCTGCCTGACCGACGCGGAACCCGGACTGGGTGCGGCTCGGCTCGGCCGGAGAGGTGCCCCGATGGCCCGGGGTGAGGTGGTCGTCATCGTCGGCACCGACGACCGTCGTCAGCGTCTCGGTCGTGTGCCCCTGCTCATCGGTCGAGCTCGTCTCCTTGACGTGCACGGCGGTGACGTCCGGGGCGCCGTCGAAGCTGCCGGTGCGTTCGAACCGCGACATTCCGCCGCCGATGTGCAGCAGACAGGAGGCATCGCCGCCGGTGCAGACATCGGCTTCGGTCGCCTGGATCGTGCGCACCTTGTCGGCGAGCATCGCCGAGGACACCTCCGGGTTCTTCACGGAGAAGGTGCCGCCGAACCCGCAGCAGGAATCGGCCAGAGGCAGTTCGACGAAGTCGATGCCCTCGACGGACCGGACGAGGGAGGACTGCCGATCGCCGAGACGCAGCAGTCGCATTCCGTGGCACGACGGGTGATACGTCACGCGGTGCGGGAAATAGGATCCGAGATCGGCCGCGGCATCCGTGACGCCTTGGACGTCGGTGAGGAACTGGGTGAGCTCGTAGGTGCGTTCAGCCACCTCGGCGGCCTCGGAAGCCAGGGCATCATTGCCCACCCGGGTGGCGACCATCGGCTGCTGGTGGCCGAGCGAGGCCACGCAGGAGGCGGACGGGGCGACGGCGACATCCCATTCGGTGCTCGTGAATGCGCGGACGTGATTGGCGATGACCGGTTCGGCCTGCGCGAACTTGCCGGAGTTGATGTGCATCTGCCCGCAGCACGACTGGCCTTCGGGGAAGATCACCTCATGGCCGAGTCGGCGCAGAATACTCACGGTTGCCTGCGCAACCTCGGGATACATCGCATCGACGATGCAGGTGGCGAACAGTGCGATCCTCATCTGACCTCCAAGCCGGACGCTGTGCTGATGCGGTTGGCGGGATCGGCTTCCGACCGGGACGATGCCGTGGTCGCAAACGGTCCGTGTCACTCCATGCTCAGACCGTAGCACCGGGTCCTGACCCGGCAAATGTGCGCGACCGGACGGGCGCGCCGGTACGAGGATCGACGCGGAAGTCCGGCCGCCTCGGGGGAGGGGCAGGCGATTTAGGTCCTATGAGACTGCGCTAATCTCCAGCGCCGACCAGAGCGGCGACGATGCATGCGCAGACCCATTTACCTGGGACGGGACCGCCCATAGGATGACGATATGGAATCCCAGCGCACACAGAACATCAGAACGGTCTCGGCCCGCATCAACTCCTTCCACTCGTCGATCTACTTCTCAGAGACGGTCGGCGCCGAGTACGCCAAGTACGGACTCGAACCCGGTGTCGAAGGCAATATGGCCGCCCGTTCGGCCCCGCTGGGACGGGTGAATCCCGGAGTCGTATCCGCCGCGTACTACAACTACTCCCCGAATTTCGTCGCCGGAATGCTCCCGCGCCTGTGGGAGACGGTGAGCCCGGAGCAGATGGTCCAGGCCCGCTTCGACGCAGTGAGCGCGTACATGGGCGAACTCTTCGGTGACCGTGACGACATCGCCCTGCTCACCGAGGCGGCCACCCAGATGACTCAGACGCTGGCACCCGTGCTCGCCGCCATGGACTTCTCCGGTCGCACCCTTGCCGCGGCCACCGCCGACGTCATCGGCGGCCATGAGGCGGCCACCGCATTCGAGAAGATGTGGGACGTGGCGACCGTGGCCCGCGAATTCCGCGGCGACGGCCATGTCGCCTCCCTCGTCACCGCCGGTGTGCCCGGGATCGACGCCCTCATGCTCGACGTCGCGACCGGTGCCGGATTCCGCCCGCGAGCGGCACAGAAGACCCGTGGGTACACGGATGAGGAATGGCAGACCGCGCAGGCCAGGCTCGCCGAGGCGGGGCTGATCACCGTGGACAAGGACGACCGCGGGCGCGACCTCCCCGCCATCACCGAGGCGGGACGTGACCTGAAGGAACAGGTCGAAGCCCTGACCGACGGCACCGTTGCAACCGCGTGGTCTGTCCTCGACGATCAGACGATCGAATCGCTGCTCTCGCCGAGCCGGGACCTGCTGCGCGTCATCGCGAAGTCAGGTGCCTTCCCGTCGAACATCTTCGCCCGCCCCGAGAAGAAGGCCGGCTGAAGCGCTCAGCTTTCGTCGAAGGTGCTCTCCTCGGTGAGGTTCGAGTAGTTCTCGGCCACCTCTGCGGCGATCGACTTCGCCTCGTCGGAGCTCGGTCCCTCGGCGGAGAACACGGCCTTCCGGTAGTACTGGAGCTCGATGATCGAGTCGATGATGTCGCCGAGTGCGCGGTGCCCGCCGTGCTTGGCCGGCGCTTGGAAGTAGGCGCGGGGGAACCACTGCTTGGACAGTTCCTTGATCGAGGAGACGTCGATGATCCGGTAGTGCAGGTGCTCGACGAGTTCGGGCATCTGCTTGGTGAGGAACACCTTGTCGGTGCCGACAGAGTTCCCGCCCAACGGTGCCTTGCCGGCCTCGGGGACATGCTTCTTCACGTATTCGAGGACCCGGGACTGCGCCTCGGCGACGGTGGTGCCCGCGTCGAGTTCGGTGATCAGGCCCGAGGTGGTGTGCATGTTCGTGACGAATTCATTCATGTTCGCCCGTGCATCCGCCGAGGGTTTGATGACGATGTCGATTCCGTCGTCGAGGGGGTTGAGCTCGAAGTCGGTGACGATCGCAGCCACCTCGATGAGTTCGTCCCGCACCTCGTCGAGGCCGGTCATTTCGCAGTCGATCCACACAATTCTGTTGTTGCTCACCCGCCCAGCTTAGGGCAGACAGCGGGGAACGGGACATTCCGGGGTGCGATCGGCGCCGTTGCGCGGCTTGGGCGTGTGAACGTCGACACACACTGAGCGTGCGCACAAAGTCGATGTCCGGTATGTGACTTAAACTTGAAGTGTCCCCGAACCAGGGGTGCCATTTTGCTCGGCTGAGGGAAGGTTCGCTCGTGCGTTACACATTCGCTGTGATTCTCATGGTGGTGGGTGTCGTCGTCGGTGGCCTCGGCATCCTGCAGAAGACCCTGTGGGCGCCGGAGGATACGATCACTGCCACCGCACAGATCGATGCCGACAAACCGGCAGTCATCGTCGACCCCGGAATGCTCAACCTCTACGAAACGCCTGCGACCCTGGAGGTCAAGGGCAGCGGCGACCTCACGATCGCCCAAGCCCCGATCGAGAACGTCGAAGCCTGGGCGGGACAGTCAGCCTATGACCGCGTCACCGGGATCGCCGAAGGCGGCAAGCTCACGACCAAGGCGACCGACGGTGAGGGCAAGGTTCCCAACCCCGCTGGGGCCGATCTGTGGCAGTCGGAGGTCACCGGCACCGATTCGGTGGAACTGGAGTGGAACGACGATGCAAACCGCACCGGATTCCTCGTCGCCGGTGACGGCGAAGCCGGAGCCGTCAAATCCGTGACCCTCACATGGCCCAACCACGCCGAGACCCCCTGGGCGCTCCCGCTGATGATCATCGGCGGCGTCCTCTTCGTCATCGGCGTCGTCCTCCTCTTCCTCGGTGCGAACAATTCGAAGAAGGAAGCGAACCGCCGCAAGGCGCGCCAGGAGCGCCGCCGCAAACTCGCCGAATACGGCACCGCCTTCGCCGTCGTCCCAGTGCTCGCACTCAGTGCCTGCGGGCCCGAAGAGCTGCCGAAGCCCGAGCCCTCCGAGGCTCCGAGCTCCGCAGCCGCGGGTGTCACCGATGACCAGGCCAAGCGGATCCTCGACTCCGTGGCCGCCGACGTCAAGGCCGCGGACAAGAATACCGACAAGAAGGCGCTGGCCGAACGTGCCGCCGGTCCCGCGCTCAAGCAGCGTGAAGACCTGTACAAGGTGAAAGACGACGTCGAAGACCAGAAGATGGCGCCGGAGGTGGCCAGCGAAGAGATCGTCGCCAACTACACCTCGGCCACCGATGCCTGGCCGCGCGTGACTAGCCTGATCACCTCCGCCGGAGGGAATTCGCAGCTGCTCGTGCTGACCCAGGAGGATCCGCGCAGCAACTACAAACTGTGGTCGCAGACCCGGCTGACGGCCGGCACGAAGCTGCCCGAACTGCCCGACTCGCGTCAGGGCGCGAAGATGCTCGAACCCGGATCCAAGGACTTCGTCACCACTCCGCAGAAGGCCGTCGCCGACTACGCGAAGGCCCTCGGCAGCGGAGCGGACTCGAAGGAGGCGAAGAAGTTCGAGTCCGATGACTTCTCGAAGTCCATCTGGAAGAACCAGAAGGACCAGAAGGCCAGCGCAGAAGAAGGCAAGGCCGAAGTCGACTACAAGTACACTCCGGGCAAGGAACTCGTCGCCCAGGGCACCGCCGGGGACGCCGCCATCGTCACCGGAGTCATCGACGCCGAATCGACGATCAGCCCCGAATCGAAGGAAGGCCGCACCGGCACCCTGTCGCTGTCGTCGCCGCAGAAGGAACTCGTCGGCTCCGCGACGACCAAGGAGCCGGTGACGACGAAGACCACCCAGGTGCTCACCTTCCTCGTCCCCAAGGACGGTAAGGTCAAGCTCATCGGCGGTCTCGAGACTCTCGCCGGAGCCGAAGCAGGCTGAGGCGGAAGGGTCGGCACCGTGGTGTTCCTTCCCCGACGGCTGAGGAAATAGCCGTGGGCGCACCGGTGTTGATACGTTCTGTTGGGTAAACATGGACCAGGTGCGTCACGGTTTGCGCCGAGCCCACCGACCGCGTCACAAAGGAGACCACGTGTCAATGGATCCCTCGCAGGAGAGCACGCAGCCCAATCAGGGACTCGACCTGTCGGCGGTGCGCAGCAAGAACATGCCCGCCGAGCAGGGCGGTCAGACCGCCGGTCCGGGGGCCGGTGCTGCCGGTGGCCAGGCCGGTGGGGACCCGAATGCGGTCGCCGTTCCGGGGCTGGTCTTCGACGTCGATGAATCGACGTTCACGAGCCTAGTGGCGATCTCCGACCGCGTGCCCGTCGTCATCGACCTGTGGGCCGAATGGTGCGAACCGTGCAAGCAGCTCTCGCCGATCCTCGAACGCGTCGTCACCTCGTACGGGGGACGTCTGGTCCTGGCCAAGGTCGACGTCGATGCGAACCCGCGTCTGCAGCAGGCCTTCGGAGTCCAGTCGATCCCCACTGTCGTCGCCCTCATCAAGGGTCAGCCCGTGCCGCTGTTCCAGAGTGCTCTGCCCGAACCGCAGGTCCAGGCGTACTTCGACGAACTGCTCAAGCTCGCCGGTGAGAACGGTGTGACTGGGCATGCGGCCGTCGGGGGAGCCGAACCCGAACCGGCCGGCCCCGCCCACCCGGAGGCCGAAGAGGCACTCGCCAAGGGCGACTTCGACACCGCAGAGAACCTGTTCAAGGCCGCGCTGGCGAACTCTCCAGCCGACGAAGAGGCGAAGTTCGGTCTCGCCCGGGCAGGTTTGGGCCGCCGCCTCATCGACCAGGAACCGGCCGATCTCATCGCGGCCGCCGATGCGGACCCCAAGAACGTCGAGGCCGCTAAGGCCGCGGCCGACGCCGAAGTCGTCAGCGGCAATGCCGGCAGCGCTTTCAACCGACTCATCTCTCTCATCCGCACCACCACCGGTGATGAGAAGGAATCCCTGCGCCTGCGGGTCCTCGATCTGTTCGAGGTCCTCGGCGCTGACGACCCAGCCGTGACCAAGGCACGGACCGCACTCATGAGGGCACTGTTCTGATCCAGCGAATCCGACTCATCACCGCCATCCTCTTCGGCGTAGCAGCACTCACGCTCGCCGGACTGGTCATCTCTGCGCTCTCGGTCGTCGGCACCGACGAGATCACCGAGACGCCTGCCTTCAAGGTCAAGGACGGGGCCTACGCCGTCGTCCTCGACGAGGCGATCGTGCCCTATTCGGGTTCGAGCGTGACCGTGACGGCGAAGAACTCGAAGGGCACGGAGCTGTTCGTCGGCACCGCCAGCGGAGTTGACGCCGACAGCTACCTCGACGGGGTGGCGCAGGAGCAGATCAGTGATGTGTCGTTCCCGAATTCCGCGACCCACCGGTTCACTCCCGGTGATGAGAAGCCGGAGGCCGATATCGCCGATCGCGACTGGTGGATCAGCCAGGACACGGGAAAGACGGTCGCGAAGACCTTCGGTCTCGATGCCGAACCGCAGGTGCTCGTCATCGCTCCTGCGAACTCCGATGACAGTCTCGACGGAACGACGGTGAGTCTCCAGATGCGCGTCAAGGGCGTGTTCGCACTCAGCCTGCTCGGCATTGCCGGCACGATCATCCTCGCCGGATTCTCGGTGTTCTTCTTCATGCGCTGGTGGGCCTCGCGCATCCGCCCGCCGAAGAAGGACGCCGGACGCCCGAACGGCAGCGGACCCGAGGGCGGCGGACCGGACAGCAGCGACAGCGGACCCGGAGGCGGCAGCGGCTCCGGCCGAGGCGGCCGGGGACTGGCAGATGACCACACAGCCACGGGCGAGCCGGGACCGGCGACCCAGCCGATCTCGACAGTGCAGCCGGACACGGCCGGCCAAGCGCCGCCTCGGCGACGGGACCTGCGGAACCGGCGGTCCTTCCGCGCGGTGACGGCCTCCGTCTTGGGCACCGGACTCGTGCTCAGCGGCTGTGCGAACATGCCGATCGCCAAACCCAGCAGCCCGGACACCACCCCGTACGAACGCACGGCGGTGCGCCCCGGTGAGGCCGGCAAGTTCATGACGAACTACACGGAATCGCTGGACAAGACCCTCGGCGACAAGGGCTCCGACCTCGACAAAATCCAGGCGGCACCGCTCATCGACCACACCCGCGCGCAGATCCAGATCGCGGACAAGGCGAAGCAGAAGCTGCGCGCACCGAACTTCACCGAGGTCGTTGCCGGCAGCCCGAACTTCACCGAATATCCGATGTGGTTCTACGCTTTCGGAACCGCGGACAAGAATTCCACGGATGGGGACAAGCAACTGACCCAGGTGATGCTGGTGACCCGGGAATCGGCGTCGACCGATCCGCTCGTGCGTTCGGCGTCCTATATCCCCACCGACCAGATGCCCACCCTCATGGCCGATGACAGCGGCGCCGTGGAGAAGGGACCCGAGGAATTCTCCGAGGATCTGACGACCGCGTCCGGTGACGTCTCATCGTTCCTCGTCGACGGCAAGGCGAAGTCCGGGGGCCCCGAAGGACTCAAGGAAGGCGGATTCAAGGGATTCCGCGACTACCTGGGTGACCTGCGGGACGAGGACTCCGGCTTCGACAAGGTCGACGTCGACTGCAAGCCCTATGAGGACCTCAAGTTCGAGGACATGACCTTGAGCACCGAGAACGGTGCGATCGGAATGGGCGAGGTGCGGTGCACCCTGACGATCAAGGCACCGTCGGACTACGCCCTCGACCTCGGCGACACCGTCGAAGCCGTGAAGACGAACGACAAAGAGGGCGACACCATCAAGGTCGACACCGCGCACCCCTATGTGCTGATGAAGACCGGTGACGAACTCACTGCCGTCGCCACCGACTGGAACGTGCTGTCCTCCAAGGTGGAGTGAGGCGGGGCTGCTGTTCGCTCGTCGTGTCAGCACCCGCGGGTTCGAAGTTCATACGCGCTGATCACGATCACCGCATATGAGCTTTGAACCCGCTCATGCGCCGCTCAGTCGCGGTTTGCGCGGCGGCCGACGCGCAGCAGCCACCACAGGCCGATGAGCGGCAGGAGCAGTGGAATATAGCCGTATCCGCTGCCGAAGTTCGACCACACCGACGGCTTCGCGAAGTCCTCGGGGTGGGTGTGGCTGAGGATGCCGACGACGATGACGCCGACGAACTCGATCGCGCAGGCGGCGACGGCGATCCGGTGCGAGACGCGGTTGCCGATGACCAGGCAGACCGTGGCGAGGATGTAGATCACCGCAGCCAGCGCGGACAGCGAGTACGCGATCGGCGCGACATCGAATTCGCGGATGAGCTGGTAGCCGGCTCGGGCCGTGGCCGAGAGCGCGAAGACCCCGTACACCGCCGTGAGCGCCCGTCCGGGTCCGGTATGCATCGCCGAGAACGGCGACCGTCCCGTCTTTCCCCTCGCCGAGGCGGCCGTGGAGTCCGCGCTGCCTGCTGAGTTCGCATCGTCGGCGGAGTCTCCGCCGAACCGATTGCGCCTGGTCACTGCCAAATCTGGTCCAATCTCTCGATCATCACGATCACCGTCAGTCCTGCCGCGGCCAGCACACCCGGCCCCCAACGGCTCAGTTCCGCGAACGCCCAGAACCCGGCCAGCGCCATGACCATGATCGCCGTGATGATGTAGCCGAAGTAGAGCAGCGGGTCGACATCATGTGTGGAGCCGAAGGTCGCAATCGAGATGATCAGCTGCACGATGAGCAGCAGCAGAAGCAGTGCGGCACCGCCGAGCAGAGCCTTGCCGGCCGGGCGATTGCGGATGGTCTCGATGATCGACCACAGGGTCAGGATGCCGGTGGCGGCATAGAGGACGATGGTGAAAACGGTGAACACCCGACCCAGTTTAGTCGGCCATACCAGCGGACAACTCGTCCGGATGTGCGGCTGCGCAGGTGAGATGCCGCACGGATCCTGGCCGTAGCCCGACTCACGCCCTAAAATTGCAGGGTGCCCATCTATCTCGATCACGCAGCCACCTCGCCGATGCCCGCCGAGGTGCTTGAGGTGTACACGAAGGAGCTGGCCCGCCGGGCCAACCCCTCGGCCCTGCACGCGGTCGGACAGGCGGCACGGATGCGCATCGAAGAAGCACGCGAAGGAATCGCCCGCGCGGTCGGTGCGGCCACCTCGTCGGAGGTGATCTTCACATCCGGAGGCACCGAAGCGGACAATTTCGCTCTCAAGGGCCTCTACCTCGCCCGCAACAGCGGAACGTTCACGGAGCCTGCCCGCCCGCGGGTGCTGACGACGACGATCGAACATCCTGCGATCCTCGAGACCGTGGAGTGGCTGGAGAGCCTCGGCGCCGAAGCCGTCTACCTCGACGTCGACTCGGCAGGACGTCTCGATCTGGACGCGGCGACCGCCGAACTGCGTCGCGACCCCGAACGCACCGCGCTCATCAGCGTGATGGCCGCGAACAACGAGATCGGCACTCTGCAGCCGATCGCCGAGATCGGTGAGGTCGCCGCCGAACTCGGCGTTCCCTTCCACATCGACGCCGTGCAGGCGCTCGGACAGATCCCGCTCGACTTCGCCGCACTCAAGGCGACGGCGATGACGATCACCGCGCACAAGATCGGCGGCCCCGTCGGAATCGGCGCACTCCTGCTCGACCGCGCAGCGAGCCCGACGCCGATCCTCCACGGCGGGGGACAGGAACGCAGCGTGCGCTCGGGCACCCTCGACGTCGCCGGTGCCGTGGCCTTCGCCGCCGCCGTCGACCTCGTCACAGACGACCTCGCGGCCCGGTCGGCACGACTGTCGGGACTGCGGGACCGCCTCATCGCGGGAATCGAATCGAGCATCGACGGGGCACGGCTCTCCGGTCCGCGCGGAGCGGACCGCCTGCCGGCCAACGCCCACTTCACGTTCCCGGGCTGCGAGGGGGACTCGCTGCTGTTCGGTCTCGATGCCAGGGGATTGGCCACCTCGACGGGATCGGCCTGTTCTGCCGGTGTCTCCCGTCCCTCCCATGTGCTCTTGGCATGCGGGATGGATGAGGACACCGCCCGCACCACTCAACGCTTCACGCTCGGTCACGATACGACCGAAGCCGATGTCGATGCCCTGCTCGCGGCCCTTCCCGAGGTCGTCGACCAGGCACGCCGAGCCGGGATGGTTTCGGCAACACCCCGATGGATGCAAGGAGCATCATGAGAGTACTCGTCGCCATGTCCGGCGGAGTCGATTCCTCCGTCGCAGCCGCCCGTGCCGTCGACGCCGGACACGAAGTCGTCGGCGTTCACCTCGCCCTGTCCCGCATGCCCGGGACCCTGCGCACCGGATCGCGCGGCTGCTGCACGATCGAAGACTCCCGCGACGCCCACCGGGTGGCGGGAATGCTCGACATCCCCTTCTACGTCTGGGACTTCTCCGAGCGGTTCAAGGAAGACATCGTCGATGACTTCATCGCCGAATACGCCGCAGGACGCACCCCGAACCCGTGCATGCGCTGTAATGAGCGCATCAAGTTCGCCGCCCTCCTCGACCGGGCCCTGGCGCTCGGCTTCGACGCCATCGCCACCGGCCACTATGCCGAGGTGCTCCGTGACGATGAGGGCCGCCCCGAACTCCACCGCGGTGAGGACCTGGCCAAGGACCAGTCCTACGTCCTCGGCGTGCTCACCTCCGACCAGCTCGAGCACTGCTATTTCCCGATCGGTGCGACGGCGTCGAAGGCCGAAGTGCGCGCCGAGGCGGCCGAGCGCGGTTTCTCCGTGGCGAACAAGCCCGACTCCTACGACATCTGCTTCATCCCCGACGGAGACACGAAGGCCTGGCTGGCCGACAAGATCCCGATGCGTCCGGGACTCATCAAGGACTCCGAAGGCGAAGTGCTCGGCGAGCACGACGGAGCGATGACCTATACGATCGGCCAGCGCAAGGGTCTGGGCATCGAGAAGCCCGCTGCCGACGGCAAGCCGCGATTCGTCACCGGCCTCGACCCGGCGACGAACACCGTCACCGTCGGATCACGCGCCGATCTCGCGGTCTCGCATCTGACCGGCATCCGCACCTCCTGGGCCGGTGCAGCTCCGTCGGACATGGGGGACACCCCGGAGACCGGCATCGACTGCGAAGTGCAGATCCGCGCCCACGCCGATCCGGTGCCGGCCCGTGCCTGGCTCGGCGAATTCGTCGCCGAGGCGCCCGAGCACGAGGCGAATCCGATCATCGACGAGGTTGAGGTGCCCGCCGCACGCCCGGCCGGGCAGCTCATGCACGTCGACGTCGATGAGGAGCTCTCCGGAGTGGCCCCGGGCCAGACCATGGTGATCTACCGCGGCACCCGCGTCCTCGGTCAGGCCACCATCGACTCCACGGCCAAGGACCGCACCACCCCGGCCCCCGAATTCGCAGGCGCCTGAGCCGCTTCACCTCACTTAAACGACGGCTTCGGGGCCGATGTCGGCCACTGGCGATACTCTGGGGGCATGAAGGAAAGTCCCCAAGATGTCGTCACGGCACCTTATGGAACGTGGTCCTCACCTCTGGGCGCCGCCGAGGTGGCCGCCGGTGCCGCTCCGATCTTCGACGCCGCCTTCCGGGGAGACGAGATCTTCTATTCGACGAAGATCCCCGCTGAGAAAGCTCGCACCGGGCTCGTCCGCACGTCACTGTCGCGTCCGGGAGAGCGTGAGCAGGTCATTCCGACCGGCTTCAACATCCGCTCCGCCGTCCACGAATACGGGGGAGCCTCGTGGGCTCTCGACCAGAACAGCGAGGTCATCTACTTCGTCAACGCCGCAGATCAGCGCGTCTGGCAGATCATTCCCGGGCGAGCCCCACATGCCCTGACCCCGGACACCTCGGGGCGGATCCGCTACGGAGATCTGCACATGAGCCCGTGGGGACTGCTGTGCGTGCGCGAGGACTGCCGGTCCACCCGTCGTGAACGCGCCATCGTGCTGCTGACCAAGCACGGAACGACGAATGTGCTCTCGACCCATTCTCATTTCATGGCCTGGCCCAGGCTCTCACCCGACGGCAGCACCTTGGCATTCATCGGCTGGGAACACCCGAACATGCCCTGGGACGGAACCACCCTGTGGCTGGTCGATGTGCGCACCCCGGCCACCCCTGCGGTCGGAGTGCTCAGCGGCGACGGCGTCGAACGACCACGCAGATCCGATCCGGGACTGCCGAGCCCGACCGATCCGGGCATCTCCCTGCTCCAGCCGGAATTCACCTCGGATTCCTCTCTCCACGTCATCTCCGACCATCACGGTCACTGGTCGTTATACGGTCTCGACATCGACCCCGTCACCGCGCGACCCCTGGTCACCGACGACCGGCAGGCACCGGCGCCCGAAAAGATCGGATTCGACCGCCTGCGACCGGTCATCGACACCGGCGAGGAGATCGGCGGCGCCCTCTGGCAGCTGGGCACAAGGTGGCACCTCAATGACGGAGAAGAGGTGTGGGCCCACTCGCAGGCGGCCACCGCATCCCTCGTGCGCCGCCGGCTCAGCCCTTCCGACACGACCTGGGAGACCATCGATACGACCGGGGAGACCTTCGGCACGATCGAACTCCTCGACCTCGGGCGCACCCACCTGCTGTTGACGGCGAAGTCGACGAGGCGCCCCGGAGTCCTCTACGCAGTCGACCGGGTGACCGGCCTGTTCACCGAGATCGCCAGCGAACGCCTCGACACCCACCAGGGCTATTACTCCCGCCCGCAGGTCGGCGAGCTCGGGGGAGTGCCCGTCGTCATCCACCCGCCCCACAACCCGCGCTTCGCCGCTCCCGTCGACGAACTCCCGCCCTTCGTGGTCTCGATCCACGGCGGACCGACGGGACAGGCGACTCCGGAGATGACGGCCCGCACGAGCTTCTTCACCTCCCAGGGCATCGGCGTCCTCGAGGTCAACTACGGCGGGTCGACCGGATTCGGTCGCGCCTGGCGTGACCGGCTGCGCGGCGGGTGGGGAGTCGTCGACGTCGAGGACACCGTCGCCGCCGTCAACGGACTCATCGCAGCCGAACTCGCCGATCCGAATCGCATCGCCATCTCCGGAGCCTCCTCGGGCGGGTGGACGGTGCTGTCCGCCCTGGCCTCGACGAACGTGTTCGCGTGCGGCACCTCGTATTTCGGGGTCACCGACCTCATGCGCTTCGTCGTCGACACCCACGACTTCGAGTCCCACTACATCGACGGTCTCGTCGGACCCTGGCCCGCCGCCCAGGACGAATACATCACCCGGTCGCCGATCCGTCGGACCAGCGATATCAAGGTGCCCGTGGCCGTCATGCAAGGCGACCGCGACCCGATTGTGCCACCCTCACAGGCCCAGGAATTCGTCGATACACTCGAACTGGCCGGAGTGGAGTACATTTACCGTCTGTACAAGGGCGAATCCCACGGCTTCGTCCGCGCCGAGACCATCATCGATTCCCTGGAAAGCGAGTTCGGATTCTATGTCGACGTCTTCGGAATCCCCCGCGCCCACCAGCATGGCTGACCGAGTTCTGCCCGCCGCCACGACCACGGGAATCTGGCTGCCCGGAGTCCGCGATCCGCGCCGCGGCTATATCGCGACAAGTCCGGTCCGGGAGGCTGCGGCCTCTGGCTTCGATCTCCTCGCCGACCAGCTTCCGCCGGTGCCCCTGACCGCGCATCAGTCCGAGGGCCGATGGGGTGCCGACGCCATCGGTCGCGCCGTCGGTCTGCTCACCGAACTCCACGTCGACCGCACCTCCTACGGATGGCGGCTGACCGCCTCGGCGGGCAAAGACGAACGACTCGAGGACTCGGCCCTCATCGAAGCCTTCGACGCGATCGCCGAATACGGGGCGTCCCGTCCCGGGCAGGTCCAGATCAGCCTGCCGGGACCGTGGACGCTCGTGACCGCGCTGAGCCTGAGCTCCGGCGCCCGCGTGCTCGGCGATTATGGGGCCCGCCGCGACGTCGTCCAGGCCTACGCCTTCGGCATCGCCGCCCTCACCGACCGCATCGCGGGCCTGGGCATGCAGCCGACCGTCCGCCTCGTCGAATCCCGCCTGAACCCGGTCCTCACCGGCACCTGGCCGACCGTGTCCGGGTGGGCGAGCCTGCCCGCCATCAGCGAAACCCAGGTGTGGGCGGCGCTCGAATCCACGCTGCGCCACCTCCCGCCCACCGTGCTGGCCCTGCCGGATCTCGATTCTCTGCACCTGCAGGGCAAAGAGATTCCCGCCGCCGAGGCGGTCCGCCGCACCGGCGCCCGATCCGTGTCAGTGCCGTTGGCTAGCCTGAAACCACACAGCTGGGAACAGCTGGCGATCCTCGCCGAGGCGGGGCTCGGCACCTGGATCCACCTGCCAGCGGCGGCCGGTGGGCGATCGGACGCGGTCAACCAGTGGTGCGAGCGGATCCGCACCCCGTGGTCGCGCATCGGCATGGGGGTCGCGAGCCTGCGCGAATTCGGGATCATCGCCGGCCCCGAACTGCCGATGACCTACCCGCCGCTGCTGGAGGACCAGCAGGGGATCGGACCCGAGCACAATCGGGGAACCATGACCATCGCCGCCGGTCTGCGGCGGGCTCTTGAGGAGATCGAATGACCACGACACCGGACAATGCCGACTCATCGACGCCCGAGCACCAGACCTCGGATTCGACCACACCCGACCTGCAGGGAGTCGACCTCACCGACGCGACCGCTCGCGCTCAGGCCCATGCCCAGCTGACCGAGAGGATCGAGGAGCTGCGGGCCGCCTACTATCAGGACTCCCTGCTCGTCTCCGACGCGGAGTACGACGAACTCGTCCACCGCCTCGAAGACCTCGAGGCGCAGTTCCCCGAACTCGTCACCGATTCCTCACCGACGCAGACCGTCGGCGGAGTCGTCGACACCTCGACCTTCGACCCGGTAGAACACATCGGTCCGATGTACAGCCTCGACAACGTCTTCGACTATGACGAACTGCGAGCCTGGTACGAACGGGTACGGTCGGCCACCTCGGTGAAGTCGAAGTTCCTGTGCGAACTCAAGATCGACGGCCTCGCCGTCAATCTGCTCTACCGGAACGGCGAACTCGTGCGGGCGGCGACCCGCGGCGACGGACGCATCGGTGAGGACATCACCGCGAACGTGCGGACCATCTCTGATATCCCGCACCGCCTCGACACCGAGCACCCGCCGGCCGAGGTCGAGATCCGCGGTGAGGTGTTCTTCCCCGTCGAGGACTTCGCCGAACTCAACGCCTCCCTCGTCGCCGAGGGCAAGGCTCCGTTCGCGAATCCGCGGAACTCCGCGGCCGGTTCGCTGCGGCAGAAGGACCCGGCCGTCACGGCACGTAGGCCCCTGCATATGCTCGTCCACGGAATCGCCGTGTGGACGCCGGCCGATGATTCGCATCCTGAACCGGCCCACCAGTCCGAGGTCTACGAGCAGTTCCGGTCCTGGGGTCTGCCGATCAGCGACTATTTCAAGGTCCTCGACACCGTCGACGAGATCGAGGACTTCATCTCCTACTACGGCGAACACCGTCACGATGTCACCCACGAGATCGACGGAATCGTCATCAAGATCGACGATATCGCCGTGCAGGAAACGTTGGGCTATACCTCTCGCGCACCGAGGTGGGCGACGGCCTTCAAATACCCGCCCGAGGAGGTCACGACGAAGCTCATCGACATCCAGGTGCAGGTGGGTCGGACCGGGCGAGTGACCCCATTCGCCGTGATGGAGCCGGTCACCGTGGCCGGATCGACCGTCGAGCGGGCGACCCTGCACAACGGGTACGAGGTCAAACGCAAGGGTGTGCTCATCGGCGACACCGTCACCTTGCGCAAGGCCGGTGACGTCATCCCCGAGGTGCTCGGCCCGGTTGCGGCGCTGCGGGACGGATCCGAACACGAATTCGTCATGCCCACCCACTGTCCGTCCTGCGGGACCGAGCTCGGTGAGCAGAAGGAGGGCGACAAGGATCTGCGGTGTCCGAATTCTCGGTCGTGCCCGGCGCAGCTGGCCAACCGCATCTTCTACCTCGCCTCTCGCGCGGCCTTCGACATCGAAGCTCTCGGCGAGGAGGCCGCGTTGGCGCTGACGGCGCCGGCCGAACCGGACACGCCCCCGCTGACCTCGGAGGCCTTCCTCTTCGACCTCACCCCGGAGGATCTGGCGGAGGTCAAGATCTGGCGGAACAAGAAGTCCAAGGGAGTGGAGACCGGTGAGCGTGAGCTTGTGCCGTACTTCTACACCCGGGGAACCGCGAAGAAGCCGAGCGCCCCGAGCGCGAACACGAAGAAGCTCTTCGACGAGCTGGAGAAGGCGAAGGATCAGGATCTGTGGCGGGTGCTCGTCGCCTTGTCGATCCGCCATGTCGGGCCGACCGCGGCACGGACCCTGGCCGCGAAGTTCCGCACCCTTGAGGCCATCCGTGAGGCAAGCCTCGAGGAGTTGTCGGCCGTCGAGAGCATCGGTCCGACGATCGCGCAGAGCATCCGCGATTGGTTCGAGATCGATTGGCACGTCGAGATCGTCGAGACCTGGTCGGCCGCAGGGGTGCGGATGGAAGACGACGAGGTCGAAGCCGCCGCGCAGACCCTCGAGGGACTGACGATTGTGGCAACCGGTTCGCTGAGCTCGTTCACCCGCGATGGCATCAAGGAGGCGATCCTCGGTGCCGGCGGCAAGGCAGCGGGATCGGTCTCGAAGAAGACCGACTATGTCGTCGCCGGTGAGAACGCCGGATCGAAGCTGGAGAAGGCGGAGTCGCTGGGCGTGCCCGTCCTCGACGAGGACCAGTTCAGGGTTCTGCTGGAGACCGGCAGCCTCGACTGAGGTGTGCCCGGGCCCCGTGCCCGGTTCCTAGCGGTTCGCTGCCGGAGGGAATACATTCCGGTTCGGGGAGGTTCCATGGTGCGGCTGTGATTCGTTCGTGACCGAACTCGAAGTCGGGGTTCAGACTCAGCCAAGCTCAGAGACAGCTTCGAGTGGAAGAGTGTGGGACATGAGATGGATCCCCAAAGTCCTCGCCGGTACATGCGTGGTCGTTGCCGCGGCCCTGACCGCAGTGCCGGTGACGGCCGGCCTGGCTGACCTGGTTCTCAACCCGGGACCGAACAGTACGAAACGCAATGCCCAGCCGGCACTGACCTCGATGCGCACTCCGGCTGCTCCGGTCACCGCGCGAACCGAAGAGTCGGCGACCGCGTTCGTTGGCGACTCGACGAACGACCACGAGGCCATCGAAGGCACCATCGTCGACGATCCTGCAGTCGGCGCCTCGTTCACCGGCACCGAACTCGTCGCGGCCACCGCGGCCGACGCCCGGACCCGCATCGCCGATCTCGCCGCCGACCTTCAGGCCGGAGTCTCAGCCGGCGAGTTCACCCAGGCCGACGCCGACCGCGTCGTGGCCGACATGGCCGGATACATCCACGGCACCCGCACCTGGCCCGAACGCCCCTCCGCCTAGTAATTGCTACCTGACGGCGGCCCAGCAACCTCGCGCGAGGTTGCTGGGCCGCCGTCAGGTAGTTCTGGGGGAAGGTCACAGCGCAACGGCGGGGGCGGGTCCGCTGAAGAGACTAGACTGGTGGCGAGTGAAAACGACGATGAAAGGCAGGGAATGACGGAGTCTTCCGCAATCACCCCCGAACAGGTGGAGCATCTGGCTTCACTGTCTCGGATCGCCATGAGCGACGATGAGCTGAAATCGCTCGCCGGTGATCTGAGCACAATTCTGGGAAACGTCGCCAGGGTCAACGAAGTGGCCGACGACGATGTGCCCGCAACCAGCCATCCCATCCCGCTGACGAACGTCATGCGCCCCGACGTCGTGGGCGAGACGCTCTCCAGCGAACAGGCGCTGGCCTCGGCCCCGGCCGCCGAGGACGACAAGTTCCTCGTTCCGCAGATCCTCGGGGAGGAGTGAGATGACCGAACTGACGAACAAGTCCGCCCTCGAACTCGCCGCAGGACTGAAGTCCGGCGAGTTCTCCTCCGTCGACGTCACGCAGGCGCACCTCGACCGCATCTCTGCCACCGAGGATGACTTCAACTCCTTCATCACCGTCACCGACGAACTTGCCCTGGAGACCGCGAAAGCCGTCGACGCCAAGCGCTCCGCCGGTGAGGACCTCCACACGCTGGCCGGTGTGCCCGTGGCCCTGAAGGACCTCGTCGTCACCGAAGGCACGCGTACGACCGCCGGGTCGAAGATGCTCGAGAACTGGGTTCCGCCCTACGAATCGACCGTGCACAACAAAGTCAAGGCCGCCGGACTGCCGGTGCTCGGCAAGACCAACCTCGACGAATTCGCCATGGGTTCGACGACCGAGCACTCGGCCTTCGGCAACACCCGCAATCCCTGGAACCTCGACCACGTGCCCGGAGGATCGTCGGGAGGCGCGGCCGCAGCGCTGGCCGGATTCCAGGCCCCGCTGTCCGTGGGCACCGACACCGGCGGATCCGTCCGCCAGCCCGCCGCGTTCACCGGCACCGTCGGCGTCAAGCCGACCTACGGGTCGATCTCGCGCTTCGGCATCATCGCCATGGCCTCGAGCCTCGACCAGGTCGGACCGATGGGCCGAAACGTCGCCGACGCCGCAGCCCTGCACGAGCTGCTGGCCGGACACGATCCGCTCGACTCGACCTCGCTGCCCG
Organism: Brevibacterium sp. SIMBA_078; assembly: GCF_046534565.1. Classification (NCBI taxonomy): domain Bacteria; kingdom Bacillati; phylum Actinomycetota; class Actinomycetes; order Micrococcales; family Brevibacteriaceae; genus Brevibacterium; species Brevibacterium sp. SIMBA_078. The sequence continues at coordinate 195,140 of NZ_JAWRYQ010000004.1, forward strand.
ATGAGGTCGGCGGATTCCTGAGCGCCGCCCAGACCAGCGAGCTCAAGGGCAAGAAGCTCGGTGTCATCAAGCAGCTGGCCGGTGAGGGATACCAGGACGGAGTCCGCACCGCGTTCACGGCAGCGCTGGAAACCGCTGCCGCTGCCGGAGCCGAGATCGTCGAGGTCGACTGCCCGTCGATCTCCTACGCCCTCGACGCCTACTACCTCATCATGCCCTCCGAGGTGTCTTCGAACCTCGCCCGCTATGACGGCATGCGCTACGGCCTGCGCGTCGAACCGGAATCCGGTCCCGTCACCGCCGAGACCGTCATGTCGGCCACTCGTGCCGCAGGCTTCGGATCGGAGGTCAAGCGCCGCATCATCCTCGGCACCTACGCTCTGTCGGCCGGCTACTACGATGCCTACTACGGTTCGGCGCAGAAGATCCGCACCCTGGTCCAGAACGACTTCGCGAAGGCGTTCGCCGCCTGCGACGTCCTCGTGTCCCCGACGACCCCGACGACCGCACTGAAATTCGGTGCGGAGAAGGCCGCCGACCCGATGGCCCTCTACCTCGGTGACGTGGCGACGATCCCGGCGAACCTCGCCGGCATTCCCGGACTGTCCCTGCCTGCGGGCCTGGCCGATGGTCTGCCCGTCGGCTTCCAGATCTTGGCTCCGGCCCGTGAGGACATCAAACTCTACGAGGTGGCCGGACCCTTGGAGGCCGCACTCGAATCCGCCGGCGGACGCGTGCTCGACACTCTCGCGGAAGGACTGAACGCCAAGTGAAATACGAAGACGCGATCAAGAAATACGATCCGGTCATCGGCATCGAGGTCCACGTCGAACTCGGCACCGCGACCAAGATGTTCGACGCCGCCCCCAACACCTTCGGCGGGGGACCGAACACGAACGTGACCCCCACTTCCCTCGGCCTGCCCGGGTCCCTGCCCGTGGTCAACGAGAAGGGGGTGGAGTACGCGATCAAGATCGGTCTGGCCCTCGGCTGCGAGATCGCCGAGACCTGCCGGTTCGCCCGCAAGAACTACTTCTACCCGGACGTGCCCAAGGATTTCCAGACCAGCCAGTCCGATGAGCCGATCGCGGCCGAAGGACAGGTCGAGGTCGAGCTCGAAGACGGCACCATCGTGACCGTCCCCGTCGAGCGCGCCCATATGGAGGAAGACGCCGGCAAGAACACCCACGTGGGAGGCGCCACCGGCCGCATCCAGGGTGCCGACCATTCCCTCGTCGACTACAACCGAGCCGGTGTGCCGCTCGTGGAGATCGTCACCCACCCGATCACCGGGACAGGGGAACGGGCCGCCGAGGTGGCCGCCGCCTATGTGCGGACCCTGAGGGACATCTTCCGCGCCCTTGACGTCTCCGAGGCCCGCATGGAACAGGGCAACGTCCGCGCCGACGTCAACGTGTCCCTGCGGGAGAGCCCCGAGGCACCGCTGGGCACCCGCACGGAGACGAAGAACGTCAACTCCTTCCGCTCGATCGAACGCGCAGTGCGCTTCGAGATCGCCCGCCAGGCGACTCTCCTCGAAGCGGGGGAGAAGGTCGTCCAGGAGACCCGTCACTTCCACGAGGAGACCGGGGAGACCTCCTCGGGGCGTCCGAAGTCCGACGCCGACGACTACCGCTACTTCCCCGAGCCGGACCTCGTCCCGCTGCAGCCGTCCCGCGAATGGGTCGATCAGCTGCGGGCGAGTCTGCCCGAGCTGCCGGCGCAGAAGCGCCGCCGCCTCCTCGGGGAATGGAAGTTCTCCGACCTGGAGATGCGCGACATCGTCAACGCCGGACTGCTCGAAGCCATCGAGGACACCGTCACCGCCGGTGCGAAGCCGGCCGCGGCACGCAAGTGGTGGACCGGTGAGGTCGCCCGCCTGGCCAACCAGGAGGACAAGCACCCCACCGAGATCGTCACACCTGCCCAGGTGGCAGGACTCGTCGAGCTCATCAACGAGGGCAAGCTCAACGACAAGCTGGCCAAGGATGTGCTCACCGGAGTCTCAGCCGGCGAAGGCGAGCCCGCCGAGGTGATGAAGGCCCGCGACCTCGAAATCGTCGAGGACACCGGTGCACTCGAAGCCGCCGTCGAGGAGGCCATCGCGGCCAACCCCGACGTGGTCGAGAAGATCAAGGGCGGAAAGATGCAGGCCATCGGCGCGCTCATGGGTCCGATCATGAAGGCCACCCGCGGACAGGCCGATGCCGGAAAGGCCAAGGACCTCATCCTCGCGAAGATCAACGGCTGAGTACAGGTCCGCACTGATCCTGGTCGATGCCGGCGCCTGATGGTGCCGAGCAGGACTCAGGATTGATCCAGCCACACCCTCTAGACTGTGCGTCCAAGGGAACCGACCGGTTTCCCGAGCACAGCGGAGGGTGTGGCTGTTCGCATTCCCCGCAACCGATGGCCCGCAGGGACAGGGCCGAGTGCGTGACCCACACGCGTGGAGGTGAAGCGGTGTCTGAGTGGAAATCGCTGTGGAAGAGCGAATGCGGGAAGTCCGCACCGATCTATCGGGTGCTCGTGCCCGACAGCGTCAACGAGGCGGTGCTGCGTGCCTGGAGCGCCCGCGGATACCGCTACACGGCCGGGGCTCCGAGCGCGATCATGCTCACCGGTGGGATGAGCCGGAACTTCTTCCGCTCCAGCGTCCTGTTCAAGGGCGGCACTGCCGCCGGTACCGCCGTGACCGCGGGATTCGCGGCGCCCGGGGGACTGGCTCTGGTCTCGGGTTTCGCCGATGCCGCACTGACCTTCGGCGGAATGGGTGCGGCCACGGCATTGGGCACCGGAATCTTCGCCGCGGTCACGGGCCCCAAATACCTGCGTGATCCGAAGCGTCTGAGCCGCAAGAATCGGCGCAAGGTCTCAGGCGCCCAGTGGGTGACTCCGGCCAGTCTCGGCTATCTGCCAGGGCGCAAGGAAGGCCGGGACACCGACGAGCAGCGTCTGTTCCATCTCGCTGTCACAATCGCCCGCAAGATCGTGCGCACCCGTGCCTGGACACATCCGATACTCAAAGACCACGTCTCCCGCGTCGACCTGGACCATGCTGTGGCCTCCATCGGAGTGCGATTGCAGGAACTCGTCAGCCTGCGCGAGGAGATCGAAGGCATCCGCGATGCGGGAACCGCGAAGTCGGTGGAGACCTATCTGTCGAAGCTGGCCGTCGCCTTCTCGTCGATGGCGCGCCGCGTGGAGTCGATGCACGAATACTATGAGCGGCTGCTCGAACTCGATCAGCAGCTGATGCTGCTGCACAACTCCGAACGCTCCCGCGAGCTCGGCGATCGGGTGCTCGATGTGCTGTCTCGCACCGCGGCCGATGATTCCGCCGATTGGCAGTTCAGGGAGCTGCGCATCGATGCGGATTCGCAGTCGTCGATCATCTCCGGGCTCGTCGCCGAACTCGACCAGACCGCCGATGACTTCGACGACTTCGACTCCCGCCTGGCTGCGGCTCAGAAGTCCGTGGACGAACTCGAAGCCTGAGCTCGGCCCTGGCTCAGTGACCGAAGGGGTCGGGGTCGACTCCCGGCATCCATGACAGGCCCGGCTGATCAAAGCCGTGAGCCTGCTGGGCCTTCTTCCACTTCTTCGACCACCGCTTGTCGAGACGGTCGACGTAGAGGGTTCCCTGCAGGTGGTCGTATTCGTGCTGCATGATGCGGGCGAACCAGCCGTCAGCGCTCAGGGTCACCGGTTCGCCTTTCTCATCGAAGCCGTTGACGGTGACTCGGTCGGCACGTTTGAGGGGGAAATCGAGACTCGGAACCGACAGGCATCCCTCGGTCTCATCGTCAGGATCGGGACGGGTGTCGGGAACCTTCGAGGCGATGAGCACGGGATTGACGAAGGTTCCGCGACGACGCACCCCATAGTCATCGTCGGCGTTGAACACGAAGATGGACTTGCCGACACCGATCTGCGGTGCGGCCAGTCCGACACCGTTGCTGGCGTCGAGCGTCTCGTGCATGTCTGCGACGAGTTCGGCAAGGTCCTCGTCGAACTCGGTGATCTTCTCGGCACGACGATGCAGAACGGGCTCGCCATAGACGACGATGGGATGAATAGCCATGAGGACAATCGTATCGGTCACCTGAGACCGTCTCAGACTCCGCCCGATCGCAGCGCTCGGGCGCGATCTCGGGGGAGGGCCGCCTCGGTGATCGTGTCCACCGATTGCTCAGCGGTTGATCGCATCCCGCGCTCAAGCGGGTGGATGGATATGCGGCTATCTCGCGTATGTGATAGGTGTCGCCATAAAGTTTCGCCCCCAGCGAACACAGATTGTTGAGCAACATATCTGGGAACACGTTCAGGGTCGGCGTGGTTATGATGAGGGCAAGCCGTCTCGGACCACGAGATGCAAGCTGTCGCTCCACCCGTTCAGGTGCACGTCCGCCGAACGGCGAGTGGCCGCCGACGGCGGTGCACAAAGAATCGTGAAAGGACTTACTTTGACCATCTTCAACAATGTCTCCGAACTCGTCGGCCGCACGCCGCTGGTCCGCATCAACAAGGCCAGTGACCGGTCGGGCGCCGAGATCGTGGCGAAGCTCGAATCCTCGAACCCCGGCAACTCCGTCAAGGACCGCATCGGCGTGGCGATGATCGACGCAGCCGAGAAATCCGGCGAACTCAAGCCCGGCGGAACCATCGTCGAGGCGACTTCGGGCAATACCGGCATCGCGCTGGCCATGGTCGGCACCTCCCGCGGCTACAAGGTCAAGCTGACGATGCCCGAGTCGATGTCGAAGGAACGTCGCGCTCTGCTGCGCGCATTCGGAGCCGAACTGGTCCTCACCGACAAGGCCGAAGGTATGAAGGGGGCAGTGGCTAAGGCTGAAGAGCTTGCTTCCGACGGCGCCGTCCTCGTGCGCCAGTTCGAGAACCAGGCCAACGCCGAGATCCACAAGGCCACCACCGGTCCAGAGATCCTCGCCGACACCGACGGCAAGGTCGACATCTTCGTCTCCGGCATCGGCACGGGCGGAACCATCACCGGCGCGGGAGCCGCGCTGCGTGAGGCCAACCCGGATGTGAAGATCATCGCCGTCGAGCCCGCCGCTTCGCCGCTGCTGACCGAAGGCACGGCCGGACCGCACGCGATCCAGGGCCTCGGCGCGAACTTCGTGCCCAAGTTGCTCAACACCGATATCTACGACGAAGTCGTCGATGTCGACAACGACGACGCCTTCGAGCGGGCTCGCGCCGTCGCTCTCGAAGAGGGCCTGCTCGTCGGCATCTCCTCCGGCGCCGCACTCTTCGCTGCCGAGAAGGTCGCGTCTCGACCGGAGAACACCGGCAAGCGCGTCGTCGTCATCATCCCCAGCTACGGCGAGCGGTATCTGTCGACTCCGCTGTTTGCCGAGTACATGGACTGACTCCATGGCAGCGGCACGAGGGCGTCAGACTTCGGTTTGGCGCCCTCGCTGTCTGCAGAGTCCGATTTCGGACAGCTGCGGGAATTCTTCCGACCGGATCCGACTTGCACTAGACAGACCAGGACGAATGAGCAGGGGGAGTCAACGATGAAGGCACTGTGGGCAGCGGCCGCAGCGGCTGCGGGTGCGGCCGCCTATGGGCTGAGCCGACCCGGTGTGCGCGAGACGCTGAGAGAAGACCTCGAGACGGTGAAGCGACGCGATCCGGCGGCGCGCAATGATTTCGTCTCCCTGGTCTCCTACCCCGGGATGCATGCCATCTGGGCGCACCGCGGACTCCACCGGCTGTGGCAGCATGACGTCGGAAAGGTTCCGGCGCGACTGATGTCCCAGCTCGTGCGGACGCTGACCGGAGTGGAGATCCACCCGGGGGCTCGGATCGGGCGGCGCTTCTTCATCGACCATGCCAACGGAGTCGTCATCGGCGAGACGTCGGAAGTCGGCGACGATGTCATGCTCTATCACCAGGTCACCCTCGGCGGTACCTCGATGGCGCAGACGAAGCGTCACCCGACGATCGGCAATCACGTGCTCGTCGGAGCCGGCGCGAAGATCCTCGGCCCGGTCGTCGTCGGCGACAATTCTGCGGTCGGAGCCAACGCCGTCGTCGTCAAGGACGTCCCGGCCGACTCGAGTGCCGTGGGCATCCCCGCAACTGTGCGCTCGAAGAAGAAGGACGGCGCCGCCTCGGCGAAGGCAGGAGCTGAACCGTCGACGAAGCATCCGGACTTCGTCCTCGAGGACCCCGCCCTCTGGATCTGATCCGGCTCCTGCTGCCGGACTGAAAGCGGCTCCTGCCTACGGGCGGGAGCCGCTTTTCGTGCATTGTTGGGTCGATCCACGGTGAAAGTCGGGCGGGAATCACCGTGGATCGACCCAGCAATCGGCTGCTTGCGGCGATAGCGTGCTCGGGCCGTCCAGACGCCCGCTCAGGGGCCGGGAATACTTTCGCGAGCACGTCTGTTAAGATTTCAACTAGTTACTTCAAAATTGAAGTTAGTCCGATCAGCAGGGCGGCCGCGAGAACCGCAGAAGCCCAGATGCAGGAGGCGTCATGGAATTCGGAATCTTCACCATCGGCGATGTCACCACCGACCCCACCGACGGCACCACCGTCAGCGAGAACCAGCGGATCAAGAACACCGTCGAGATCGCCAAAAAGGCTGAGGAGGTCGGACTCGACGTCTTCGCCACCGGGCAGCACCACAACCCGCCCTTCGTGGCTCCGGCGAACCCGCCGGTCCTGCTGGCCAACATCGCCGCACAGACGGAGAAGCTCGAACTCTCCACGGCGACCACGCTCATCACCACAACTGATCCCGTGCGCATCGCCGAGGACTACTCGTACGCGCAGCACCTCTCCGATGGTCGCATCAGCCTGATCATGGGCCGCGGCAACACCGGCCCCGTCTACCCGTGGTTCGGCAAGGACATCCGTGCCGGCATCCCGCTGGCCGTGGAGAACTACAACCTGCTCTACCGTCTGTGGCGTGAGAAGAACCTCGACTGGGAAGGCAAGTTCCGTACGCCGCTCAACGGCTTCACCGTCACCCCGACCCCACTGGACGAAGTGCCGCCGTTCGTCTGGCACGGATCGATCCGCAGCCCCGAGATCGCCGAACAGGCCGCCTACTACGGCGACGGGTTCTTCCACAACAACATCTTCTGGCCGACCTCGCACACCGCGCGGATGGTTCAGCTCTACCGCCAGCGCTACGAATACTACGGCCATGGCAAGGCCAGTCAGGCGATCGTCGGCCTCGGCGGTCAGGTGTTCATGCGCAAGAACTCCCAGGACGCCGTCCGCGAGTTCCGTCCCTACTTCGACAACGCCCCGGTCTACGGCCACGGGCCCAGCCTCGAGGACTTCTCGACGCAGACTCCGCTGACCGTCGGCTCGCCGCAGCAGGTCATCGAGCGCACCCTGAGCTTCCGCGACTGGGCCGGGGACTACCAGCGCCAGCTCTTCCTCATCGACCATGCGGGACTGCCGCAGAAGACGGTGCTCGAACAGCTCGACCTCCTCGGCGAAGAGGTCATCCCCGTCCTCCGCGAGGAGTTCGCGGAGGGCCGCCCGGCCGATGTCCCCGACGCCCCGACCCACGAATCCCTCGTCATCCGGCATCGTGAAGGCCGTGACCCGATCCCCGGCGGCGGAGAAGGATCGCGGGCCTACGAAGACCGCCAGGCCCGCGCCGCCGAAGCCGCCCAGAATGCGACACCGGAAGGAGCCGACCGCTCATGAGCACGAACACGATGACCATCGTGGCCGTGACCACCTCGCTGAGCGAGGACTCGACCACGCTCAAGCTCACGAACCGGGTCCTCGGCCAGGCCGCCTCGGCGGGGGAATCGGTGGGCATCGACGTGACCACGGACGTCATCAACGTCCGCGACCTCGCCACTGCGCTCACGGATATGACCCTGACCGGGTTCCGCTCCGAAGCGCTGGAGTCGGCCTTCGCGACCATCGCCGCCGCCGATGCGATCGTCACTGTCGCACCGGTGTACAAGGCCGCCCCCGTCGGACTGCACACCCTGTTCTGGCAGCTTATCGACGACAAGACGCTGAGCCGCAAACCCGTGCTCATCGCCTCCACCGGCGGCACCGCCCGCCATTCGCTGGCCGGGGACGCGGTGCTGCGGCCGATGCTGTCCTACCTCAAGGGCGTCGTCGTGCCCACCACGGTGTTCGCCGCGACCGACGACTGGGGGACCGTCGAAGGCGGCCGCGCGCTGACCGCCCGCATCCGCCAGGCGGGGGAGGAGCTCGTGTCCCTGACCGCAACCATCATCGGGGCCGGAAATGACGACCTCGCCGAGGTGGCCGATCCCGATCTGCGCGGACGTGCAGGAGCGGGTGCGACCCGGGGCGCCTCCTCGGCGAATCGCGGAATCGTCGACGAATTCGACCCCGCGAACGTCACCCCGTTCGCACAGCTGCTCGAGGGCTGAAATGACGGAGATCAGATTCGGGCTCGGAAGGGAGACGCTGGCGCAGAATGCGTGGCGGACCTATTTCGAGACTTCGCAGCGCCTCCGTCAGGCCCTCGAAGTCCAGCTCAAGGACGACGCGGGGCTCGACGTCAGCGACTACAACACTCTGCTCCTGCTGTGGGAAGCCCCAGAGCGGACGCTGACGATGAGCGCCCTGGCGAAGAAGCTCGTCTTCTCGCCGTCGCGGCTGAACTATCGGATCAAGGTCCTCGTCGACGCGGGGCTGGTGACGAAGACCCAGTGTCGCGATGACGGGCGTGCCCACAATGTGGCGCTGACCGAGGCGGGGGCGCGGGCATTCCTGTCCGCCGGGTCCCAGCACAAGAGCTACGTCGACGAGATCTTCTTCGACCATGTCAGCGATGCCGAACTCGAGGTGCTCGAGGCCGTGTTCACGCGGATCGGGAAAGCACTGCCCGAGTGATGTGGCGAGCGCTGCCTGAGTGGCGAGGCCCGTCATCTCAGAGTGACGAAGCCCTCGGCACCGGGCAGGGGCGCGTGCCACAATGAGGGCATGTCCATCACCACAATCGCCTTCCCGAACTCCGAGCTCCGCAACCGAGTGATCGCTCGGATCCCCGCTCACCAGCGTGCGAACGTCGACCTCGTCGTCTTCTCCGATGCCGAACGGTCGGCCAAGCTCAGCCGGGACGATGTCGACGTCGTCGTCCTGCCGTACATGGATTCCGGGCCGACGATCGAGCTGCTCGACGAGCTGCCGAACCTGCGCCTCGTCATCACGCAGACGACCGGATTCGACCCCGTCGCCCACCTGCCCGAACGCGGAATCCAGGTGGCGACCGCCTCCGGCGTGCACACCGGAGGCACCGCCGAGCTCGCCCTGGCGCTGACCCTGGCCAGTCTGCGCGGAATCGACGACGCCGTGCGCTCGCAGGTCTCGCGGGTATGGGAGCACCAGCGCCACCGCTCGCTGCAGGACCGGCGGGTGATGATCATCGGCGTCGGCGAGATCGGCTCGGCCATCGCCGATCGCTTCGACCCCTTCGAAGTCCAGCTCACCCGAGTCGCCTCGACCGCACGTGAGGACGAGCGCGGGAAGATCCACGGCGTCGATGAGCTGCCGGAGCTTCTGCCCCACACCGAGGTGGTCGTGCTCATCACCCCGCTCAACGAGGGCACGAACCGCCTCGTCGATGAGAAGTTCCTCAGCCTGCTTCCCGACAATGCGCTCATCGTCAATGTCGCGCGCGGCAAGGTCGTCGACACGGACGCGCTTGTGGCGGAGCTCGCCACGGGTCGGCTCCATGCCGCTCTCGACGTCACTGACCCGGAGCCGCTGCCGCGCAACCACGCGCTGTGGGGCACCCCGAACACTTTCATCACACCCCATGTCGGAGGCGACACCTCGGCGTTCGAACCACGGGTCGTGAAGATCCTCGCCGAGCAGGTCAGGCGGATCAACGACGGCGAGCAGCCGGTCAATCTCATCAAGGCCTGAGACGCCGTGAGCGGGGGCCCTAGGCGCTGGCAATAGGTCACGCAAATCTGATCTAAGCAGGGCCGGACCACCGCCTCGCAGGCGGACTCTCGCATGGTTCCCAGAAGAGGTTCCACCATGCGAGAGTCCGGCGTGCGGATGCTGAAATCGGGCGTAGCATGCCTGCATGAGCATCGATACAGACAACACCACTCCCGACATCAAACCCCGTTCTCGCGATGTCACGGACGGCCTCGAGGCCACCGCCGCACGCGGCATGCTGCGCGCCGTCGGCATGGGCGACGATGACTGGGTGAAGCCGCAGGTCGCGATCGCGACCTCGTGGAATGAGATCACCCCCTGCAACATGTCGCTGCAGCGTCTCGGTTCGGCCGCCAAGGAAGGCGTCCACGAGGCCGGTGGCTTCCCCCTGGAATTCGGCACCATCTCCGTCTCGGACGGGATCTCGATGGGCCACGAGGGAATGCACTACTCGCTGGTCTCCCGTGAGGTCATCACCGACTCCGTGGAGACCGTGATGAGCGCCGAGCGACTCGACGGCTCCGTGCTCATGGCCGGCTGCGACAAGTCGATCCCCGGAATGCTCATGGCCTCCGCCCGCCTCGGGCTCTCGAGCGTCTTCCTCTACAACGGTTCGATCATGCCCGGAACCGCGAAGATGGAGGACGGCTCGGAGAGGGAAGTCACCCTCATCGACGCCTTCGAAGCCGTCGGTGCCTGCCGTGCGGGCACCATGTCCCAGAAGGACGTCGACGCCATCGAGCGCGCCGTCTGCCCCGGTGAGGGTGCCTGCGGCGGAATGTACACCGCGAACACGATGGCTTCGGCCGCCGAGGCCATGGGTATGTCGCTGCCGGGTTCGGCCGCACCGCCGGCCATCCACCGCAACCGCACGATGTTCGCCCGCAAGTCGGGTGAGGCAGTCGTTAACATGCTGCGCCAGGGCATCACCACGAAGGACATCATCACCCGCGAATCGCTGCACAACGCGATCGCTGTGGTCATGGCCTTCGGCGGTTCGACGAACGCGGTCCTCCACCTGCTGGCCATCGCCCACGAGGCCGGAGTGGAGCTCGATCTCGATGACTTCAACCGCATCGGCGACAAGGTTCCGCACCTGGGCAACGTCAAGCCCTTCGGCCAGTACGTGATGAACGACGTCTTCAAGATCGGCGGCGTACCCGTGATCATGAAGGCCCTCCTCGACGCCGGTCTGCTCAACGGCGACTGCCTGACCGTGACCGGCAAGACCGTGGCCGAGAACCTCGAGTCGATCAACCCGCCGGACCCGGACGGGAAGATCCTGCGCGCGCTCAACAACCCGATCCACGCCACCGGCGGTCTCACCGTGCTGCAGGGATCGCTGGCTCCCGAAGGCGCGGTCGTGAAGTCTGCGGGCTTCGACGCCGATGTCTTCGAAGGCACCGCTCGCGTCTTCGACCAGGAGCAGCCGGCCATGGACGCCGTGCTCAACGGAGAACTGAAGAAGGGCGACGTCGTCGTCATCCGCTACGAAGGACCCAAGGGCGGACCCGGAATGCGCGAGATGCTCGCGATCACCGGCGCCATCAAGGGCGCGGGCATCGGCAAGGACGTCCTGCTGCTCACCGACGGTCGCTTCTCCGGCGGTTCGACCGGTCTGTGCATCGGCCACATCGCCCCCGAGGCAGTCGACGGCGGTCCGATCGCGCTCGTCGAGGACGGGGATAAGATCACCGTCGACATCGCGGCTCGTTCGATCGAACTCCACGTCGACGAAGAGGTGCTGGCCGAGCGTCGCAAGTCCTGGACGCTGCCCGAGAACCACCGTCTCACCGGTGTGCTCGGCAAGTACGCAAAGCTCGTGCAGTCGGCGTCGAAGGGCGCGGTCTGCTTCTGATCCACCTCAAGGTCCGTTGCTGATTCCGCTCACCCTCGGGTGACACTCAGCGATACGGGCCGGTTCCACCATCGCCGAGGCGGTGCAGACATCACGTCTGCACCGCCTCGGCGATCGGCTCTAGGATGTAGGTCACACGACTTCAGGAGAGGAACACAATGCGCATCGTCGTTCTTGATGACTATCAGCAGGTGGCAGGCAAGTTCGCGGACTGGAGCGGTCTCGATGCCGAGGTCGAGTTCATCGATCGTCCCATCGTCGACGACGATGACCTGGTGCAGGTCCTCTCCGGCGCCGAGGTGGTTGTGGCGATACGGGAGCGAACCGCCTTCACCGCCGGTCGGCTGGAACGGCTGCCGGACTTGCGTCTGCTCGTGACCACGGGACGGGTCAACGCCTCCATCGACGTGGAGGCGGCGCGTGCGAAGGGGATCGTGGTCTGCGGAACCGAGTCGACCACCTCGGCGACACCCGAGCTGACCTGGGGACTCATCCTCTCCGTCCTGCGCAGCATCCCGGCCGAGGACGCCGCTGTCCGAGGCGGGGGCTGGCAGTCGACCGTCGGGGGAGACCTCGATGGGCACCGCCTCGGCGTGGTCGGTCTGGGACGACTGGGAACGAAGGTCGCACGGGTCGGTGCGGCGTTCGGCATGGAGGTCGTGGCGTGGAGCCAGAACCTCGACGCCGAGCGCGCACAGGGCCTGGGCGCGCGCGCCGTGAGCAAGGACGAACTGTTCTCCACCGCCGACGTGGTGACGATCCACTACAAGCTGAGCGAACGCAGCCGAGGACTCGTCGGAGCTACGGAACTCGAGGCGATGAAGCCAGGCAGCATCCTCGTCAACACCTCCCGCGCGGGACTCGTCGACACCGATGCACTCATCACGGTGCTGGAAGCCGGCGGGATCCGCGGCGCGGGACTCGACGTCCACGACGAAGAACCGCTGCCGGTCGAACATCGACTGCGCAGCACACCGCGCACCGTGCTCACACCGCATCTGGGCTACGTCACCGAAGATACCTACCGAATCTTCTTCACGCAGGCTGTCGAGGACATCGCCGCCTGGATTTCGGGAGAGCCGATCCGCGTGATCGGCTGAGTCGTGGGCAGGCGAACCCGAAGGATCCCTGGTTCGCGATGCTCACGCAGTCGGGAGATCAGCCAGAGCATCCGCTGCCGCGACGGCGACCGACTCGGCTGCCTTCTCCAGCCCCTGGCGGACCTCGCTCGAGACGGCAAGGGCATCATCGGCGGGTCTGATCCGACCGTGCTCCATCACCGTCGGCAGGGTGATGAAGCTGTCGGCGACCGATTCGATCCCTCCGGTCCAGACGCACGCAGGGTGGGGCGTCCCCGCCGACATGCTGCCGATATCGGCGACGACTCCGCGTGGCGTCGTCCACCCGCTGCTGCGCCCCGGCTTGAGCGCCGACCAGCGAGCGAACCAGCCGAGGATGTCCTCCTGAACCAGGCGACGCTGCTCGGCATCGAGTTCGTACGGGGCGCCGTCGACCGTGATGTTGTCCCACAGGGGCACCTGACCATCACCGTGCTCCCCGAGGACTAGCCCTCCGACGCGCGCCCCCGACACGCCCAAGACCCTTCCGATGGCGGCCCGGAGCCGGATGCTGTCGTTGACGCTGTACCCGACGATCCGGTCAGGCGTCACCGAGGAGGTCCGCCGCAATGCCTCGCAGAGGATGTCGACGGGGTTCGACAGGAGCATGACGATGCCCTCCGCGCCCGCCAGCCGTTCAATGCTCGGGGTGATCTTGCGCAGCAGCTGGAGATTGTCACGGAGGAAGTCTCTCCGGTCCCCGTCGGGGGTCTCTGGGGCAGAGGCCGCCACGATGACGAGATCGACCTCGTCGGGCGCGGTCTCCTCTCCGACCGCCAGCCGGGCTCGGTCGGTGCCCGCGAGGATCTGCGCCTCGGAGATATCAATGGCGTGTGCCTGCAGGACATTCTCACGGAGATCGGTGAGGCAGATGGTGTCCGCGGCGTCGGAGAGCGCCAGCCCTTCGACTACGCCGGCACCGATGAGGCCGGCGGCTCCGATGACGGTGACCGTCCTCGGCCACGTCGAGGTCTCTGCGTCGGCGGTTGCGTGTGTGGTCATCACTTTTCCTTTCATAACCGGTTGAGGTGGTGGGCCGTTTCAGGCGCCTGCCTTGTCGAGGTCGATGCCGCGAGGCTCCCTGACGGTGGAGACGACGATGAGCGAAATCAGACACAGCGCCGTGATGTAGGCGCCAATGGCGACGGAGCTGCCGGTTTCGGCCACGAGCATCTCGGCGATCATCGGAGCGAAGGCGCCGCCGACGACCGCACCGATCGCGTATCCGAGAGAGACTCCCGAGTAGCGGATGCTCGTGGGGAACATCTCCGCGAAGAGCGCTGCCTGCGGGCCGAACGACAGGCCGAGAGCGAGGCTGAGCAAAATCAGCGCCACAGCGAACCACAGCAGGCTGCGGGTCTCGATGAGCAGGCACATCGGCACCGACCAGAGAAGGAGCACGGCGTAGCCGATCTGGTAGGTGCGGACACGACCGATGCGGTCGGAAACGATGCCGCCGGTCATCGTGAAGGCCAGCCAGAAGACTGCGGCGACGGTGCTGATGAGCAGGAGCGGTGCTTGTTCCATGCCCAGATGCTTCGTGCCGTAGGAGACGAAGAAGGCGATGAGAAGGTAGCCGGCGGCGTTGTTCGCGACGAAGATCAGGGATGCTCGAATGACCTGCCACAGATGATGGCGCAGGAGCACTGTCATCGGAGCATGAGAATCGTTCTTCCTCTCCTGCATTCTGCGGAACATCGGGCTTTCCTCGACCGAACGGCGGATGAAGAAGCCGACTGCGACGAGTACGACCGACAGGAGGAAGGGAATGCGCCACCCCCATGCCAGGAACGCCTCGGGGCTGAGAACTGTGGTGGTGACGAACATGACTGCGGTTGCGAGAACCATGCCCAGGGGAGTGCCGATCTGGGGGTAGGCGCCGAAGAATCCGCGACGTTGAGCCGGGGCGTGTTCGACGGCCATGAGCGCTGCTCCGCCCCATTCGCCTCCAGCGGAGAACCCCTGGAGCACGCGGAGGAAGACGAGTAGCAAAGGAGCCCAGACGCCCCACGTCGCATAGGTCGGCAGCAGTCCGATGAGAGCGGTGGCCCCGCCCATGAGGATGAGCGACAGCACCAGCATCGTCTTACGGCCGAGGCGATCGCCGAGGTGTCCGGCGACTGCGGCGCCGAGGGGGCGGAAGAGGAAGCTGATTCCCAAAGACGCCCATGAGACGATCTGGGCCAGCGCCGAACTCTCGGCGCCCAGCGGTTTGAAGTACAGATCCGCGAAGATCAGTCCGGCGGCTTGGGCGTAGATGAAGAAGTCGTACCACTCGATGGTGGTGCCGATGAGCGTGCCGGCGGCGACCTTGCGCTGCTGGCTCTTCGTCGACGCCTCGGTTGTGAGTGGTGCATGGGTGGTGGACATAGGGGCTCCTCATTGATCCGGCAGACCGACCATTGACCAGGTGCTGCGTTTGCAGGACAGTGCACTGGTCGTGACAACCGACTCTAGAAGCCATGACCACATAGGGCCACTAGATTCTCTTGCTAATGGATATAGAAGGCATCAATGGTGCGGGTGGGACCGGTCATGCCGCTCCGGTCGCCGCCGTCTCGGCGACGAGGTCCATGAACCATTGGGTCGCCGGCAGCAGCAGGTCCGCGGGCTGTGAGTACAGAGAGACGTCGAACGACGGGACGGAGACAGGCAGTTCCCGAATATCGAAATCCCAGTCCGCGGCGAAGGTCTGTGCCACATGCATCGGAATGATGGCGACGAGGTTGCCCAGCGGAAGAACTTGGGGAAGCACGGAGAAATGGGGAACCCTCAGGACGACCCGGCGGTCGATGCCATGCGCGGAGATGGCCGCTTCGACTTGGTCGTGTCCGGCGGCCTGGTCGACGACGACGTGTCGTGCGTTCGTGAACTCCTCCAGGCTCATTTCTTCACCCGTTCCTCCGGCGCCGCCGGGCATCGCGCAGACATACCGGTCGCCGGCGATCAGCTCTCGCTTCTCCAGGCCGGGCAGATCGATGCTGGCGACTGCGGCATCCACCTGACCACGGCGCATCCATTCGCGGACGTCGTTGATGTGCATCGGCACGATCTCCAGCGCGGCGTGCGGGGCCTCGGACGCCATGCGTGCGCTGATGGCGGGGAGGAAGGTGAGCTCGCCGAGGTCGGAGAGGCAGAGCCGGAATGCCTTTTCTGTCGTTGATGGATCGAAATCGTCATCGACGGCTGCGTCGATCTCGGACACCGCTCGGGCAAAGACCATATAGAGCTCCTCGGCGCGCACCGTGGGTTCGACGCCGCTGGCAGTGCGCACGAACAGTCGATCGCCCAGCTGCTTCCTCAGCCGAGAGAGGGCGTAGCTCACCGATGGCTGGGTGACGCAGAGCTCGTGGGCCGCTCTCGTGAGATTCCGTGTCTCGAAGATCGCGTTGAACGTCCGCAGAAGTGTCAGATCTATACTGGCCATGCAGGATTATAAACACAGTCTATACGCGGATGTGGACATTCTATTGGCCGAATTCCGGAGGGCGGCATAGTCTCGAAGCATCCGCTGCATCACGTCTGCCTCGGAGGCCAGCCCGCCACGGACTGGTCGTCTTCGACACCTGCTTCAGAGAGTTCGCCATGTCCATAGATACCACAACGTCCGTACCCGACACCTCAGCATCGGCCGCCGAGGTCATCGAACGCCTTCAGGGCGGAACCTTCATCGGCGGTCGCTGGCGCGACGGATCCTCCGACCGCCCGGTCCGAGTGACTGCGGCCTTCGACGGACAGGAGCTGCGCAGCTTCAACGGTGCCGACGCCGCCGACCTCGACGAAGCGTATGAGGCGGCCGCGGAGGCTCAGGTCGAGTGGGAAGCCCTTCCGGCCTCCGAACGCGCTGCCGTGATCTCCCGCGCCGCCGACGTCCTCGAACGGCGCCGAGACGAGATCGCCGCTCTGCTGCGCATCGAAGCCGGAGCCTCGGCGCTCAAGGCCGACATCGAGATCTCCTCGGCCATCGGCATCACCCGCGAAGCCGCGACGTTCCCAACGCGGGCTCACGGCACCCTCCACCCCTCGTCGTTCCCCGGCAAGGAGAACCGCGTCTACCGCCAGGCGCGCGGAGTCATCGGGGTGATTTCGCCGTGGAACTTCCCGCTGCATCTGTCCATCCGCACAGTCTCCCCGGCTCTGGCACTCGGCAACGCAGTCGTCGTAAAACCGGCCTCCGACACCCCGATCTCGGGTGGGCTCATCCTGGCCGAGGTGTTCGAAGAGGCCGGGCTGCCCGCCGGACTGCTGTCAGTCGTCCCCGGCTCGGGCGCCATCATCGGCGATCACTTCGTCGAACACCCGGTTCCCTCGATGATCTCCTTCACCGGGTCGACCCCGGTCGGTCAGCGCGTCGGAGCACTCGCGGCTCAGGGGCATCTCAAACACGTGGCGCTCGAACTCGGCGGCAACGCTCCGTTCGTCGTCCTCGATGACGCAGACATCGACGGTGCCGTCGACGGCGCCCTCATGGGCAAGTTCCTCAACCAGGGCCAGATCTGCATGGCGGTCAACCGCATCGTCGTCGACGCGTCGATCTACGATGACTTCGTCGAGCGCTTCGCCGCGCGGGCGGCACACCTCAACGCCGGCAACACCACCGATGAGAGTATCCTCGTCGGCCCGATCATCAACGATTCCCAGGCCGAAGAGGTCACCAACCTCATTCAGTCGGCCAAGGACCAAGGTGCACGGGAGGTCGTCGGCGGCCAGATCGACGGACGACTCATCGGCCCGCACGTGTTCGCCGATGTGACCATGGACATGGACATCGCCCGCAATGAAATCTTCGGTCCCGCCGTCGGAATCATCAAGGCCGACGACGAGGCACACGCTCTGCGCATCGCCAATGACACTGAATTCGGGCTGTCGTCCGCCGTCTTCACTCGCGACGTCGAGCGCGGTGTGCGCTTCGCCCGCGGTGTGCGGGCGGGAATGACGCACGTGAACGACTCGACGGTCAACGACGAGCCGCATGTCATGTTCGGCGGTGAGAAGAACTCGGGCATCGGCCGCTTCAACGGCGAGCAGGCGATCGAGGACTTCACCACGCTGCATTGGATCGGCGTCCGCTCGTCGATGGGCCCCGTGCCCTTCTGACCACATGCACTGGGAGGCGTCGGTGCGAGACCGCACCGACGCCTCCCCGAACTG
This sequence comes from Brevibacterium sp. SIMBA_078, assembly GCF_046534565.1. Taxonomy (NCBI): domain Bacteria; kingdom Bacillati; phylum Actinomycetota; class Actinomycetes; order Micrococcales; family Brevibacteriaceae; genus Brevibacterium; species Brevibacterium sp. SIMBA_078. Next base: position 213,197 of record NZ_JAWRYQ010000004.1, read on the forward strand.
AGCACACCCGACACGAACGAAAGCAGCAGTGACATGGCAGACGGAGAGAAGACAGTCCTCGACGCGAGTCTGGAGGTCTTCCGTGCCCACGGGATGACGACGATCTTCGGAAATCCGGGCTCGAACGAACTGCCGTTCCTCGCTGGACTGGGCGACGATTTCCGGTTCGTCCTCGGTCTGCATGAGCAGGTCGTCGTCGGCATGGCCGAAGGATACGCACGGGCCACGGGAGGGCCGGCGCTGGTGAATCTGCACGCCGCCTCGGGGTCGGGCAACGGCATGGGTGCCTTGACGAACGCCCACTACGGCCACGTTCCGCTAGTTGTCCTCGCAGGTCAGCAGGTGCGCCGCACCGTCGGTCAGGAGACGATGCTGGCCAGCGTCGAGGCCTCGACGCTGCCCGCTCCGCTGGTGAAATACTCGCACGAGCCGCTGGCGGCCACCGACGTGCCGCGCACGCTGTCGCAGGCGGCACTCGAGGCAACTACCCAGCCGAGTGGTCCCGTCTATGTGTCCGTTCCGCTCGATGACTGGGACGAACCGGCACTACCCGACGACGCACTGTTGGCGAAGCGTTCGGTGACGACGGCAGGAACCATGCCGGAGTCGCTGCGCCGCGAACTCACGGACGTCCTCGACGGGGCACAGAACCCTGCCCTCGTCCTCGGCCCGCAGGTCGATGCCGCCGCAGTGGCTGATCCGACGGTCTATGAGGACGCAATGGTGCTGGCCGAACGCCTGAACGCCTCCGTCTACGTCGCACCCTCACCAACGCGGTGCCCGTTCCCGACCACCCATCCGAACTTCGAAGGCGTCCTGGTTCCGGGCATCCGATCGGTGCGCGACCGGCTCTCCGGCCACGACGTCGTGCTCGTCATGGGAGCCGCCACGTTCCGGTACCACCGCTGGGAGCCGGCGAACTATCTGGAGCCGGGCACCGAGGTCATCCAGATCACCCAGGACCCGCGTGAGGCGACACGGGCACCGTTCGGCCGCGCCGTCGTCGCGGACGTCGCGACCGCGCTCGCCGACCTCGCTGCAGCGACGACGGATCGAGGAACTCGCCGAGGCGACCGTGGGTCTCGAATCGTCACCTCCCCGCCGCGGTCAGAGCAGGGAATGACCGGCACCGAGGTGCTCGCCGTGCTCAACGATCATGTCGACGACAGCGTCGTGTACGTCAATGAGACGACCACCCTCGACCTCGACTACCTCGAGCGGATCGTCATCGACAGGCCGGGCACGTACCACTTCCCGGCCTCGGGAGGGCTCGGCTTCGGGCTGCCGGTCGCGCTGGGTTTGGCGATCGGTGACCCGGAGAAGACCATTGTCGCCACCGTCGGTGACGGTTCCGCGAACTACGGGCTCACGGCTCTGTACACGGCTGCCCAGTTGGGCACGAAGACGATCTTCATCATCGTCAACAACTCCGGCTACGGTGCGCTCTCCGGATTCGCCGAACGGATGGGTGTCCCTGACACCCCGGGGCTGACCCTGGGCGCGATCAACTTCGGGTCGTTGGCGCAGGGCTACGGAGTCCCGGCCAGCCGGACCACGACCCGAGAGGAATTCGAGACCGCCTACCGCGAGGCCCTGCAGGCCGACGGACCGGTGCTCATCGACGCCGTCGTCCTCGGTGTCGACGGTCAACCGGCGGAGTGAGCGCCACGGTGCGGGCCGCTGCCTGAGAACGACGAAGCCGCCGGAGAGTTCCGACTCTCCGGCGGCTTCGTCATTGTTCGACCTGACTGCTCAACCGGCCACCTCGGTCACGACCGTTGGTCGGGGCGAGTCGCCTCGGCGGCTTTCGCATTGCCCGAACCTGACCGGGTCAGTTCACCTCGGCGGGATCGGCCGAGACGCGGCCGCCGTTTTCGAGCGCGTCGATGGCTGCCACCTCGGCGTCGGTGAGCTCGAAGTCGAAGACGTCGAAGTTCTGTTCCATGCGGTCGCGGTTGTTCGACTTCGGGAAGACGACGTGGCCCTTCTGCAGGTGCCAGCGGATGATTGCCTGAGCCCAGGACTTCTCATGGGCGGCGGCGATCTCACCGATGACGGTGTTCGCGTAGTCGACCTTGCCCTGGCCCAGCGGACCCCAGGCTTCGATCTTGATGTCGTGCTCGGCCAGCAGCGGACGGGTCTCGACCTGCTGGAACTGCGGGTGGACCTCGATCTGGTCGACGGCCGGGATGATGCCCGTGTCGAGGATCTCCGGCAGGAAGCGGTGGTCGAAGTTCGAGACGCCGATCGAGGTGGTCAGGCCCTGATCGCGGTAGCTGGGGAAGGCCTCCCAGGTCTCGACGGCGTTCTTGTTCGCCGGGGTCGGCCAATGGATGAGGTAGAGGTCGACGTGGTCGAGCCCGAGCTTCTCCAGGGATTCTCCGAGGGCCCGCTTGGATTCTTCCGCACCGTGGCGGTCGTTCCACAGCTTGGTCGTCACGAAGAGTTCGTCGCGGGCGATCCCGGACTTCGCGATGGCCCGGCCCACGCCTTCCTCATTGCCGTAGACGGCAGCGGTGTCGATGTGGCGGTAGCCGACTTCGAGGGCGTCGGTGACGATGCGTTCGGTCTCGTCGGGGTCGACCTTGAAGACGCCGAATCCCAGCTGCGGGATCGTCTTGCCGTCGTTGAGAGTGAGTGTGGGAACCGTCATGGTGCCGCCTTTCGTCACGTATGCACTGGTCAGGACGGATCCGAGGCTGATCGGGTCCGCCGGTTCGGCACCCGGTGAGGGCACCGAACCGAGCGTATAACGTCACCGGGCCCCGGAGCATTCCATGGACGGTCAGCTTTGGTCGGTCAGCTTCTGCCCTCGTCCTGTGCGCGCTTCTTGCCCGTGGACTCTTCGGCGGCGATCTGGGCTTCGTCGAAGACCGAAGGAGCACCGGTGCCGGTGTCGGTCTCGTCCTCGCGGCCGGGGGTGTGCAGATTGAACTTGATGATCGCCCACCGGAAGAGGAAGTAGTAGATGACGGCATAGGCCAGGCCGATGACCAGCAGAAGCAGGACCGGCCCGATGCCGCCGGACAGTTCCGACGCTCGTCCGAGGTTGAGCAGATAGTCCAGCGCCCCGGCCGAGAAGCCGAATCCGGATTTGATGCCGAGCGCATTCACCAACGCCAATGATGTGCCGGTGAGTACGGCGTGGACCGCGTAGAGCGGGAATGCGACATAGGCGAAGGCGTATTCGAGCGGTTCCGTGATTCCGGTGATGAACGCGGTCAGCGCCACCGAGAGCATGATGCCGCCGACGACCTTGCGACGCTTCGGATGGGCGGTGCGGTAGATCGCCAGGGCTGCGGCCGGCAGCGCGAACATCATGATCGGGAAGAAGCCGGTCATGAACGACCCTGTCCAGTCGGCCGTGCCGTCCACACCGGAGAAGAAGCAGGTGATGTCGCCGTGCGCGGTGTCCCCCGAGGAGGTTGTGCACGAACCCAGCTGGAACCAGGGCAGGTTGTTCAGCAGATGGTGCAGTCCGAAGGGGATGAGGAGTCGGTTGATCGTGCCGAAGACGAACCCTGTGCCCGGGTTGGCTCCGTGCTCCATGAGGAAGCCGCCCACGCCCTTGTTGATGAGGGCGTCGAAGACGGGGTAGATGAGCGCCATGATCACGGCGATGACCATCGACGCAACCGCAGTGACGATCGGAACGAAACGGCGACCGCCGAAGAAGCCCAGGTAGGTGGGCAGCTTGATCCGGTGATAGCGCTGATAGAGCAGGGCGGTGATGATGCCGACGACGATTCCGCCGAGCACTCCGAAGTTGATGACGTTCTCGCCCTCGCCGTTGTCCGAGCCGAAGCCCGGAGCCATGGCGGTGAAGACTCCGGTGAGGACCATATAGCCGACGACGGCGGCCAATGCCGTGGAGCCGTCGGCCTTCTTCGCGAAGCCGATGGCCACACCGACGGCGAAGATCAGCGGCAGGTTGTCGAACAGAGCCGAACCGGCGGCCGCGAAGACCGTCGCCACCGGCAACAGCCAGTCCGCGAATTGGCCGAGCCCATCGGCACCGAGCATGTCAGGCTGGCCGAAGCGCATCAGCAGGGCCGCGGCCGGCAGCACGGCGATCGGGAGCATGAGCGAGCGGCCGACGCGTTGGAGCTGGGCGAATCCCGGTATCGCCTTCCTGCGTTTCTTCGGTGCCTCAGCGGATGCGGTGGTCATCGGGTTCCTCCTCGGAAATGGGGCAGTTGGGCACGAATCGCCGTAGACTTGTGACGCAGATCGCAGAACGTGAAATCGACGCCGGCGCGTGGACGCCGGAGATGAAGGTGACAGACATGGACAAAGCAGCGCAGATCCTCGCCGGACTGGGCGGTGCCGACAACATCGACGACATCGAAGCGTGCATCACTCGCCTGCGCGTCGAGGTCGACGATGACTCTCTCGTCAACGAACAGGCGCTCACGGCAGCCGGTGCCTTCGGCGTGGTGGTGCAGGGGAGCGCGGTCCAGGTCGTCGTCGGTCCGGAGGCCGACAACCTCGTCGATGACATCGAAGACCTAATGGGCTGAGTCACGTCTTCGTCTCCTCTGCTCGCCGGTGAGCATCTGCTGGTCGACAGTGATCCTTGTCTGTAGTCTGAGGTCAGTCTAGGCGAAGTACAACTGATTTTGGAGAAAGGCGGCCTGCTGACTATGGCAGTCACGATCGCTGCACCCATCACCGGCACGGTGATCCCATTGACGGAGGTTCCCGACCCCGTCTTCGCAAAAGCGCTCGTCGGCCCCGGCGCGGCCATCGACCCCGGCGAGGCCACGACCCTGACGGTCACGGCTCCTGTCTCGGGAAAGCTGGCGAGCCTCAAGCCCCACGCCTTCGTCATCTCCCACCGGCCCGATCAGGGCGTGCTCGTCCACCTGGGCATCGACACCGTTCACCTGAAGGGAGAGGGTTTCACGCTCCGTGCCGAGGCCGGGCAGCAGATCGAGGCCGGCGAAGAGATCGTCGTCTGGGACTTGGCAGCCGCACGGGAGGCGGAGAAGTCCGTGGTCGTTCCGGTCGTCGTCCTCGAAGCCGACGCGGAGAACCTGACCCTCGCCGAGGCGGGACCGATCTCTGCCGGCGACGCCCTCATTCGAATCAGCTGAGGGTGTCCGAATCGGCTGAGGCGCCTCACTCCGCGAAGAGGGTATGAACCTCGCCCGTGTGCTCGCGTCCGCCGAGCGCGGTGAGCTCAAGGACGACGGCTGAGCCGATGACTTCGGCGCCGAGATCGGTGACCAGGGACTGGGCCGCTGTGAGTGTCCCGCCGGTGGCGAGGATGTCATCGATGAGGAGGACGCGCTCGCCCTTCTTCAGGACATCGGGACCTTCGATCGTGGCGGTGCCGTATTCGAGCGTGTACGACACGGCAGCCGCCGGGCGGGGGAGCTTTCCGGCCTTGCGGATCGGCAGGATTCCGACTCCCGTCATCGCTGAGATGGCACCGGCGAAGAGGAAGCCACGGGCCTCGAGCCCGCCGACGATATCGAACTGACCTGCGAAAGGTTCGATGAGCGCCTCGGTGACGGCCCGCATCGCCGGACCATCGGCGAGCAGCGGGGAGATGTCGCGGAAGACCACTCCCGGTTCGGGATAGTCGGGAATCGAGGTGATGAGGCTCTGGGCGCGGCTGAGATCAGATTGAGTCACGGCACAACGATACTCGGTGGCGCCATTGTGCCCTCGGCGCGGATCGGCACAATGGGAACGTACCGAAGACCGTCGTGGATCGGAGGAGCAATGACATCGGATGCGACGCGCGATCGAATCGCCGAGGCGTTCGCCCGGGTTCCGCGCGAACCGTTCCTGCCGGTGGCGGAACGTCAGAATTCCTCTGACAACGTTCCGTTGCCGATCGGGCACGGACAGACGAATTCGCAGCCGAGCACCGTCGCGGACATGCTTCGCCTGCTTGATCCGCAGCCGGGCGACACAGTCCTCGACCTCGGATCAGGGTCCGGGTGGACCTCGATGCTGCTCGCCGTCCTCATCGGGCCGACCGGGCGGGTGCTCGGTGTCGAACGGCATCCCGAGCTCGTCGAATCCTCGCGGTCGGCCATCGGGGCCGTCATCGCCGATTCCGCAGACCGGGAGACCTTCGCCGAGGTGGCCATCCACGAAGCCGTTCCGGGTGCCCTCGGTCTCCCGGCTGAGGCACCGTTCGACCGGATCCTCGTCTCCGCAGGGGCAGAATCACTACCCGACCAGCTCGTCGATCAGCTGGCCGTCGGTGCCACGATGGTCATTCCCGTAGCGGGGGAGATGCTCCGCGTCGTCCGTGACGGCCCTGGCTCCGACGGGCTGACGATCACTCATCACGGCCGATACCGGTTCGTGCCGCTGATCAGCGAGTGACCTCACACGAGGGAGTCGCGCCAGGCCTGGTGCAGCTGCGCGAACTTCCCGGTGCCGGAGATGAGTTCGTCGGGTGTGCCGTCCTCGATGATCCGACCGGATTCCATGACGAGCACGCGGTCGGCGATCTCGACGGTGGACAGGCGGTGAGCGATGATGATCGCTGTCCTGCCCTCGAGCACCGTGGCCAGAGCGTTCTGCACCAGTCGCTCGGAGGGGATGTCGAGGTGCGCGGTCGCCTCGTCGAGAACGACGACGTCCGGATCGGCGAGGAACACTCGGGCAAAGGACACGAGCTGACGCTGGCCAGAACTCAGCCGGCCGCCGCGCTTCTTCACATCCGTGGCATAGCCGTCGGGCAACCGGCGGATGTACGCAGCCAGGCCGACGGCGCTCGCAGCCGCCACGACATCGTCATCGCTGGCATCAGGATTGCCGATGCGGATGTTGTCGGCAATAGTGCCGGCGAAGAGGAACGACTCCTGAGTGACCATGACCACCGACGATCGCAGCTGCGCATCATCGAGATCACGCAGATCCACCTCGTCGAGGGTGATCCGACCAACGCTCGGATCATAGAAGCGGGTGACGAGCTTGACCAGGGTCGACTTGCCCGCGCCCGTGGCGCCGACGAGCGCGACGATCTGCCCCGCGGGGATGTGGAGATCGAAGCGGGGGAGGACATCGGGACCGTCGGCGTAGGCGAAGCGGACCTCGTCGAGATCGAGTGCACGACCGTTGGCAGACGCATTGCCGTTCGCGTGCGCAGGCAGTGCCTGCGGCTGGGTCGGCTCGACCACCTCGGGGTCGGTGTCGAGCACCGCCGCGATCTTCTCCAACGCCGCTGAGGCGGACTGGTAGAGATTGAACGCCTGCACGAGTTCATCAAGCGGACCGTAGAAACGACGCAGGTAGAGGATGAAGGCGGCGAGCACGCCGATCTGCGTCCACCCCTCGATGACGAGCCACGCACCGATGACGATGATCACCGTCTGCGTGACGTTGCCGATCAACCGCGTCCACCCGGCGAACCAGGCCACCCCGCGCAGGGCGTCCGTGTTCGCATCCCGATACCGGGCATCCTGATCGCTCAGCGTCCCGCGCCGCTCGGGCTGACGCCGGTACGCCTGCACGGCACGGATGCCGCCCATCGTCTCGACGAAGTGGACGATGACCTTCGCGATCGACGTCCGCGTGCGCCGGTAGGCGCTGCGCTGAGTCGAATGCGCGGCCTTCGTAATGAAGAACAGCGGCACGAAACCGGCGAAGACGACGATCGCCAGCGGCACATCGAGGACGACGAGGGTGACGGCGATGAAAAGCATCTGCAGCACCGCCAGCGCCGTGTCGAAGAGCGAATACGACAGGAACTGCTGCACCGATTCCATGTCCGAAGTCTGCCGGGACACGAGCCGACCCGAGGTCGACTTCTCGTGATAGCCCAGGTCAAGACGCTGCACATGGGTGAAGACCCGCTCGCGCAGGGTGAAGAGGATCTTCTGCGCAGTGATCCCGACGAGTCTCGTCGAGGTGAAAGCCAGGATCGCCGAGGCGACCGCGGAGACCACGAAGAACGTGACCGCCCGAATCAGCGGCCCCGTATCCCCGTCGATGGCTGCGGGCACACCCTGATCGAGGGCATCGGCGATGAACACCGGGCCGATGACCATCAGCGCCGCCGTGAGCACGACGATGACGGCGAGGAAGATGATCATCCCCAGATGCGGTCTGACCAGAGACATCAGCAGGGCTCGCGCCTTCTTCGCAATATCCGGTGGCAGCTGCTCGACTTCGTCGTCGCTGTCGAGTCGTGGCATGCTCATGAGCGTCCTCCTTCCCGCGCCGAGGCGGCCGCCCCCGGATGAGTGTGCGCCTCGGCTTTCGCGCTCGCCCCCATGAGTTCGCGGTAGAGCTTCGAGGACTCGAGCAGCTCCTCATGAGTGCCGAGTGCCGCGATCCGACCCTCATCGAGCACCGCCACCACATCGGCCAAAGCCGCTGTGGAGGGACGGTGGGCGATGATGAGCGTCGTCGAATCCGGCAGGATCTCCCGCAGCGCCCGCTGCACCCGGTCTTCGGTGTCGACGTCGACGGCCGAGAGCGGATCGTCGAGCACGAGGATGCGCGGCTTGCCGATGACTGCTCGTGCCAAGGCAAGGCGCTGCCGCTGACCACCGGACAGCGACAGACCCTGCTCGCCGACCTGAGTGTCCAGACCATCGGGCAGACGAGAGACGAAGTCCTTCGCCGCGGCGATCTCGAGGGCCTGCCAGATCTCGTCCTCGCTCGCGCCCGGGGCACCCATCTCGACGTTCTCGGCCACCGAGGTCGAGAATAGGATCGGGTCTTCGAAGGACACGGACACGAGGTGGCGCAGCTCGTTGACGGGCATGTCCCGGATGTCGATGCCGTCGATACTCACGGTGCCGGCAGAAACGTCCTGAAGCCTGGGCACCAGAGACGCCAGCGTCGTCTTCCCCGAGCCGGTCGCCCCGACGAGAGCGAGAGTCTGGCCGGGGGCGATCGTGAGATCGAGGTCCTGTAGGGTCAGCCGGTCGGTATCAGCGAAATGGAAGTCGACATCGTCGAAGCGCAGCTTCCCTCGGTAGCGGCCGACTTCGGGGGCATCGTCGACACCGCCGTCGGTATCGGTGATGTCATGGCGGATGTCGATGACCTCCCAGTACCGTCCTGCGGCGGTCAGCGCCATGAGCGCATCGGCGAGCAGGAAGCCGAGCATCTCGATGGGCATCCGCAGCACCATCGAGATCGTCACGGCCGCCACGACCGTGCCGATCGTCGTCCAGCCCTCGATGACACCCCAGGTGCCGACGGCGACGATCGCGGCCTGAGCAAGGGTCGGCAGCAGCAGGAGCACGCTCCACAGCCAAGAGTCGAGCTTCGCTTTGCGGATCTCCAAGGATTTCAGCCGGGTCGAGATCTCGGAGAAGCGCTCGGCCGCCCAGGGGGAGCGGCCGAAGGACTTGAGGATGCGGATGCCCTGGATCGACTCCTCGACGTCGGTGGTCAGTTCGCCCATGGTGTCCTGCGACCGACGGGAGGTCTCCCGATAGTGCTTCTCGAAGACGGCGACCGCGATGATCGCCGGCACCGCCATGATGATCATGATCAGACCGAACACCGGCTGCATGATCACGAGCATCACCGTGCCGACGGCGAGCACGATCGGTGTGGAGAGGAGGAACGGCAGCCCGAACGCGAAGAAGCGACGCAGCTGGGACAGATCATTCACCGCGCGCGAGAGAAGCTGGCCGGACTCCCAGGAGTCATGGATCGCCACCGAGGTGTACTGCAGACGATCGAACAGACGCGAACGCCACGTCACCTCCCAATGGGAGACGACGGGAGCGACGACCATGCGCCTGGCCCACATCCCGACAGCCTCGGCGATGCCGATGAGCAGCACCCCGAGGACCGGCAGCCACAGAGCGGACAGATCTCGGTGGGCGATGGGCCCGTCGACGATGTAACCAGTGATCACCGGGACGATCAGCTGGATTCCGTTGGCCAGGAGGGTGAGGACGAGTACGAGGACGTACACGCCGATGCGGGAGCGGAGATCAGGCCAGAAACGGAGGAGGGGGCGCACGAGTATTCAGCTTAGTCGCAGACTGTGACCTATTCCACGAATCCGGCAAACGGACTTCCCGTTTCTCTGTGCGCTGAATATCGAGGTCGTGCGGAACGGCGGTGGGGGAAGGGGGCACCGAGCCGCCTCGGCGAGTCTCGCCTGGCAGCCATGGTCGATCTCGAATGTCGGGACGAACGATTGCGAGGTTTGACACCCCCAAGTGCTGCGGGGAACTATTGAGGCATGACTCACCTTCTTGTCGTCGTTATTACCCAGCGTGCGGATCTTCCGTAGCCTGTCGAGACGACACGTTCCGCGCGCCCCTACCGAATCCGGAGGGGCTTTTTTAATGCGGAGATGAGAAGGAAACCTAGGAAGGATAGGAATCGATGGCAGCCAAGCCCTCGACCGCGAAGGACACGGGCACTCAACCCGCGTCCGCACCGGTCACAGCCACACCGTCCAGCATTCGCCGCAACACCGGCCCTGAGGTCCTCACCGGCGCACAGGCGATCGTCCGCAGCCTCGAGAAGCTCGAGGTCGACACGGTATTCGGGCTTCCCGGCGGCACCATCCTTCCCACCTACGACCCGCTGTTCGAGACGGAGAAGATCCGTCACATCCTCGTCCGCCATGAGCAGGGCGCCGGCCACGCGGCCGAAGGCTATGCGGCCGCATCGGGCAAGCTCGGCGTGTGCATCGCCACCTCGGGACCGGGTGCGACGAACCTCATCACGGCCCTGGCCGATGCGCACATGGACTCCGTGCCGATGCTCGCGATCACCGGTCAGCAGGCCTCGTCGCTGCTCGGCACCGACGCCTTCCAGGAAGCCGATATCGTCGGCATGACGATGCCGGTGACCAAGCACAGCTTCCTCGTCACCCGTGCCGAGGACATTCCGGCGGCACTCGTCAACGCTCACCACATCGCGACCACCGGCCGTCCCGGCCCCGTGCTCGTCGACATCACCAAGGATGCGCAGACCGGTACGGCGCCATTCGTCTGGCCGGAAGAGCCGGTGCTTCCCGGCTACCGCCCGATCCTCAAGCCGCACGCCAAGCAGATCCGCGAGGCAGCACGCCTGATGTCCGAGGCTCAGCGCCCGGTGTTCTACATCGGCGGCGGAGTCATCCGCTCGGAGGCCGAGAAGGAGCTGCTGCGTCTGGCAGAGGCCACGAACATCCCCGTGGTCACCACGCTGATGGCGCGCGGAGCCTTCCCCGACTCACATCAGCTGCACCTGGGCATGCCCGGAATGCACGGCAGCGTACCTGCCGTCACCGCCTTCCAGAAGGCCGATCTGCTCATCGCCATCGGTGCTCGCTTCGACGACCGCGTGACCGGAAAGCTGGACTCGTTCGCTCCGAACGCCCAGGTCATCCACGCCGATATCGACCCGGCCGAGATCGGCAAGAACCGAGAGGTCGATGTCGCCATCGTCGGGGATGCCCGCGAAGTGCTCGCCGAGATGCTCGCAGAGATGCGCAGCAAGTTCCCCAAGGCTCTGGAGCGCCAGCGCGAACCGTGGTGGCGCTTCCTCAACCGTCTCAAGCAGACCTACCCGCTCGGCTATGAGACGCACGGCGAACTGTGCGATCCGCAGTACGTCATCTCGCGGATCTCCGCGCTCACCGGCCCCGAGGCGGTCTATGCGGCAGGAGTGGGACAGCACCAGATGTGGGCGGCTCAGTTCATCGAATTCGAACGCCCCAAGTCCTGGCTGAACTCCGGCGGACTCGGCACCATGGGCTACTCCGTGCCCGCGGCCATGGGTGCGAAGGTCAGCCAGCCCGACCGTGTGGTGTGGGCGATCGACGGTGACGGCTGCTTCCAGATGACGAATCAGGAACTGGCCACCTGCGCGCTCAACAACATTCCGATCAAGGTCGCGATCATCAACAACTCGTCGCTGGGCATGGTCCGTCAGTGGCAGACCCTGTTCTACGACGGCCGCTACTCGAACACCGACCTCAACACCGGTCACGAGACGATCCGCATCCCCGACTTCGCCAAACTGGCCGAAGCCTACGGCTGTGAGGCGATCCGCGTGGACCGCAACGAGGATGTCGACGCCGCAATCGAGAAGGCGCTGTCGATCAATGACCGACCGGTCGTCCTCGATTTCACGGTCCCACCGGATGCGATGGTGTGGCCGATGGTCGCGGCAGGCGTGTCGAACGATGAGATCGAGTACGCCCGCGGCATCCGTCCCGAGTTCGACGGAGAGGGCGAAGAGGAGGCCGAGGCCGCCATCGCCGAGGCCGGAGCGAACGAAGACGGCACGGTGCGTTCCGTGGCTCAGATCGAAGGAGGCCTGGAATGAACAACAGCCGACACACTCTTTCTGTCCTGGTCGAGAACAAACCCGGCGTGCTCACCCGGTTCACCGGACTCATCGCCCGCCGCGGCTTCAACATCCACAGCCTTGCCGTCGGTGTGACCGAGCATGAGGAGCTCTCGCGGATCACCGTCGTCGTCGACGTCAACGACGTTCCGCTGGAGCAGGTGACGAAGCAGCTGAACAAGCTCGTCAACGTCATCAAGATCGTCGAACTCGAACCCGAGTCCTCGGTGCGCCGTGCGCACATCATCTACAAGGTCAAGGCGAATGCGGCCACGCGCCCCCAGGTCGCCTCGGCGGTGGAGATGTTCCGGGCGAAGATCGTCGACGTCGGACCCGACTCCGTGAGCATCGAGGCCACCGGTGAACTCGGCAAGGTCGAAGCCCTGCGCGAGGTCCTCGAACCCTTCGGGATCAAGGAGATCGTGCAGTCGGGAACCGTGGCCATCGGCCGCGGGGCGAAGTCGATCACCGACCGTGCACTGCGCAGCTGATTTTGCGTTCCAACTTGTGGAACCCCGCTCATCTCAATACGTGAACAGCAGTACCGAACTGTGAAACAATGGGGACATCACCCCGTAATCCGAAGGAGCTAGAACTATGGCAGCAGAACGCTATTACGACGACAATGCAGACCTGTCGATCATCCAGGGCAAGAAGGTCGCCGTCATCGGCTACGGCAGCCAGGGCCACGCCCACTCGCTGAGCCTGCGCGACTCCGGCGCAGAAGTCCGCATCGGCCTCAAGGAAGGCTCGGCCAGCCGCGACAAGGCCGCCTCTGAGGGCCTCGAGGTCGGCACCCCCGCCGAGGTGGCCGCATGGGCCGATGTCATCACGATCGCCGCACCCGACCAGGTTCAGGCCGAGATCTTCAACAACGAGATCAAGGATCAGCTGGCTCCCGGCAAGACCCTCGTGTTCATCCACGGCTTCAACATCCGCTACGACTACATCAAGGCTCCCGAGGGCGTCGACGTCATCATGGTCGCCCCGAAGGGGCCCGGCCACGTGGTTCGTCGTGAGTTCGTCGACGGCCGCGGTGTGCCCGTGCTCGTCGCTGTCGAGGTCGACGCTTCCGGCAAGGCCTGGGACACCGTGCTGTCCTACGCCAAGGGAATCGGCGGCCTGCGTGCCGGCGGCATCAAGACCACCTTCACCGAGGAGACCGAGACCGACCTGTTCGGTGAGCAGACCGTGCTCTGCGGCGGTGTCTCGCACCTCGTCCAGTACGGCTTCGAGACCCTGACCGAGGCCGGCTACCAGCCCGAGATCGCCTACTTCGAGGTCCTCCACGAGCTCAAGCTCATCGTCGACCTCATGGTCGAGGGCGGCATCGCCAAGCAGCGTTGGTCCTGCTCCGACACCGCTGAGTACGGCGACTACGTCTCCGGCCCGCGGGTCATCACCCCCGAGGTGAAGGAGAACATGAAGGGCGTCCTCGACGACATCCAGAACGGAAAGTTCGCCGAGCGCTTCATGAACGACCAGAAGAACGGCGCACCGGAGTTCAAAGAGCTGCGCGCCAAGGAAGAGACTCACCCGATCGAGTCCACCGGTCGCGAGCTGCGCAAGATGTTCGCATGGCTGAAGGATTCCGACGACGACTATACCGAGGGCACTGCCGCTCGCTGAGTCTGAATCTCAACCTCGCCGAGGCGGCCCCTCCGTTGCGACGCTGCGTCCGCCCCAGCGCGGCCGACTGAGACAAGGAGCCCCGGACAGATGTCCGGGGCTCCTTCGCATTCACCTCGGCGATCCCAGTGCCTCGGCGATCCCAGGGCGGCAGACATCGATCGGGAGAATCTCCCGACGGCGGCCCCGATCTGCACTACTGTGGATGTGTGACGAATTACAGATTCGAAGACTTCGAGCCCACCATCGACGAAGCCACCGGCGAGCCGGATGAGCGCACCAAGGCGTACTTCGCCTCGACGAGCGTCGGCTTCCACGACCCCCGCTCCACTGATGCGGCCCTGTTGGGCAGGGTGAAGCGGGCGATCGCCGATGGGCGCAAGCTCACGGCCGTCTATGCCGACCAGGAGTTCGGCCACGGACTGGAGTCGTCGATCCCGGTCGCGACCTTCGCCTGGTTCGAGAAGCTCGTCAACGTGGGCGGCGGACGGCTGGTCCCCGGGCACCTCATCACCTGGATCACGGTGCGACCTACCCATCGTCGGCGCGGACTGCTGCGGTCGCTGATGACCACGGACCTCGCCGAGGCGAAAGCGGCCGGCTATCCGTTCGCCGCACTGACCGCGACCGAAGGCGGAATCTACTCGCGCTTCGGCTTCGGCGTGGCCACCTGGCTGCGTTCGATCGAGGTCGACACCTCACCCGGGTTCAAGATGGTCCGCGAACCCGATCGCCGGGTCGAGATGTGCCTGCCCAGCGAGCTGCGCGAACTCGCTCCGAGGATCTACGACCGATTCATGCGCACCTCGCCCGGAGCGATGGAGCGCCAGCAGACCTACATCGAACGTGCCACCGGGGCGCTGAACACCGAGACCGGCGAAGAAGATCGCGGCGTCCGCGCGGCCCTGCACTTCGACGAACGTGGCGAGCCCGACGGCTATGTGTCCTACAAATTCGCCGGCTGGTCGAAGACCCCGTCGACCGTCGACATCATCGACTTCGTGGCCGCCACCGATGCGGCCTACGCTTCCCTGTGGTCGTTCCTCGCCGCCATCGACCTGTCGACCCGCGTGACCTTCGGCGAGTCCGCCGAGTACTCCCCGCTGCCGTGGCTGCTCACCGATTCCCGGCGCGTGAAGACTGTCGCGAGCGAGGACAACATCTGGATCCGCATCCTCGACGTCAAGGCCGCGCTCGAAGCTCGGCCCTGGTACGTGCCCGGAACGCTGACGATCGACATCGACGATTCCCTCGACCTCGCCGGTGGACGCTTCACGATCACCTCGGATGGTGAGAGCGCCGAGGTGACCCCTGCCTCCGATTCGACGCCGGCAGACCTGGGGCTCGGCATCGCCGAGCTCGGCTCGCTGTACCTCGGCGGAGCTGATCCCGTCATCCTCGCCCGGGCCGGACGCATCGATGAGCAGACGCCGGGATCCGCCGTGCTCGCCAGCGCGATGTTCAGCCTGGGGCGCGCGCCGTACTCGCCGAACGGGTTCTGAGCACTCCGCGGATTCTTCGCGACCCAGACGGTCTGTTGAGCGATTCTTCCCAGAATCTGAGACCTTGTGAAGGAATCCTGAAAGTCTCATAAGGTGGACGCGTCCCGGACGCAACAGGAGGAAATCAGTGCCCAAGCCCGTCGTGCTCATCGCCGAAGAACTGTCACCGGCCACCATCGAAGCTCTCGGAGGAGACTTCGAGATCCGTCACACCGAGGGCGCCGACCGATCCCAGCTCCTGCCCGCCATCGCCGACGCCGATGCGATCCTCGTCCGGTCTGCCACGCAGGTCGACGCCGAAGCCATCAACGCGGCGAAGAACCTCAAGGTCATCGCCCGCGCCGGAGTCGGACTCGACAATGTCGATGTCCCCGCGGCCACCTCGGCGGGTGTCATGGTCGTCAACGCACCCACCTCGAACATCATCTCCGCAGCCGAGCTGACGATGGCCCACATCCTCGGTTCGGCTCGCTACTTCGGTGCCGGAAACACCTCGCTGAAGGCGGGGGAGTGGAACCGGAAGAAGTACACCGGCGTCGAACTCTACGAGAAGACCCTGGGCATCGTCGGCCTCGGCCGCATCGGCGGACTCGTCGCCGAACGCGCGAAGGCCTTCGGCATGCGACTCGTCGGCTACGATCCCTACATCACTCAGGCACGCGCGGCTCAGATGGGCGTCGAGGTCCTCGACCTGCCCGGCCTGCTCGCCGTGTCGGACTTCGTCACCGTGCACATGCCCAAGACGCCGGAGACGGTCGGCATGATCAGCACCGAGGAGCTCAAGGCGGCCAAGCCGGGAGCGCGGTTCATCAACGTCGCCCGCGGCGGCATCATCGACGAAGCGGCCCTGGCCGAGGCCGTGGCCAACGGCGAGGTCGGCGGCGCCGGAATCGACGTCTGGAACGTCGAACCGCCGGAGCACTCGGCGCTCATGGACCTCGACGCCGTCAACGTCACCCCGCACCTCGGCGCCTCGACTCATGAAGCTCAGGAGAAGGCCGGCGTCGCCGTGGCGAAGTCCGTGCGCAAGGCCCTGGCCGGGGAACTCGTCCCCGACGCGGTCAACGTCGCAGGCGGCGCCATCCACGAGGATGTGCGTCCGGGAATTCCCCTGGCCGAGCGCCTCGGCCGGGTCGTCAACGCGCTGGCCGATTCCTCGGTCACCCACTTCAAGGTCGAGGTCAACGGCGAGATCGCCGACAAGGACGTCTCCGTCCTCAAGCTCTCCGCGCTCAAGGGCCTGTTCAAGGACGTCGTGTCCGATCAGGTCTCCTACGTCAACGCTCCGCTGCTGGCCGAAGAGCGCGGAATCGGCGTCGAGCTCGTCACCGATCCGTACTGCGAATCGTTCCGCAACATCACCCGACTGACCGCGACGACGAGCACCGGTCAGCGCATCTCCGTGTCCGGCACGGTCACCGGTCCGAAGCTCGTGCAGAAGCTCACCGAGGTCGACGGCTACTCGCTCGAGATCGAACTGACCGACAACCTGCTGATCTTCCGCTACGAGGACCGTCCGGGAATCATCGGTCAGCTGGGTCTGGCGCTCGGTGCGAACAACGTCAACATCGCCGGAATGCAGGTCTCGCCCGCGTCGACGAGCAATGAGGCGCTGTCTGTCCTGGCAGTGGATTCGGTCGTCTCGGACGAGGTCGTCAAGGCCGTGGCCGGTGCCGTGAACGCCTCGGCCTTCACCGGCGTCTCGCTCCAGGAGGACTGAGCCCCTCAGCAGAAGGACCCGTTCACCCCGCAAGCCACAGTGCGAAGCGGGGTGAGCGGGTCCTCTGCGCTGTCAGGGTCCAGAGTTCGTCGACGAGAACGGCGACGGCGATGCCGATGAAGGCACCGGCGATCGTGTCGGTGAGCCAATGGACCTGGAGCGCGGTCCGCGACCACATCATGCCGAGGATCCAGATCCCGGCGAGGATGAACGACCAATGGAAGCCCATCCTCGGTGGCTGAGCTTCTGCTGCCTGTGCTGCCGATCGGCGCAGCTGATGACGGCGGCAGGCGATGATGGCCAGACTCATAGCCAGCGCGGCGGCGCCCATCGAATGTCCTGAAGGATAGGAGAATCCCAAAGATTCGTAGAGCTGATCGCCGGGGCGCAGCCGGGTGACGACGGCCTTGAGGATCTCCGAGGCGGCGATGCCCCCGAGCATCGTGGTGACGAGGACGATCGTCGAACGCAGGCGTCTGCGCAGCACGAAGACGCCTGCGAGCAGCGCGGTGCAGATGACGACACCCGTGCCGCCGCCGACTTCGGCGAGGACGACGGCGGTCCAGTACGGCACCGAACCTCTGTCGAGGCCGGCGAATTCCAGCCACGACTGATCGATCGCAGTGGGCCCGATGCGTTCGAGATGCAGCCACAGCCCGAAGGCGATGACGAGCAGAACGGCGGGCAGTGTCGCCCACAGCAGCCAGGGCGGCTGTCGGCTCAAGCGTTCCAGAGACCGTAGGCGTCGGCCATGGACGCGATCTTCTTCGCACGGGTCAGGCGCGGCAGGTAGGAGCCGTCGGTGATCTCGGATCCGCCTTCGGCAGCTTCGAGCATCTGGCGGGCCCAATCGCGTTCGTCCTCGCTCGGGCTCATGGCCTCGTTGAGGGTGTTGACCTGGTCGACAGTGAGGACGAGCTTTCCGGTCATACCCATCATGTGTGTGACTTCGGCATCGGCCCAGACCGTCTCATCATCGGCGTCGGCGGCCGAAGGACCGTCGATGGGTCCGGGCAGGCCGCCCATGCGGGAGGCGATCGTCAGACGTGAGCGGGCATAGGCGAGAGCCATCGGATCGCCGGAGAAGCCGGTGTCCTTGCGGAAGTCGTTGGTGCCGAAGGCCAGGCGGAAGGTGCCGGGCGCCTCGGCGATGCGGGTGGCGTTCTCCACTCCGCGGGCCGATTCCAGCAGGGCGAGCACGGGCAGTCCGGCCTTCGCGCGCATCGCGGTGTAGGACACCTGCTCGGGGCGTTCGGTCTCGGGCAGCATGACTCCGCGCAGTCCCGGAAGCATGGCGACGGCGGCGAGGTCGTCGGCCCAGAACTCGGATTCCATCTTGTTGATGCGCACCCAGGCGGACATTCCCGAATCGAGGGCGCGCACGACATTGTCGCGAGCTGCGATCTTCTTGTCATCGGCGACAGAAGCCTCGAGGTCGAAGATGACGGAATCCGCTTCCGAGGTCTGCGCGGGAGTGAACAGCTCCTCCCTCGCAGCATTGACGAGCAGCCAGGACCGGGAGAGTTTGGCGGGCAGAGCTGCGGCGCGGGCGTTGCGGATGATTTCGGTCAATGATCGACTTTCTCTCGGGGCTGGTTGCGTGCGGCCCCACGGGGTTTGGGGTGCTGTCTCCATTTTCGTCCCTGCGGCGTCGGATGTGTAGCCGAGAACAGTGATTGAGACGTGAATTTGTTCATGTCGGCACACGAACTGTGGGGCAGCGGCGCACGGAGCGCGGGGCAGCGGCGGAGGTCGGCGCACCTCCGCACCTCTGCGACGGCGCAGATGACGGTTCACATCGTAAGACGCTGCAGTTGTATCGTGAGATTGAGTCTTATTCTGTGAGCATGAAGTTCTCAATCGCAGTCATGCCCGGAGATGGAATCGGCAACGAGGTCGTCCCCGAAGGCCTCAAAGTCCTCAATCGCGCCATCGAGGTGTCCGGCGAGCCCGTCGAGCTCGAGCTCACCGATTACAAGGTCGGTGCTCAGCGCTATCACGAGACCGGTGAGACGCTCACCGACGAAGAGCTCGAATCGCTGCGTGAACATGATGCCATCTTCTTCGGCGCCTGCGGAGATCCGTCCGTGCCCTCCGGCGTGCTCGAGCGCGGAGTCATCCTCAAGATGCGCTTCGGGCTGGGGCACGCGGTGAATCTGCGTCCCTCGAAGCTGTTCGCCGGAGTCACCAGCCCGCTGGCCGACCCCGGGAAGATCGACTTCGTCGTCGTCCGCGAGGGCACCGAAGGCTCGTACACCGGATCCGGAGGTTCCGTGCGCACGGACACCCCGCAGGAAGTCGCGACCGAGGTCTCGGTCAACACCTGGTACGGCGTCGAGCGTGCGGTCCGCGATGCGTTCGCCCGCGCTCAGGCACGGAACAAGAAACTCACCTACGTGCACAAGCACAATGTCATGGTCCACGCCGGTCACCTGTGGCGTCGTGTGGTCGAGAAGGTCGGCAAGGAGTTCCCCGAGGTGGCTGTCAACTACGAGCACACCGATGCGTGCACGATCTACATGGTCACGAATCCCGAGCGCTACGACGTCATCGTCACCGACAATCTCTTCGGCGACATCCTCACCGACCTCGCAGCCGCGGTCACCGGTGGAATCGGTCTGGCCGCCTCGGGGAACCTCAATGTCGAAGGAACGGCGCCGAGCCTGTTCGAGCCGATCCACGGATCCGCTCCGGACATCGCCGGGCAGCAGATCGCCGACCCGACCGCCTCGATCCTGTCGGGGGCGCTCATGGCCTCCCATCTGGGGCTCGAGACCGTGGCCAAGGCGATTGAGACGGCCGTCGAGGCCGACCTCGCCGAGCGTGACGGAACGAAGCGGTCCACCGCCGAGGTGGGCGACGCGATCGCGGCACGCCTCGGCTGACCGGATCGACCGCCTCGGCGAGGGGGCGGGTGGGTGACGACGGGGTCATCTCTGCGAGGATGAACCCAACCGAGCGACACCCGATTTCAGGATTGACGACATCACCCCGGTGCGACGAGCGCCGGGGTGATGGACTACCCTGAAAGTGTCACTCATCACAAGTGAGAAAAGAGTTTTCATGACAGATTTCACCGTTCTTAAGAACCTCCAGCCGCAACCCGAGCTGGTGCGCGAGAACATCAAGAAGGATCCCGGCTTCGGCCAGTACTTCACCGACCATATGGCGCACATCCGCTACACGGTCGATGACGGTTGGCAGGGTCACGAGGTCCGTCCGTATGGTCCGCTGCTGCTCGACCCGGCAGCCGCCGTGCTTCACTATGCCCAGGAGATCTTCGAGGGGCTCAAGGCCTACCGTCATGCCGACGGTTCGGTGTGGACGTTCCGACCTGAGCGCAATGCCGCGCGCATCAACAAGTCCGCCGAGCGTCTCGCGCTGCCGCAGCTGCCTGAAGAGGACTTCATCGACTCGCTCAAGCACCTGGTCAGCCTCGATCAGGCATGGGTCCCGACGCCGGAGTCGGACGCCGATGAGTCGAGCCTGTACCTGCGGCCGTTCATGATCGCCACGGAGCGGTTCCTCGGCGTGCGGGCCAGCCACGAAGTCGACTACTACGCCATCGCGTCGCCGGCCGGACCCTACTTCTCCGGGGGCATCAAGCCGGTGTCGATCTGGCTCTCGCCGAAGCTCAAGCGCGCCGGCGCGGGCGGCACGGGATTCGCCAAGTGCGGCGGCAACTATGCATCGTCGCTGGTGGCGACTAACGAGGCGGCCGCCAAGGGGTGCCAGCAGGTGCTGTTCACCGACTCGGTGGAGAACAAGTACATCGATGAGCTCGGCGGCATGAACCTCATGCTCGTGACGAAGAGCGGCAAGCTGCTCACCCCGGCGCTGAGCGATTCGATCCTTGACGGCGTCACCCGCCGTTCGCTGCTCGAACTGGCTCCTCAGCTCGGACTCGAGGCGGAAGAGCGTCAGATCTCCATCGAGGAGTGGCGCGAGGGTGCGGCCAGCGGCGAGATCATCGAGGCGTTCGCCTGCGGCACCGCTGCGGTCATCACGCCGATCAGCAAGCTCGTCAGCGAAGACTTCACCATCGACCATGGTGAAGAGGCCGGCGAGACGACCATGGAGCTGCGCAAGACGCTGCTCGGCATCCAGTACGGACGCGTCGAGGACAAGAACAACTGGCTCGTGCGTCTGGCCTGATTTTGGATCAGGCCCGGTGCCGTCTTCCGGGACCGTGCTGAGAGGGGCCGGGAACCGCGAACTGATCGCGGTTCCCGGCCCCTTTTGCTGTGCTCTGGGACAACGGGTTCCGCTGGTGAACGCGCGGATGCTTGGTCAGGGAGTAGGCGAATGCCTGGTCAGGGAGGGGGCAGATGACGGATTCGGGCCAGAGCTGACGACACCCGGTCGATGTTCTCCATGTCGGAGTCGGTGATGTTGCTGACGAGCTTATCGGCTGGAATCCCCGTGGTGAGTTCGTCAAAGCCGCCGTGCTTCAGGAGATAGGCGGCGGCCAGCGGGGCGGCGACATTGCTCTCCAGTGGAGTGTCTTCGGGGTGGATCCGCAGTCCGGCGCGGATCATGAAGAATCCGGCTCCGGAGCCGATCCACAGCATCGGCAAGGCCAGAACTGCGGTTGAACCATTCACACCGAGACCGGTCAGGGGCACAAGCACCGCGATGAGCAGATAGATGACAACGATGGCGAGACCGAGGAGAAATTCGTTCCGCAGGTAGGCCTGGCTGCCTAGCTTCCTCGATAGGCGCCGGATCCCCGGGGCTCCGAGAACCGCGCGCACCCGAAGATGTTCATCAGCGACGAACGCCATCATGGACAGCGCTCCCCACCGCGCAAATGCGATGGTGATTCCGATGCCGAGGGCGAGTGAGACGGGGATGACCCAGATTGCCGCCGCGGGCTCGATGACGAAGCCGATGGCGACAGCGGCGCCAGCGAAGACGGCGACAAAGAACAGACCGCTGCCGCCGAGCAGGAAGCGGAGTTGGGTGGCGGTTCTGTCAAAGGTCAATGAGGAGACCACTGCTGCGGCGCTGACCTCACCGTGGTCGTTCACGCGGTCCACCTGCTCTGTCGGGCACCATGTCTCTGGCTCGAGAATTCGTGTCAGTGTAGATCGATTCGGTCGGCGAGACCAGGGTTCGTTATTTTACTCAGTCGTGAGCTAATTGAGGTACCGTGGAGTCGTGCACACGACCACCTCGGCGTCGGTTCCGACAGCCTCCGAAGTCATCGCTCACCTGCCATGGAAGTGGCGCACTCAAGGTGCCATCTTCATCATCGGCGGGCTCGGTTTCATGTTCGACGCATGGGACGTCGCCCTCAACGGATTCCTCATTCCGCTGCTCAGCGACTATTGGAGCCTCAGCGTCGGCCAGGCCGCGTGGATCGCGACCGCCAACCTCATCGGCATGGCGCTGGGTGCCTTCATCTGGGGCGGCATCGCCGACGTCATCGGGCGGAAGAAGGCATTCACTCTCACCCTGCTCGTGTTCTCGGTCTTCACCGTCGCCGGAGCCTTCGCACCCGCGTATGGGTGGTTCATCCTCTTCCGCTTCCTGGCGGGATTCGGGCTCGGCGGATGCATCCCCGTCGACTACGCCCTCGTCGGGGAGTTCACTCCCAGCCGTCACCGCGGACGCGTGCTCACGGCGATGGACGGCTGGTGGCCGATCGGCGCCTCGCTGTGCGCGTTCGTTTCGGCCTATCTGCTCGGTTTCGGGGACTGGCGCCTGATCATGCTCGTCATGATCGTGCCGGCTCTGCTGACGGTGGCGGTGCGTTTCGGGATTCCGGAATCACCTCTCTATCTGGCCTCGGTCGGACGCTACGCAGAGGCCGATGCGATCATCAGGCGACTGGTCGAGCGCACCGGTGCCGACGTCACCGAATGGACCCATGAAACGGCAGAGGGTTCTACCGCGTCGCCGACGACAGGCCCTGCCTTGTCGCAGACCGAGCCGATTTCGGGCTCCGGGCCGAAGGTCAGCAGGCAGCTGCGCGCGGCCAGCGGCCAGCTGGTGCAGCTGTGGCAGCACTCCGCGAAGACGACGCTCGTCGCCTGGTCGCTCTTCGTCTCTGTCCTCCTTGTCTACTACGCGGCACTGACATGGCTGCCGGGGATCCTCAAGAAGCAGGGGCTGGCCGATCAGGCGGCATTCCTCGTCACCGGGTCGATGACCGCGGTGGGCATCCTCGGCGTGATCGTCTCCGCGCTCATCGTCGAACGATTCGGTCGCAAATGGGTGCTCGGGGTCTCATCGATCGTAGCCGCCGTCCTCCTCGTCGGATCTGCCGTATTCATCGAAGCCTCCGGCGCCGATCTCACCTGGACAGCGAAGGCTGCGATCATCGGGTTCGGCTTCGTCATCCAGATCGCCATCCCGACGCTCTACACCTACGTCTCCGAGCTCTATCCCACCCGACTGCGCGGATCCGGTTTCGGCTGGGCATCGGCAGCGTCCCGACTGGCGACAGGTATCGCTCCGATCGTCTTCGGTGCGTTCATGTGGCCCGTGCTCGGCTTGACCCTGACGTTCGTCCTCACAGGAGCGCTCGTGGTCGTCGCCGTGCTGCTCATGGGCTTCCTCGCCCGAGAGACCACCGGTGAAGAACTGAGCTGATCCGGCCACGGGAGTCGGGCTGATCGGGCCACAGGAGCAACGTAGCCTTCAGTCGAAAAGGGCCACTGTCCGCGCCTCATTGAGGTCAGCGCCCGATCTGCCTCCACGGACGTCTGACCTGGACAGATGCCCAGGTGGACTCTTGTGTCAGTGCCGGACTGTAATGTTCTGGGCATGGAGGCAAAGCAGGTTCCAGTCGTACTCACCGAGATACTTCGGTGGCGTGACAGCCTGTCCGATTTGCCTCCGGCCGCGACCGAGGAAGAAGCGATCGATCGCATCTCGGCACTCGAGGAGCTGACCTCCGCCTGCGCCGCCGCGCAGGCCCGCGAATCCCTGACGTTCGATATGCACCGTAAGAATCGGGAAGCCGAAGACGGAGTTCCGAGCAAGAAACAGGGACTCGGAGTCGGTGCGGAGATCGGCTTGGCCAGAAAGGTCTCCCGGCACCGTGGCAACGCGCTGCTCAAATTCTCGCGCACCCTGCTCTTGGACCTGCCCAATGTCTACACGGCGATGAAGGGCGGCGACATCTCTGAGGAGAAGGCCCGGACGGTCGCAAAGGAATCCGACTGGCTTCCGCGGGAGAAGAAGCACGAGCTCGACGAGCGGATGGCCGATCGACTGGCCGAAGTGGGCGTCAGGAGACTGGGCAATGAAGTGAGGGCCTTGGCGCAGAAACTCGACCAAAAGGCTGCGGTCGACCACCTCGAGCGCTGTACCGAAGAACGCGCGGTCAGCGTGCGTCCGGCACCCGGAAACATGGCCTATCTGACCGCTCTGCTGCCGATGCCGCAGGCTGTCGCCGCATTCGCCAACCTCAAGAAGTCGGCGCAGACTGTCATCGCCACCGGCAGTGCCGACGGCCGAGGTCAGAATCAGATCGCTGCCGACCTCTTCGTCGAGCGACTGACCGGGCAGGCTGCTGCTGCGGCAGTGCCCACCGAAATCCACCTCATCATGCAGGACAGCAGTCTGTTCGGGCCAAGAGAAGAATCGGCATGGTTCCCCGGAGTCGGCCCGATCCCGGCACAGGCCGCCAGGGCTGTCGTTGCCGAAAACGAGGCCGCCACTTTCATCCGCAGGCTCTACACGCGGCCCGAAGACGGGCAGCTCGTGAGGATGGACTCGCGCCGCAGGGAATTCTCCGGGCTGCTTCGACGTATGGTCGTCTTCCGCGACGACGTCTGCCGCTCGCCCTGGTGCGAGGCACCCATCCAGCACGCCGATCATGCCGACGCTGCCGCCGCCGGCGGCGAAACCGAATGGGACAACGCCTCTGGACTATGCGCCGCCTGCAACTACCTCAAGGAACTCAGCGGGTGGCGCCACAAGGCAACTGCCGACGCCCTCGAAGTCGTTACGCCGACCGGCCACCACTACAAGACCCGCACCAAACCACTCAGCGACCCCGATCCCGGATGCGCCTCTGGTCAGGACGGAGGTCCGGGTGCGCGTCACGGTCCAGGCAAGCAGGATCCTCCTGATCAGCAGCACGATCGGGAACGGCAGCAACTTCCCGGTCGACAACATGACCCCGAGCCGGGACGAGGCGACCGGGAAACTGACCACGCGTTTTCGGTGCTGATCCCATGGCGGTACGTTCGCCGGACCTCGCAGCCGGCAACCGTCGATGTCGGCGGAACCACCATCGGAATCGATATCTTCGATGCCGACGAACGCCCGATGAGTCCCACCGAAGAACTCCTCTGCGCCGCAATCATCGAACACCGAGGCAGGCTGTGAACCGAGTCTGCCGAAGCGATGACAAGTGGTCACTGAAAGTTCAACTGCCCGCTCTGTCGCGGGACTATGGTGATAGTCATGAACGACCCCAACGGGCAGCCGTCGCCCGCTGACCACATCGCGCGCTCCGACCAAGCAGACGTTCCTGCGGTCGAAATCGTGTGGGGGATGCCGGCGGGTCTGGGCCCGTCGTGGCAGGGCGTGCCCTCGGGGCCGGGAGTCGCCGGCGTCCTCCCGCCCCGCAGCGAGGTCGAAGCAGTCTATGGGGCCGCTGCCGCCGAGCCGCCGCTGAACGAGGACCCGCGGTTCGCGTCATTGTTCGCCGATGTCTACGAAGTCTCCGTCCGCAACGGACAGGTCCTCATGACCCTGACCCGGACGCAGCCCGACGGACGGCTGAGCTCATTCGCCTACGGACACCATTGGAAGTGGGAAGAACAGAAATATCCGTGGGCATTCGAACTGCAGAGCCGCCTCGGCGGGGCTTCGACCGAACTCGAATCGACCTTCGCTCTCAACCTGCTCGCTCGTGATCCTAACCGGCGCGTTCGGGGCCTGGGACGACGCACTCTCGAAACGTGGATCGGCGAGGTCGGACGCTTCGGCTGCTGGCTGCAGACCGACGATATCGACAGCCCGGCACGACGCCTCTACGAGACACTCGGCTTCACCGAACTCGGCCACGGGGCCGAAGCCCCCAACGGGCACCCCGGCCTGGTCATGTACCGCAGCCCGCGGTAAGACATCCACGGCAGAACAGTTCCTCGTCAGCGGCACCAAGCGGCTGAGTCAGCGGCGGTCACTAGGATGGGGTCATGCGTGAAGAAGACTCTCCCTCTACGGACCCGACGACGAGCGCCGATCTGCCCGACGATGAACACCTCTGGCTCGAAGACATCTACGGCGAGGAGCAGATCGCCTGGGTGAAGGACCAGAACGCGAAGACCCTCGACCGTTTTCACGACGGCCTCTTCGACGATATCTCCGATGATCTGCGCACCGCACTGGACTCCGACGACCGCATCCCGATGGTCACCAAACGCGGCGAGCACTTCTATAACTTCTGGAGGGACAAGACCAACCCGAAGGGCCTGTGGCGACGCACCTCCTGGGACAGCTACCGCACTGCCGCACCCGACTGGGAGGTGCTGCTCGACCTCGACGAACTGGCCGCAGAAGAAGACACTGCCTGGGTCTGGTCAGGTGCGATGGTGCGCCGCAGCGACAATCGGCGTGCACTCGTCCTCCTTTCCCCGGACGGAGGCGACTCGCACCGAGTCCGCGAATTCGACCTCGATGACCGCGCCTTTGTCGACGGCGGCTTCGACATCCCCGCCGCCAAAACACGGCTGGCTTGGCTCGACGACGACACCGTGCTCGTCGCCACCGAAACCGACGCCGACTCACTGACGACCTCGTCCTATCCGCGCCAAGCCCGAGCGCTCCGCCGCGGTCAGAGCCTCGACGACGCCCCGATCGTCGCCGAAGTGCCCCGCGACCACGTGGCGATCTTCGTCGGCAGCGACATCCGCCCCGATACCGAGGCCACCGATCGCGCCGTCATCATCGACGCCATCGACTTCTTCAACTCGACCATGAGCTTCCTCGATCTCACCGACATCACGAGCGCAGACGGTTCGCTGTCGGTCGAGCCGACGGCATGGGCCGACGCTCTCAACCGGGTCGACGTCCCCACCGACGTCGAGGTCGGCTTCGAACGCGACCTCGTGCTCTTCCGCCCCCAGTCGACATGGAAGTCCGCCACCACCGAGGTGGCCGCCGGCGGCCTCGCCATCGCCGATATCGATGCGGTCAAGACAGGCGAGATCGCTCCGCGCGTGATCTTCACCCCCGACGCCCACACCTCGCTGCAGTCCTTTACCTTCACTCGGGACTACCTCGTGCTCGAGCTGCTCGCCGACGTGCAGTCGAAGCTCACGGTCCTCGACCTGGGCAACGACTTCGCCGAGTCCGCCCTGCCCGGAGTCCCGGCCAACCATATGGTCGGCCTCGGCGCAGTCGACAAGCACGACCCGGCGACTGCCAACGACTTCTGGATGGTCAGCACCGGCTTCCTCACACCTTCGACATTGTCGTACGGCACGCTGGGTCCCTCGGACGAAGCTGCGGGAACGAACTCTGACGAGCCAACCGCTGAGGTGGTCAAATCGGCACCGGCGATGTTCGATGCCGAAGGGCTGAGCGTCGAGCAGCACTTCGCCACCAGCGCCGACGGAACGAAGATCCCGTACTTCCAGATCGGAGCCGACGACCTCGCGCTCGACGGAGAGAATCCCACCCTGCTCGACGGCTACGGCGGTTTCGAAGTCAGCCGCACCCCCGGATACTCACCCGTCGTCGGCATCGGCTGGCTCAGCCGCAGCACCACCGGAAGTACCCTCCCAGCAGGTCGCCGAGGCGTCTATGTCCTCGCGAACATCCGCGGCGGAGGCGAATACGGACCCGAGTGGCACACATCCGCGATGCGAGAGAACCGCATGCGCTGCTATGAAGACCACTCGGCCGTGGCCCGTGACCTCATCGCCCGCGGAGTGACGAGCCCGCAGACGCTCGCCTGCGCCGGCGGATCCAACGGAGGCCTGCTGGTCGGCAATATGCTCACACAATATCCCGAGCTCTTCGGCGCTGTGTCCTGCGGAGTTCCGCTGCTGGACATGGCCCGATACACGAAGCTCAGCGCCGGCTATTCGTGGAAGGCCGAGTACGGAGACCCGGATGTGGCCGAGGACTGGGCGTTCATCAGGGATTTCTCTCCCTACCACCTCCTCGAGGACGGACAGGACTATCCGCCGGTGCTGTTCTGGACGGCCACGTCGGATGATCGGGTGGGGCCGGTGCAGGCACGGAAGATGGCCGCCCGGATGCAGGCGCACGGAATCGAGAACGTGTGGTTCTTCGAAGACACCGAAGGCGGACATTCCGCCGCCTCGGACAACGAGCAGACCGCGTTCACCCGGGCGCTGAGCTACCGGTTCATGTGGAACGCACTGACAGGGGAGTAGGTTGGGAGACATGACGAACGAGACGCAGCACTTCCACGGCGAATACAAGGTCATCGGCGGCAAACTCGTCGTCGCCGATGTCACCACCGACGGTAGGACCATCACCGAGGTGAAGATCTCCGGGGACTTCTTCCTCGAACCCGAGGAAGCCTATTTCGACCTTGCACCGGCCCTCGTCGGCGCCAGCGTCAATGCCGATAATGCGGCGCTGCGCGGCCGCCTCGACGAGGCTCTGGCCGGCTACGGTTCGGAACTGGCGATGCACGGCTTCTCCACCGCCGATATCGCCGCCGTCGTGCGCCGGGCGTTGGGTTCGGCGGCGAACTTCACCGACTTCGACTGGCAGGTCATCCGCGGCGAAGTGCTGCCGACCCAGCTCAATGTGGCGCTCGATCAGGTTCTGCTCGAAGAAGTTGCAGCAGGTCGCAGGCAGCCGACCCTGCGGTTCTGGGAATGGGAGGACACGGCCACCGTCATCGGGGCCTTCCAGTCCTACGTCAACGAGCTGCGGCCCGAAGGTGTGGAGAAGTACGACGTCCAGGTCGTGCGTCGCATCTCAGGCGGAGGTGCGATGTTCATGGAGGGCGGCAACTGCATCACCTATTCGATGTTCGTCCCGCCTGCCCTCGTCGCCGGTCTCGACTATGAGGAGTCGTATGTGTTCCTCGACCAGTGGGTTCTCGCGGCGCTCAAGACCCTCGGTGTGGAGGCGTTCTACAAGCCGATCAATGACATCTCCTCGACCGGAGGCAAGATCGGCGGTGCCGCACAGAAGCGCAATCGCGACGGCACACTGCTCCACCACGCGACCATGAGCTACGACATCGACGCGGACAAGATGGTCGAAGTTCTGCGCATCGGCGAAGCGAAGATCTCCGACAAGGGAGTGGCGAGCGCGAAGAAACGCGTCGACCCGCTGCGGAGTCAGACCGGTGAGGCACGCAAGGACATCATCGATGTCATGGCGGACACCTTCGCCACCCGCTATGGGGCCACTTACGGCACCTACACCGAGGACGAGCTGAAGCGGGCGCAGGAACTGGTCGACGAGAAGTTCGGGACCGAGAAATGGACGCACCGCGTGCCGTGAGTGCTGACGCACAGTGTGCCGTGGGCAACGCTGAACCCACTGCTTTCCGTGGCACGATCGTGGCCCTCGGCGGCGGTGGGTTCTCGACGTCCGAGACCGGGGCCTCGGCCATTGATGACGAGCTGGTGCGCATGGCCGCCAGACGGATCCGCGCCGGCACTGAGGACGAGGCCGGTGCTCAGAGCGGTTTCGGCGCCTCTGTTGGACTCCCACACGTCTGCTTCGTCCCGACGGCATCCGGCGACAGCCGCGACTATATCGAGCGGTTCGAAGCGGCATTCGAGGCGAGTGCGCGAACCTATGTCCTCTCCCTGTTCGGGCAGAGTCCGTGGGACTACCAGGATCCGGCGATGCTGCTCGACATGGACCTCATCTACGTCGGCGGCGGCTCCACGGCGAACCTGCTCAGCCTCTGGCGCAGGCATGGCGTCGACCAGCGGATGAGAGAAGCTGCTGCCGGAGGGACCATCCTCGCCGGCATCAGCGCCGGTGCGAACTGCTGGTTCGAGGCCTCCTCGACGGATTCGTTCGGTCCGTTGGCTCCGCTGCATGATGGGCTCGGATTCCTGCGGGGGAGTGTCTGCCCGCACTTCCACGGCGAACCCGGGCGGAAGGAATCCTTCCGGGAATGGATCGCGCGTGGCCGACTTCCCGGCCCCGGAACCGCCATCGATGATCATGCCGCGGTCGTGTACGTCGACGGTGCGGCCGCCTCGGTGATGGCGGAATCCGCGGGGGCACGAGCCTACATCGTCGATACGGGCGGAAGCCTGCGCAACTTCGACGATAAGGGACCCGCCGCACCTGTCAGCCAAGACGGCTGAGGCGAGGAGGATTTCGGTGCGGACCGGTCACCGAAACCAGCCGGGC
The DNA here is from genome assembly GCF_046534565.1 of Brevibacterium sp. SIMBA_078. Lineage (NCBI taxonomy): Bacteria > Bacillati > Actinomycetota > Actinomycetes > Micrococcales > Brevibacteriaceae > Brevibacterium > Brevibacterium sp. SIMBA_078. Next base: position 243,656 of record NZ_JAWRYQ010000004.1, read on the forward strand.
TGTCTGTAGGATTGGGAATCAATCACGTCCCCTGCACTAGGAGAGCCATGCGCCAGGTCGAACCGTCCGTTGAACTGCTCGCCAAGCCCAATATCGATTGGGAAGCGATGAGGACTTACCTCGACGAGGTGGGCGGATCCTCTTGGGCGGACCGGGTCGAAGATGCGGAATCTCCCGACGCCGAGGATCTCCTCGAGTTCTCCGGACGCATGTGCTACCGATCGTGGGAGCCGGGACTCAACCCGAACGTCTCGCGCGTGCGCACCGATTCCGCGCAGTACCTCGGAAATGTGGTGAAGTCCCAGCACGGGTCCGTCCTCGAACACGCGAACTTCACCTTCGTCCTCCACAACGTCTCGCGTGTGCTCACCCACGAACTCATCCGCCACCGCGCGGGATCCGCGTTCTCGCAGGAATCGCTGCGATACGTTCGCCTCACCGACATTCCGTTCTGGTTCCCCGAGTGGGCACGCGAAGATCCCGAACTCATGGAACGCAGCCTCAAGGTCCTCGACACCCTCGAGGAGCATCAGCAGTGGATGGCCGAGCATTTCGAACTCGACGAGGAGGGCACGAAGTTCTCCCACAAGAAGCACATGACCTCGTTCATGCGTCGCTTCGCCCCCGAGGGCCTGGCCACCGGAATCGTCTACACCGCGAACCTGCGTTCGCTGCGTCACGTCATCGAAATGCGCACTGCAAAGGGCGCTGAAGAGGAGATCCGCCTCATCTTCAACAAGATCGGCGAGGTCATGCGCGAAGAGGCCCCGGCGGTATTCGCCGACTACGAAGTCGTCGACGGAGAATGGGTCCCCGGCACCCGCAAGGCCTGAGACCACGCAAGACATGATGCGAAGCGTCCGAAGACCGCCGAGCGCCTCACACCTACAGACACCTGTTGCGCCCAGCCACACCTGACGCCGACGTCAGACAGATTTCAGGAGGAACCGTCATGGCAGATATCTACGCAGCTCAGCTCAATCCCGGCAAGCTCGACGTCGTCACCGACTGGGTGGCCAAGCAGGACTGGGCCACCGAGCTCTACCTCGCGGCAAACCCGCTCGAGGCAGTCACCGCGTACCGCTTCGACGACCCCGCTGGCGAAGTGGGCATCGAGATCCACATCGTGAGGAGCGGCGACCAGCTGCTGCAGGTGCCGCTGACTTATCGCGGCGCACCGCTCGAGGGCGCCGACGAAGCATTCGTGGCGAACATGGATCACTCGGTGCTCGGCAAGCGGTGGGTCTACGCCGGCATGGGCGACCCGCTGTTCCGGCAGCGCCTCGACCACACCATCGCCACCGCGTCGACCGCGGCGAAGCAGTACCGCGTCGACGAAGAGGGCAATCGGGGAGAAGAGATCACCGAGGTGGCCCACGCCTTCGGGACGGGACCTCTGCCGGGCGCCGGCGACGTCGAGATCCTCTACCGTCTCTCGCCCGAATCACCAGCCGAGAAGTCCGACGCAGGTCTGCTGCTGGGCCGCTGGGAAGGCCAGGACACGAATGTCGTCCTCGCCATCATGGTCTGAAGGCTTACCAGTACGATCTGAGGGCCCGGGCCAAACGCCGTACGGCACAGCCAACTCATTGCGGGGAGGAACTGGAACTGATGAGCAGCGACTGCATTTTCTGTGCGATCGTCGCAGGTGACGCACCGAGTGCGCCGATCGCCGAGACCGAGTCGACGTTCGCGTTCATGGACATCCAGCCCGGGTCGGATGGGCATCTGCTTGTCGTTCCGAAACGTCACAGCACGGACCTGCGGGATATCCCGGCCGAGGATCTGTCCACAGTGGTGCTCGAGTCCCAGCGCATCGCCAAACACGCCTTCGACGCCTGGGGAGCCGATGGCGTCAACCTCCTCAACTGCTGTGGTGCCGAGGCTTGGCAGTCGGTCTTCCACTTCCATATGCACGTCATTCCGCGCTACCGGGACAAGGACAAAGACCGCCTGAGTCTGCCGTTCGCACCCGGCGTCCGCGGAGATCAGGAGCTCATCGGCTCTCTGGCCGCGAGTATGCGGGAGTCACTCGGCGAGGGATGAGGAGCCGCCGCCGCAGGTGCGGACTCTATCGTCGCGGCCGACCTCGCCGAGGCGGTGCACAGTGCCGGGGTAGCCGACCGTCACCGTGCCAGGTCGATGATCGTCATCCCCGCCGAGGCAGCAGGGGAGCCCATCGCCTCCATCGCCGCGGGCGCTTCGTCGAGGCCGATGACATTCGTGACGAGGTCCTGCGGTCGCAAGCGCCCCTGAACGACGAGGTCGACGAGCTCCGGGTACTCAGCCGCAGCCATGCCATGTGAGCCGAGCACACTGAGTTCGAGCGCGATCACCCGCGGCAGGTCGACGACCGGCTCCGCGGGCAGCAGCCCGATCTGCACATGCCGGCCCAAGGGTGCCAGGGCACCGATCGCCGCCCGAATCGTGTCCTCCCGACCCAGAGCATCAACGGTCACCGCCACCCCATCCGGATCGGTCATGGCAAACTGCGCGACCACCTCGGCGCTCAGCCCCTCGGGACTGAGACCCCGTGCGTTGACGCATCGTTCGGCACCGAACTCACTGGCGGATTCCAGGGCCGCATCGCTGACGTCGATGGCGACCACCTTCGCGCCGAGGGCCCGGGCGATCATGATCGCCGACAGTCCCACCCCGCCGCAGCCGAAGACGGCGACCGTCTCGTCCGCGGCAAGCCGAGCCCGCACCCGCAGACCATGGAAGGCAGTGGCGAATCGACATCCGAGCCCGACGACGGCCGCGGCCGGCAGATCGTCGGGCACGGCCACGAGGTTCGCATCGGCATTGTGGATGACGACCTGATCCGCCCACGACCCGAAATGCGTGAATCCCGGCTGCGTCTGATCGGGGCACACCTGCGCATTGCCGGAAACGCACCACCGGCACGTCCCGCACCCGCACACAAATGGAACGGTCACCCGCTGGCCGACACGGAAGTCCTGTACGCCCACACCCGCCGAGGCGACCCGACCGACCAGCTCATGCCCGGGCACGTGGGGGAGAGCGATCGTCGCATCGTGGCCGGCCCACGCGTGATGATCGCTGCGGCACACCCCGGTGGCTTCGACATCGATGACGACGCCGGCATCGGGGGCCGTGGGAGCGGAAATCTCCTCGAGTCGGGGACGGACGGAGAACTGATCGAAGACAATGGCACGCATACCGTCGATCGTAGGCGCGCCGGTGCCGCGACCGCGAAGACGTCCACGAAGCGGCGCGGCCGCAGCGACTGGTCAGCACGGCGGGCCCGGCGCAGTCGCAGCGGCTAGCCAGCGCAGCCCCCAGGCGACTCAGCGCGGATAGACTTCGGCGACTGCCAAGGCATCGAGCAGTCGAGCCCGCAGCGTCTGCGCCCTTCCAGAGAACTCCTTCTGCCGCTCCATGTACTCGGCCTTGCCCGCAGCGGTCTCGATGGCGACGACTCCGTAGCCCCATCCGCGCAGGTCATAGGGGGAGGCCTCCATATCCAAGGTGCGAATGTCGAGCGCCAGGTCGAAGCAGTCGACGACGAGATCCGAATCAGCGATCGGCGAGATCTTCATCGCCCATTTGTACAGATCCATCCCCGCGTGCAGACATCCGGGCTGCTCGTTGGCGACCATGCCCTCGCGGCTCGGCTGCAAGGTGTTGAGAGGCCGGGCCGGTTCGGTGAAGAAACGGAACGCATCATGATGCGAACACTGGATGCGGTGGCCTTCGACCACGGCATCGGTCTCGGCTGGGCTCAGCCGCAGCGGCACCTGCTGATGACGGCGCTGCTCGTCGGTGAGACGGTAGACCATCGCCCATTCGTGGATGCCGAAGCATCCGAAGTTCGCTTTCCGGTTGAGCGTCGACGACAGCAGCGAGGCGATGAACTTCGCCCCGTCTCCACGGTCGGTGCGCCAGGACTCGAGGTCCACCTCGGCGAAATTCTGCGCATCGTCGATGCGATACCACCGACGATCGAAATACCGACGATGATCGGCCGTCTCAAGTGCAACGCGCACACCAGGACCTGGATGCCACTTCTTCAGCTGCCCGACCTTGAACGGGTAGTAGGTGAAGAGGAAGTCTTCGACCGGGTGGGTCTCCTGTCGCATCCGCCGCTCGATATGCGCATCGGTGCGCTCGGCGATCCGTTGTTCGTGCTCGTCACGCAGCTCGCGCCAGATCTCGGCAGGAACGACACCGTCACCGAGGCGGCCCGACGATGCGTCGGTACGCTCGGTCGCCGCCCTGTACGGGGCGGGAGCCGTGGTCGAGAGTGCGGAAGTCACCGCACCATTGTCCCAGACGGTCGAAGCGGGCTCCAGCTCAGCGACCGGAGCGCTTCGTGCCCTTCGCCGCAGGTGCGGTGAGTGGGTCCTCCGGCCACGGATGCTTCGGGTAGCGGCCCCGGTTCTCGGCCCGGACATGGGCGTAAGCATTCGCCCAGAAAGAGGCGAGATCGCTGGTCACTGCCAGGGGCCGCCTGGCAGGGGAGAGCAGGTGCAAGGTGACCGGAACCCGTCCGTCGCAGATGCGCGGCACATCCGTCCAGCCGAAGCACTCCTGGAGTTTGACCGCGAGGACCGGGCTCGGGAGCTCTGCTCGCTCGGGAATGGTCGGAGATTCGTCGTCCGTACCGGTCGAGGCACGCGTCTCGACGAGGTCGGGATTCGGATACTCGAGCCGGACGTGTGACCCGCTGGGCACTGTGACGTGGGTCGGCACAAGCTCGTCGAGGCGGGCCGCCTCGGGCCAGGGCAGCAGACCGCGCAGCGCGGAGACGAGGTCCACGCGGGCAGGATCGGAGCCCTTCGCGATCTGGTCGAGCGCATCAGGACACCACTGATCGAGCGTGTCAGAGAGGTGCTCCCACGTCACCTCCGGCCACGGGTCCCCGTAGATCGCGCGGAGCAGTCCCAGCCGGGCGCGCAGCGATTCGAAAGCCTCCGACGGACGCAGAACCTCGCGGGCTCCCCGTTCGCGCACCGATTCGGCGATGGCACGGCGGGCGAGATCGGGGCCGGCCTGGATCGGGGTAGAGGTCAGTTCGATTCCGCCGAGGCGGAAGCGCCGTACCCCACGGACCTTCCCGGACTCGAACGTCGCCGTTTCTTCTATGTGCAGCAGTCCGGCGCCGGCGAGTTCCGCTGTGTCGCCGTCGATCGGCACAGCAGACCGGATGATCGCCCGCGATCCGGCCAGGCCTACTTCGGCGATGGCCAACCATGGGCTGCCCTGGAGCGAGGAGTCACGCGGCAGGCTCGCCGCCGTGCCTGAAGCCAGCAGGTATTCGGAGTCTGAGGCACTGCGCAGACGCGCGATCTGCAGGGGATAGGACAGCGCCGTGACGAGTCCGAGATCTTCGGGGGTCAGCGACGCGCCGGAATCGCCGGTGACCATGCCACGGTCGCCGATTCCGCCGTTCCCGGTGCCGTCTCCCGCGTCTCCGCCATCTCCGCCATCGCCGCTCGAGGCGAACTCGCGTGCGATCGACGCGAACCGTTTGCGGTCCTGAGCGAATCGAGCATCCTTGCTGCGCCGCAGCTGCCGCAGCAGAGCGGAGAGATCGGCGCCTGGAGCCCTCTGCTCGGATTCGATGACGGCGACCGCTTCTGCCGCACGAGCGGGAGAGAGCAGCGCAGCCCCGTCCAGGAGGCCACGTGCCGACCACACCGAGGCGGGAACCGCCGCGATCGCCCGCCCCGTCTCGGTGACGTGCAGAGCCGAGTCCTCCACAGCTCCCAACGCGACCAGGTTGTCGACCGCCTGCCGCCTCGGTCCGTCCGGCAGCGGATCGGGCAGCAGGGTCTCGTCGCCGCCCCACACGGCGAGCGCGAGCACTGCGGAGGTGAGATCGGAGGTCGCGACCTCGGGTGGAGTGTGCTCGGGCAGGCTCGCCCAATCAGCCTCTGACATGCACCGATACGCAACACCCGGTCCCTGCCGGGCGGCACGACCGGAACGCTGTGTTCCCGAAGCCTTCGACTCCCGCATCGTGACCAGCCCGGACATGCGACGCCGCGTATCCAGCCGTGGTCCCCGCGAGAGTCCCGAGTCGACGACGATACGGACCCCGTCGATCGTCAGCGCCGACTCCGCCACCGAAGTCGAGACGATGACGCGACGGTTCCGTCCCTGGTCGGTACGTGGGCGCAGGATCGCGTCCTGCTCTTTCGCAGGGGTCCGACCAGTCAAAGTGTGCACCTCGACCGCGTCACCGGTACCCGAACCACCAGAGCCGATCGGTCCGCCACCACCCGAACCGCCATCTGATTCCACACGGCGCCGCACGCGGGAAGCCACCTCGTCGACTTCGCGTGCACCGGGAGCGAAGACGAGGACATCGCCCTCGTCGGTCCCAGTCAGCGCACGCACCGTCGTCGCCGCCAGATGATCAAGGAAGTCCCAGGTCACACCCCGTGCATCGAGCGGCCGCTCCTTCGCCGGTGCCCATCGGACCTCCAAAGGATAAGCATCTGCCGCCACCGACAGCAGAGCCGCCGGCGCCTGCGGCCCGTCCCCGAGACGCGCGGCCCACAGCTGCGCATCCAAGGTCGCCGACATGACAACGACGGACAGATCCTCACGCAGATCCGCCAATTCCCGGCACATCGCGAACGCAAGATCCGTATCCAACTGCCGCTCATGCACCTCGTCGAGGATGACTCCGGCGACTCCGGTCAGCTCCGGATCACGCAGCAGCCGGGACAGAAGCACACCCGTGGTGACGAACTCGATCCGCGTCGCCCTTGAGGTCCGCGACTCTCCGCGGACGGTGAAACCGACAACCTCGCCGAGGCGGGTCCCCGTCAACGACGCCAGCCGCCTGGCCGCGGCGCGGGCCGCCATCCGCCGGGGCTGTGTGACGATGATGCGGCCCGGACCAGCCAGGTGCTCAGCGATCATCGGCGGCACCACGGTGGTCTTGCCGGTCCCGGGAGGAGCCTCCACGACCAATCTCGGGGCGGGGGCCGCCTCGGCGAGGCCCAGCTCATCGATGAGCGCGGCGGCGGGCAAGCCGGCCCCGATGCGGGCGAGATCGAAGGTGTGCGGGATGTGCGGATCGGGCATGTCACCAGTCTCTCAGCAGGGCGGCCCGCCCGCACATGGGCCGCCGCCTGAGGATCTGCGGGGACCCGATCGCGGATCGACGTGCACCGACGCGCGGAAGGCACCAGGCACTGACTAGACTGTGACACATGCGTATCGCCAGATTTGTACATCAGGACGAACCCAAATACGGAGTAGTCGAGGGTGAAGTGCCGCCGATCACCGACGGAAGCTGGGACACGTCGGGACTCGAACTCGCGGTTCTCGACTCGGACCCCTTCTTCTCTCCGGCCCAATCGACAGGCGAGAGGCTGAAGATCGACGACGTGCGTCTGGTCAGCCCCATCCTGCCGCGTTCGAAGGTCATCGGCGTGGGCCGCAACTTCGCCGCACACGCAGCAGAACTCGGCAACGAGGTTCCCGTGACTCCGGTGACCTTCTTCAAGCCGAACACCGCGGTCATCGGCCCCGGCGACCCCATCCGCCTGCCCGCCATCAGCGAATACGTCTCCTATGAGGCCGAACTCGCCGTCGTCATCGGCCGTGTGGCAAAGGGTGTGAAGGCGGAGAATGCCAACGACTGCGTCCTCGGCTACACCGCGAGCAACGATGTCACCCTGCGCGACCTCCAGAAGTCCGACAAGCAGTGGACTCGGGCGAAGGGCTTCGACACCTCGGCCCCGCTGGGCCCCTGGATCGAAACCGAACTCGACGTCGACGACCTCGGCATCCGGTCCTGGGTCGACGGGGATCTCAAGCAGGACGGCACCACCGCCGACTTCATCTTCGACATCCCGACCATCATCGAGCACCTGTCGGAGACGATCACCCTGCTGCCCGGCGATGTCATCCTCACCGGAACTCCGGAAGGGGTCGGGCAGATCGTGTCCGGCAACCGCGTCGACATCGCCATCGAAGGACTCGGCGTTCTGTCGAACCCGGTCATGGACGCCTGAGCCGACCGCCGCCTCGGCGATCGCATCCACGGAACACCAACGCCACCACACCACCAGCGCCACCGCGCACACCACTGACTCACACCCGAGAAGATCACGCAAAGGACAATCGTGAGCGTCAAAGTTCGTTTCTGCCCATCACCCACCGGCACCCCGCACGTCGGCATGGTCCGCACAGCCCTGTTCAACTGGGCCTACGCCAAGCACACCGGCGGCAAGTTCGTCTTCCGCATCGAAGACACCGACGCGGCACGTGACTCCGAGGAGAGCTTCGGCCAGGTCGTCGAGGCCCTCAAATGGCTGGGCCTGGACTGGGACGAAGGCATCGAGGTCGGCGGCGACAACGGCCCCTACCGTCAGTCGCAGCGCGGCGAGATCTACGCCGACGTCATCGAGAAGCTCAAGGCCGGCGGCCACATCTACGAGTCCTACTCGACCAACGAGGAAGTCGAAGCCCGGCACAAGGCCGCAGGCCGTGACCCGAAGCTCGGCTACGACGGATACGACCGCGACCTCACCGACGAGCAGAAAGCCGCCTTCCGCGCCGAGGGCCGCGAACCCGTCTGGCGCGTGCGCATGCCCGATGAGGACATCACCTTCACCGACCTCGTCCGCGGCGACATCACCTTCAAGGCCGGCACCGTGCCCGACTTCGTCGTCGTCCGTGCCAACGGCCAGCCCCTGTACACCCTGGTCAACCCCGTCGACGACGCGCTCATGGGCATCACCCACGTGCTCCGCGGCGAGGACATCCTGTCCTCGACCCCGCGCCAGATCGCTCTCTACGAACACCTCAAGGCCATCGGCATCGCCGAGGCGACCCCCGAGTTCGGCCACCTGCCCTACGTGATGGGCGAAGGCAACAAGAAGCTGTCGAAGCGCGACCCCGAATCGAACCTGTTCCTCCACCGCGAGAACGGCTTCATCCCCGAGGGACTCATCAACTACCTCGCCCTGCTCGGCTGGTCCATCGGACCCGACCGCGACGTGTTCAGCGTCAAGGAGTTCACCGAGGCATTCGACATCCACGATGTCCTGCCCAACCCGGCCCGCTTCGACGTGAAGAAGGCCACCGCCATCAACGCCGACCACATCCGCCTCCTCGAGCCGGATGACTTCCGTGACCGTCTGGTGCCGTATCTCCAGGCCGCCGAGGTGCTCCCGGAGTCCCCGACGGATGCTCAGCTGGCGATCCTCAACGAGGCGGCTCCGCTCGTGCAGACCCGCATGAAGCTGCTCGGAGAAGCTCCTGACCTGCTCGCGTTCCTCTTCACCTCCGATGACGACCTCGTCATGGCCGAAGACGGATTGAAGACGCTCAAGGACTCCGCCCCCGAGGTGCTCGCCGCCTCCATCGAGGTCCTCGAAGGGCTCGACGACTGGACCACGGCGAAGCTCGAAGAGGTGCTGTCGGCGAAACTCGTCGACGAGATGGAGATCAAACCGCGCCTGGCCTACGGACCCCTGCGTGTGGCCGTGTCCGGTCGCAAGGTCTCCCCGCCGCTGTTCGAGTCGATGGAGATCCTCGGCAAGGACTCCTCCATGACACGCCTCAAGGCACTCGCGGCGCAGCTGTGAATCAGACGGCCTGGACCCGCGGGGGACTGCACTTCCGTGACGTGACGGTCACCGTGCCGTTCGATCATTTCGGATGGGCGGGGGATGCCGCCTCGGCGGGGGAGAGCTCTGGGTCAGCCGCCTCGGGGAAGGTGAATCTGCCGGACACGGTGGACGTGTTCGCGCGGATCATCGCCACCGAGGCGGACAGTCAGAAGCCCTACCTCGTGTACCTGCAGGGCGGGCCCGGCGTGGAAGCCCCGCGGCCGGGCATCGTCGGAGGCCCAGGCGGCTGGGTGAAACGTGCCCTCGAGGAATTCCAGGTCGTCATGCTCGACCAGCGCGGAACCGGGAAATCGAACCCGATCGGCTCTGTCGACGGGGCCATCACCGGCCTTGAGACGGTGGGGGAGGACCCGGCCGCGATCGCCGAGGCGCTGTCGTACTTCCGCGCCGATTCGATCGTCGAGGACGCGGAGATCCTGCGCGGCCACCTCGGCGCGGAGACGTGGTCCCTGCTGGGGCAGTCCTTCGGCGGCTTCACGACTCTGCGCTACATCTCCGCGCATTCGAGTGCCCTCCACGAGGTGTACTTCACAGGCGGTCTGCCGGCGATCGGCCTCGACCCCGCGACCGTCTACGGACGTACGTGGGAGGGCATGATCCGCAAGTCCGAGCAGTATTACGCAGCGTTCCCCGGCGACCGTGAGAAGATGCGGCGCCTCGTCGAGCTCGCGTCTGTCGGTGACGGTCTCGCCCTGCCTGGGGGCGCGCGGGCGACGCCGGAGCGGATCCGTCTGCTCGGGCACTTCCTCGGTGCCTCGGACGGTCCGGAGAAGCTGCATTATCTGCTCGACCTCGACTTCTCGTCGGGGGCGTTCCGGCATGACCTTGCCGCGTCTCTGCCCTTCTCGGGGCGCAATCCGCTCTATGCCGTCATCCACGAATCCTGCTGGGCCGACGGCACTGTGACGAACTGGGCGGCCAGGCGGGCGATGCCCGCTGCTGTGGCCGAGGATCCGACGCTGCTTGCCGGCGAACATGCCGGGCCGGAATCGGTGCATGAGGATCCCGAGCTCGCCCCCTTCGCCGAGGTGGCCGAGCTCGTCGCCGCACGTCAGTGGCCCGGTCTCTACGATGTCGAGGCTCTGCGGGCCGCCTCGGTGCGTGGTGCTGCGGCAGTGTACTTCGAGGACGCGTACGTGCCGGTGGAGTATTCGCTGGCCACGGCCGAGCATCTCTCCGGGGTGCAGCCGTGGGTGACGAATGAGTACGAACATAACGGTCTGCGCGCCGACGGGTACCGGGTCCTCGACAGGCTCATCGGCCTCGCCCGCGGGTGAGGCTTGGGTGTTAAGAAGGTCACACTGAAAAGGAGCCTCTCGGATTTGTCGGGAGGCGGGGTGCTTGTGTAGAGTTATATCTCGTTGCTCAGGGAAATCTCCTCGGGGATGACCTTGAAAAACATTGGGCTATGGTGTAATTGGCAGCACGAGTGATTCTGGTTCATTTAGTCTAGGTTCAAGTCCTGGTAGCCCAGCGGACACAGTCTGGATCAGTCCAGGAGTGTTGTTCTAGCCCCCGTCGTCTAGTGGCCTAGGACGCCGCCCTCTCAAGGCGGTAACGGCAGTTCGAATCTGCTCGGGGGTACGGTTGAGCCCCGCATCGAATCTCGGTGCGGGGCTCACTCTAATTCACGGGCGTTCCTGCACCGTGTCAGCATCTGCGGGTTCAAGATTCATATGCACTGATTGAGATCACCACTTCTGCACATTGAAGCCGCTCCTGCGCCAGAAATATAGGGCGCAGTGAGTCAGCGGCTGACTGAATCGGCGATGCGCTTCGTATGTTCGGCCGTCTTTATGTTGGAGACGATGAGTTCGAGCACGAGGCGGACGCCGATGACCCACAGGGCCGGGATGATCCAGCCGAAGATGATCGAGAGGATCAGCGGCAGCACACTGAAGCTCGGTCCGTCGTTGAAGTAGCCTGCGGTCGCACCTGCGGCGATTCCCGTGGTGATGCCGGCGACGATGGTGCCGAGGTAGGACAGGACCGCGACGACGATCGCGATGATGTAGATGAAGCCCGCCCACTTCACCGCGATGAAGTTGTCGAAGCGGATGTCGAACAGCGACTTGAAGAACCCGGACTGCTGGGGATTCGACTGCGGAGGCTGACCATACGCAGGCTGACCGTAGGCGGGCTGACCATAAGCCTGCTGCTGGGCTGCACCCTGCGAGTATGCGCCCTGCTGATAGGGATCCTGCTGATAAGCGCCGGGCTGCGAGTATCCGCCCTGCTGGTACTGCTGGCCCTGTGCCTGATTGGCATTGGGATCATAGGTGCCCTGCTGATAGGTGGGCTGATCGGGCTGGAACTGCGCATCCTGGCTGGGCTGCGATACCGGTGCATCCTGGTTGGGCTGGAACTGAGTGTCCTGAGGATTCTGCCCCGACTGGTCGGAGGCTGACTGGGCACTCTCCGGCTGGTCGCTCGCACCAGGGTTCTGGCCGTCGAGGTTCTGCTCAGCCGAGCTGCTGTTCGGGTCGTTCGGGTTCTGCGGTGTCGACATGGTGTCCCCTTCGAGAATGGAACGTACCCAGGGCAGGGCACGCTCGCCTGATATCTGCCTGTAGTCGCAACCTATCAGGATACGCCGACTCGCGGCAGGGCGACTGTCATTTCGGAAGGAAGCACGAAGTATCGTCTGCCCCGGTCAAAGCAACGCTCCACTCGACGACAAGCTCGCCACCCGGGGCGACGACGTCGAAGTCCTCGCCGGCTTCGCCCGCGGCGAATGCATTCGGGGGACAGGTCATCGGCTCGATCGCAATCGCCCGACGTGCCAGATCCTCATCGAGGCCGTCGCCCGTACACGCCTGCCAGGTGCGGAACCCTGGCCCCATCCCGACGACGACCTCGCGCAGATCTGCACCCTTCAGCCGTGCCCGTGACCATCCGTCGTCACCGCGCCGAGGTGAGCCGTACGCATCATCGAGGATCGTGCCGCCGATGAGGCGCAGCGCCCGGAAGTCCTTGCACACCATGCATGCGGAATCATCGGAGGCATGATCGGCCGGGACGGCAGTGCCGTCATCGAAGGGGCGAACAGCCGTGGGGATGAGCCGCTCGTCGGTCTCGTGCCAGTGCGCAGCGGGAATGACGAGCTGAGCCTCGTCGACAAGGGCGCCGTCAATGGGGTCGGTTGTACCCGATGGGGCCGTGCCCGGGGAGAGCCACGGATGAAATCCAAAACCGAACGGTGCGGGAGCCGACCCCGTGTTGAGGGCACGTGCGCGCATGCGCAGCTCCGCCTCGGCGAGTTCGAAGTCCACCTGCAGATCGAACGCGAACGGATACCCCTCCGTCGCCTCCAGCGTGTATTCGAGACTGACCGTCGACTCGGTGCGCTCGACCACCGACCATTGCGTATCGGCGACGAGGCCATGCAGCGCGGTGTTGCGTTCGGGCTCGGTGATCGGCAGCCGGTGGCTGTCTCCGGCGAAGTCGTACCGACCTTCATCGATCCGATTCGGCCAGGGCGCGAGTACCGCTCCGTCGAAGGCGTTCATCGGCACCACGACGGGACGATCGCCGACGCTGAAGCGAACCAAGCTCGCGCCGATGGTGGAGATGACCGCCGCTGACTCGTCACAGGCGAGTTCGATGGTGGCGGTCATAGGTCTCCAGGGTGCTCGAGCGCGGGAAGAACAGTTGCAGATATTCTACGCCGTCCGCACGCATCCGGGCCGCCAGATGTTAGCATTATGATCGAAAATGATAACTTTTGGGAGGTCTGATGCCAGCGTCGCATCGCCGGGCGAACCTGTCCGATGGTCGTGAGATCCTGTTCTTCCAGGACCCCGACTCACCTGCACCGACGATCGCCGCCGACCCCCGGCCACACGATTCGCGCCCCGACAGCGGCACCCTGCGCTTCGACGTCCTCACCGGCGAATGGGTCGCCGTGGCCACCCACCGACAGACCCGCACCCACCTGCCCGCCGCCGCCGAATGCCCGCTGTGCCCGTCGACGCCGGACCGTCCCACCGAGATTCCGGCCGCGGACTTCGACGTCGCCGTCTTCGAGAATCGCTTCCCCTCCCTCGGCCCCGGCCTCGGTGAAGTCCCGTCCGCTCAGAGGGTGGACACCACCTTCGCCGAGGCGGCCGCGGACTCCGCCGAAACCGTGACCTTCGCGCTGTCGGGACCGGGATACGGCCGCTGCGAAGTCGTCGTCTTCTCCTCGGAACACACGGGCTCCTTCGGCGGACTCGGCACCGCACGCGCCCGCACGGTCATCGACGCCTGGGCCAACCGGACGGCCGAACTCTCTGCCCTGCCGGGCATCGAACAGGTCTTCATGTTCGAGAACCGCGGGGAGGAGATCGGCGTGACGATGAACCACCCGCACGGACAGATCTATGCTTACCCGTATGTCACCCCGCACACCGCGATCACCTCGGCCCGGGCGCATGAACATCTGCGCCGAACCGGTCGGCCGCTGCTCGGGGATGTCCTCGCCTTCGAACGCGAGGCACGAGAGCGAATGATTCTCGAGACCGATCACTTCTCCGCCTTCGTGCCCTTCGCGGCCCGCTGGCCGATCGAAGTCCACCTTGTTCCGCACCGCCAGGTGGGAAGCTTCGACGAACTCGACGACACCGAACGCGACGACCTGGCCCGCGTCTATCCGGAGGTGCTGCGGCGCATCGACAGCCTCTACCCGAGTCCCACACCGTATATCGCGGCCTGGCACCAGGCGCCGGTCAACAGTGCCGACCGTCGCGCCGACTGGCTCCACCTCGAGATCACGAGCCCCCGCAGAGCGGAGAACAAACTGAAGTTCCTCGCCGGTTCGGAGGCCGCCATGGGCGCCTTCGTCGGCGACGTCTCCGCCGAGGAGACAGCAGCCAGACTGCGTGCGGTGACCCTGGAACCCCTCGCCGAGGCGGCCGTACCCGTGAGCGCGAATGCGAGCACGGCTTCGGCGTTGAACCTGGAAGGCGATCGTTCATGACCACAGAGACCCCCGGGGCCGTGACAGCACCGACCCCCGAACACCTCGCCGAGGAGTTCGAGGCCCTGTTCGGATACCGTCCGATCGGTTCGTTCCGTGCACCAGGCAGGGTGAACTTCATCGGCGAACACACCGACTACAACCTCGGGTTCGTCCTGCCCATCGCCATCGACCGGGCCGTGTACGTCGCCATCGGTCGGCGACCGGAGAGTGCAGAGAACACGGGAACTGTGCAGCCTCCTCGGCGGGGAGAGAGCATTCGCATCGTCTCCGACCATCGCGATGACACCGGTCAACGTCTGTCCGGTCAGTTCGCGGCCGCGGAGCTCGTGCCCGGAACTCTGCCCGGATGGCTGAGCCATCCTGCGGGAGTCGTCGACGAGATCGCGAAGACCACCGGCACGGTGGTCGGCGGAGTCGACCTCTATATCGAATCCACCGTGCCCGTCGGCGCCGGACTGTCCTCATCGCACGCACTCGAAGTCGCGGTGCTCATCGCCCTCGACGAGGTGTTCGACCTCGGCCTCGACGACCGCGAGAAGGTCCTGCTGACACAGCGAGCAGAGAACGACTTCGTCGGTGCGCCGACGGGCATCGTCGACCAGGCGGCGTCGATCATGACCGAGGCCGGGCATGCGCTCTTCCTCGACTGCCGCGACCTCAGCGCGCGCCAGATTCCCTTCGACCTCGACGCCGAGGGGCTCAGACTCCTCGTCATCGACTCGAAGGTCTCTCACTCGCACAGCGAAAGCGGGTACGGCGCCAGGCGGAGGACCTGTGAGGAATCCGCTGCGATCTTCGGAGTCGACAGTCTGCGGGAACTCGCCGACGACGTCGACCTGAGCGAACTGAGCGAGGAACAGCGCAAGCGGGTGCGCCACGTCATCGCCGAAAACGCTCGGGTCCGCGCCACCGTCGAACTGCTCGAAGACAATGAACGATCAACCGGCGACGAACATGACGCGCGCATCCGTGCCATCGGAGACCTGTTGGTGGCCTCCCACGAATCGCTGCAGCACGACTACGAGGTCTCCTGTGTCGAACTCGATGTGGCGGTGGCTGCTGCGATGGGAGCCGGGGCGCTCGGCGCGCGGATGATCGGCGGCGGCTTCGGCGGCTCGGGGATCGCGCTCATCCGGGCAGACCGGGTCGAACAGGTCGGCGACGCCGTGACGGCGGCATTCGCCGAGCACGGCTTCGGGGAGCCGGACATCTTCGCGGTCAGAGCGGGTCGGGGGGCTGCCCGTTTCGACTGAGTTCCTGATTCGGCCGAACCCATTTCGGCTGAGCCGCTGATTCGGCTGACCAGGCAGGCGTTGACCTCTCGATCCTTCGCAGTTCATGCTGGAACCTCAGATGAGGATGAAATCGAGCAGGAGGGGGAGCGGCATGGGTATCTGCGACGTCAATGGAGTGAGCCTCGGTGTCGACGAGTTCGGTGAGGCGGAAGCGCCGCTCGTTCTCTGCCTCGGCGCCCCGACGCTGCTGTCCTGGCCCGATGCTCTGTGCGAACAGCTGGCAGGGCAGGGACGTCACGTTGTGCGCTGCGACCTCCGCGATGCCGGGGCCTCGAGCCATGGTGATCTCGAATCACCGGACTACACCCTGCGAGACCTCGCTGCTGATGCCGTCGAACTCGCACGGACCTTCGACGGTCGACCCGCTCATCTCGCAGGAATCAGTATCAGCGGGATGGTCGCGCAGGTCGCGGCGCTCGACCACCCGGAGGCGTTTTCGTCGCTCACTCTCATCGGCACCCGATCGGTCGCTCCCGGACCCGTCGACGATGACCTGCCGGATCATGATCAGGCGACGATGCGTCCGCTCTTCTCCCGATCGCAGCCGGACTGGGCGGATGTCGACTCGGTGGCCGACTATATGGCCGAAGGTGCACGGATCCTCGGCGACGATCCTGATGAGGCCCGCGAGGTCGCTGCCCGGATCTGGGAGCGGACCCAGAGCTCCGATTTAGGACAGGGCTCGGATCCGACACAGAACTCAGATCCGGAAGCTCATCTGGCCGATCAGCTGGGAATGGTGTTCTCCCGCCTCGACTGCCAGCCACGCTGGCGAGAACGCCTGCCGCAGCTGCGCGTGCCGACGCTGGTCGTGCACGGCAGCCGCGATCCGTTCTTCCCCGTCGGCAATGGAGAGGCGCTCACCCGAGAGATTCCCGGTGCCCGGCTGATCATCCTCGAGGAAGCCTCGCGGACAGTGCCGGCTGAGGACTACCCCGAGGTTGCGGCAGCGATGGCCGCGCTCTGAGGAGGTGCCGCGCGGACTGCGGTGTCAGTCGGTGCCGGGGGCCGTCTCGGTGTCGGCGTCCGCACCATTTTCGGGAGTTTCGACGATGCGGATCGGACGCAGCTTCGCCCAGATGAGGAAGACGGCTGCGGCGATGATGAGGCCGATCCCGGTCCACAGATTCGCATCGACCCCGCCGGTGCGCT
This sequence comes from Brevibacterium sp. SIMBA_078, assembly GCF_046534565.1. NCBI lineage: Bacteria > Bacillati > Actinomycetota > Actinomycetes > Micrococcales > Brevibacteriaceae > Brevibacterium > Brevibacterium sp. SIMBA_078. The sequence continues at coordinate 260,683 of NZ_JAWRYQ010000004.1, forward strand.
CGGCTTCGTCGGGGGTGAAGCCGACGATTCCGGCGATCGTGAGGATGACGCCGAAGATCGCCAGCAGCGCACCGATGAAGTTGCGGACGTCGAAGGCGCCTGCGGTCTTGGTCAGTTCGTTGGATTTGCTCATGGGTCTCACTGGCTCCTTCAGCCGAATGTCACGTTGAGGATGATGACGAGCACCAGAGCGACACCCGCGACGGGCACGGGGCGCTTCCAGAACGGCGCCTTCGGTTCGCTGAGGTCCTCGAAATCGGACTTCGGGGTCTCCGAGTAGACGAGTCCGCGCAGCTCCGCGGCGGGCTTCGGCGTGGTGAACAGGGTGACGATCACCGACAGAACGATGTCGACGACGAACGCCGTGCTGGCCGCGAGGAATGCGGCACCCTGACCGGGCAGATCGAGGACTCCGGTCTCGGCGAGGATGAACACGAACACGGCCGAGAGCGTGCCGCCGACGAGGCCGACCCAACCGGCGGTCGCCGACATCCGCTTCCAGAACATACCGAGGATGAACGTGGCGAACAGCGGGGCGTTGAAGAAGCCGAACAGCGTCTGCAGGTAGTCCATGAGGTTGGAGAAGTTGCCCGCGATGAGCGCTGTGAAGATCGCGACGACACAGGCACCGATCGTCGCCCAGCGGCCGATCTTCAGGTAGTAGTCGTCCTCGCGGTCCTTGACCACGTACTGCTGCCACAGGTCATAGCTGAAGACCGTGTTGAACGCGGAGATGTTCGCGGCCATACCGGCCATGAACGCGGCGAGGAGGCCGGCGATCGCCACACCGAGGAGACCGTTGGGCAGGACCTCGCGCATGAGCAGCAGGAGCGCGTCGTTGTATGTCACGCCCGTCTGTTCGAGCGCGGTCGCCTCGTCGATGTTGGCCGAGATCTCCTTGAACTGCGTCATCTGCGGCACGAGCACCGCGGCGATCATGCCGGGGATGACGACGATGAAGGGGATGAGCATCTTCGGGAAGGCGCCGATGATCGGGGTCAGGCGGGCGGCGTTGATCGACTTCGACGCCATGGCGCGCTGGACCTCGACGAAGTTCGTCGTCCAGTAGCCGAAGGAGAGGACGAAGCCGAGGCCGAAGACGATGCCGACGACGGAGAGGACGGGGTTGGAGAACCCGGAGAGCTGTTCGCCGGGCCAGCTGCTCAGCTGCTCGGCGCCGAGCATTCCGTCATTGCTCACCCGGTCGACCAGTCCGTCCCAGCCGCCGACGCGGTTGAGGCCGATGAGGGTCAGCGGCAGGAGGGCTGCGACGATGACGAAGAACTGCAGGACTTCGTTGTAGATGGCCGCGCTCAGTCCGCCGAGGGTGATGTAGGACAGGACGATGGCGGCGGCGACGATGAGCGTGATCCACAGCGGCCAGCCGAGCAGACGGTTGACGATCGTGCCCAGCAGGAACAGGTTGACACCGGCGATGAGCAGCTGTGCGACGGCGAAGGACAGCGCGTTGACGAGGTGGGCGCCCGTGCCGAACCGTCTGCGCATGAACTCCGGAACCGACCGGACCTTCGAACCGTAGTAGAAGGGCATCATTACGACACCGAGGAACAGCATCGCCGGGACCGCGCCGATCCAGAAGTAGTGCATCGTCGGCATGCCGTACTGGGCGCCCGTGGCGGACATGCCCATGATCTCGACAGCGCCGAGGTTGGCCGAGACGAAAGCGAGACCCGTGACCCAAGCAGGCAGGCTCCGTCCGGAGAGGAGGAACTCGATGCTCGAGGAGATCCCGCGTTTGGCGAACCACCCGATGCCGAGGACGAAGATGAAGTAGATTGCTATCAGCAGATAGTCGATCCACTGTGCGTCCAAGCGGATTGCTTCCAAGGTTCCTCCATATGCGTCAGTGCATGGCTTCAAAATGCGTCAATGCATGGATGCTTGTGGTGTGCGACACCCGAGTGGACACTTTAGAGGATTGTGAGCCTGATCGCTAGTGATCGAACCTGAACAGTTTTGATCGTTTGGTCGGCAGGTCAGGCGACCTCGACCTCGACGCCTGCCTCACGCAGGGCCGTGAGCGCGGATTCTTCGCTCTTCGAGTCGGTGATGAGCTGGTGGATCTGCTCGGTCGGGACGGTGAGCACCGACGAGCGGAGCCCGACCTTCGTGTGATCGACGAGGGCGGTGACGCGTCCGGCTCCGGCAGCCATCGCCCGATCCGTATCGGCGACGGGGAACGCCGGTGTCGACAGGCCGAAGTCCGCGGCCAGGCCGTTGCCGGAGAGGAAGACGGTATCGGCGCGCAGGCCGAGCAGCTGAGACACCGTCCCGCCTCCGACGAAGGCCCGGATCGAATGGCGCAGCAGTCCGCCGACGACGATGACCTCGTTGTCGGGGGAGGAGACCATGGCCTCGGCGACGAGCAGTGAATTCGTCACCACGCGCAGACCCGAACGCGTCACGAGCTCCTTGGCCAACAGTTCGGTCGTCGTTCCCGGCCCCAGCGCCACGACATCGCCGTTGCGCACCTGGGTCGCCGCAGCGCGGGCGATCGCCGTCTTCTCGGCCAGAGCCTGCTCGAGCTTCTCCGCATAACTCGACTCCCGCGCACTCGACGCGAGAACGGCACCGCCGTGGGTGCGGATGAGCCTGCCCTCCTCGGCGAGCTGATCGAGGTCACGGCGGATGGTCACGGCCGAGGTAACGAGCTTCTCCGACAGGGAGGTGATGGAGACGGCGCCGTCTCTCTCGATCGTATCGACGATGATGTTGCGTCTCTGAGCGGCGATCATGGAGCCATAGTACAGACCCGGAGGCCGTCTCAGCCGCGCACGAGTGCTTCGGTCAGCGCACGCGCGGCGTCGATGACCGACTTCGCGTGCAGGCGACCGGGCTGACGGGTGAGCCGGTCGACCGGTCCGGAGATCGAGACGGCGGCGACCACTCGATTGCTCGGTCCGCGCACGGGGGCCGACACCGAGGCGACGCCCCGTTCGCGTTCGGCGATCGACTGGGCCCAGCCTCGGCGACGGACCCCGGAGAGCATGGTCGCGGAGAACCGGGCACCACGCAGACCCGTGTGCAGACGGTCCGGCTCCTCCCAGGCCAACAGCACCTGAGCCGCAGAACCGGCGCGCATCGACAGGGTCGCACCGATCGGCACGGAGTCGCGCAGGCCCACGGGGCGCTCGGCCGCGGCCACGCACAGACGCAGATCGCCCTGACGGCGGAAGAGCTGAGCGGACTCGCCGGTCTGATCCCGCAGCTGACCGAGCACCGGCCCGGCCGCGGCCAACAGGCGGTCCTCGCCGGCGGCCGACGACAGCTCGGCCAGGCGCGGCCCGAGGACGAAGCGTCCCTGCAGGTCGCGACCGACGATGCGGTGGAATTCGAGGGCAACAGCCAGGCGGTGGGCAGTGGGGCGTGCCAGTCCGGTCAGCGTCACCAATTCGGCGAGAGAGGCGGGTCCGGCCTCAAGTGCGGAGAGAACCATTGCGGCCTTGTCGATGACCCCGACGCCGCTACCATTGCTTGTCATAGGCACCATTGTGCGCGTCTCAGTGGGCGAGATGCAAGTTCGCATTGCGATACGGCCGAGTAGATTTCGAATACGCACTCACCCCAGTGCGCACATCGCAGTTCATCGACGCGGTCGTACCTCGGCCCGTCAGGTCTACATCGGGTGCAGAGATCCCTGCACCGGCGGGAGGAACCATGCCACGCACATTGGCCGAGAAGGTCTGGGCCGATCACGTCGTCTCACGAGGTGTTGACGGTGCGCCGGACCTTATCTACATCGATCTCCACCTCGTCCACGAGGTGACCAGCCCGCAGGCCTTCGACGGACTCCGACTCGCCGGGCGCCCCGTGCGCCGCCCCGACCTCACCATCGCCACCGAGGACCACAACACCCCGACGTGGGACATCGACAAGCCGATCGCCGAACCCACCTCGGCCACGCAGATCAACACCCTGCGCAAGAACGCCGAGGAATTCGGCATCCGGCTGCACAGCCTCGGCGACACCGACCAGGGCATCGTCCACGTTGTGGGACCGCAGCTGGGCCTGACCCAGCCGGGCACCACCGTCGTCTGCGGCGACTCGCACACCTCCACCCACGGCGCCTTCGGAGCGCTCGCCTTCGGCATCGGCACCTCCGAGGTCGAACACGTGCTCGCCACGCAGACGCTCAGCCTCAAACCCTTCAAGACGATGTCGATCACCGTCGACGGCGACCTGCCCGAAGGCTCGAGCGCCAAGGACATCATCCTCGCCATCATCGCGAAGATCGGCACCGGCGGGGGACAGGGCTACGTGCTCGAATACCGCGGCTCGGCCATCCGCCAGCTGTCCATGGAAGCCCGGATGACGATCTGCAATATGTCGATCGAAGCCGGTGCCCGGGCGGGAATGGTCGCCCCCGACGAGACGACCTTCGAGTACGTCAAGGGCCGCCCCCACGCCCCCGAAGGCGAAGACTGGGACGCCGCCGTCGAGTACTGGAAGACCCTCTACACCGACGAAGGCGCGGAATTCGACGCCGAGGTGGTCCTCAAAGCCGAAGACATCGAACCCTTCGTCACCTGGGGAACGAACCCCGGCCAGGGCCTGCCGCTGTCGGCGAGCGTGCCCAGCCCCGACGACTTCACCGACGAGAACGACAAGGCCGCAGCCGCCAATGCGCTGGCCTATATGGGCCTGACCCCGGGCACGCCGCTGCGCGAGATCGAAGTCGACACCGTCTTCCTCGGCTCGTGCACGAACTCCCGGATCGAAGATCTCCGGGCCGCCGCCGAGGTGGTCCGCGGCCGCAAGAAGGCCGACAACGTCCGCTTCATGGTCGTCCCCGGCTCCGCAAAGGTCCGCCTCCAAGCGGAAGAAGAAGGCCTCGACGTCATCTTCAAGGACTTCGGCGGCGAATGGCGCTTCGCCGGCTGCTCGATGTGCTTAGGGATGAACCCGGACCAGCTGGCCGAAGGCGAAAGGTGCGCCTCGACCTCGAACCGCAACTTCGAAGGCCGCCAGGGCAAGGGCGGACGCACTCACCTGGTCTCCCCGCTCGTGGCCGCTGCCACCGCGGTGCGCGGCACCCTGTCCTCACCGGGCGACGTCGCCGACCTGCCGCGGGATGCCGAACCCGTGGAATGGGCCGACAACCGCCTGTCCCTCAACCTGACACCCGTCTCGGCGAACGACTGACAAAGGAGGACGAGCCATGGAAGCTTTCACCACCCACACCGGCATCGGCGTTCCTCTGCGCCGATCCAATATCGACACCGACCAGATCATCCCCGCGAAGTTCCTCAAGCGGGTCACCCGCACCGGCTTCGAGGACGCCCTGTTCTACCGCTGGCGGACCAACGACGACTTCGTCCTCAACGACCCCGATTTCGCATCCGGCTCCGTCCTCGTCGCCGGCCCCGACTTCGGCACCGGCTCCTCCCGCGAACACGCCGTCTGGGCGCTCAAGGACTACGGCTTCCGCGTCGTCCTGTCCTCCCGCTTCGGCGATATCTTCCGCGGCAACTCCGGCAAAGAGGGTCTGCTGGCCGCCCAGCTCGAACAGGCCGATATCGAACTGATCTGGAAGATACTCGAGAACCATCCCGGCACGTCGATCACCGTCGACCTGAACGAGAAGACCGTGACGTGCGACACCGTCACCGTGTCCTTCCAGATCGACGACTACACGCGCTGGCGCCTGCTCGAAGGCCACGACGACATCAGTCTCACCCTGGCCAAGGAAGACGAGATCGTCGGCTACGAATCTTCCCGCTTCGCCTTCAAGCCGACGACCCTGCCCGCCAAGGTCTGACCCTCACCCAAGCCGGCCCGTCCGTATCGATCCACCCCCACCGAGGCGGCCCGCCGTCACGTTCGAACGTGACGGCGGGCCGCCTTGAGCGAATCGGTGGGAGACCATCGGCTGGGTTAGTCTAGGACGGTGCCCACAGCAATCGTCGGGCACCGTCTCCGGGTGGCATCCCGCCCGGATCCGATCATCGGAATCAGGGAGGAACATGCTCGAAGTACGTGGGGGAAATCCGCTGGACGGCACCGTCCGAGTCCGCGGCGCCAAGAACCTGGTGCCCAAGGCGATGGTGGCCTCTCTGCTCGGTGAGACCCCGTCCGTGCTGCGCGGCGTGCCCAACATCCGCGATGTCGAAATCGTCACCGGACTCCTCGAACTCCACGGAGTCCGCGTCACCTCCGGCCCCGACGGGGACCAGTCCGACGGCGAACTCCACCTCGACCCGGCCGATGTGGCTCAGGGCTCCATCGTCGACATCGACGCCCACGCCGGATCCTCCCGCATCCCGATCCTCTTCTGCGGACCTCTCCTGCACAGCCTCGGTCAGGCGTTCATCCCCGACCTCGGCGGCTGCCATATCGGCGACCGCCCCATCAACTTCCACCTCGATGTGCTCCGCAAGTTCGGCGCCGAGGTCGACAAGACCCCCGGCGGCATCATGCTCAAGGCACACAGCCGCCTGCAGGGAACCAAGGTCGAACTGCCCTACCCCTCTGTCGGAGCCACCGAACAGGTGCTGCTGACAGCGGTTCGCGCCGAAGGCGTGACCGAGCTGCGGGGAGCGGCCATCGAACCGGAGATCATGGACCTCATCGCGCTGCTGCAGAAGATGGGCGCGATCATCACCGTCGACACCGACCGCGTGGTGCGCATCGAAGGCGTCGACACCCTCCGCGGGTTCATCCACCGTGCCCTGCCCGACCGCAATGAGACCGCATCTTGGGCCTCGGCGGCACTGGCCACCGGCGGCGACATCTTCGTCGAAGGCGCCAGCCAGCCGGAGCTCATCACGTTCCTCAACGTGTTCCGCAAGATCGGCGGCGAATTCGATGTGCAGGAGAACGGCATCCGCTTCCGCCACCCCGGCGGCAAACTCCGATCCTTCGCCCTCGAAACCGACGTCCACCCCGGCTTCATGACCGACTGGCAGCAGCCCCTGGTCGTCGCGATGACTCAGGCCGAAGGCCTCTCGATCATCCACGAAACCGTGTATGAGAACCGGTTCGGCTTCACCGACGCCCTGCGCGATATGGGTGCGCAGATCCAGCTCTACCGCGAATGCCTCGGCGGCACCCCCTGCCGCTTCGGACGACGGAACTACCAACACTCGGCTGTGATCTCCGGACCCACCGACCTCAAGGGCACCCGCATCGACGTTCCCGATCTGCGCGGCGGCTTCAGCCACCTCATCGCCGCCCTGGCGGCCCAGGGCACGAGCGAAGTCCACGGCATCGAGCTCATCAACCGCGGCTACGAGAACTTCCTCGACAAACTCACCGGACTCGGTGCCGAGGTCTCCGCATGAGCGCCGACATCGAACCGGACGCGAACGACCACGATCTCGTCTCCTTCGATCCCGCCTCGGTGCGCTCCCAGAACCGGGCGGGCACCGTTGCCGCCACTGCGGCCTTCGGGCTCCTGCGCACGGCCACGAAGATGAGCATCCGGGGGACCGAGCACCTGCCGCCGGCCGGCACGGGCATCATCGCCGCCGCCTACCATGCCAACCATCTCGACCCGATCCTCGTGGGGCTGGCGCTCAAGCGCAACGGCCGGATGCCGCACTTCCTCGCGAAGTCGACGCTGTTCACCGGGGTGCTCGGCAAGATCCTCAAGATCATCGGACAGATCCCGGTGCTGCGCGCCTCGGCCTCGGCCGGGGACTCCCTCGAATATGCGAAGGACGCCCTGGCGAACGGCCAGACCGTCGTCATCTACCCCGAGGGCACGCTGACGAAGGACCCGGAGCTGTGGCCCCAGCACTTCAAGACCGGCACCGCCCGGCTGGCGCTGGAGACCGGAGCCCCGATCGTTCCCGTCGCCCACTGGGGACTTGACACGGTCTACCCGCGCGGGCAGAAGAAGGTCCGATTCCGCCCTTTCAGCCATGACTCCGTCGTGGCCTTCGGTCCCGCCATCGACTATTCGGACCTGTGGGATCGCCGGGATGAGAAGAAGACGATGGGAGACCTCTCCCAGCGGGTGAAGAACACCGTGGCGGCGATGGTGGCCGAACTGTCCGAACGCGAACTGCCGCAGCGTTTCACAGCTAAGGAGACTGGCGAATGAGCGTCGACAAGATCACCGTCCTCGGAGCCGGATCGTGGGGCACCACCTACGCCGCGGTCATCGCCGACGCCGGATTCCCCGTCACCCTGTGGGCCCGCCGTCCCGAGGTCGCCGAAGAGATCAACTCCACGCACACCAATGAGCGTTACCTCGGCGAGCGAGTCCTGCCCGAGGGGCTGAGTGCGACCGCAGACGATATCGCCGCGGTCACCGACGCCGAGGTCATCGTCCTCGCCGTGCCCGCCCAGACCCTGCGGGAGAACCTCACCCGGTGGAAGCCGCACCTGCGCGAGGGTGTGAAGCTCGTGAGCCTGATGAAGGGCATCGAGGTCGACACCGGCAAACGCATGTCCGAAGTCATCGCCGAGGTCGCCGAGGTCGCCGAATCCCAGATCGCCGTCGTCTCCGGACCCAACCTGGCGCGTGAGATCGCCGACCGGCAGCCCACCGCCACCGTCGTCGCGTCCTCCGACATCACCACCGCCGAGGTGGTCGCGGAGATCAGCGCGAACGCGTACTTCCGCCCGTATACGAACACCGACGTCGTCGGCGTCGAGATCGGCGGTGCGATCAAGAACATCATCGCCCTGTCCGTGGGCATCGCCGACGGGCAGAAGCTCGGCGACAACTCGAAGGCCTCGATCATCACCCGCGGGCTTGCCGAAACCTCTCGCCTGGCCGCGGCCATGGGCGCCGAGGCGCACACCCTGTCCGGTCTCGCCGGACTCGGCGATCTCGTCGCCACCTGCGCCTCACCCCTGTCGCGCAATCGCACCTTCGGGCGCCACCTCGGTGAGGGGATGAGCCTCGAGGACGTCATCGCCCACACCTCGCAGACAGCCGAAGGCGTGAAATCCGCTCCAGCCGTCCTCGCCCTGGGTCGACGCAACGGCGTCGACCTGCCCATTACCGAGGTGGTCTGTGCGGTTCTCGCCGGAAAACTGCAGGTTGACGAACTCGCCGGATTGCTGTTGTCTCGGAAACGTAAGCACGAAGGACCACCCGCCTGATTCGCACCGAATCTCAGGCACCCGCTGGAAAACTAGGAGCACACATGAGCGCCAACTCACCGTTCTTCAACCTTCCCGAACTTCCCACCTTCACGCTGACGAGCACCGACATCGAAGACGGTGGGGTGCTCACCGGCCCACAGCTCTCCGGCGCCATGGGCGTGCCCGGCGGTGAGGACGTCTCTCCGCAGCTGTCCTGGTCCGGTTTCCCTGACGAGACCAAGGCCTTCGCCGTGACCTGCTACGACCCCGACGCTCCCACGGGTTCGGGCTTCTGGCACTGGGTCGTCACGGACCTCGACGCCTCGGTGACGAGCCTGGAGACCAACGCCGGCGACCCGGCCGCCGACCTCCTGCCCAGCGGAGCCGTGACTCTGCGCAACGATGCCGGCGAACCCTGCTTCGTCGGAGCTGCCCCGCCGGAAGGACACGGACCGCACCGCTACTTCTTCATCGTCACCGCTCTGGCCGAACCGCTGGGCATCGACGAATCCGCAACACCGGCCTTCGCCGGCTTCAACATGTTCTTCAAGGGCATCGGACGGGCGTGGCTGGAATGCACGTACGAGGCCAAGTGAGCTAGAGTCTTTCAGTCCGCGCACACCTGACCCGCTGTGCGCACCCGTGTTCGGCCCCAGTTCGCGGGAGTACCACTTCAGCAAGGAAACTCATGGCAGACAACGATCACCGGCCCCTTGTCGCAGTCCTCTTCGGAGGCCGTTCGAGCGAGCACTCCGTCAGCTGCGTCACCGCGGCCGGTGTGATCGGTGCCATCGACTCCGACGCCTTCGACGTTCTGCCGATCGGCATCACGAAGACCGGCGTGTGGCGGGTCGTCGACGACTGGGCGAGCATGCGCTTCGACCCGGAGGCCATGCCGGAGGTCACGGACAACGGCACCGAGGTGATCCCTCCGGTCTCCGCGAACGGGGCACCTCTGCTGCACCGCGATGCCGACGGAAACTACACCGAACTGGGTGCGGTCGACGTATTCTTCCCGCTCCTGCACGGACGCTTCGGTGAGGACGGAACCCTGCAGGGACTGTTCGAACTCAGCGACACCGCGTTCGTCGGCTCCGGAGTGTTCTCCTCCGCAGCGAGCATGGACAAGCACTACACGAAGTCACTCATGGCCCACGCCGGGATCCCCACCTGCCCGTGGGAGCTCGTGACCGAGACGATGTGGGCCGCAGACCGCGCGGAGGCGGAGAAGCGAGTGGCCGAGCTCGGACTGCCCGTGTTCGTCAAACCCGCTCGTGCCGGATCGTCCATGGGAGTCAGTCGCGTCGCCGAGGCGGCCGATCTCGAGGCCGCCCTGCTCGGCGCCTTCGAACACGACTCCAAGGTCATCGTCGAACCCGAGGTCAGCGGTCGTGAGGTCGAATGCGCCGTGCTGGGTTCCGTCTATGACACGGAGCTGCGCGTGTCCTCACCAGGGGAGATCCGGGTGAGCGGCGACCATTCGTTCTACGATTTCGATGCCAAATACCTCGACCTCGCCGCCGCAGAAGTCACCTGTCCGGCTGATCTCGACGAGACGGTCACGGCCCGAGTGCAGGAGTTGGCCGCCTCGGTGTTCCGTCTCTTCGACTGCACCGGTCTGGCCCGCGTCGACACCTTCGTCACGGACACCGGTGAAGTCGTCATCAACGAACTCAACACCCTGCCCGGGTTCACCCCCACCTCGGCGTACCCGTTCATGTGGGCCCAGTCGGGACTCGAGTACTCCGAACTCATCGGCGAACTCATCTCGATCGCCCTGATCGACCACGCCCGCGCGAAATAGCGCTCTAGCCGGCGATGTCCTCGGCGCCGACGCACTCGTTCTCCGGCGGGAACTTCGACAAAGTCGGTGAGATTGCGGCAAGCACATCGTTGCCGGACTCTGCCTTGCGATTGACGAGCACCTCGACGGCAGGGGTGCGTCCGTAGCTGGTGAACCTCCACGTCGAATCGTCGTCGTCGACCGGCTTCGAGATCCAATCGACCCCGGACACGCTCACGCACTGATCCGTCGTCGGCCCGGGGGGAGTGACTCCGCAGCGCAGCACCGCGACATTGGGATCTCCCCAGGCCTTCGTGCCCTGCGAGGAGGTCGTGCGTGCCTTCTCACCCGAGATCTCGTCCGGCAGAGTGAGCAGAATATCGGCACACTTCGGATTCGCTGCGTCCTTGGCCGGCTCGACGATGACGGTCCGCGAACACCCAGTCACTGCCAGACCGGTGATCACCGTGGCCAGAGCGATGAAGGTGAGAGAACGACGACGGTGCGCGGGCCGGGCGTTGCGGCGCGTCGAAGCAGGGCGAGATCTCATAGGACTACCGTATCGCCCGATAACCTTGAGCCATGACCCGACTGTCCGAACTTGGCGAATCACACATCATCTCCCGTGTGCTCACCCGCAACCCCAGCAGCACGCACGTGATCGTCGGACCCGGAGACGATGCGGCCGTGACAGCACCGGAGGGACGACTCGTCTCGACCGCGGACATGCTCGTGGAGAACGAAGACTTCACTCGCGAATGGTTGGACTGGAAGAAGCTCGGTATCAAGGCAGCGGCCCAGAACCTGGCTGATGTGTGCGCCATGGGCGCGACCCCGCACGGACTGCTCGTCTCCGCAGCCGTCCCCGATGACACGGACATCGCCTGCCTCGAAGCCCTGTACTCCGGTCTCTTCGACGAAGCGGAACGAGCGGGGACGGCTTTGGACTGCACGGTGCCGATCATCGGCGGGGACCTGTCGTCGTCGAAACTCGTCGTCATCGCCATCACCGCACTCGGGACCCTGGAGGAGGAGTCCGCGATCCTGCGCTCCGGCGCCCAGCCCGGGCACGGACTCTTCCTGGCCGGCACCGTTGGTCGGGCAGCCGCGGGACTCGACCTGCTCTTCGCCGGAGCGCGACCAGACACCGCCGGGCCTGACCTCCGCTCGCTCATCGACACCCAACTGGCGCCGCAGCCTGACTACGGGGCACTGGCCACGGTCGGGGCCGCCTCGGCGATGATCGACGTCTCCGACGGACTCAGCCTCGACCTCGCCCGGGTGGCGACCGCCTCGGGGGTGGGCATCGATCTTGATCGGGCTCTGCTGGGCGACCTCATCGACCCGCTGCTGCCGGCAGCCGAATTCGTGCTCGATGACCGAGCGACGGGAGGGCCAGGCGACGGGGTCGGAGAAACCGAGGCGGCTGTGACGGCAGAGGATCTGGCGCTGTCCTGGGTCCTCGACGGGGGAGAGGACCACGGCTTCGCCGCGTCTGCGCCGCCTGCCGCCGTGCCTGGAGTAGGCTGGCGGAGAATCGGTGAGATCCGCACCGGACACGATGTCAGCCTCGACGGCACACCCGTGCCGGCGAGCGGTTTCAGCCATTTCGGGAAGTGACATGAGCAACGCCATCAGCCTCAACGGTCGTCTGGCCGCCCGCTGGGCCCGCCGTGCGGTCGACCGGCTGCGCAAGGAACGCACCGAGATCGACGAGCTCAACGTCTTCCCCGTCCCCGACGGTGACACCGGCACGAACATGTACCACACCCTGCGCGCCGCCTACCTCGCCGTCGAAGAGCTCACGGGACCCGTCACCCTCCCGCACGTCGTCGCCGCATTGGCCGCCGGAGCCGGACGCGGCGCCCGCGGCAACTCCGGACTCATCCTCGCCGTCGCCCTGCAGGGAGTCGCCGATGCCATGGCCGGAGTCACCGTGGCCACCGCCGACGCCATGGCCACCGCGCTGGAGACCGCGTCGGACCGGGCCCGGGCCGCCGTCGCCCGACCCGTCGACGGCACCATGCTCACCGTGCTCGACGCCATGGCCACCGAGGCCCGCGAACGCGCCGACGACGGAGCCTCCCTGATCGAGGTCATCGCGGCCGTGCGGGAACGCTCCCGCACAGCTCTGCGGGAGACCACCGGACAGCTCACCGTGCTGCGCGAAGCCGAGGTGGTCGACGCCGGATCGACGGGCATCGTCGAACTCTTCGACCTCCTCTACGCCACCGTCACCGGCCGCACCCCGCAGGATTCGATGCTCGCCGAGGTGGCCCGCGCCCCGAAGATCATCCACGAAGCCACCGCCGACGAACTCGAGATCGTCGCCATCCTGGCCACCGTCCCCACTGACTCCCTCGCCGAGGATCTCGACCGCCTCGGCGGGACCTCGATCGTCATCAATGCGGGCAAGGTCCACGTCCACGTCGCCGACGAAACGACCGCCGCGACCGTCATCGACCGCCTCGGCGAATATGGGATCGCCCGGCTCGATATGGAAGACCTGCGGATGCACGAGGAGGAGGGCGAGACGAAGCTCATCGTCCTGGTCAAGGGCACGGGACTGCTCATGCACACCGCGCTCAACGGGGCCACGGCGCTGACTCCGGAGGTGGGGGACCTGTTCGAGACGATGTCCGAACTCATCGCCGCCGAGGACCGTGAGGTCATCGTCATTCCCAGCTCCACCTCGGCGCTGAAGTCCCTGGCAGGGCTGGGGGCGCACGTCGTGCGCTCTCGCAACGTCGGCACCCTGCTCTCGGCCTTGGCCGTCTACGATCCCTTCGCCCCGGCGGGGGAGATCTTCGCGGATATGACCGAAGCGGCCGCGGGGACAAGGGTGGGCACGATCTATTCGGCCGATCAGCTCGCCACCGACCCGCCGACGGGGATGCTGCCGGTGATCAGCGAGGACGAAGGATCGACTGCGGGCGGCGTTGCGGGTGCGGCCACGGATCATCGTCCGAGTGGGGGCACGGCAGTGGCGGCTCATCCCGCGCAGTTCTACCGGGTCTTCATCGAAGGCCGCGCGAAGACCCAGAGCACGGAGCTGCGGACGTTGGTCGAGAAGCTCGCCGATCGGCTGCTCGGGGCCGGGGGAGAGCTGCTCACCGTCGTCCACGGACCCGACTGCGCACCGGAGGTGCTCGACCACCTGCGGGACTGGATCCAGAAGTCGCATGAGACCGTCCACTTCCAGGACATCGATGCCAGAGACTCCGGAGTGCTCGTGATCATGGGGGTCGAATGACGACCCGGCTCGAAGACAACTTCCGGCCGGCCGATCGGAAGAACCTCGCCAAGCGCGGGGTGCATTCGGTCACTGACCTGCTCCGCTTCTTCCCGCGCCGCTACCTCGTGCCCGGGGAGCGCACGGAACTCGGCGGCCTGCCGCTGGGGGAGACCGCGATCATCCAGGCCGAAGTCATCAAGGTGGAGACGCGGCGGATGAAGCAGCGGAAAGGCACGATCACCGAGGTCATCGTCCACGACGGGAAGCAGTCGATGAAGATCGCGTTCTTCAACCAGCACTGGTTGGAGAAGGCGCTGAAGCCGGGACTGACCGTCGTCTTCGGCGGCAAGGTGGAATCGTTCCGCGGGCAGCTGACCCTGGCGTCTCCGGTGTGGCTCAACCGCACCGAGGATGACCACGAGTGGACGCCCGAGGACCTCAACTCGCCGTTCCCCATCTACCCGGCCGTGAAGAAGATCGCGCAGTCCCGGCTGTGGAGTTCGATCAAGACCCTGCTCACCGTCGCAGGTGACGAGGAGTTCGAGGATCCGCTGCCGAAAGGGCTGCGCGACGCTCATGAACTGCCGGATCTGCGCACGGCGCTGGAGGACATGCACCGGCCGCGGAAGATCGAGGACGTCGAACGGGCCCGGCTGAGGTGGAAGTGGGAAGAGGCGCTCGCCCTGCAGACCGAGTTCGCTGCCCGCAAAGCGACTCTGGCCGCGGAGAAGGCGACGCCGCTGCTCACACAGGGGACGAAGAGCCGCCGCTTCGATGAGGAGCTGCCCTTCACCCTCACCGCATCCCAGGTCAGGGTCGGTGAGGAGATCGCCGAGGACATGGCCGCAGACCGGCCGATGCACCGGCTCCTGCACGGTGACGTCGGTTCCGGTAAGACACTTGTGGCCCTGCGAGCCATGCTCACCGCGGTCGACTCCGGTGCCCAGGCCGCCATGCTCGCCCCCACCGAGGTGCTCGCCACTCAGCATTTCCATTCGATCCAGACATTCCTCGACGAGCAGATGGCGTTGTCGCCGCTGCTGGCCGACGACGACCAGGTGACAGTGGCGCTGATGACCGGGTCGATGCCGGCGAAGGAGCGTCGCGAACTCGCGCTCGATCTCGTCGCCGGCAACATCGACATCGTCGTCGGCACGCATGCGCTGCTGTCGGCGTCGACGATGTTCTCCGATCTCGGTCTCATCGTCGTCGACGAACAGCACCGCTTCGGTGTCGAACAGCGGGAAGCGCTGCGCGCGAAGGGCGGGGACACGACCCCGCATACTCTCGTGATGTCGGCGACCCCGATCCCGCGCACCGTGGCGATGACGGTCTTCGCCGACCTCGATATCTCGACCTTGAAGGAGATGCCGGCCGGGCCGAAGGACGTCGCCACCCATGTGGTGCCGATCGTCGACCAACCTGCCTGGTACGTCCGGGTTCGGGAGCTCATGCGGCAGACCGTCGAGGCTGAGAAGGGGGTCTTCGTCGTCTTCCCGCGAATCGAACCGACGGATATCGAAGATCCGGAGTCCGGGGACGTAGTCGGACAGAAGCAGGGCATCGAAGACATCACACGGAAGCTGTCTGAGACCCCGGAACTGGCTGGTCTGAAGTTCGGTCTGCTGCATGGGCGGATGTCGACGGCGGAGAAGGACCGGGTGCTCGCGGACTTCGTCAAAGGCGACATCGAGATCCTCGTCTCGACGACGGTCATCGAGGTCGGCGTCGACGTGGCGAGGGCGACGATGATGGTCATCATCGAAGCCGAGAACTTCGGTGTCGCACAGCTGCACCAGCTGCGCGGACGCGTCGGACGTGACGGCAGCTCGGCCCTGTGCTTCCTGCTCACCGAGATGAGTGCCGAGGAAGAGAGCTATGGACGACTGCAGGCCGTCGCCGAGACGCTCGACGGTTTCGCCCTGGCCGAGTACGATCTCGACGCCCGAGGCGAAGGCGATGTGCTCAGCGGCTCCCAGTGGGGCGGATCCTCGCTGAGGCATCTGTCCATCCTCCGCGACTCCGAGATGGTCGCCGAAGCGAAGACGGTCGCAGAGCAGATCGTCGCCATCGACCCCACCCTCGAGGCGGTGCCCGCGCTCAAGGCCTTCATCAGGCGCGTCCTGCCCGAGGACGACGCCCACTTCATCGAGGCAGGCTGAGGGAGCAGATATGAGAATCATCGCCGGCGCGCACAAAGGTGCCAAACTGACGTCCCCATCGGGGGCGAACACCCGGCCGACGTCCGACCGCGTCAAGGAATCCCTGTTCTCCATGCTCGACGGCTACGGGGTGCTGCCTGCAGCGAACGTCCTCGACCTCTTCGCCGGTTCCGGTGGGCTCGGCTTCGAGGCGATGTCGCGGGGTGCAGCACAAGTCGACTTCGTCGACTCATCCCTGGCGGCGACCCGTGCTCTGGAATCCAATGCGGACAAGCTCGGTCTCGACCATTCGGCCGAAGTCCACACCGGGGACGTGCTCCACTTTCTCGGCGGACTGCCGGGACCGGAGAACCCGGAGTCACGAGTCTTCGACCTCGTGTTCATGGACCCGCCGTACCCGCTGGGGGAGGACGCGGTCACGCAGATCCTCAGACGGCTGAGCACACACCTGGACATGGAGTCCATCGTCGTGGTCGAACGTGCCGCGCGTTCGCCGGAGCCGACGATGCCCGACGGGCTCCAAGTGTTTCGGGCGAAGACCTTCGGCGAGACCGCGATCCACTTCGTCCAGCTCGCTGGCGAGGACGAAGCGAGCGCCGCAGAGGACTAGAGCACGCTGGAGAGGAACTTGCGCGTGCGCTCGTGCTGCGGGTTGTTGAAGATCTGGTCCGGAGGACCCTCTTCGAGCACCTGACCGCCGTCGAACATCATCACGCGGTGAGAGACGTCGCGGGCGAACTGCATCTCGTGTGTGACCAGCAGCATCGTGATGTCCGTGGTCTCGGCGATATCGCGCAGCACTCCGAGCACGTCCCCGACGAGTTCGGGGTCAAGGGCGGAGGTGACCTCGTCGAGGAGGAGGATCTCCGGGTTCATCGCCAGTGCCCGGGCGATCGCCACGCGCTGCTGCTGGCCGCCGGAGAGACGGGTCGGGTGAGCGTCGGCCTTGTCGGCCAAGCCCACGCGTTCGAGCAGTTCCTTGGCTTCCTTGGTCGCGTCTGCCTTGGACTTGCCGAGCACATGGACGGGAGCTTCGATGATGTTCTCGAGCACGGTCATGTTCGGGAACAGGTTGAACTGCTGGAAGACCATGCCGATGCGCGTGGTCATCTCACGCGTGCGCTTCTTCGGCAGTTCCACGCGTTTGCCGCCGCGGTCCTCGTGAGTCAGCGGCTGACCGTCGACGAAGATATATCCGCCGGTGAGCTCCTCGAGCGTCATCACAAGGCGCAGGATCGTCGTCTTGCCCGAACCGCTGGGCCCGATGAGTGTGACGCGCTCGCCTGGAGCCACTGTGAAGTTGAGGTCCTTGAGCACGGTGGTCGGGCCGAAGCTCTTCTCCACGTCCTTGAACTCGATCGCCGGTGTGCCTGCGCCGGGAGTGGAGGAATTGGCTGGGGTGTTCTCAGTAGGTGGCAAGGCGTCGGTCCAATCTCTGAATGAGCAGTGAGGTCGGGTAACTGGCGGCGAGGAAGATGATGCCCGCCAGAGTGAAGGCTTCCGTGTAGGCGAAGGTCGAACCGCCGAATTCCTTAGCAGCCGTGACGAGCTCGACGACGGAGATTGCGAACAGGAACGGGGTGTCCTTGAACATGGCGACTGCGTAGTTGCCCAGCGACGGGATGGTCGCCCGCAGCGCCTGTGGCAACACGATCGCGGTGAAGGTGCGGACCGGCGGCAGCGAGAGGGCAGTGGCGGCCTCGAACTGGCCCGGCGGGACGGCATCGATGCCTGCACGGTAGCTTTCGGACATATACGTTGAATAGTGGATGCCGATGACGATGAAGCCGATGACCAGAGCGGGCACATCGACGAGTCCTGGAATATCGGAGAACGCATAGTAGACGAACAGCAGCTGGACGACCAGAGGGGTGTTGCGGATGAACGCGACGATGAGTCGGACCAGCCAGTTGATCCAGCGCGGCAGACCGCGGATGGCCACGGCAAGGATGAGCCCGAGGACGACGGCGATGGCGGTGCCGACGACGGTGGCGATCAAGGTGTTGACGAAACCGCGGAGCAGAATCGGCAGGGCTTCGGCGGCGAATTCCCAGTTCCACATCAGAGGCCACCTCCCTGTCCTGGGAACGGACCTTTGGAGCGGTCAGCACCTTCACCAGCGGCAACGTGTGACTTGAGACGGTCTTGGCGCGCGGCATCGGCACGGGCTGCACGCCTGGCCTCACGACGATCGGTGCGAGAGTTCGGGCGACGACGGCCGAGGGCCTTCGTCGCTCTGCGTTCGAGGAAGTTCATGAATTCCTGGAGCAGCCATGCCAGTGCGAAGTAGATGAGGAGGCTGATCGAGTAGGCGAACATCGTGTCGCCGGTCGACTGGCGCAGCTGTTCGGTCTTGTCGGTGAGGTCGGAGAGCGTGATGAAGGAGACGACCGCCGTGCCCTTGAGCAGCTGGATGAGCAGGGTCGCCAGCGATGGGATCATGAGCGCCCAGGCCTGAGGGAAGATCACGCGGATCATCCGGCGGGTGGGGGAGAGGCTCAGCGCGATGGCTGCTTCCCACTGACCGGGGGCCACGGTCTTGATCGAGGACCGGACCACCTCGGCGGAATAGGCTCCGTAGTTGAGTGCCAGAGCGGCGACTCCGCAGGCCATAGGGTCGAAATCGACGCCGAGGAGCGGGAGCACGTAGAACAGCCAGAACAGCTGCACGAGCAGAGAAGTGCCGCGGAAGAACTCGACGACGATGCGGGCCGGGATGCGCAGCCAGGCGCTCGGCGAGGTCATCGTCAGACCGAGGACGAGTGCGATGAGGACGGCGCCGATGCTGCCGGCCACCGTGAGGATGATGGTTGTCTGAACTCCCTCCCACAGCTGTGGGAGGAAGTTCAGCAACGTGGAGACATTGTCATTCATGGTGCGTGAGAGGAACCGACTCAGGAGTCAGCGGTGGGAAGTTCGCCCTTGCACAGCTGATCGGTCGTGATCGAACCGTCGGGGCGCTCTTCGGCCGTGAAGCCGTAGTCGCCGACGGCGTCGAGGTAGGACTTCTCATCGGAGACGATCTTCTCCAGGCCCTTGTTCCATTCGTCGCGCAGTTCCTTGTCATCGCTGCGGAAGACCGTGGCACCGGCACCGACCTGTGGGACGCCGTCGATCTCCTGGACGAAGGAATCGCTGACTTCGACACCGGAATCTTCGGTGTTCTTCTCCATCCAGTTGAGCGAGATGGCGGTGAGCGCGAAGACATCGGCGCGGCCGGTGGTCACGGCGTCCATGCCGTCCTGCGGGGTACCGACCTGCTGAGTCTTGATACCGAGGTCCTTGGCGTAGTCGGATTCAATGGCACCGGTCATGGTGGCGAGCTTGACGCCCTTCTTCTTCACGTCATCGAGGTTCTTCATCCCGTCGAGCTTGCCCTCCTTAGTCATCAGGGCAGTGGTGTACATGAACTCGGGATCACCGAAGGACGCCTGTTCGCAGCGGTCGGGCAGGATCGACATGCCTGCCGAGATCGCATCGAAGCGATCGGCATTGAGACCAGGGATGAGCGAACCGAATTCGGTGTTGACGCCCTCGACGTCGTCGACGCCGAGCTCTTTGAACACGGCCTTGGCCAGTGCCACCGACGCTCCCTGGAGTTCGCCGCCCTCTTCGAAGCTGTATGGTGCCTCACCAGCGAAGCCGACAGTGATCTTTCCTTCGTCGACGGCCTTCTGCAGTGCGGACTCGTCGGAGTCGCTTCCGCCGCAGGCACCGAGAGTGAGCGTCAGCGCGAGAATCGATGTCGCGGCGGCCAGTCCTTTGAGTTTCATTTGCTGTTCCTTCCTTGAACGTCGACACATCAACGTGACGTGCGTCTCTGGAACAGTATTCAATACTTATGTTGTCCGAATGTCACACTGTCTGACAACGTTATATGATCGTGACCGTGATGAATCCTCCGACTTCCGAGCTGCCGGTGCTGCGCAAAGTGGTCCGCTCTTCGACGATCGACCTCATCGTCGACCAGATCCGCAACGCCATCTATTCCGGCTCGCTCGAGCCCGGTCAGTCGATCAACGAAGTGCGCACGGCCGAGCTGCTCGAGGTGTCGCGGCCGTCTCTGCGGGAGGCTCTGCAGCGCCTCATCAGCGAAGGTGTGATGACGCATGCTCCAGGACGAGGTGTGCATGTGAGACGGATGCGCACGGCCGATATCGACGACGTCTATGCCGTGCGGGAGGCGATCGAATCGCAGGCGGTCAAGCTCGTTGTCCGGGGCGGAAATTCGACGGCGCGGATCAGCCGCGCGCTGAGGGAGCTCGAGCGTGCGATCGAGGAGAATGTCGCGCGTACGATCGGCGACGCCGACCTCAACTTCCATCACTCGATCGTCGCGTGCTCCGGGTCAGCGCGGCTGACCGACCTCATGAAGGTCTCGATGGTTCACACCCGCCTGCTGTCGCTGTCGGACAAGCGCGGATATGAGGTCCGGTGCGATGTCCTGGACAGTCACAGGAATCTCGCCGAGGCGGTCGCCGCCGGTGACGAACCCCGTTCCCTTGCCATCGTCGCCCGGGTGATGGCCGAGGCGGCCTCCCGCCTGCACGGAACGGTGGATGATTTCGACGGTCAAGTGGTCAAAGGCACCGACGCTGAGACACCCGCCGACGATCAGTGGCTGCGGCTGCGGCTGCGGGAACAGGCACACTGACGGTTGCGACCTCACGTGTCCGTGACACGGATCTGCCCGCCTCTGATCGGGGCAGACGATACGATGAGGGCATGAAGGTCGTCTGTCCCGGTTCCTATGACCCGATCACCATGGGTCATCTCGATATCATCGCCCGCAGCTCTCGGATGTTCGAAGAGGTCGTCGTGGCAGTGGTCCACAATCCTTCGAAGTCCGGTCGCTTCGACCCGGAGATCCGTGCCGACCTCATTCGCCAGTCCCTGGCCGAGGATCAACGCACTCAGAATGCGCAGAACATCACGATCGACCTCGTCTCCGGGGGCCTCCTCGTCGACTACTGCACGAGAATCGGCGCTCCCGCCGTCGTCAAGGGACTGCGGTCGGGCACCGACTTCGCCTACGAACTGCCGATGGCGCTGATGAACAAACACCTGTCCGAGCTCGAGACGATCTTCGTCCCCGGTGATCCGAAGTTCGAACACGTCTCCTCCTCACTCATCAAGGAAGTCCACGCGGGCGGCGGAAACATCGAAGGCCTCGTCCCCACCTCGGTGCTGGAGGCATTGGGCGGCCGCGGACCCGCGGCCGCGAACGACGACAGCGTCGTCTGAGGGATGAGCGCAGCCGCCGATCCTGCCAATAGGGCCTGGTTCACGGGCCTCGTCGTCCACACCGTCATCGCGCACGCGACGTACAACGGCGTCCGCGTCCTCATCTCCTACCGCACCCTGGAACTCGGCGGATCAGGAGTCGTCCTCGGTCTGATGACCGCGGTGTACTCACTCGTCCCGCTGCTCACCGCGCTCTTCGTCGGCCGCCTCGTCGACCGCGGATACGCCACAGCGGTGCTGTGGGTCGGCACCGCTCTGTCGATCCTGCCCGTCGCGCTCGCGGCCACCGCCCCCAACCTCGGCGTGCTGCTGGTCGCCACGATGAGCCTGGGCTTCGGGCAGCTGCTCACCACGGTCGCCTCCCAAGCGCTCATCCCGCAGAGCTTCCCCGCTTCGAAGCTCACCGCGAAGTTCGGCCACCTCACCCTCGGGGTCTCGATCGGACAGACCATCGGCCTGCCCCTGGCCGGCATGGTCGCCGACGCCACCTCGGGTGATACCGCGATCACGAACGCGCTGTGGTTCATGACCGCACTGTCGGCGCTCACCCTCATCGCCGCCGTCATCGTCATGCTCCGCGGTCGGACCCCTCACGTCTCCCGCGCCGAGGCGGCCGAAGGTGCCATCGCCCCGTTGGCTCTGCTGTCGGTGCGGGGGATGAAGCCCGCGATCTTCGCGTCCATGGCCACGCTCGCCGCCGTGGATCTGATGACCGCCTACCTGCCGCTCATCGGTCAGCAGAACGGACTGACGGTGACAACGGTGACGTGGCTGCTTGCGGCACGGACCTTCGCCTCGGTGATCTCCCGGCTCTTCATCGGCTTCCTCACACGGAAGTGGCGGAATCTCTCCCTGCTGTGGACCGCCTCGGCGGCCGCTGGGCTCTGCGTGGTCCTCATCCCCGTGCTCAGCCAACCGTGGACGCTGGCGATCCTGCTCACGATCGCAGGCTTCTGCTTCGGTCTCACCCAGCCGCTGACGATGACCTGGGTGTCGACGCTCTCAGATCCGGCGAACCGGGCCGCGGTGCTGTCGATCCGCTTGGCGGGCAACCGACTCAGCCAGGTCGCGATCCCCTCGGCCGCCTCGGCGCTCACCGTCATCGCCGGTTCCGGGATAGTGTTCACGATCTCCGGCGCACTGCTCCTTCTGGCCGGCGGCGTCACCTTGCGCAACCAGCACGAGAAATGGTGAGCAGGAACACCTGCGCGGCGGGACGGACCCGATTGGTAATGGCCGCTGACAATGATTAGAATGGTGAGTCGCGTGTGAACGCAGGAGCGACATCCTCAAACGCACCAGGAGGACAGGGCATGAAGAACAGATCTGAATTCGTCTATGATCTCAGATCCATGGGATTGCTCGGTCATCCGGGTGAGTGGGAACGGGTGAACACCACCTTGTCGGCTCCAGCGGATCTCAAGATCGAAGTGATCGGGGTTGCGGAAGGTTCACCACTGACGCTCGAGCTGATGTTCGAGAGCGTGTCGGAGGGGATCTACGTGTCGGGAACAGTCTCGGCGACGGCCCGCGGCGAAGACGCGAGGACGCTCGAACCCATCGAGCTGCCTATAGATGTGGACATCCAGGAGATGTACGTCTATGAGCAGGCCGAAGGGGATGAGGACTCCTACGTCATCGACCGGGATCAGCTCGACCTCGAGCCCGCGATCAGAGACGCCGTCGTGATGGCTCTGCCGTTCAATCCCTCGCGGGATGAGAGCGAGGAGTTCAGCTACACCCTGGGGGAGGACCTCGAGGTGGACGAGGACGAATCCGAATCGCCGTTCGCATCATTGAAGAATCTGTTGGAAGAGAAGAAAGAGAGCTAGACGTGGCTGTTCCGAAGCGTAAATTGTCGCGCAGCAACACCCGCCACCGTCGTTCGCAGTGGAAGGCCAAGGCTCCGAACCTGGTCAAGACTGTGGAGAACGGTCGCGTTGTGTACTCGCGCCCCCACCAGGCCAAGGTCGTCGAAGACGCAGCCGGCACCCCGCTGTACCTCGAGTACAAGGGCCGCAAGGTCGCTGACGTCTGAGACTGTGGACACTGATACCACAGCAGCACTGAAGAAGAGTCTCGGGATCGATATTGATCCCGAGACTTTTCGTCTCGCGCTCACGCACCGCTCCTTCGCCTTCGAGGCCGGTGGGATCCCCACCAACGAGCGCCTCGAGTTCCTCGGCGACTCCGTTCTGGGCCTCGTCGCCACCGAATCGCTGTTCTACGACAACCCGGATCTGCCCGAAGGCCAGCTGGCCAAGATGCGTTCGGCCGTCGTCAACACGCGTGCCCTCGCGTCGATCGCCCGCCGACACGGCATCGGCGAGCACATCCTACTGGGCAAGGGTGAGGAACTGACCGGAGGCCGGAACAAGGACTCGATCCTCGCCGACACGGTCGAGGCCCTCATCGGCGCGACATTCGTCTCCCGCGGACGCGAAGAGGCCTTCGCCTTCGTCCACCGCCTCATCGACGGAATGCTCGACGACGCGGTCAACCTCGGGGCCGGGATGGACTTCAAGACCACCCTGCAGGAGGCCGCGGCGGACCTCGACCTCGGCGCCGTGAGCTACGAGATCACCTCGGCGGGTCCCGACCATGCGATGGTCTTCACCGCTACCGCGATGCTTGGGGCGAACAACTGGGGCGCCGGTGACGGTTCCTCGAAGAAGGCCGCCGAAGCCGCGGCCGCCGAGGTGGCCGTCAAAGCCATCCGCACCATCTACCCGGACTATCGGCGCTGAGCCTCACCGTGGTCTCCTTGTGCGCTCACGGGCGCATGCCTGATCGAATCGAGGGTCACTGATGCCTGAGCTTCCCGAGGTCGAAAGCGTCCGTCGCGGCGTCGACGAATGGACGGCCGGGACCACGATCACCGGCGCCGAGGTGGCCGACCCCCGAATTCTGGGCACGACGTCCCAGCGGCGCATCGATCCGTCTGCGGTCTCCGGGTTCGTTTCGGCCGTGACCGGGCAGCGGATTCTGCGTGCCGAGCGCCGTGGGAAGTTCATGTGGCTGAGCCTGGGGGAGGGGGCTGTGTCGTCCTCGGTCTCGGTCGCTTCATCTGTGCCGAGGCCCGAACTCGGCATCCTCGTGCATCTGGGCATGAGCGGACAGCTGCGCATCCACTCGCCCGACGAGGAGATCCACCGGCATACTCGTGCGGTTCTGCACCTCGACAGCGACCGCGAACTGCGTTTCGTCGACCAAAGGATCTTCGGCCATATCGGCGTCCAACCCCTCGTCCACGGGTACGGTCGACTCGTCCCCGCCTCGGCGGTGCACATCGCGGCCGATCCGCTCGAGCCCGCATTCGATCCGGAGGCCGTTGTCGGTGAACTGGCGAAGAAGCGCACCGCGATCAAGGCCGCGCTGCTCGACCAGACGCTCGTCAGCGGAATCGGCAACATCTATGCCGACGAGGCACTGTTCCGGGCGGGAGTCCACCCCTTGGCGGTGCCGGCACGGACACGCAAGAGCCGCCTCGTGGCGGTGCTCGAATCCGCGACGAAAGTGATGAGCGATGCCCTGGCCGTGGGCGGGACGAGCTTCGACGCTCTCTACGTCAATGTCAACGGCGAATCCGGATACTTCGATCGCGCGCTGCTCGTCTACGGGCGCGGGGGACAGGACTGCGTGCGCTGCGGGACCGAGATCGCCAAGATCACCGTCGGCGGGCGGGGCACTCACTTCTGTCCTGAGTGTCAGAAGGCCCCGCGGTACAGGTAGGCGGAGCAACCTGCTGGTGGCGTCGCAGCTGTTTGGCTTCGTTGCCGAGCCTCAGGCGCGGTGCACCCCAGCGGCCAAGAGCATCCCGCCCCTTTGCTCGCAGTCCCTCGCCTTCGCCGCAAGTCCTACAGTCAACGGTCCATCGGTCACCGGCAACGGCATGATGCACCGCTGCAGCGCGGTGAAATGAAACTCAGGGTGAAGGATGCCGGGCAGGAGAGGCTGTCGAGACCTCTGGCCTCAACGCAGTGAAGCGTAGACTCGGGCGAGAGGTCGCCACCTCGGCGCTCAGGCGGAGAGGAATGCTCATGTTCACGGTTCCAACGATCGCTGCAGGGATCGTGCTCCTGCTCGTCAGGGCAGTTCTGACGGTGGCCTTCGTCCGCGAGTTCATGGTCAAGGCCAAGGACATTCCGCGGTTCGCCAAAGCGGATGGGCTCAATGTTCCGACCGCATGGTTCGTCGCCATCGCCGAGCTTGCCGCCGCAGTCTCATTCGCCACCGGCGTCCTCGCGCAATGGGCCGGTCTCGGCGTCGTCGTGCTCATGCTCATCACGACGAGCCTGCACGTCTTCAAATGGCACTCGAAGTACTGGGCCTCGGCGGGAGGTCCCGAATACGACATACTCCTGCTGGTGCTGGCCGCGGTCATCACCGCATTCGGTGCCGGCCCGATCGCCATTCCGGCTCTGTTCGGGATGTAGTTGCGTCTGGGTTCGTCCGGCTCACGACGAACGAGTCAGCCGGCGGATGAAGACGAGGGTCGCCACCGTGAGCAGGCCGGGAATGACGAGGCCGAAGATGATGAACCCCGGCAGGCTGCCCAGACGATCGAGCATCCACTGGAAGTTCATCCCGAAGAACCCCGTCGCCAGAGTCAGCGGCAGAAAGATCGTCGCCACCAGAGTCAGCCGTTCGGACACGACGGAATCCTGTTCGTTGAGGATGTCGCCGAGCATCGCATAGAGACGCGTGGTCATCGACTGATTCGCCCCGAACGCCGCTGAAGCACGGGCGAGCAGCCGCTGATGGTCCTCGCCGAGGCTCTGCGCGAGCTCTTCCTCGTTCGACAGCAGCCTCTGCTGTGCGGCCTGGGTCTCACCGATCCGGAAGAGCTCGGCTCGCAGTCTCCCCATCGTCCGCCGCCGCGGTGAAGACGCGTAGCCCACGGACTGTGCTTCGAGCTCCTGGCACCGATCATCGATCTCGTCGAGTGCCTCTTCGCAGCGGCGCGCCACATTGAGAATGAGCTCGACGAGCACGGTCCACGTATCGCCGGCATCGGCAGGAAGCTTTCCCGCGATGGAGTCCAGGGCCTTCTTCTCACCGATGACGAGCAGGCCGCGCTCTCGGGCGTGGAGCTGCAGCGCGTGGTGGGCACGATCCTCGTCGAGGACCTGCAGCACGAGGCTGATCTGGTCGTCGACGACCGCAGCCATCGGCCGCCTCGGCGGAGGATGTGCGCTGTGCACCGTCAGGTCGAGGCTATTGGCCGCCTCATCCGTCAGCTCTCGGTCTTCGGGGGTGGCGAGAACGCAAGGAGTGCCGGCAGTGTGCTCACGCAGCGCCTCGATGCTGTCGATCACGATCATCAGTCTCGCCCTCCGTCTCTCGTCATCAGCGGTGCCGCATGCGAACACAGTACCAAGACGTCAGTGCCGGAATGCCCTCGCAAGATACGCTTTGTGGCCGTCGATGAGCGCGCGTTGCGCCTCGGTGTGGTCAGGCGGGGAGAGAAGGTTCGCGGGGTTCGTCGGAGACAACCACAGTGAGTCGATTTCGACGATCCGACCGTCTCGCAGGCGCGCTGCCGCAGCCAGCCGATAGCGCGAACCGGGAGCCGGTAGGAGGATGCGGTCGAGATCCCGCCAGGCGATCCGATGAGGTCTGCCGGTGAAGCCGCACCAGATGAACTCCTCGGGAGTGATCTCCAACCGCGCCCGGGCTCCTAAGTGGAAATTCACCCACGCGCCGATGAGCGCGATGACCGGTGCGAAGAGGAAGATGAGAAAGAAGGGTTCGGCGAAGATCGCCAGGATGATCACCGTGATGAACGCGAGAATCGCCATGACGACGAGCATCCAGCCGATGAGCTTCGAAATGTTCCCCTCGCGTCTGATGACTCTGTTCATCTATCGACTTCCTTTCCTTCAAACCACCTGACGGCGGCCCAGCAACCTCGCGCGAGGTAGCTGGGCCGCCGTCAGGTAGCAATTGGGGGTTAGTCCTTTGTTGAGGTGTCCTTGTCCGTGGTCTTGGCGGCATCCTCCGAAGACTCGGCCGGCTCGTCCTCGATCTGGAGTTCCGAGGTCTCGAGGCCGAAGATCTCGCCGTCGTACTCGTCGACCGCGGTGGCCACCGAGGTCTCGAGCACGTGTGCGGCCAGCTGCTCCTGGATGATGAGCGGATCCTTCGACAGGTCCTTCCACACCGCCACGCACAGCAGCAGCATGACGATGACGAACGGCAGGGCGGAGACGATCGTGATGTTCTTCAGCCCGTCGAGCGCCTCGGCGGGATCGGAACCGCCCGCCAAGAGCATCACCGCAGCCACGGCACCGGTCGCGGTGCCCCAGAAGATCACGAGGCCCTTGCCAGGTTCCTGCATGCCGTTGGCCGACAGGGTGCCCATGACGATCGACGCGGAATCCGCGCCGGTGACGAAGAAGATCGCGATGAGGACGACCGTGACGATCATCAGGATGATCGCAATGAGGTTCGGCAGCGGCAGAGCGCCGAGGAGGTCGAACAGGATCGTGTCCATGTTGATGTCCGGTTCGCCGTCGACGACCTTCGCCAGCGCCTTGACCGTGCCCTCGCCGCGCTCGGCGCGCTCCTGGATGCCGATGGCACCGCCGCCGAAGATCGCGAACCAGATGGTCGAGACGACGGAGGGGACGATGAGCACACCGGTGACGAACTGACGGACGGTGCGACCGCGCGAGATGCGCGCGATGAACAGTCCGACGAAGGGCGACCATGACACCCACCATGCCCAGTAGAAGACCGTCCACGACGACAGCCACTCATTGACACCCTGACCGTCGGCAGCCGTTCGGGACGCCAGCTGCGGCAGGTCCTGGATGAACGTACCCACCGAGGAGGGGATGACGTTGAGGATGAACAGCGTCGGTCCGCCGATGAAGACGATGAGGGCGACGATGACCGCGAGCACCATGTTGATGTTCGACAGCCACTGGATGCCCTTCTCCACACCCGAGACCGCGGAGGCGACGAATGCGGCCGTGAGGATCGCGATGATGATGACGAGCACCGGTGAGGTGACCTCGGACATGATGCCCGCGGACTCGATGCCGCCGCCGATCTGGATGGCGCCCAAACCCAGCGAGCAGGCCGAACCGAACAGAGTCGCGAGGATCGCAAGGATGTTGATGACCTTGCCGCCGATTCCGTTGACGGCGCGTTCGCCGAACACCGGGGTGAACATCGACGAGAACAGCTGCGAGCGTCCCAGACGGAACGAACCGTAGGCCACGCCGAGACCGACGATGGCGTACATCGCCCACGGGTAGAGCGTCCAATGGAACAGAGTCGTTCCCATGGACGTGCCCATCGCCTGGGGCGTGGAGCCGTCGACCGTGTTCGGGGGAGGCGACATGTAGAAGAAGAGAGGCTCGCCGACCGCGGAGAACACGAGTCCGATGCCCATGCCCGTGGCGAACATCATCGCGATCCACGAGGAGGTCTTGAACTCCGGCTTCTCATCGTCCTTGCCCAGAGGGATCCGACCGAACTTGCTGACGGCGACGACGATGACGAAGATCGTGAAGATCGTGGCGGCGATGACGAAGAGCCACCCGAAGTTGTCCATCACTCCGGTCAGCAGCGTACCCGCCACCGAACCGAGAGTCTCGGGGGAGACGAAGCCCCAGACGACGAACGCAACGGCGAGGATGCCGGCCGCGAAGAAGACCACCTTGTCCAGACCCTCACGTTTGAAGGGCCGGAGCGCGGTCGTCGGATGCTTCAGGTGCTCGATGAGCTCCTGAGTCTTGGTATGTTCACTGCTCATAGCGATCGGGCCGATCGGGGGCGGGTCCTCGGAGACGCGAATGAGAACGGGCTGCCGGCTCGGCGTTCCTTCCTTGTTGACTGCATCGGACGGTTGGCACAAGCAGGGGCCCTGCCGCGCACGACAGGGCCCCTCCCAGCTCCCCCGGCTGGGCTCGAACCAGCGACCCTTCGATTAACAGTCGAATGCTCTGCCAACTGAGCTACGGAGGAAAACGGCGCAGTCGCCTGCGCACGAGGAGAAACTCTACCAAAAGATTCGGGATCTCGCCGCCGCCTGCGGATATGCTGGTGCCCAATATGCATCTCAAAAGCCTGACACTGCGGGGATTCAAGTCCTTCGCCTCGGCGACGACCCTCCGATTCGAGCCGGGAATCACCTGCGTCGTCGGACCCAACGGCTCGGGCAAGTCCAACGTCGTCGACGCCCTGTCCTGGGTGATGGGCGAACAGGGTGCGAAGAATCTGCGCGGCGGAAAGATGGATGACGTCATCTTCGCCGGAACTTCGAAACGTCAGGCCCTGGGCCGCGCCGAGGTGACCCTGACCATCGACAACACCGACGGAGCCATCCCCGTCGATTACACCGAGGTGACCATCTCGCGGACCCTGTTCCGCACCGGCGGATCCGAATACGCCGTCAACGGGGCACCGGCGAGGCTGCTCGACATCCAAGAGCTGCTCAACGACTCCGGCCTGGGCAAGGAGATGCACGTCATCGTCGGACAAGGCCGCCTCGACGCGATCCTCCATGCCGATCCGCTGGAGAGGCGCAGCTTCATCGAAGAGGCCGCCGGGGTGCTCAAGCACCGACGCCGCAAGGACAAAGCGGTCCGCAAACTCACCGGACTGCAGACGAACCTCGACCGGCTCACCGATCTGCGCACCGAACTCAACCGGCAGCTGGGGCCCTTGGGGCGGCAGGCCGAGGCCGCTGCGAAGGCAGCGACCGTCCAGGCGACTCTGCGCGACGCCACCGCCAGACTGCTCGCCGACGATGCCGTGCGGATGCAGTCCTCCCTGGCCTCGACGAGCGAGGGCGAAGACCACAGCGACCGCATCGCCGAACTCGACCATCGCCGCACCCGCACCGAGGCGCGTCTGTCGGAGATCGAAGCGCGGCTGTCCGAACTCGACAGCGAGCTCGAAGTCCAGCGCACCGCCGAATCGCGGACTCAGACACAAGTCGTGCGTGCACAGGGGCTGAGCCAACGCGCCGCGGACAAGCGCTCCCACCTGCTCTCGGAGGTCACGAGCCTGGGGCAGAGGGAATCGAAGTCACCCGAAGAGCTGCGCGCTCAGGCCGAACGCAACCGCTCCGAACTCACCGACGCCGAGGCGGTCGTGACCGAGAAGACGACCGCACTCGAGGCCAGCCAACAGCGGAAGGAAGAGCTCACCCGAGCCCTGCGCACCGCCGAAGACGAGGTCAAGGCCGCACAGATCGCCATCACCGAGGCGGTGAAGAACCGCTCGGCGCTGCAGTCGAAGCAGACGCAGGCGGCTGAGCGGATCACCGACCTCAAGTCCCGGATCGAAGCCAACCGCGCAGAGATCGAAACCGTCACCGCCCGCATCGCCGAGCGCAGCAGGGAACTCGAATCGGCCGAGACCGGGGTCGAGGACGTCGAAGCCGGTGAGACCGAGCTCGACTCCGCGTATGAGGCGGCACAGGAGCGCCTCGAGAAATTGGAGGCCGAACGCACTGGCCTGCAGGAGCAGCGGGCACAGGTCGCGTCCGAACTGTCCTCGGCGAAGGCCCGCGCGGAAGCCCTGGCCTTGGGCACCGCCCTGGAAGCCGATCTCGAGGACATCGTCAATGCGGATCTGCCGGGAGTGCGCACAGCCGTGACCGAACGGCTGAGCGTCGACCACGGGTTCGAGATGGCCGCGGCCGCGGCTCTGTCGACGACGGTCTCCGGCGTCATTGTCGACGACAGCGAAGTGGCGCTGGCAGTGCTCGACCACCTCGGCGAGGACACGAACGTGTCCCTGACGATCCCAGCCGGTGCCGAACCTGCGGAAGGGAAGGGCGGCAGGAGTGCCCCTGAGGCCCTGCCGGAACTGCCGGAGCTGCCTGCGCTGGAAGGCCTGCGATGGCTCTCCGATGTCGTCGACAGCGACGTCCCCGAACTGCGTGCTCTGCTGGCCCGGGCTCTGCACGGTGTCGTCTGCGTCCCCGATGCGCGCACCGGAATCGAGCTGACCGAGGCCCGGCCCGAACTCACCGCTGTCACCGTCCACGGTGAAGTGCTTACCGCGACCCGCATCAGCCGGGCCCGGACCGCCTCGGGCACACGCCTGGCCTCGCAGACCGCTATCGAGGACACTCATTCCCTCATCGCCGATCTCGAAGACCGGGAGGGGAAGCTCGACGCCTCCGTGAGGGAACTCGAACCGCGCCTGACCGCGGCACGTGAGGAATCGGCCGCAGCCCTCGATGCTCTCCACTCCTCGGATGCGAAGATCATGGCCGCGGCCGAGGAGGTCTCGCGCATCACCGGTGAGATCGGTGTGGCTCGCACTCGCCTGCAGCGCGCGCAGGAGAACGCGACCGAACTCGAATCCCGCCTCGCCGTCGCCGAACGCGACTCTCAGTCGGCTGCGGCGGCACTGGCCGGTGCCGCCGAGGTCGACGAAGTCGTCGATACCGCCGCTCGGGATGAACTCAGCGCACAGGTCGCCCAAGCTTCGGAAGACCTCGTCGAAGCCCGTATCAGTCACCGGTCGGCTGCCGACCGGGCCCGGTTCTTAGGCGACCGAGTGGAATCCCTCCTGCGGGCTGCGAAGGCCGAAGAAGTGGCGCGGGAGCAGACGCAGCGCACGATCGCGAAGAAGAAGCGCGCGGCCGCCTCGGTGCAGCTCATCGCCGAAACCGCGGCCGAAGCCGCGGAGCTGGCCACCTCCACGGTGGCCGAGCTCGGTGAGGCGATCCAGGTCCTCGTCGACGAACGCGGCGGTCTGCGCGAAGAGAAGGGCCGCCTCGGCGAGGAATTGGGGTCGACCCGAACCCAGCTGCAGAAGCTCAAAGACGCCGCCGCCGAAGCCGAACTCGCGAAGGAGCGTTTCCGGCTGAAGCTGGAGGAGATCGCGCACCGATCGGAGGAGGAGACGGGGTTGGGAATCGACCGCCTCATCGACGAATTCGGGCCGCATCTGCCCGTTCCGTCGTTCGAAGAGGACGTCGAGGACCGGCCGTATGTGCGCGCCGAGGTGGAGAAGCGGCAGAAGCAGGCGGCGTCGCAGCTCAAGCGCATCGGCACGGTCAATCCGCTCGCGCTCGAGGAGTACGAGGCGCTGAAGGAACGGCATCAGTTCCTCGAGAAGCAGATCGCGGACATCGAATCCTCCCGCAAGGACCTCATGCAGCTCGTCGAGGAGGTCGATCGGCACGTCGAACGCGTCTTCGCGGAAGCCTATGCCGATACGGCGCGGGAGTTCGAGGACATCTTCTCGCGTCTGTTCCCCGGCGGTGAAGGCGCACTGAGCCTGACCGATCCGAACGATATGCTCACCACCGGCGTCGACGTGCACGCTCGCCCGGCCGGCAAGAAGGTCAAGCGTCTGTCTCTGCTCTCCGGAGGGGAGCGGTCGCTGGTGGCTGTGGCCATGCTGGTCGCGATCTTCAAAGCTCGGCCGAGCCCGTTCTACGTCATGGACGAGGTTGAGGCGGCCCTCGACGATCTCAACCTCTCGCGCCTGCTCACGGTGTTCAAGGAGCTGCAGGATTCCTCGCAGCTCATCGTCATCACCCACCAGAAGCGGACGATGGAGATCGCCGATGCCCTCTACGGAGTGACGATGCACGGCGATGGGGTGTCGAAAGTCATATCGCAGCGGATCCCGTGATCGGCAGTCCGCTCTTCGGCCGGCGCGCCCGAGGTGGCAGGCCCGCCGCTGGGGCACAAGGCCGTTTGACGGTGATGCCCAGGACAGTCCCAGGGAATTTTGCAACTGCCGCACGGCGGGCGAGCACAATAGTCGTGTCCGGGGACTATAGACTTGGGCCGAGACACAGGTATTCGAAGAACGTGAGGAGCGGGACGTCCATGGCCGAGGCTGCTGTACTGCGAGGTGGCTCGAGGGCATGAATTCGGTACTTGTCATCATCGTCGGACTCGCGATCTCCTTCGCCCTGGCACTCGTCGTCGTCCTTCTCGTGGCTCTGCCCGGCCTGCGCGCCGAAGGACGCCTGCGATACTCCTCCGACGTGCAGCGATTCCGTCTGCCGCCCGAGTGGACCGGCTACGACGACGAAGTCCACGAATTCTTCGGCCATGATGACGGCACCTCGCACCTGGCGACCAGGGAACAGGCGGCGGTGACCGCGATCCGCGATCACTCCTATGTGCTCCGGCCGCAGCCCCGACGCCATGCCGCGCCCTCGCTCATCACGGTCCGCCCGCGCACCCGCCACTGGAAGATCCCCGAGTCGGGAACAGGGTGGAAGACCACCGCCGGGCTGCTCTTCGGCAGCCGCGGATCCTGACCTGAGACCCATGCGGCCTCGAGTGGTCGAGGCCCGCGACAATGGAGACCGCGCCGACTGATTCCGGCGCGCTCACCGACACACTGACACCACCGGAAGAGTCCGGGAACTCGAGTGCGGGCGGCCCGAACGGCGGCACTCAAAGGAGGACGGAAGAACCATGGATCAGCCGATCATCTTGCTCATCGTCGCGGCGATCGTGTTCGCTCTCGTCGTCGGCGTGGGCATCTCGCTGCGCGTCAACGCGCGCAAGAAGGGCCTCGATGACAGACGCGGCATCGATGCGGAGGTCACCGGTGAGCTGAGCATCGATGACGTCGCCGAGGCGGTCGAGAAGGACAAAGCCGAAGCGCGCGGTTCCGAGGTCCCCACCGAACCGGCCAGCCGCCTCGTCCGCCTGCGTGAGCGCCTGGCGAAGTCGAACAGCGGGCTCGGGCGCGGACTGCTCAACCTCCTCTCCCGTGACAATCTCGACGAGTCCGCCTGGGAGGAGATCGAGGATACGCTCATCCTCGCCGACGTCGGCGTCGAACCGACGACCGAGCTCGTCGACCGCCTGCGCGAACGCGTCAAGGTGCTCGGCACCCGGGATCCCGAAGAGGTCCGCGGGCTGCTGCGCGAAGAGCTCATCAAACTCGTCGATCCGACGATGGACCGCTCGCTCGCCGATACCGGCAAGGACGGCGACCCCTCGGTCATCCTCGTCGTCGGGGTCAACGGTGCCGGGAAGACGACGACGGTGGGCAAAATCGCCCGCGTGCTCGTCGCTGAGGACAAGTCCGTGCTGCTCGGCGCCGCGGACACCTTCCGCGCCGCCGCGGCCGAACAGCTGTCCACATGGGGTGAACGTGTCGGCGTCGAAACCGTGCGCAAGGAAGAAGGCGCCGATCCCGCCTCGGTGGCCTACTCAGCCGTCGAGAAGGGACAGGCCGACGGTTCCGACGTCGTCCTCATCGACACCGCCGGACGTCTGCAGAACAAACGCGGACTCATGGACGAACTCGGCAAGGTCAAACGAGTGGCCACCCGACCGCTGGGGGAGGGCCACGAGATCGACGAGGTGCTCCTCGTCCTCGATGCGACCACCGGTCAGAACGGCATGCAGCAGGCGAAGGTCTTCGCCGAGGCGGTCGACATCACCGGGATCGTGCTCACCAAGCTCGACGGCACAGCGAAGGGCGGAATCGTCGTTGCCGTCCAGCGTGAACTCGGGGTGCCGGTCAAACTCATCGGCCTCGGCGAAGGCGCGGACGACCTGGCGCCATTCACCGCCGAAGGGTTCGTCGACGCCCTGCTCGACTGAGGGCTGATTGAACGCTCAGCAGTCCCGACTGCATTGTCGCGCAACTGATCCCGCGCATTCTTCGAGCCTGGTCTCACCCGCATATTCGCAGGGTGAGACCAGGCTCGTCACATTCCGGAAACATTGACGACTCACCACTGTGACATGTGTCATGCAGACTGTGTCTGCCCGGTTCGATTCGGAACCGGCCGAGACACGAAAGAGACGACATGGAACTCGATGCAGTGAATGTATGGATGATGGTCGCCGCGGGGTTGGTGCTGCTCATGACCCCCGGGGTGGCGTTCTTCTACGGAGGAATGACGCGGATCACCTCGGCGATCAATATGATGATGATGGTCTTCTCCGCGATGGCCGTCGGTGGACTCGTCTGGGTCCTCTTCGGCTACGGACTGAGCTCCGGTGACTCGATCGCCGGAATCGTCGGCAATCCGCTGTCCGAACTCGGACTCACCGGCTCGGTCGCGAACGACCCGGCCTCGCTGATCTCCATCGGCTACGGTTCGACGTTCGCGATGATCGCGATCGCCCTCATCGCCGGCGCGGTCGCCGACCGGGCGAAGTTCTCCACCTGGCTGGTCTTCTCCGCCGCGTGGGTGACCCTCGTGTACTGCCCCCTGGCGTTCATGGTCTGGGGAGACGGACTGCTCAGCGAATCCGGTGCGATCGGCAGTCTGTTCGGGCCGGCCATCGACTTCGCCGGAGGCACGGTCGTCCACATCAATGCCGGCATCTCCGCCCTCGTGCTCGTCGTCGTCATGGGTCGTCGTGCCCGCTTCTCGACCCCGCACAAGCCGCACAACATCCCGATCACCGTGCTTGGTGCGGCCCTGCTGTGGTTCGGCTGGTTCGGCTTCAACGGCGGTGCCGCCACCACCATCGAACAGGGCGGACTCATCTGGATCAACACGCTGGCAGCACCTGCCGCCGGCATGATCACCTGGATCATGATCGAACGACTGCGGGCCTCGCGACCGAGCAGCATCGGCAGCGTCTCGGGAGCGATCGCCGGCCTCGTCGCGATCACCCCGGCGTGTGCGAACGTCGATCCCTATGCGGCCATCCTCATCGGAATCGCGGCAGGCGCCGGTGCGATCTTCGCCGTCGAAGCGAAGAACCGTCTGCGCTATGACGATGCGCTCGATGTCGTGGCCGTCCACCTCGTCGCCGGAATCATCGGCACCGTGATGATCGGGTTCTTCGCCTTCCCCAACGAAGACGGACCGGCCGGTCTCTTCTACGGAGGCGGACTCGAACTCCTCGTTGCACAGGTGCTCGCCTGTCTCGTGGCCATCGTCTTCGCCGGTCTCGTCACGCTCGCGATCTCCCTGGTCCTGCGCTCGACGATGGGGCTGCGGATCGACCCGCGGGAGGAACTCGAGGGAATCGACACCTTCGAACACGCCGAGCAGGCCTACTCGTTCCGGTGACCCCAACAGACGCCCGTCCAGGCGGCCGGTGGGTCTCGCCGGCCGCGTGAACGGGGGAGAGTGCGACGTCGTGCTCATTGATCGCCTCGGCAGGGTGGAAGCAGACCACCCCGCCGAGGCGATCGGCCGTTCCACGCGCAGGTGAAGCATTTGTGCCGCCTCGGCGTTCGGCAATTGACGAATACGGGAAGGCCAGCGCCACCTCGGCGAGGGGTCACGGGGCAGTGTCAGCACTCTTGGTTTCAGCCCGGCACGGGGGAGTTGCTAGTCTAGAGAGTCGACCACACCATCGTGAAGAAGGCTTGTACGTGTTTAACTCTCTGTCCGACAGGCTCACCGCGACTTTCAAGAATCTGCGCGGGAAAGGCCGGCTGTCCGAAGCCGACGTCGATGCCACCATCCGTGAGATCAGACGTGCCCTGCTCGACGCCGACGTCGCCCTGCCTGTCGTGCGTGCCTTCACCGGCCGAATCCGGGAACGCGCCCTGTCCGAGGAGGTCTCGGGCGCACTCAACCCCGGCCAGCAGGTCGTCAAGATCGTCAACGACGAACTCGTCGGCATCCTCGGCGGGCAGACCCGTCGACTCAACTTCGCCAAGCGGCCGCCGACGGTCATCATGCTCGCCGGTCTCCAGGGTGCCGGTAAGACCACCCTGGCAGGAAAGCTCGCACACTGGCTGAAGTCCGAGGGACACCGGCCGATGCTCGTCGCGGCCGACCTGCAGCGTCCCAATGCCGTCAACCAGCTCCAGATCGTCGGCGAACGTGCCGGTGCCGTGGTCTTCGCCCCGGAACCGGGCAACGGCGTCGGCGATCCGATCCAGGTCGCCACCGACTCGATCGAGGTCGCGAAGTCCAAGCTCCACGACGTCGTCATCGTCGATACGGCCGGTCGCCTCGGCATCGACGAGGAGCTCATGCAGCAGGCCGCGGACATCCGCAGCGCGGTCAACCCCGACGAAGTCCTCTTCGTCATCGACGCGATGATCGGTCAGGACGCGGTGAAGACCGCCGAGGCGTTCCTCGACGGCGTCGACTTCACCGGTGTCGTGCTCTCGAAGCTCGACGGTGACTCCCGTGGTGGTGCCGCGCTGTCCGTCGCCGAGGTGACCGGAAAGCCGATCATGTTCGCCTCCACGGGCGAATCGATGAAGGACTTCGAGCAGTTCCATCCGGACCGGATGGCCGACCGGATCCTCGACATGGGCGACATCATGACGCTCATCGAGCAGGCCGAGAAGAACTTCGACGAAAAAGAGACCGAGAAGCTCAAGAAGAAGGTCGAATCCGGCGAGGACTTCGACCTCAACGACTTCCTCACGCAGATGGCGGGCCTGAAGAAGATGGGCTCGATGAAGAAGATGCTGGGCATGATGCCCGGTATGGGCCAGTACAAGGAGCAGCTGGCGAACTTCGACGAGCGCGAGGTCGACCGGGTCGAAGCGATTGTGAGATCGATGACACCCCAGGAGCGCTCCAACCCGAAGATCCTCAACGGCTCCCGCCGTGCCCGCATCGCCAAGGGCGCCGGCACCACGGTCACCGCGGTCAACCAGCTCATGGAGCGCTTCACCCAAGCGCAGAAGATGATGCGGTCGATGACCCGCGGCGGCGGAATGCCCGGAATGCCCGGCGGCGGAGGTATGCCGCAGATGCCCGGAATGGGCGGAATGCCTGGTGCCGCGGGTGGCAAGAAGAAGAAACCCGCAGGGAAGAAGAAGGGCCGCAAGGGCGGTCAGTCGGGCAACCCGGCCAAGCGTGCGCAGGAGGCGCAGGCGCTGGCTGACAAGAAGGCGGGCAAGACCCAGGACCCGGTCGGCTCGGCCTTCGGCGGAGTCGATCTGGGCAAGGACGAGGAATTCGATCCGGCGAACCTGCCCAAGGGCTTCGGCGGAATCTTCCCAGGTGGCAAGAAGTAGAGCCTTCTGGCACAATTGACTCTTGTACTTTTGCTCTCGGTCCGGGCCCTCTCATCCGCGCCGAAGTGATAGTCCGAGCCGCGGCTTCCAGCAGATCAACCCCACGATTCTTCTGGTACAGCTGTGCACACAGAACACAAAAGGAGACACCACTAAAGTGGCAGTCAAAATTCGTCTGACCCGCATGGGCAAGATCCGTGCACCCTTCTACCGCGTCGTCGTCGCTGACTCGAAGACCCGTCGTGACGGTAAGGCCATCGAACAGATCGGCATCTACCACCCGACCCGTGAGCCTTCGGTCATCGAGATCGACTCCGAGCGCGCACAGTACTGGCTCGGCGTCGGCGCACAGCCGAGCGACCAGGTCAAGGCTCTGCTCAAGCTCACCGGTGACTGGCAGAAGTTCACCGGCGAAGGCGAAGCGGTCAACACCGTGAAGCCGCAGCCGGAGAAGGAAGCCTACGTGGCCCCCAACGCCGAATCGGTGATCAAGGAAGCCATCACGCAGAAGGGCGGCAAGTCCGCTGAAACTGCCGAGGCTCCGGGCGAGGAAGCAGCCGAAGCCGCACCTGAGGCCGCTGAAGAAAGCGCTGAAGCCTGAGATGTTGCCTGATTCGCTCGAACATCTGGTCCGCGGAATCGTCGATCATCCCGACGACGTCTCCGTTCGTTCGCGTTCTTCGCAGCGCGGCACCACCCTCGAGGTCCGGGTTCACCCCGAAGACCTCGGCCGGGTCATCGGCCGTGCAGGCAGGACCGCCAAGGCCCTGCGCACCGTGATGAACTCGCTGGCCGGCCGTGAGTCGGTGCGAGTGGACCTCATCGAGGCGTAAATCCAACATCCGAGAGGGGATGCAGTGCACATGCGCTGCATCCCCTCTCATGCATTCACCTAACCGTCGCCGACTACACTGGTGCCAGAACACGGCGGCCCGCCGTCAGATCGCAGAAACGCAGTCACCCGGGCGCAGGGCCGGCCGGACAGACAGCGACAGCAGACTTCGAGGAGCAGTATGGACACGGTGATCGCCCGGCTGGGCAAGCCGCACGGAATCAAGGGCGAGTTCACCGTCGAGGTGCGCACCGACCGACCCGAGGACCGGCTCAATCCAGGGGCGACCTTCGCCACCGATCCCGATATCGGAGAGCTGACGCTGAAGTCGGCGAGGTGGCATCGCAACCGCCTGCTCCTGGCCTTCGACGAGGTCCCCGACCGCAACCGCGCCGAGGAGATCCGCAACACCCTCATCCTCGCCGAAGCGGATGAGGACGAAGACGAAACCGACGCCTGGTACCTCGACGACCTCATCGGCCTCAAGGTCTACGAGAACGACGCCCTCGTCGGCGAGATCGTCGACGTCACGAACGGCACCGCCCAGGATCTGCTCCACATGAAGCACACCGCCGGACACGTTGTGCTCATCCCCTTCGTCACCGAGATCGTGCCCGACGTCGACATCGAATCGGGACGCGTCACCGTCACCCCGCCCGCCGGCCTCTTCGACGCCGAATGAGCGGACCGTTTCCGATGAATGGCAGCGACACTCCCACCGAGGCTATCGCAACGGACTTGGTGACCCAGGGTGCGACCCCCGCCGCGGCGGGCGGACCGCAGATGTCGATCGATATCGTGTCGATCTTCCCCGAATATCTCGCCGGACTGCAGCTCTCGCTCATCGGCAAGGCCGTCGATCGTGGTCAGCTGAGCCTCGGCGTCCACGACCTGCGGGACTTCACCTTCGACCGGCACAACACCGTCGATGACTCGCCCTATGGCGGGGGAGCGGGAATGGTCATGAAGGCCGAACCCTGGGCGCTGGCTCTCGAGCACATCCTCGCGGAACGCGGCAGCGCTGCGGTGGGAGAAGGTGCGGACGGGGCTCGGACCGCCGGTCCGGCAGCCGGAGGCAAGCCGACGCTCATCGTGCCGAGCCCCGCCGGGCAGGTGTTCGACCAGCGCATCGCCGAGGATCTCGCCGCCCGCGACCACCTCGTCTTCGCCTGCGGACGCTACGAAGGAATCGACCAGCGCGTCATCGATTGGGCCGGGGAGCACTTCGACCTGCTGCCCATGAGCATCGGCGACTATGTCCTCAACGGCGGTGAAGTCGCCTCGATGGTGATGATCGAAGCGGTCAGCCGCCTCATCCCCGGCGTCATCGGAAACCCCGCA
Organism: Brevibacterium sp. SIMBA_078; assembly: GCF_046534565.1. Lineage (NCBI taxonomy): Bacteria > Bacillati > Actinomycetota > Actinomycetes > Micrococcales > Brevibacteriaceae > Brevibacterium > Brevibacterium sp. SIMBA_078. The sequence continues at coordinate 301,242 of NZ_JAWRYQ010000004.1, forward strand.
TCGCTGACCGAGGAGAGCCACGAAGACGGACTGCTCGAATACCCGATCTATACGAAGCCGGCGTCCTGGCGCGGACGCGAAGTGCCCGAGATCCTGCTCAGCGGCAACCACGCCGCGATCGCCAGGTGGCGACGTGACCGACGTCTCGAACGCACCGCGGATGTCAGACCGGATCTGCTCGAGAAGCTCGATGACCTGAGCAAAGACGACCTGGCGGCGCTCGAGCGGTTTGAGTCTGAGCGCTCAACCGTGACAGAATAGAGCGTCGCGTTTGTTGGCACTCACCTGCTTCAGGGGGATGAGTGCCCACGGTGGCCCGTCGCATCGAATCGGCGGGTCGACGGGGAGAGATCCCGACAGACGATCCAGTTACCGGAACACCGGTCCGATATGCGTGTCCTCGACCTGAAGCAGAGGCCACAGGAGATACCACAATGCAGAAGCTCGATGTTGTAGATGCAGCCTCGCTGAAGTCTGACGTTCCCGAATTCCGTCCGGGCGACACCCTCAACGTTCACGTCAAGGTGATCGAAGGTTCCCGCTCGCGTATCCAGGTCTTCAAGGGAATCGTCATCCGTCGCCAGGGCGACGGCGTTCGCGAGACCTTCACCGTCCGTAAGATCAGCTTCGGCGTCGGTGTGGAGCGTACCTTCCCGGTGCACTCGCCCAACGTCGACAAGATCGAGGTCCTCACCCGCGGCGCCGTGCGCCGTGCGAAGCTGTACTACCTGCGCGAACTGCGCGGCAAGGCTGCTCGCATCCGCGAAAAGGCCTGATTTGCCCGGCACTGTGGGCGGTGATCACACGGTGCCGAACAGACATGAAGACGCGACCTTCGGGTCGCGTCTTCTGTCTTCGGCACGGTTCTGGAAGGCGATCGTGGCGATCGTCGTCGTCATCATCGTGCTCGGCGGATCGGTCCGCGGATTCGTCATCCAGCGCTTCACCATTCCGAGTGCCTCGATGGAGCCTACGCTCAAGGTCGATGATTCGATCACGGTGTGGCGCCCGGACGCCCTGAGCGGAGATCTCCAACGCGGAGACATCGTCGTCTTCGACGGCCGCGGATCGTTCGTCGACGATGCGCTGCCCACTCCTCTGCAGAAGATCGGTTCCTGGGTCGGACTCGGCCCTCGGGACGTCTACTACGTCAAACGCGTCATCGCCGTCGGCGGTGACAGCCTCGAATGCTGCGACGCGAAGGGCCGTCTGCTGCTCAACGGCAAGCCTCTGAGCGAAGACTATGCGCCGACCCCCGCCTCGGCGGTGGAATTCTCCATCGAAGTCCCCGAGGGCACCATGTGGGTGATGGGCGACAACCGCAACGACTCCGCCGACTCCCGGTCGCTGCTGGGTCGGCCCGGTGGGGGATTCATCCCCACCGATCGGATCATCGGCCCTGTGATCGGGCACGGGTCCTCGATCGACTGAGTGTTCGCACGGAACTGCGCTGCGGCTGAGTGTGGGGCGAGAGTCGTGCTGATACGCTCGGTTCAGTCCACAGCCGCACTCCTGGTCCGATGTGAAAGCGAACGAATGACAAGCGAATCCGAAGCTTCCCCGCCGCCCGCCTCGAAACGGTTCGCGCGCGGTCTGCTGGAGACCCTGGCGATCATCGTCGTCGCCCTGCTCATCTCGACGGCACTGAAGACGTGGGTCGTCCGTTCTTTCTACATCCCGTCCGAATCCATGATGACGACCTTGCAGGTCGATGACCGGGTGCTCGTCAACCAGCTGGCTCACCGCTTCGGACCCGCAGACCGTGGCGACATCATCGTCTTCGATGACCCGGACCATTGGCTCTCGGCCGCTGAGACCGCCGAATACACGCCCAACCCGGTCCTCGAATTCATCGGCCTGGCCCCCGCGGACTCGGGAAACCAGCTGATCAAACGCGTCATCGGCGTCGGCGGCGACACGATCAAATGCTGCGATGCCGAAGGACGCCTGCTGGTCAACGGCGAACCGATCGACGAAACCTATCTCGATGAGGGCACCGCCCCCTCGGAGGTCGAATTCGAAGTCACAGTGCCCGAAGGCCATTACTGGGTGATGGGCGACAACCGCAGCAACTCCGCCGACTCCCGGTACCACACAGACACCGACCCCTTCGTGGACGAAGACGACGTCGTCGGCACCGTGTTCCTCATCAACTGGCCGTTCAAGCACTTCAGCTGGGTCTCCACACCCGACAAGGTCTTCGCGGACGTACCGGACACCGCCGAGGGACTCAGCGGGAACTGATGGCCGCACGTGGACTGACCGACCTCAGCGTCGAACGGGAACTGCTGAGCGAGGGATTCGACTACGTCATCGGCGTCGACGAGGTGGGCCGTGGCGCCCTGGCCGGGCCCGTCAGCGTCGGTGTCGCCCTGTTCGATCTGCGCACCCTCACCGCCGCCGAAGTGCCCGTCGGCATCCATGATTCGAAGCAGCTGAGCGCGCAGTCGAGGCAGGAGGCCACCGAACGTGTGCGATTGTGGGCGACTGCCGCGGCAGTGGGGTCGACGACGCCGGCCGAACTCGACGAGGTGGGGATGACGATGGCGCTCAACCTCGCCGGACGTCGCGCCATAATCTCGATGCTGCGCGAATGGGCGGGCGCACGTTCCGACGGGCACGGTTCGGGCGGTTCCGAAAGGAACGGTTCGGGAGGTGCCGATGTCAACGGAACGGCCGCCCCGGCGAGGGAATTCCCGGACCGGACGATGGTGCTCCTCGACGGTCGACACGATTGGCTCTCGGCCCCACTCACCCTCGACTGCCTGGGGACATTCGGTGACTGTGCCGACCTCGAACTGCCGCCTGTGCGCACCGTGATCAAGGGGGACGGCTCCGTTCCGGCTATCGCGGCGGCGAGCATCGTGGCGAAAGTGGCACGCGACGAGACGATGATCGCACTCGCCGAGGCCCATCCGCACTATGGTTGGGAATCGAACGTGGGATACGGGACGGTGAAGCACCGACAGGGCATCACCGAACTCGGACCCAGCATCCACCACCGGAGAAGCTTCCGCCTGACCGCGGACTCAGGAGCGAAGGAGGGCCTGTCATGAGCGCCGATGATCTTGACGACTACGAAGCACAACTCGAGCTTGCGCTGTACAAGGAATACCGGGACGTCGTCGGTCTCTTCGCCTATGTCGTCGAGACCGAGCGCCGGTTCTACCTCGCCAACCACGTCGACCTCAAGGCTCACAACGACGCCGGCGACGTGTACTTCGAACTCACCCTGCGCGACGCGTGGGTGTGGGACAGCTACCGGTCGGCACGGTTCATCAAGACCGTGCACGTGCTGACGTTCAAGGACGTCAACATCGAAGAGATCGCGAAGTCCGATCTCGAACCGCCGACGGCGATCCGCGGCTGAGGCCGTTTTTTCAACTCGCAGACGAATCCCGGGCTCACGCACTCCTGCACCGATCGCTGTGGACGCGGCACTGACTCGAACGTAGAACTCCTGTGGATGAGTCGGCCTCTTCCACAGGACCCTTTTCTGCTCTTCCCCGAGGCAAGGCCAGCATGGTCATCTGACCAGCATGGGACGGATACGAACACCCGGTCGGACACGAACGTCGAAGACCACACGGACCGTGAAGGGCCTGCGCAAGCAGGCGCTCGGCAGCAGGGGAGAGGACCTTGCCGCTGCGTTTCTCGAAGACGCTGGACTCGTCATTCTCGAACGCAACTTCCGGTGCGCACGAGGAGAGCTCGACATCATCGCCCGCGACGGTGACACCGCGGTCTTCGTCGAGGTCAAGACGCGCCGCACCGCGATGCTCGGATCACCGCTGGAGGCAGTGACCCGAACCAAGCTCGCCCGCATCCGCACATTGGCAGGGATCTGGCTGAGCGGGCAAGACGCATACTTTCCGGCCACACGCATCGACGCGCTCGGGATCATCATGGAACCGCGCGTGCAGTACTTCCACTGCCCGAACATCCAGGTCGACTCGTGAGCGAGGAGACCCTGGGACGGGAGGAACCGCCGGTCGAATCACCAGAGCCGGTCGAGCCGCCGGAGCTGGTCGAGTCAGCCGGGGCCGACGAAGTCGAACCGACATCCTCGGCGCACATCATCGGTAGGGCCTCTGCCGTGGCCCTGTGGGGGCTGACCGGGAAGATCGTGTCGATCGAAGCCAGCGTCAGCGCCGGTCTGCCGGGAATCGACATCGTCGGACTGCCGGATGCCTCGGTGAGCGAATCACGCAAACGCCTCCGTGCGGCCCTGGCCTACCTCGGCAAACCCGTCGCCACCGAACACCTGACCATCAACCTCACCCCGGGAACGGTGCCGAAGATCGGCACCGGATTCGACCTCGGCATCGCCGTCGCCGTGCTCAGAGCACTCTCGTTGATCACCAACGACGACACCGGCAGCGTCATCCACTGTGGTGAGATCGGGCTCGACGGCAGAATCCGTCCCGTCACCGGGGTGCTCCCGTCCCTGCACACCGCGCTGCAAGCTGGGTTCGACCGCTTCGTCGTCCCCATCGGCAATGCCGACGAAGCGAGGCTGATCGGACGGGCAAGAGTCCTTCCGGTCGCCTCGCTGGCCGAGGTCGTCAATGCCTATGGTGGATCGATGGCCGTCCCCGCACTGCCGGCGGTCCTCGAGATGGATCGGCCCGTCCCCGTGAGCCCGGAACTCCATGACCTCTCCGAGGTCCAAGGACAGGCCGAAGGGCGATTCGGTCTCGAGGTTGCCGCGGCAGGTGGCCACAACCTGCTCATGCGCGGCACACCCGGAGCGGGTAAGACCCTGCTGGCCCAATGCCTGCCCGGAATCCTGCCGCCGCTCAACGACGGCGAAGCCGTCGAAGTCGCCACCGTCCGTTCCCTGCGCGGAGAACTCGACGGCAGCGACGGACTCGATCACCGCCCGCCGTTCGAGGCACCCCACCACCGCAGCACCGCCTCGGCGCTCATCGGCGGACGCCGCCCCGGAACGGTCGGAGTCCTCAGCCGCGCCCACCGCGGGGTGCTGTTCATGGATGAGGCACCCGAATTCTCACGCGATGTGCTCGAAGCCCTGCGACAGCCGATGGAATCCCGTCGCGTCCACATCCACCGTGCCTGGGGATCGATGGTGCTTCCGGCATCCTTCCAGCTCATCATGGCCGCAAACCCCTGCCCCTGCGGAGTCGGGATGGCCGGCGCCGGCGGGGACTGTCGGTGCACCCCTTTGGACAAACGCCGCTATCGCAATCGGCTCTCCGGACCGCTGCTCGACCGCGTCGACCTGCAACTCGAGCTCTTCCCCGTCTCTCCCGCCGACATCCGGCTCGGCGGGGACCAGGAGACCAGCACCACGGTGGCCGCCCGCGTGCTCGACGCGCGGAAGCGACAGTCGCAACGCTTCGCCGGCTGCGACTGGAGGCTCAACGCCGAAGCGCCCGGAACCTGGCTGCGCGAACACTTCGCACTCACACCGACTGACCTGACGGACCTGGACCGGGCACTCGATACGGGTCGGATCACCATGCGCGGCTATGACAGGGTGCTGCGGGTCGCATCCACTCTGGCCGACCTGGCGGGAAAGCAGGGTCCCGACCCCGACACGATGAGAATGGCGCTCGCCTTGCGGACACAGGAGTCCTGACCGTGAACACACATGAGGACGTACGCATGGCCATCGCCTCACTGCTGCGCATCGGTGAGCCAGGCGACGGACTGCTCAAACGGCTCGTCGACGGAATCGGCCCGGTCGCCGCGCTGGCGATCATCACCGCCGTCGGTCGCGGTGAGACCACCGCTCACAATGCTGTCCAAGGTCTGGCTGACACCGGCACCGAGGCGGCCGAACACGGTCAGATGTCAGCGACCATCGACCGGTGGGCCGTGCGAGCCGGGGAAGCCGACGCGGTCGGGAACGATCTGGACAAGATCGCGAGAATCGGCGGCCGACTGGTCATTCCCGACGACGATGAGTGGCCACGAATGCTCGACGATCTCGGCCCTGCCGCGCCACTGGGTCTATGGGTGAGAGGGTCGGCGTCCCTCAGGGCCGCATTGAATCGTGCCGTTGCCGTTGTCGGGGCCAGAGCCGCCAGCAACTACGGAACCAAATGCGCCTCTGACCTCGCGTGGGATCTTGCGGCTCGAGGAATAACCGTCGTATCCGGCGGTGCGTTCGGCATCGACGCGGCCGCCCACCGTGCCGCCATTGCCCGGGAAGCACCGACGGTGGCAATCATGGCCGGGGGAGTCGACCGCTTCTACCCGGCGGCGAACGCCGACCTGTTCGAACAGATCCTCGCCACCGGTGCCATCGTGTCCGAGACCGCACCCGGAATGACGCCGATGCGCCACCGGTTCCTGCTGCGCAACCGACTCATCGCAGCCTCGGCGCAGGTGAGCGTCATCGTCGAAGCCGGGTGGCGCAGCGGGGCACTCAACACCGCCCGGCATGCCCTCGAACTCTCCCGCCAGGTCGCGGCCTTCCCCGGGTCCGTGTACTCGGCGTCCTCGACCGGAGCACACAAGCTCCTGCGCGAACACGAAGCGGAACTCGTCACCTGCAGCGACGATGTCATCGCGCTCATGGACGATGACACCCCGGCACTCTTCGACACGGCCGTGCTCAGTGCTGCTGCGGGGAGTGGAGAACGCCCGCCGTCTCTCGATCCCCGCGAAGGGCTCGACGAGCGGGAGAAGATCTGTCTGAATGCGCTGACCGTGTCGAAGCCGCTCGACGTCGGCACCATCGCCTCCCGGGCAGGGCTGACGATCGCGGATGCGCTCAACTCTCTCACTGCGCTCGACCTGGCCGGATTGGCCGCACGCCGTGACACCGGATGGGTGAAGCTGCGGAAACCGGGTGGCTGAACACTGCGCCAACCGATCGGCCTGTCCGGCGATGTACGCGCGGCTGCACTCCGGCTCCATGATTGTGCACATCCACCCGCGTATCCTGGGGACGTGAGCACATCATCGACCGTCACCGAGGTGGTGTCCGGCTATGCCGACCACCTGTGGTCTCGTGACGTCTCCGAACACACCGCCCGAGCCTACGTCTCCGACGTTTCCGACTTCCTCGATCACGCCGTGCACTCGACGAAGCTCCGACTGGGGAGCGGAGACGGACAGTCCGCGAAGTCATCCGGCGCACGGATCGACATCGCTGCTGTCGAACTCGATGATCTGCGGTCCTGGCTCATCGCCCTCGACGATGCCGGTGCCGCGAAATCGACGGTGGCTCGCAAGATCGCTGCCGTGCGCTCCTTCTTCGCCTACGGTGTGAGCAATCTGGGACTGCCGAACAACCCGGCCGCCCGTCTGCGGACTCCGAAGAAGGACTCCCGCCTACCCACGGTGCTCAAACCTCAGCAAGCCGCCGACCTCATCTCCGCTGCCGAAAGATCCCGCGGTGCTCAACGCGACACCAGGTCTTCACAGTCGGATGGGTCCGCCCCCACCGACACGGATACAGGCGACTCCACGACGGGTGATTCCGCACAGCAGGGCAAGAACGATCCCCTCGATGCGGCCAAACGCATTCGCGATGCCGCAATCCTCGAAATGCTCTACGCCACCGCGGTCCGCGTCTCGGAGCTGACCGGACTCGACCGCAGCGACATCGACCACCGCGCATCGATGATCACCGTGCTCGGCAAAGGCAACAAAGAACGTCGCGTCCCGTTCGGCACTCCAGCTCGCCAAGCCCTTGAGGACTGGCTGGCCGCCCGTGAACTGCTCGCCGGTCCCCGAAGCGGCGACGCACTGTTCCTCGGCGTCCGAGGAGGACGCATCGGCGCGCGGCAGGTGCGCGAACTCGTTCACCGCTACGGCTCCGACGACCCCAGCTCCCCGGACATCGGACCGCACGGACTGCGACACTCGGCTGCCACGCACATGCTCGACCGCGGTGCCGACCTGCGACAGATCCAAGAGCTGCTCGGCCACTCCACAATGAGCAGCACGCAGATCTACACGCAGGTCTCCATGCAGCGGCTGCAGGACACCTACCGCCGAGCGCACCCGCGGGCCTGAGACTCTCGGTTCGTCGTCCAGCTGACCGCGGCTGCCTACTTGCGGAACTCCCAATGCCAGGGCTCGGGCAGGGATCCAGTCTGTCGCGCCCACCCGGGATGGATCCACCCGAACTTCGGCGCATTCGCCCGCATCCACTGATGCTGCGCGGTGCCGAAGGAATTGATCCCGCTGCCGAGGTCGACTGCCAGCGCCCACCCGTGATTCGACGTTCCCGGTGTCGCCGCCATCCGCCCCTTTCGCCGTTTGAGGATCACCTGCGTGGCGTAGTCCCGGTAAGCATCGGTGACCGAGATCGGGACGCCGAACCGAGCCTCGAACGCCGTCGAGAGCCGATCGAAAGCCGCTTGAGCATCGCAGCGCAGCATCTGCCCGGGGGCGGACTCCAACTGACACATCGCCGAGGCGGGAATACGCCCGTTGCTGTGACCGCCCCACGCTCCGGCGCCGGAGGTGGCCGAATCTCCGCCGCCTTTCGGCTCCTTCGCAGGTTTCCGTGACAGCGGCAGAAGTGCCGACTGCTCCTGGCCGAAGAACTTGCCCGGATCGACGTACCTCTGATCGCTCGCGGCCGGCCATGCTCCGATATGCAGGCACGAACGCTGACAGTGGCCACCGCTTCCCACCGTGCCGATCTTCTCGCCGGCAGCAAATCCCTTACCCTTCTTCAACGACGTCGCGGCCGGCTGAAACGTGAGCACATGATCGGACTCGGTGAGGATGCTGACGGTCGCAGTCCCCGCCACCGTGCCGGCAAAGCGGATCATCCCTTCCGTCGGTGCCCGCAGCGGTTCGCCCTCGACTGCGAGCACGTCGATTCCGCGATGCCCCTTGAGCCACGGCTTGTCCGGAGGGTCGAAGGCTTCGATGATCTCCATCGCCGGCACCGGGGTGACCCAGTTCGTCGTTGCGCTCCTCTGAAGGCTGACCTGTTTCCGTGTCGACGCAGCCCCGGGGGTGGCGCTCGCCGTCGGGGGAGTGCCCGTGAGCACAAGGGCTGCTGCGATGATCACGGCAAGGAGCAGTGACTGTGGTGAGCCGAGGCCTGATCGCCTCGTTCGGAGATGGAACAGCTGGCGGAGCCGGTCGAACGCGAAGTGAGTCATGGGAGCATGCAACCCCCTGGGGCACGACCGGGTCACCCGTAAGAATCAGTACTGTGGACGGGCCGCGTCTATCCACAAGTCAACGACGTTCGAGTGCGGCGACCGTCCACAGGAGGCGATGGTCGAGTGCACCGAATCGATGGCGATCCGGCTCCCCACGGCAGACGGCACCGTGCGCTCCGGAGCTCGCCCGCACCCATCGATCCCCACCCGTCGACGCACGAGTCGATGCGACGATACGGCCCGGTGGGCCGCCTCGGCGGTGGATCGATCCCGATTGGAAATGACTTGCCCAGCCGGGATAGACTTAAGCCCAGCAGAAGCGTGTCTTCTGACTACGCGTATCCGAATTCTTCTCCTTCCCATGGTGCAGGCAGCCGTCAGGTATGCCTGTGGGGCGGACGAACCGGGTACCAGGAATCAACCGAAAATGTCATCGACGCATCCCGTCGATCGAATCAGCGCGGACCCTCTAGGGTTCGCTTTGAGAACGATCGACGCGCGCGTGACGTAAAAGCACCCTGAGGGTGCACAGAAAGGAGGGCGTCGGCATGGCCGTCGTCACCATCCGCCAGCTGCTCGACAGCGGCGTTCACTTTGGACACCAGACCCGTCGTTGGAACCCGAAGATGAAGCGCTTCATCTTCACCGAGCGCAACGGCATCTACATCATCGACCTGCAGAAGTCGCTGGGCTACATCGACAACGCCTTCGAATTCGTGAAGGAGACCGTGGCCCACGGCGGCTCGATCCTCTTCGTCGGCACCAAGAAGCAGGCCCAGGAATCCATCGCTGAGCAGGCTCAGCGCGTGGGCCAGCCCTACGTCAACCAGCGTTGGCTCGGCGGTATGCTCACGAACTTCCAGACCATCTCGATGCGTCTGCGCCGCCTCAAGGAACTCGAAGAGATCGACTTCGACGACGTTGCAGGTTCCTCGCACACCAAGAAGGAACTGCTCATCCTGCGTCGCGAGAAGGACAAGCTCGAGAAGACCCTCGGCGGCATCCGCGACATGCAGCGCACCCCGTCGGCCGTCTGGATCGTCGACACCAAGAAGGAACACCTCGCGGTCGACGAAGCCAAGAAGCTGGGCATCCCGGTCATCGGCATCCTCGACACCAACTGCGACCCGGACGACGTCAACTACCCGATCCCGGGCAACGACGACGCCATCCGCTCCGTCTCGCTGCTGACCCGCGTTGTCGCCGACGCCGTGGCCGAGGGCCTCATCGCCCGCCACTCCTCGGACGACGCCAGCGGCGAGAAGAACGTCTCCGCCGTCGAGCCCATGCCCGAGTGGGAGCGCGAGCTCCTCGAAGGCAAGACCGACGAGAACGGCACCGAGGCTGCTGCCCCGGCCGAAGAAGCCGCTCCTGCTGCTGAGGCTGCGCCTGCGGCTGACGCTGAGAACGCTGAAGCTGCTCCGGCCGCTGAAGCCGCCGACTCCACCGAGTCGACCGAGTCCTGATTTCGTTTAACTCCACCATCCTGAGGAGAAGGAATGGCAAACTACACTGCCGCTGATATCAAGGCACTGCGCGAGAAGACCGGCGCCGGAATGATGGACGTCAAGAAGGCTCTCGACGAGTCCGACGGCGACCAGACGAAGGCCATGGAGGCCCTGCGCATCAAGGGCCTCAAGGGCGCCACCAAGCGCGAAGGCCGCTCGACCTCCGACGGTCTGGTCGCGACCTCCGTCGAAGGCGGAGTCGGCACCATGATCGAGCTCAACTCGGAAACCGACTTCGTCGCGAAGTCCGAGCCGTTCGTCAAGCTCTCCGAAGAGGTCCTCGAGCTGGCCGTGGCCAACAAGGCCGATTCGGCCGAGGCACTCCTCGCCGCTGAGACCGACGGCAAGCCCGTCTCCCAGTTCATCACCGAATCCGGTGCCTCGCTGGGCGAGAAGGTCGAACTGCGTCGCGTGGGCCGTGTCGAAGGCTCCAAGATCGCCTCCTACCTGCACCGCACCAACAAGGACCTGCCCCCGCAGGTCGGCGTGCTGCTGGCATTCGAAGGTGACGACGAGACCGTGGCACACGATGTCGCCGTGCACATCGCCGCCATGGCCCCGAAGTACTTCTCCCGCGAAGACGTTCCTGCCGACCTCGTCGAGAACGAGCGTCGCATCGCCGAGGACACCGCGAAGAACGAAGGCAAGCCCGAACAGGCTCTGCCGAAGATCATCGAGGGTCGCGTCAACGGCTTCTTCAAGGAGAACTGCCTGCTCGACCAGGGATTCGCCAAGGATCCCAAGCAGTCCGTGGCCAAGGTGCTCGAGGCTGCCGGCGTCAAGGCCACCGGCTTCCTGCGCTACCGCGTCGGAGCCTGATACACCACTGACCGTGAAGCAGACAGAACTCTGCTTCCCAGGTTCACCGAGTGAGTGAGAACTCACCCGTGGAGCGGGGTCGGACCAATCGGTCCGGCCCCGTTTTTCGCTAAACTGACCCAGACGCCCGATCACAGTGACGATCCCACCGGGTACAGACCTGCCCGCACGGAAGAAGGACTCCATGACTAGCACCCCTGTTCACGAATCCAGCTACGCCAGTCGCGCAGTGCGCACCCATCGGCGCCGCGTTCTGCTCAAGCTCTCCGGCGAGGTCTTCGGCGGCGGAAAGATCGGCGTCGATCCCGACGTCGTTGCCGCTGTCGCCCGCGAGGTCGCCCCCACCACCGAGGATGTCGAGGTCAGCATCGTCGTCGGCGGCGGCAACTTCTTCCGCGGAGCCGAGCTCTCCCAGCGCGGCATGGACCGCACCCGTGCCGACTACATGGGCATGCTCGGCACCGTGATGAATTGCCTGGCGCTGCAGGACTTCCTCGAACAGACGGGTGTCGACACCCGCGTGCAGACCGCGATCCCCATGTCGCAGGTCGCCGAGTCGTATATTCCCCGCCGTGCCATGCGGCACATGGAGAAGAACCGCGTCGTCATCTTCGGCGCCGGTGCCGGACTCCCGTATTTTTCCACCGACACCGTGGCCGCTCAGCGCGCACTCGAAGTCCATGCCGATGAGGTCCTCATCGCCAAGAACGGTGTCGACGGCGTCTACACCGCCGACCCTAAGGTCGACCCGAACGCCGAGAAGATCTCCGAGATCAGCTACCAGGACGCCCTGCAGCGCGGCCTCAAGGTCGTTGACGCGACCGCCTTCAGCCTGTGCATGGACAACAAGCTGCCGATGCACGTCTTCGGCATGGAAGGCGAGGGCAACCTGCGCAAGGCCATCATCGGTGAGAAGATCGGCACGGTCGTCCGCTGAGACCCACCCTCACCGAGGCGGTCCGACGCTGAACTCAGGCGGATCCTCACGGCGGGGGACCGTCTCCACCGAGGCGGTCATCCGCCTGGTATCCACGCAGGTGAGAACACCCCTGCGATGATTCGGTGCGGCATTTTTCAGTGATGGCCCATAGAATGAACCCAAAGCTTTAAGAAGAGGGAAAGAGGCAACCGTGATTGAAGAGACACTGGCCGAAGCCAGAGAGAAGATGGACAAGGCCGTCGAATTCACGCAGGAGGACTTCGCGTCGATCCGCACCGGCCGTGCCAACCCCGCACTGTTCGCCGATATCGAGATCGACTACTACGGTGCACCGACGCCGCTGCAGCAGCTCGCTTCGTTCCAGACGCCCGAGGCGCGCACGATTCTCGTGACCCCCTACGACAAGGGCACGCTGACCGATATCGAGAACGCTCTGCGCAACTCCGACATCGGCGCGAACCCCGCCAACGACGGTAATGTCATCCGCGTCGTCCTCCCGGACCTCACTGAGGAACGTCGCAAGGAATACGTCAAGATCGTCAAGGGCAAGGCCGAAGACGGCAAGGTCTCCATCCGCAACATCCGCCGTCACGCCAAGGAGACTCTCGAGCGCATCAAGAAGGACGGCGAAGCCGGCGAGGACGAGGTCACTCGCAGCATCTCCGAGCTCGACGATCTGACGAAGAGCAAGGTCGAAAACGTCGACAAGCTGCTTGCGCAGAAGGAAGCTGAGCTGCTCGAGGTCTGATGATCGCCGTGACAGGGTCCGACAGCCCCGCAACAGATCCGGCTCCCCTCGGGGAGCCGGATCCGTCAGGCGAGGCCGCACGGGTCGAGACCCCTTTCCCCAAACGTCGAGATCTGCGCAACTCGGACAAGCCGTATTCGCCTGACGACCCGGAGTCGAATCCGACCGCCGAGGCGGCTGCGGCCGATTCCGAACCTGAACCGAAGGATTATGGTCGAGCAGGACGCAACCTGCCGGCCGCGATCGGCATGGGACTGCTCATCGGCGGCGTGGTGCTCGCGTCCCTGATCTTCTTGCCGATCTCGTTCCTCTTCATCGTCCTTGTCGGCATCGTCGCCGCAATGTGGGAGCTCGCGAACGCTCTGTCACGTTCCGGCTCCCTCGTCTCCCGCGTGCCCACCATGGTGTCGGCGGCCTGCATGGTCGTGGCGACTTTCATCGGTGGCCGCGAAGCACTCTGGGTGACCTTCGCCGCCAGTGCGGGGGCAGTCATGCTCTTCACGATGGTCGAGCGCCGGAAGAACGCAGTCAAAGACGTCTCGCTCTCCCTCTTCGCTCTCACCTACGTCGGCCTCATGGCCTGCTTCATCGTTTACATCCTCACCCAGCCGGACGGCAACTTCTACGTCATCATCTTCCTTGCCGCGGTCGTCGCCTCCGACACCGGCGGCTACGTCTTCGGCGTGCTCTGGGGCAAGCACCCCATCGCTCCGAGGATCTCTCCGAAGAAGTCCTGGGAAGGCTACCTCGGCTCGACCGTCTTCGCCGCAGCGGTCGCAACGGTCCTCGCCGTCACCGTCGTCGATGCTCCGTTCTGGACCGGTCTGGTCATCGGTGCCGTCATCCCCGCTTTCGCCACTCTCGGCGACTTCAGCGAATCGATGATCAAACGCGACCTCGAACTCAAGGACATGGGCACCCTGCTGCCCGGCCACGGCGGTGTCATGGATCGACTCGACTCGATCCTGCCGACCGCCCCGGTCGCGCTCGTTCTCTTCTCGGTCCTGCCCGGCTACCTCTGATCGGCCCGCGAGGCCGTTTGCCCGGCTGCCTCTGACCCAGTCCGGTTCGCACCTGCCCGACGTGGCGGCTCACACACGACAGTCGTGCAGCGAACATGAGACAATGGCCGTGTGAGTTCTCAAGCAGGCAGAAGGCAGACCAGGCCCGTCGTCGAACATGCCGACGGCACGACATCGAAGACCCCGATGCGCGATGGCCGTCCCCTTCTCAACTTCAAGTCCGCACGGGTCAAGCAGCCTCCTCAGCATCTGGCCGATATGACGATGGACGAACGCGTCGACGCGGTCAAGGAGATGGGACTGCCCGCTTTCCGGGCCAAGCAGATCTCCACCCACTACTTCAGCCACTATGTCACCGACACCGAGGCGATGACGGACCTGCCCAAGGACAGACGGGCAGAGATCCAGGAACGGTTCTTCCCGCACCTGCTCACCGAAGTGCGCCGCCTGCGCACAGAGAACGGCGACACCATCAAGTTCCTGTGGCGCCTCTTCGACGGAGCTCTCGTCGAATCAGTGCTCATGCGGTACCGCAACCGGGTCACCCTGTGCGTGTCCAGCCAGTGCGGCTGCGGAATGAACTGCCCGTTCTGCGCCACCGGTCAGCAGGGGCTGACCAGGAACATGTCCACGGCCGAGATCGTCGAACAGGTCGTGCGCGCCAACCAGGTCATCGCCGCCGGCGAACTCGCCGAAGCCCCGAAGTCGGATATGCCCGGTGCCGGAGAGACCGCGCTCGGCGCGGAAGCCGACGAAGACGAAGCGGCGGGAGAAGCCGCATTCGACGGGGAGGCCACGGCCGCCTCGGCGAATGGCCCCGAACGGGTCTCGAACATCGTCTTCATGGGCATGGGCGAACCCCTGGCCAACTACAAGCGAGTGATGAACGCGGTGCGCCGGTTCGTCGGACCGAGTCCCGAAGGACTGGGCATGTCGGCCAGGCGGATCACGATCTCCACGGTCGGACTCGTGCCCGGCATCAACAAACTCGCCGCCGAAGACATCCCCGTCACGTTCGCCCTCAGCCTCCACGCACCCGATGACGAACTGCGCGATGAGATGATCCCGGTCAATACGCGCTGGAAGGCCGATGAGGCCATCGACGCCGCTTACAACTACTACCAGGTGACCGGACGGCGGGTGAGCATCGAATACGCGCTCATCAAGGACATGAACGACCACGCGTGGCGTGCGGAACTGCTGGCCAAGAAGCTCAATGCCCGCGGACGCGGCTGGGTCCATGTCAACCCGATCCCGCTCAACCCGACCCCGGGGTCGGTGTGGACGGCCTCGGAACCGGAGGTCGCCGACGAATTCGTCCGCCGCCTCATCGATCAGGGCATTCCGACGACTATCCGCGATACCCGCGGATCCGATATCGACGGCGCCTGCGGACAGCTCGCCGCAGCCGACTGATCGACGCCCGGTTCGGCAACTGCGGACCGCGGCAACGCAATTGCTGCGGCTTCCATCTATTATGGTGGAAACACCACAGCCACTCGCTTCTGGAGGAGACATGGCGGACACGACTTTCCCTCGAATGTCCGGTTGGAAGAACGGATACGACCCCAAGCAGGTCGACAGCTTCTTCAAGCGTGCACGTGAGTCCTTCGAACGGCCGACGCCGCAGCCCGGCGACCTCGACTCCCGGGCGGTGCGCACGGTCGGTTTCGATCTCGTCCGTAAGGGCTACCACGTCGCCGTCGTCGACGCCGCGCTCGATCGTCTCGAAGACGCATTCGCCAAGCAGGCCCGAGACCGCCTCATCGCGCAGTCCGGTCAGGACGCCTGGGTCTCCGAACTCACCCGTGTGGCCGCGTCCCTGCGGGGACGCCTGGTCCGTGAGCCCGGTGAGCGCTTCGACAATCCTCCTCCCGGAGTCATCGGCTACGACATCACTCAGGTCGACGACATGTGCGACAAGGTCAACTCGTACTTCACGCAGGGCGTGGCTATGAGCGTCGACCAGGTCCGCCGCGTGCTGTTCAAGACCGCAAAAGGCAAGAAGGCGTACAACGAGGACCAGGTCGATGCGTTCATCGACCGCGTCGTCGAAGTGATGGCCTCCGTTGACTGATTTCCACTACTTCGCGGTCCCGACCGCGACCGATCCCGGCACGCTCAACCCGGTTTACGAACTCCTCGACTTTCCGATCGCGATGGGCAAGGCCGAAGACATCGTGCTGACCGGACCCGCTCCGGAGAAACCGCTCGTCGACGGCCGGGAAGTCACGGATCCCCGCCTGGTCAAGGCCCTGTCCGTTCCCGTCGAGCTCGACCGCGCCGAGGTGCTCGACCGCAGTTCGAAGCTCGCCGGAGTGCTCCGTGCCATGGGCGTTGTTCCGGAATCCGGTGCCCGGCTCACCTTCGCCGAGGATGTCCCGCCGTTGGCGCGGGCGCTCGGTGTTCTTGCTGCCGCCCGGATCGGGCTAGTCGTGGATCTGCGAGCAGGAGCTCCGTCTGACTCTGCTTCAGACTTAGTGGTTCTCCACGCCATCGAAGACGAACCGGTCGAGCCGGGGCGTGCCTCCGTTCGGGTCACCCGGTCGCGTTTCGAAGGCGTCGGCGTGACGATCGGCTCCGAGACCGCGAACCTCGACCAGGCGATGCGCGACTCCCGCGTCGAATTCGCCGCAGTAGTTCCGCTCGACCCGCAGCGCACTCTGCTGCTCACCGACGACGGTGATCTTGAAGCGGGTACGAGCCTCGACTGGTACCGCACCGAGGTCCTCTCTGCTTCCTGAGCCCCAGAAGCCTGGAGGCTTCGATGCCGATGATGGTGTCGACGTTCCGGCGTCCGCGGACCCGCGGTCGGCCGAACTGCGTTCGGCAGAGACGGTGCCTGCTCTGCGCGCGGCCGGCTGTGTCTTCGCCGAGGACGAGGCGGCGATCCTCATCGAGGCGGCGGCCGGACCTGATGACGACGACTCGGAGCCGAATCTCGATGAACTGGTGGCCCGCCGCGTTTCCGGTGAGCCCCTCGAGCAGATCGTCGGCTGGGTCGACTTCTCAGGGATGCGTTTGAGTGTCCAGCCCGGAGTGTTCGTGCCACGGCAGCGAACGGCTCTGCTCGCCGCGCATGCTGTGTCCGCGGCCCAGCGGATGACGGACTCACGGGGGAACAGGGCGGGGACAGATGCTGACGTCGATGCTGTGCGACCTGTTGTGCTCGAAGCGTTCTGTGGCGTCGGACCGGTAGGCTCGGCGGTGGCCGGCAAGGTGCCGGGCGTCGATCTTCACCTCGGTGATGCGCAGGTGGAAGCGCTGCGATGTGCGGTGGAGAATGTCGAACGTCACATCCAGACCATCCAGCCAGGGGATTCTGCACAGGTTGGGGAGCCAGACACCATCGTGACGGGGCACGTCCTCGACTGTCTCCACGGACTGTCCGATACGTTACGGCAGTCAGTCTCTGTCATCGCTGCCGTGCCGCCGTACGTTCCTGAGACTGCTGCCGATTTTCTGCCGCATGAGGCCCTCGACTTCGAACCGAGCACCGCGCTGTTCGGCGGACGCGACGGGCTCGACCTCGTCCGTCGACTCATCGCGGAGTCACTCGACTGGTTGGCTCCGGACGGTGTGCTGCTCATCGAGCTCGGGCAGGGCCAGGTCGCATCGGCCACCGGGTTCGCCACCGAGCGGGGGCTGGAAGCCCGGAGCCACCTCGGCGAGGATGAGCAGACGGTCGTGCTCGAACTGCGTCGTCGAAACTGACGAC
This sequence comes from Brevibacterium sp. SIMBA_078, assembly GCF_046534565.1. Taxonomy (NCBI): domain Bacteria; kingdom Bacillati; phylum Actinomycetota; class Actinomycetes; order Micrococcales; family Brevibacteriaceae; genus Brevibacterium; species Brevibacterium sp. SIMBA_078. Next base: position 319,098 of record NZ_JAWRYQ010000004.1, read on the forward strand.
GGCCGACTGAAATCGAGTGATTTCAGCCGGCCGGCTGCGTACCGGCTGGTTCAAAGTGCGGGCGCGGGGCGCGAAGTCTGTGCGCCAGCACTTTGAACCAGCCGGTGACTGCAGATGCAGAAAGCCCGCCGAACCTCAACAGGATCGGCGGGCGTTGACTGTGTTCAGCGGAGGGTGGGTGCCCTGCTCACTGGTTTCAGTTCGCGAAGGCGTTGATTCCGGTCATCGTGCGGCCCAGGGTCAGCTGGTGCACCTCGTGAGTGCCTTCGTAGGTGAGCACTGTCTCGAGGTTGACCGCGTGGCGCAGCGGCGGGTACTCGCTCGTGATGCCCGACCCGCCGAACAGGGCGCGCAGGTCACGGCACACGTTCATCGCGGTATCGACGTTGACCATCTTTCCCAGGCTGATCTGCTCGGGACGGACACCCTTCTCGGAGTCCTTGAGCTTGCCCAGGTGAGCGGCGAGCAGAGTGATCTGCGAGTACTGGCCGAAGGCCTTCGCCAGCTTCTGCTGCGTGATCTGGAACGACGCCAGCGGGCGATCGAACTGGACACGGGTGCCGGTGTACTCCAGTGCGGAGAGCAGCGCGTCTCGGGCTGCACCGGTGACACCGAAGACGATGCCGTAGCGGGCCTCGGACAGGCAGGACAGGGGGCCCTTGAGTCCCTTGGCCTTCGGCAGCATCGCATCCTCGGGCAGGCGGACGTTGTCGAGGACGATCTCACCTGTGATCGACGCACGCAGCGAGATCTTGCGGTGGATCTCCGGGGTCTGCACACCCTCGGTGTTCGAGGGGACGACGAAGCCGCGGACGACGTTCTTGCCCTTGTCGTCGACCTCTTCGGTCTTGGCCCACACGACCATGACATCGGAGACCGGGGAGTTCGTGATCCACATCTTCGCGCCGTTGAGGATCCAGTCGGATCCGTCCTTCTTCGCGGTCGTCTTCATCCCCGACGGATCGGAGCCGACATCGGGTTCGGTCAGACCGAAGCAGCCGATGGCCTTACCGGCGGCCATCTTCGGCAGCCATTCTTCCTTCTGTGCTTCCGATCCCCAGTGGTGGATGGCGAACATCGCCAGCGAGCCCTGCACTGAGACGAGGGAGCGCAGACCGGAGTCGACGGCTTCGAGTTCGCGGCAGGCCAGTCCGTACTGAGTCGCCGTCGATCCGCCGCAGCCATAGCCGTCGAGGTGCATGCCCAGCAGGCCGAGCTCGCCGAGTCCTTCGGCCAGTTCTCGGGCGGGGATGGTGGCGTCGAGGAAGTAGTCGCCGATCTTCTCCCGGACGTTCTCGTCCAGCCACTTCTTCACGATCGATGCGAATTCCAGGTCATCGGGTTCGAAGACCGAATCCAGTCCAAGAATGTCGTCAGGGCTCAGCGTCTTGCTCATATCCATCTCTTTCGCCATTGATTCTCTTCATTCACAGTTTTACCGGAACCCAGTGGATGATCGGTGTCCCGAAGCACGACAGATGACCAGGTTCCGCTGGGCGACACACGAGTCCGTGTCGAGTCATTTCCCAGAGAACTTTGGCATCATCGGTTGGCGTGAGTAAACGTGGTTTCATTGTAGTCGGCTCAACCGGTTCGGTCGGCACCCAGGCCCTTGATGTCCTCGCCGAACACCGGGACGAGCACGCGATCCTCGGCTTGGCCGCCGGGTCCCAACTCGATCTTCTGCTCGAGCAGGCCCTCGATTTCCACGTGCCCGTCATCGGGCTCACCACCCCGCCCGCCGGAGGCGAGGCCGAGGTGCGTGCGCGACTGACCGAGCTGGCTGCCCAGCGGGGGACCGCCGATCCTGTCGAAGCCATCCACCTCGGGGACGATGCCGCCGAGGCGGTCGCGGGCTTGGCCGCCGACATGGTCCTCAACGCGATCACCGGTGCCGCCGGTCTCGGCGCGACCCTGGCCGCCCTCGAACGCGGCACGGATGTGGCCCTGGCGAACAAGGAATCCCTCATCATCGGCGGGTCCATCGTCCTCGACGCCGCTCGTGCCTCCGGCGCCCGGCTGGTGCCGGTCGACAGTGAGCACTCCGCCATCGCCCAGGCGCTGCGCGCCGGCACGCACGGGGAGGTCAGCAAACTCATCATCACCGCATCGGGCGGTCCCTTCCGCGGCATGACCCGTGATGCCCTGCGTCGGGTCACCCCCGCCCAGGCGCTCAACCACCCCACCTGGTCGATGGGGTCGATGATCACCATCAACTCGGCGACCCTGGTCAACAAGGGCCTCGAAGTCATCGAAGCTCACCTGCTCTTCGACATCGACTTCGACCACATCGAAGTCGTCGTGCATCCGCAGTCGCAGATCCATTCGATGGTCGAATTCACCGATGCCTCGACGATCGCGCAGATCTCCCCACCGGATATGCGCCTGCCGATCTCCTATGCGCTGGGCACCCAGGACGATGGAACGACGAAGCGACTGACCTCGGGGGCCGTTCCCCACAATTGGGGCCAGCCCATGCACTGGTCGTTCGAACCGGTCAACCATCTCGCCTTTCCCGCGCTCAGTCTGGCCATCGACGCCGGTAAGAAAGGCCGCAGCTACCCGGCCGTGCTCAACGCCGCCAATGAGGAACTCGTCGCCGCCTTCATCGCCGGAGACATCGCCTTCACCGGAATCGACAAAGGCCTCGCCCGAGCGCTGGCCGCCCACGAACCGGCGGCCGAACACACGGTGGAGACGGTGCTGGCCGCCGATGCCTGGGCCAGGGACTTCGCTCGCGCCGACGTCGCCGACCAGAACGGGGGCCGCCGATGACAGTTGTGCTCTACATCGTCGGGATCATCCTGTTCCTTATCGGCATCTCGATCTCGATTGCGCTGCACGAACTCGGCCACCTCACCCCGGCGAAGAAGTTCGGGGTGAAAGTCACGCACTATATGGTCGGCTTCGGACCGACCCTGTTCTCCTTCCGCCGCGGTGAGACAGAGTACGGCATCAAAGCGTTCCCACTCGGTGGGTTCATCGCGATGCCGGGAATGTATCCGCCCGAGGAAGCGACGAAGTCCCGCTATGAGACCGCCGCCGCTGCGCAGAAGGGCGGCACGGCCGCCGGCGTCGACGGCGGGATCGACGGCACGTCGGGCCGCCTCGGCGAACCGGGCGCTGCACTCGACTCGACGGGCAGCGAAACCTCGGGCCGCCCCGGCGAGGGGACGGATGACGGTGATGCCGCTCCGCTGCGCCGGGACCGCAAGAAGCGGAAGGGGCGGCTGTTCGAAGACACGATGGCCGATGCCCGGGAGTTCTCGAACCAGGAGATCGCGCCGGGGGAGGAACACCGGACGTTCTATGCGCTCAGCGTGCCCAAACGCCTCGTCGTCATGTTCTCCGGTCCCTTCGTCAATCTCGTCCTGGGCATCCTCATCATGGGGATCTCGCTGCTGGGCATTGGTGTGGTCACTCCGACGACGACCGTCCAGACTGTCGTCGAATGTGCGGTGCCCGCCTCCGAAGCGCAGCAGCGTCCCGCCTCGGAGCAGAACACCTGCCGTCCCGACGATCAGCTCACCCCTGCCTGGGAGGCTGGGATCAAACCGGGTGACGAGATCACCTCGATCGCCGGCGTCGAGACGAAGGACTGGGACCAGCTGTCCTCGGTCATCAAGGAACATGCAGGCGAACGCGTCGATGTCGACTTCATCCGCGATGGTCAGGCCCAAACGGTGACCGTGCCGATCATCGCCACCGAACGGCCGAAGGTCGACGACACCGGCAAGGCCGTGCTCAACCCGGACGGAACTCCGCAGACCGAGACCCAAGGATTCTTCGGCGTCGGACCAGTTCAGGAACGTCAGTCCCTGCCGCTCGAGGAATTCCCCGGCGCCGTGTGGGACCAAGTCTCCGGAGTCTTCCACGCAATCATCACCCTGCCGGTCAAACTCGTCGATATCGGCGAAGTGGCCGTCGGCACGAAGGACCGCGACGCCGAAGGACTCGTCGGCATGGTCGGCGTCGGCCGCATCGCCGGCGAGATCGTGTCCACCGACCAGATCGACGTCGTCGACAAGGCACAGATGGGACTGGGCATGCTCGGCTCGCTCAACATCTTCCTCTTCGCGTTCAACATGATCCCGCTGCTGCCCCTCGACGGCGGACACATCGCCGTGGGTCTCTACGAAGGTGCGCGCCGCCGCATCAACCGGTGGCGCGGCCGCGGACTGGTCGGCCCCTTCGACACCGCGAAGCTGCTGCCGCTGACGTACGTGTGCATCGGGCTGATGCTGTGCATGACGGCGCTGCTCGTCTACGTCGACCTCGTCAAACCCATCACCCTCGACGCGATCTTCAACTCCGGCGGTTAGGTCGGGTCGTTCCGGTGGATGGGCCGGGCCGGGCTCCGGCAGCTAGACCGGACATGCAGTTTGGGCGATCTCGGCTAGGGTGGTGCGAGTGGAGAATACTGAGACCAAGCCACATGAGCGTTTCTTCTCGCGAACGGAATGGACGTTCATCGGATTCCTTGCGCTCGCCTTCGCGCTGACTCCGCTCTTCTACGGGCTGCCGCTGCTCAGCCCACTGTTCGCAATGGGGACGAGAGTCCGCGGACACAGGGCGAAGATGACCTGGCTGTGGACGGTCGCCTCACTGCTCGTCTTGATGTCGATCGCACCGTTCATTCTCAAGTTCGCAGGGCTGAGTAACTTCGTCGTGGAATGAAGGCGTGAGCCATCTGCGGTTGAGCGCGAACTGTCCGTTCAGTGGCGCACCCGTTCAGGAACTGAGGGTGATCGTCTGCACCTCGCCGAGGTGATTGAGGCCGACCGTGATCGTGGCGTTCTCATCTGTTGTGCCCGGCACTGTGACCACTCCGCGCAACGGGGAGACCATCTCGAGGTCCGCCTCGGTGAGAGGACGGTCGATCTGCTTCTCCGCCCGCCACCGGGCGAAGCGCTCCTGCCTCTCTTCGCGGGGTTCGTCGAGGTCCATGTTCATGGAGAAGATCGCCTCGGCGACGGTGTCGTCGAAGTCGTTGACGAGGTTCGCCGCGGCCATCACGGCATCGATCTGGGGTTGGGCGGCGGGATAACGGGGCACCGGCGCCGAGGTGGCCCGACGTTCCAGCCGGGTGCCCTGTCGTCCCGTGGCCGCCGCCCAACCGAGGTCGAGCGCGTCCTGGACGACGCGCTGCGCCGGGTAATAGGTCGTATTGCCGAGCACGACGAGGCTGAGTCCCAGGTCGGGGAACCAACGCATATGTGAGCCGTATCCTGGGTAGCCGCCGGAATGGCAGACGATGCGGCCGAAACGTGTGTCCAGACGAGTCTCGAGACCGTATCCGTAGCTGAGCGTCTCCGCGTGGTGGTCGCTTGTCTGGATCTCCATGGTCCGTCGTGGCTGCTGGTTGGCGGTCAGTATCCGAGACCAGGATCCGGAAGCATAGGAGTCCATGCGTTCGAGGGCGTCGAGATGCGCGTCCATCCATGTGCCGATGTCGTTCACCGTGGAGATGACCCCGCCGATGGGGGAGAAGACTCCTGGGCCGGTGAGTTCGGCCGGGTGGAGGCCGCCGCCCAGGTCGACGCGGAACCCGGTCGCCAGGTCCGGGAAGTCCGTGTGGTCGAAACCGGTGCGCGTGAGCTTCAGGGGATCGAAGATCTCAGTGGACACGAGTTCGGTGAACGCCCTGCCTGTGACCGCCTCGGCGACCATGCCGAGAAGCGCATAGCCGAGGTTCGAATACTCATAGCCGGTGTCGGCGGGCGCGCAGGCGATGGCGCCGCGGTGCAGCCAGTCGGTGAGCTCGGCCGGAGTCATCGCCTCCATCCGGTCCGCCCACGGGTCGTCCTTGGTGAAACCGGTGCTCATCGTCAATGCCTGTCGGCAGGTGCGGTCGGCGATGGCCGTATCGGCCAGCCCCGGGAGCAGGGCACCGAAGGGAGCGTCGAGATCGAGTCCGTCGGCGGCGAAGAGCCCGATGGCTGCGGCGGTGAAGGACTTCGTCATCGACGCGATCCGGTACGGAACCTCGCCGTTCACGGTTCGGGCGGGGCCGCCTCGGCGAAAGATTCCCCATGCCAGGGAAGCACCCTCGTCGTCGAGCTGCTGTGCTTCGGCTTCGAGAGCCGCGGCCATCGCCTCGACATCGGGTTCGACGAATCCGGGTGTGCTCACAGGGCTGCTCCTTCGTACCGACATCAGGTCGCCTTCACTCTATCGTCAGCCGGTGGACTGTTCGGGGTACGCCCTGCGGACGGAGCGTCCTGTGTCAGTGGGAGGTCCTACAATGGTGATGGTTCGCACAATCCGGGTCCCGCATCGGCGCCGGCCCGGACATTGTGGCTGGTCAACAGCCTGACTGAAGGGATCCTTCGTGACATCGGTCAATCTCGGAATGCCCGCACCGCCGCCTCCCGTGCTCGCTTCGCGGAGGAAGACGAGGCAGATCAATGTCGGAAAAGTGGGGGTCGGATCCGATTCCCCGGTGAGCGTGCAGTCGATGACGACGACGCAGACGACGGACATCAACGGGACCCTGCAGCAGATCGCCGAACTCACCGCCGCCGGCTGCGATATCGTGCGCGTGGCCTGTCCCACCGCCGACGACGCGGCGGCCCTGCCGATCATCGCCGGCAAATCCCAGATCCCCGTCATCGCCGACATCCACTTCCAACCCAAATACGTCTTCGCCGCCATCGACGCCGGCTGTGCGGGAGTGCGCGTCAACCCCGGCAACATCCGCAAGTTCGACGACCAGGTCAAGGAGATCTCGAAGGCCGCCGCCGAGGCGGGCGTGTCCATCCGCATCGGCGTCAACGCCGGATCCCTGGACAAACGGCTGATGGACAAATACGGCAAGGCCACTCCCGAGGCGCTCGTCGAATCCGCGCTGTGGGAGGCGTCCCTGTTCGAAGAGCACGGATTCTATGACTTCAAGATCTCCGTCAAACACCACGACCCGGTGATCATGGTCCGCGCCTATGAGCTGCTCGCCGAGCGCGGCGATTGGCCGCTCCATCTCGGCGTCACCGAGGCGGGGCCCGCCTTCCAGGGCACGATCAAGTCCGCCACCGCCTTCGGACACCTGTTGGCCGAGGGCATCGGAGACACCATCCGAGTCTCCCTGTCCGCGCCTCCCGCCGAAGAGGTCAAGGTCGGCAACCAGATCCTCGAATCCCTCAACCTGCGGCCCCGAAAGCTCGAGATCGTCTCCTGCCCGTCCTGTGGGCGCGCTCAGGTCGACGTGTACACGCTGGCCGAACGCGTCACCGCCGGGCTCGAAGGCATGGAGGTGCCGCTGCGGGTGGCTGTCATGGGCTGCGTCGTCAACGGCCCCGGTGAGGCCCGCGACGCCGACCTCGGCGTGGCCAGCGGAAACGGCAAGGGCCAGATCTTCGTCAAGGGCGAGGTCATCCGAACCGTGCCCGAATCCGAGATCGTCGAGACGCTCATCCATGAGGCCAACCGCATCGCCGAGGAGGCAGCGGGGCAGCCATCGGGCGCTGCGTCGGGGCCGCCTGAAGTGACCGTCGGCTAGGTGCGATACCTTGTGAGGACGAAGAGTTTCATGGTCCAGTCATTGGCCCATGCTGACGGCTGAGAAAGAGTTCAGGGGCACATGGCGCTGAGGATCGCACGACTGGAACATCAGCACACCCGGTGGCTGACGGACCTGCTTGCGCGCAACCCCTGCGAGAACGTCTACCTCGTCTCCCTGCTCGAAGTCACGGGCACCGCCCGTCTGGGCTCCCCGGCAGGCACGCTGTACGGAATCTTCGACGGTGACCGGCCTGTCGCCGCCTACTGGGTGGGCGGCAATATCATCCCGGTCGCGGCGACCCCGGCGACGAATGAGGTGCTTGCCCGGAAACTCAATGCCGACGGTCGCGTGTCCTGCTCACTCATCGGCAGCCGGTCCGTCATCCTCGACCTGCAGCAGCGACTCAATTGGGGCCGAGCACGTGGCGTGCGTGAACGGCAGCCGCTGTTGGCCATCAGCTCGGATCCGCTGGTCACTCCCGATGAGCATGTGCACCGGGTGACCCTCGATGACCTCGGGGCGGTGTTTCCCGCCAGTGTGGACATGTTCACCAAAGAGGTCGGATTCTCACCGATCGAGGACGGCACCGCCGGGTACCTGGCGCGGGTGCGCGGGATCATCCGCGGCAAGAACTGCTACGCCCGGATCTCCTCCACCCTGCCCCAAGGCGGTGCGGTGCCGCGGTGGCCGGCCGAAGAGCAGGACGAACAGGTGCTGTTCAAGGCCGATATCGGCATCCGCGCCCGCCGCATCGTCCAAGTTCAAGGAGTATGGGTCCATCCCGCAGTGCGCAATCAGGGTCTGGGGGCAGCGGGCATGGCCGCGGTCGTCCAGCGCACCCGTGACAAGGGCCATTCCACGGTGAGCCTGTATGCCAATGACTACAACGAGACGGCGCTGCGCATGTATGCCCGCGTCGGCTTCGAACAGGTCGGCACCTTCGCCACCGTCATGTACTGAGGTCCCGGAGGATCAGTCGCGGCGGTTGCGCGACTGAGGTTTGGCCATATCGCCGAGGAACTTCTCCATCTCCCGGCGGTCCTTCTTCGTCGGACGCCCCAGCCCTTTGTCTCGCCGGGGCACGAATCCGCGCAGCGCAGGATCGGGCGGGGGAGTGAGGTCCTCGTAGCATTGGACGGCGATGGCGGCCTGCATCCTCGTGGGGATGAACCCGGTGATCTTCCAGATGAACTCGGACCCGGCCTTGCGCACGCGCACCTCTTGGCCGATGCTCACCTTCTGCGCGGCCTTGACGCGCTGACCGTCGACCTGCACATGCCCGCCGCGGCAGGCCTGAGTGGCGAGGTTGCGGGTCTTGAACATCCGCGTCGTCCACAGCCACACGTCGACGCGCATGTGCTTTCCGGCATCGCGGTTGATCTCGGTCATCAGCGACGGCCATCCGCGAAATTCGTGCCGGACGAGCGCAGGCCGGTATCGGCGCCATCGGGGTCCTGTATCCGGGAGTCGGCGCGCAGCGCCAGTGCCGAGCGCCGGGTGAACGTCTGCGCGGGACGACCCCGCCCCTGGCTGACGGCCTCCCCGGTGGGATCGAGCAGCGGCAGCATGGTGCGGCGGAACGTATCGGCCTGCAGACTCTCCCCGGCGACGATCTCGTGGAGTTCGCGCAGCTGCCGCAGCGAGAACTCCTTCTCCAGCAGCCCGAAGGGATCCGGAGTGCGTTCGTGGAACGACCGCAGTCGGTGCACGGCCACGCGTACGATCTCCTGATGTTCGGCGCTGAGCTCGCCGACGTCGTGGACGGGCACGAGCTTCCGCCGGTGGACGGGGGAGTCCGGGTGATCGGAATCCGACTCGGCAGGAGCAGGGTCGGCCGCCTCGGGGAGGACCGCCTCGGCGGCGGACGATTCCGTGCTCTGTGCCGGAGCATCCGGCACGGCCGCCTCGGTGGGATCGCCCTCCTCGGCGAGCCCGACATCGGAAGCGGAGAGAACATCGAGATGGGCCACGGAGATCACCCAGCCGCGATCATCGCGGTCGGGTTGGTCGAACACGTGCAGCTGGACGGGGGCGCGGTCGACCAACCGAGCTTTTTCGCGCAGACAGCGGGCGACCGCCTCGGCGAGGCGTTCCTGCGGACGCAGGATCGACCCGGGCAGCTGCCACACCCCGTCCCCGGGATGGGTCATGAGAACATGCAGGCCACGGCCGGGCACGGGGCAGAGGACCGCGGTGTCGACCGCGACCGAGGGCCGCGGGAACTGCGTGAGTTGGCTGGGATCAGGCATGCTCTTCGTATCGTTCGGACTCGTCATTTCAACGGGGACCGGGCGGGGGACCGGACGGCCCCGACCGATGTCGGGCTTCGGTGCTGCAGCCCCCAGTCTAATTCTCTTCCCGCAGGTGACGAATCCGCGCTCGCTCCGATTCCCTCCGATTCCCTCCGGCTCGCCCGCGTGCGATAGTGTTCGATCTGAGTCTTGACAAGTTGAGGAGATTTACCCATGGCCCTGCGCATGTCGTCCCTGTTCGTGCGAACCCAGAAGGAAGACCCGGTCGGCGCCGAGGTGGCCAGCCACAAACTGCTCCACCGTGCCGGATACATCCGCAGGTCAGCACCGGGAATCTACACGTGGCTGCCGCTGGGACTGGCCGTGCTCGGCAAGATCGAAGCCATCGTGCGCGAAGAGATGGCACTCGCCGGCTCCCAGGAGGTCCACTTCCCGGGCCTGCTGCCCGCCGACCCGTACAAGAAGTCCGGCCGTTGGGAGGCCTTCGGGCCCGATCTCTTCCATCTCAAGGACCGCCGCGAGAACGACTACATCCTCGCCCCCACCCATGAGGAGGTCTTCACCCTTCTGGTCAAGGACCTCTACTCCTCGTACAAAGACCTGCCGCTGTCGATCTACCAGATCCAGACCAAATACCGCGACGAGGCTCGCCCCCGCGCCGGACTGCTGCGCGGACGCGAGTTCATCATGAAGGACGCCTACTCCTTCGACATCGACGACGCCGGACTCGACGCCTCCTACGAAGCCATGCGCGAGGCCTACCTGCGGGCTTTCGCTCGCCTCGGCCTGCCGTGCCTGCCGGTCAAGGCGACCCCTGGTGCCATGGGCGGCTCCGGCACCGAGGAGTTCATCTACCCCTCCGAGGTCGGGGAGGACACGTTCGTTCGCTCTCCCGGTGGGTATGCCGCGAACGTCGAGGCCGTGACCTCGATCGTGCCCGAGGCGATTCCCTACTCGCAGTCGCCTGCCGCGCACGTCGAGGACACCCCGGACACTCCGACCATCGAGACTCTCGTGGCCGCCGCGAACGCCCAGCATCCGCGCGACGACCGCGAGTGGACGGCCGCGGACACGCTGAAGAACGTCGTCTGCGCCGTCACCCACCCCGACGGCACCCGCGAGATCATCGTCATCGGCCTGCCCGGCGACCGCGAAGTCGACCTCGACCGGGCCGCCGGCACCGGAATGCTCGGCGACGGTGAGGTCGACCTCGAAGCCGCCACGGCTGAGGATCTCGCCGCCCATCCGGAGCTCGTCAAGGGCTACATCGGGCCCGGCAACTCCCTCGACGCGCCGGTTCTCGGCCTCGAATCGCCCTCGAAGATCCGCTACCTCCTTGACCCCCGCATCGTCGACGGCACCCGCTGGATCACTGGAGCCAATGAGCCCGGACGCCACGTCTTCGACCTCGTCGCCGGACGGGACTTCACTGCCGACGGCACCATCGAAGCCGCCCAGGTCGTCCTCGGCGATCCGGCACCGGACGGCTCCGGTCCGCTGGAGCTGGCCCGCGGTGTCGAGATCGGTCAGATCTTCAAGCTCGGCCGCAAGTACGCCGAGTCCCTCGACCTCAAGGTGCTCGACCAGAACGGCAAGGCGACGACCGTGACCATGGGCTCCTACGGCCTCGGCGTCACCCGCGTCATGGCCTGCATCGCCGAGGAATACCATTCCGAGGACGGCCTCCTGTGGCCGCAGCACCTGGCCCCGGCCGATGTGCACATCATCGTCGCCGGCAAGGGTGAGGAGATCGCTCAAGCCGCCGAGAAGATGACGACCGAACTCGAGGCCGAAGGCGTCAGCGTCCTGCTCGATGACCGCAACAAGGTCTCACCCGGATTCAAGTTCGCCGATGCCGAGCTCATCGGCATTCCCACCGTCATCGTCGCCGGCCGCGGTCTGGCCGACGGCGTCGTCGAGGTCCGCGACCGGTTGGCCGGGGAGAAGTCAGACCAGCCCGTGGCAGAGGTGGTCCCTGCCACCGTGGCACGTGTGCGTGAGGCGTACGCGAAGGCAGCAGCCGCGGCCGATGCGGCGATCAGCGCCGACCAGAACGCCTGAGCCGCCTCGGTGTTCGAAGCCCTCGCCGGTGGCATCGATGTCACCTGGACGATGGTCCTGTGGCTGCTCGCCGCGGGAGTCCTGGCCGGGTGGATCGATGCCGTCGTCGGCGGGGGCGGACTGATCCAGCTGCCCGCGCTGCTGCTCGTGCCGGGGATGAGCCCCGTCCAAGCGGTCGCGACGAACAAGGTCGGGTCGATTGCGGGCACGACCGCCTCGGCGGTCACCTATCTGCGCAAGATCACCCCGGACCGGTCGGCGACGATCCCGGCCGCGGCCTCGGCGTTCTTGGGTGCGGTGCTCGGGGCGAAGCTCGCGACCTTGGTGCCCAGCGACGCGTTCACCCCGATCATTCTGCTCGCGCTCATCGGGGTCGGGATCTTCACCGTGCTCAATCCGAGCCTCGGCGCCGATGCCACGCTGCGGTTCGGGGAGACCTCGAAACGCCACCACGCGCTGTCGTGGCTGATCGGGCTCGTCATCGGCATCTACGACGGAGTGCTCGGGCCGGGGACGGGATCGTTCCTCGTCATCGCCTTCGTCTCGATCATCGGATTCTCGTTCCTGCAGGCCTCGGCCACAGCGAAGGTGATCAACTGGGCGACGAACTTCGGAGCGCTCGTCTACTTCATCCCCGACGGTCAGGTCGTCTGGCTGCTGGGTGTGATCATGGCCGTCGGCAATGTCACCGGCGGGATCTTCGGTGCCCGCACCGCGCTGGCGAAGGGCTCGGGGTTCGTCCGCGTCGTCTTCGTCATCGTCGTCTCCGCGCTGATCCTCAAACTCGGCTTCGACTTCATCTCCACCCTCATCCACTAATTACTACCCGACGGCGGCCCAGCAACCTCGCGCGAGGTTGCTGGGCCGCCGTCAGGTAGCAATAGGGTTTAGCCGATGGGTTTGAGGGCGTGGGCGTTGACTCCGGCGACATCGGCGCCGGACAGCGCGCGGGCCACCCACAGGGAGCGGGCGGCGTCGGCCAGACTCGAATTCGAACCGCCGGAGGCCGCGCGCAGATACCAGAACATGTTCGTGATCTCCCTGGCAACGGTCGCCCCCATCCCGTACTGCGGATCGACCCCGGCGCACAGCGCCAGGTCCGTGGCGAAACCACGCAGCCACGCCGCCTGCGCCTGCGGATGATCCGAGGGGATCTCGGCCAGCCGGTTCCACAGCACCGGGGCCAAGGTGTACGCGGTCGGACCGGCCAAGGGCTGCGGATCGATGGCCTTCCACGTGGAGATGCCCGTCGGATCGGGATTGCCGGCGAGGATGTTGTAGTAGTGCAGATCGGCATGGATGAGCCAGTTCTCATCCGAGGACGCCAGAGTCTGCATCCAATTGCGGGCGAACGACAGCAGCAGAGAATCGTGCGGACCCGCCTCCGACCACCCGGTCAGCAGCGCGGCATCGGCATCGAACGAGTTCAGCCACCCGGCCACGACATCCTGGACCCGCAGGAACTCGGAGGTCGCCGGAATTTCCAAGGACCTCTGCAGCGCACCCCACACCGGCGGCACATCGGCCAGGGGAAGCACGGACAGATTGTCCTTCGTACGCAGCCGCTCCTGCAGAGTGACCCGGAAGCTGCGATCATCCCGGATGACCCGCACCGCCCCGTGCCCGTTCCACATCTTCAGCGCCCGCAGCACCTGCGCATGCGCGGCCGTATGCGCCGAGGTGGGAGCCGCGAACCGCAGCACCCCCTGATAGTTCTCCTGAGTGAGCACCGGAATCACCAAGGACTCGCATCCGGCCCACGGCGCCCCCGGCACATCGTCGAAGCGCAGCTTCCACCGATCGAGGAGCTCATTGGCCATATAGTCGAGCGCGGCAACCCACGAATCGGTGCGATATTCGCCGATGATCTCGCGCGTCGCGCGGTAGAGAACCGGTGGGACCTTCACTCCTGCACCTCCGCCTGCCCGGGTTCGTCATAGGTGAAACGCAGCGGCTGCGGAGCGGCGTAGACCATCCGGGTCCGGGCCGATTCCCAGAGTCGGAGAATCGCCGAGGCGTCCGCCTCCAACCAGGGCAGAAGCGCGGAGGCGATGCCGTCTTCCAACGACAGCGCCAACTCCTTCGCGGAGTCCGCATCCGTCGGTGAGGGATCGAGCCTCCACGCCGAGGCGGCCGGATCGGCTGCATCCTCACCGAGGCGTTCGAGCATCTCCCCGGACAGGGCACCCAAGGAGTCGAGCCTGGCCAGCGCCGCTTTGCGTTCGCGTGACTTCGCATCGAAGTTCACGGCCAGCCGTTCATAGCCGTAGGCGGCTGCCCGCGACTGATTGAGGATCGCGTTGAACATCTCCGCCTGCCCCTTCGGCACCTGGCTTCCAGAGTCGTTCGTCCCAGCATCGGCGTCGGCTCCGCCGGTGGCATTAGGTGACGCCGACGCATCATCGCCGCCGTCCCTGCTCTGGTCAAGTTCCTCACGGCCAGCGCGGATGAGTTCGTCGGCGGTGGTGATGATCTCCGGCTTCTTCGTCCCAGCGAGCAGAGCCAGGCCCGTGGCCACATCGGCCAGGACGGGAATGAGATCCGAACCCAAGGACGCTGAGGCCTCGAAGACGGCGCGGGAAGCCACCTCGGCGGCCTGGACGAAGGTGCGGTTCTCCTCTGTCGGCGGCGCCTCTGTGGCGAATTCGGTCGGCGGATTCCATTCGGGACCGATCGCCGCAACGAAGTCGGCAAGGTTCTCACCAGCAGATTCGGGATCGCCGGCGCCGGGAGAAGCGGAGTCTAAGATACGGGCCAGACGATTGCGCAGCTGCTGAGTCGCATCAAGAGTGGGGATCTCGGGATCCTGATCGAGTCGCAGGCCACAGGCGGTGAGCAGGCCCAGACTCAACCCGCCGACGCCGGCAGTCAACAGGCCGCGGCGACTGACGGGAGAATGCATACGGCAATCCTATCGGATGCCCCGCCATCGCTGAGCGACACCGGACCGTCGCCCGCCCGTCGCCCGCCCGACCGCAGAATGAGACTCGACACCCGGCAGAACCGCGCCGAAGGCTTAACCTCGACGGCGGCTGTCGCTTAGGGTGGGTGAGAACACGGCGGTCGCACAGGTGCACGGTGCGCCGACCCCCTCGCCCCGCCTCGGCGAAGGGGACGCACAAGGATATGGAGGAGAAATGGACGAAGACGTCGAGCGGATCAAGGGCCTGCTCGCCCCGCCCCTGCAGGATGCGGGATTCCACCTCGAGACCGTCAAAGCGGTGGCGGCCGGTCCGCGGCGCACGCTCACCGTCGTCGTCGACCTCGACGAATCGAGCACCGATCCGATGTCGATGGAGAAGATCGCCGAATCGACGAAGATCGTCGGCGACGCCCTCGACGAGGTCGAGATCTTCCGGGACAAGCCCTACCAGCTCGAGGTCACGAGCCCCGGTGCCACCCGGAAGCTCGAGACCCCGCGCCACTTCCGACGCGTCATCGGCCGTCGCCTGGAGATCACGACGAAGAAGGACACCTTCAAGCTCGACCTCGCCGAGGTGGGGGAGAGTTCGATCACGGGCACGGACCCCCAGCGCAAGGAGTCGAAGACGGTCGACCTCGGCGAGATCCGCAAGGCCCAGGTGGAATTGAAGTTCCGCTGAGGCGAACCTCACGTACCTCCGGCGGTGCGGCGGCCCCTTCGCAGACAGAATGCGGGCGCGGACTGGGATAGACTGTTACGCCTGCATAAGTGAACACAGACAATTCAATGCTCGGTTGAGCGAGAGAGGACTTAGACATGGACATCGACCTCAATGTTCTGCGCGTCATCGAACGAGAGCGTGAGATTCCGCTGGAAACCCTCATCGAACTCATCGAACAGGCGCTCTTCCTCGCCTACCAGAAGACCGAAGGGGCCTGGCCCGACGCCCGTGCCGAACTCGACAAGTCCACCGGCGAGGTGCGCATCCTCGCCGTGGAATTCGACAACGACGACAATCCGATCGGCGAGTTCGACGACACTCCCACCGGCTTCGGCCGCATCGCCGCCCAGACCGCTCGGCAGGTCATCCACCAGCGGCTGCGTGATGTCGAGGACGAGACTCTGCTCGGCACATTCAAGGGCCGTGAGGGCGAGATCGTCTCGGGCATCATCCAGCAGGGCCGCGACCCGCAGATGGTCCAGGTCGACATCGGAGACGTCGAAGCCGTGCTGCCCCCGCACGAACAGGTCCCCGGCGAAACCTACGCCCACGGCACCCGACTGCGCGTCTACATCGCCGACGTGCACAAGGGCACGAAGGGCACCTCGGTCACCGTCTCCCGCACCCACCCGAACCTCGTGCGCCGACTCTTCGCCCATGAGGCTCCGGAGATCGCCGACGGCACCGTCGAGATCGTGTCCCTGGCCCGCGAAGCCGGCCACCGCACGAAGCTCGCCGTGCGCGCCACGAAGCCGGGAGTCAACGCGAAGGGATCGTGCATCGGCGAACTCGGCTCCCGTGTGCGCGCCGTGATGAACGAACTCGGACAGGAGAAGATCGACATCGTCGACTACTCCGACGACCCGGCGAAGTTCATCGCCCACGCCCTGTCCCCGGCCAAGGCCAAGAGCGTCGAGATCCTCGACGCCGCCGCTCAGGAATCCCGCGCAGTCGTCCCCACCGACCAGCTGTCCCTGGCCATCGGCAAGGAAGGGCAGAACGCCCGCCTGGCAGCCAAGCTCACCGGCTGGAAGATCGACATCGTCGCAGGCGAATAGCCTCGTGCAGTGATTCGCACCACTGGCCCCTTGGCGCGAGCGGGGGCGCCGGTGCTGTAGAATCATTCATTGTGAATGTTGGTGATGGACCCGTAAGGACGTGCATCGCCTGTAGGCAGAAGGCCGGTCGGGACGAGCTGACACGCTTCGTGTTCCGCCCCGATCAGCACCCCGCCGTCGTCCGCGATGTGTCAGCGACACTGCCGGGACGTGGTGCGTGGGTGCATCCTGATGCGAAGTGCCTGGACAAGGCCCTGACCACTGCCGCCTTCGCTCGATCCTTTCGAACGAAGATCACCGCCTCGGACCTCCCGAGGCCGGACACCGAACCCAAAGAGAACGGGTAGCCGAATGGATGACAAGTTGTGAGTGTCGCACGATGACACCCAAACGGAATTCGAGAGAGCAGTGAAATGAGTACTGCTCTTCATTGATGAGGTTCTTTCCTGACCGGGAAAGAACCCGGACAGGAGAACTGTGGCAAAGCCCCGTGTCCATGAGCTCGCAAAAGAGCTCGGCACAACAAGTAAGAACGTCCTCGAAAAGCTCCAGGACATGGGCGAATTCGTTCGCTCCGCCTCTTCGACGCTCGAAGCGCCCGTCGTGCGCCGCGTGAAGGAGGCGTTCGCCGATTCCTCTTCCGCCGATGGTGAGAAGTCCACCGGCGCGAAGAAGGCCGCCAAGTCGGCCGCGAAGCCCGGAGCCCCGAAACCCGGTGCGAAGCCCGCACCCAAGCCCGCCGCGAAGTCGGCTGCCAAGCCGGGTGCTGCGAAGTCCGCCGGTGCGGCGAAATCGGCCCCCGCCGAGGATGCCGCCCCCGCTGCGAAGTCCGCACCGAAGCCTGCCGCCAAGCCGGCGACCCCGGCTGCCCCGAAGGCAGCCGGATCGACCGAGGCTCCCGCAGCCAAGCCGGCTGCCTCCTCGGCGCCGAAGCCCGGAGCCCCGAAGCCGGCTGCCGCGCCCAAGCCCGGTGCCCCGAAGCCCGGTGCTCCCAAGCCGGGTGCTGCCGGGAAGCCCGGCGGTCGCGGTGCCGCGCGTCCCGGAAACAACCCCTTCGCGTCCTCGCAGGGAATGCCGAAGCCCGGTCGCGGACCCAAGCCCGGCGGTCGTTCCGGCGGCCAGGGTGGCCAAGGCGGTCAGGGTGGCCAGGGCGGACGCCCCGGCAACAACCCGTTCGCACCTTCGCAGGGAATGCCGAAGCCCGGCCAGAAGCAGCGCGGATCCGGTGAGGAATCCTCGGGCGGTCCCCGTCCGGCACCTCGCCCGGGCGCACCACGCCCGAACCCGTCGATGCTGAAGAACTCGGCACTGAACAAGCCCGCTCCCGGCCGCGGTCGCGGCGGCGGCGGACGCGGAAACGCCCCAGGCGGCGGCGCACCCGGTGCACCGGGCGGCGCACCCGGCGGTCCTCGTCGTGGACCCGGCGGCGGTCCCGGTGGTCGCGGTTCAGGTCGCGGTCGCGGAAGCACGCAGGGCGCATTCGGCCGCGGCGGCGGTCCCCGTCAGAAGGGACGCAAGTCGAAGCGGGCGAAGCGCGCAGAGCTCGAGCAGATGCAGGCTCCCTCGGTCGGTGGCGTCACCGTTCCACGCGGAGACGGCAACACGCCGCTGCGTCTGCGTCGCGGCTCCTCACTGGCCGACTTCGCCGAGAAGATCAACACCGATCCGACGAACCTCGTGACCGTGCTCTTCCACCTCGGTGAGATGGCCACGATCACCCAGTCCCTCGACGAGGCGACCTTCGAGGTCCTCGGCGAAGAGCTCGGCTACAAGATCGAGATCGTCTCGCCCGAAGACGAAGACCGTGAGCTGCTGGAGACCTTCGACATCGACCTCGATGCCGAAGCCGCAGAAGAGGACGACGAGGACCTGCAGGCACGTCCGCCGGTCGTCACCGTCATGGGTCACGTCGACCACGGTAAGACCAAGCTGCTCGATGCGATCCGCTCGGCCAATGTCGCTTCCCGCGAGGCCGGCGGAATCACCCAGCACATCGGTGCCTACCAGGCCGAGGTCGAGCACGAGGGAGAAGATCGCAAGATCACCTTCCTCGATACCCCTGGTCACGAGGCGTTCACCGCCATGCGTGCCCGTGGTGCGAAGTCGACGGACCTCGCGATCCTCGTGGTCGCCGCCGACGACGGCGTCATGCCGCAGACGATCGAAGCTCTCAACCACGCTCAGGCGGCCGATGTGCCGATCGTCGTGGCCGTGAACAAGATCGACAAGGAAGGCGCCAACCCCGCCAAGGTCATGCAGCAGCTGACCGAATACAACCTCGTGGCCGAAGAATACGGCGGCGAGACCATGTTCGTGCCGATCTCCGCGCTCAAGCGCGAGGGCATCGACCAGCTGCTCGAATCCGTTCTGCTGACCACCGATGCGGCCCTGGACCTGCGGGCGAACCCCGACAAGTCCGCTCGCGGCATCGCGATCGAAGCCAAGCTCGACAAGGGCCGCGGTGCGGTTGCCACCGTGCTCGTCGAGTCCGGCACCCTGCGTCAGGGCGACGCCATCGTCTGCGGCACCGCCTACGGACGTGTGCGTGCGATGTTCGACGAGAACGGAAACGTCGTCGAGGAGGCCGGACCCTCCCGCCCCGTGCAGGTGCTCGGTCTGTCGTCCGTCCCGCGTGCCGGTGACTCGTTCATCTCCACCGATGACGATCGCACGGCCCGTCAGATCGCTGAGAAGCGTGACGCCATCGAGCGCAACGCCGCTCAGGCCCGCGGTCGCAAGCGCATCAGCCTCGAAGACTTCACGAAGGCTCTGGCTGAGGGCAAGGTCGACATGCTCAACCTCATCCTCAAGGGTGACGTCTCCGGTGCTGTCGAAGCGCTTGAGGATTCGCTGCTCAAGATCGATGTGGGCGACGACGTCGACCTGCGGATCATCCACCGCGGCGTCGGTGCGATCACGGAGAACGACATCAACCTGGCCACGGTCGACAACGCGATCGTCCTCGGCTTCAACGTCCGTCCGGAAGCGAAGGCTCGCGACCTGGCAGACCGCGAAGGCGTCGACGTCCGCTACTACTCGGTCATCTACCAGGCGATCGACGACATCGAGTCCTCGCTCAAGGGCATGCTCAAGCCCGAGTACGAAGAGGTCCAGACCGGTACCGCGGAGATCCGCGAGGTCTTCCGCTCCTCGAAGTTCGGCAACATCGCCGGTTCGATCGTCCGCGACGGCCTCATCAAGCGGAACTCGACCGCTCGCGTCACCCGCGACGGAATCGTCATCGGCGACAACGTCCACATCGAATCGCTGCGCCGGTTCAAGGACGATGCGACCGAGGTCCGCGAGGGCTACGAGTGCGGTATCGGACTCGGCAAGTTCAACGACCTGCGCGTCGGCGACATCATCGAGACCTTCGAGATGCAGGAGAAGCCGCGCGACTGATCGGTCGCACAGCGAGTCGTACCCTCTGATCCGACAGCGCAGCAGCGCAGCCGAGGAGGATGGGACTCACACCGTGAGTCGACGGCTCCGGTCGGCCCCCGAACGGGGGACCGGCCGGAGCCGGTTCGATTGCACAGCTATCATAGGGCCGGAAGAGTTGTTCCGGCCCCGAACAGAAGGACACTCACAATGGCAGACTCGACACGGGCCCGCAAGATCGCCGACCAGATCAAGGTCATCGTCGCCAGCACCATCGAGCGCAAGCTCAAGGATCCCCGCCTCGGCTTCGTCACCGTCACCGATGTGCGCGTGACCGGCGATCTGCAGCACGCCACCATCTTCTACACCGTCTACGGCGACGACCAGGATCTCGTCGGCACCGGTCATGCCCTCGAATCGGCCAAGGGCTTCATCCGCTCCGAGGTCGGCAAGGGGCTGACGATCCGTCTGACTCCGAGCCTCGAATTCATCGCCGATGCCGTCCCCGAGGCGGCCGCCCGTCTCGACGGACTGCTCGCTCAGGCTGCCGCCGACGATGCTCGAGTCGCCGGGTTGGCCAAGAACGCGCAGCATGCAGGTGAATCCGACCCGTACAAGAAGGCCGACGACGCCGACGAAGAGTGATCGTCGCATCCCAGCGAACAGAGTGCATCGCGCCTGGTCAACGGGGGAGAGCGGCAGAATGACGGCTTTCTGCCCGATTTGAGCTTCGTCACGTCGCGAAATAAGTTCTCGTAACAGTTTTGTTATCTTTCCGAGATGTCGTAGACTTTTTGCGGTAACGAAATGATTACGACTCTGTTAAGGGAATTCTGCATTGGGTAAGCACTCCTCACCGAAGCCGTCGTTCGCGAAGCAGCTGATCCGGGACCTGGCTCCCGGCAAGCGCCCCGCCGGTCGACGCGCAGCGAATGCGCCGTCCTCGGCGACTTCCGTGCTGGCGACCGTCAAGCAGCGTCCCGTCGTCGCCGCGATCGCCGTTCCAGCAGCCGCGACCGCCGCCGTCGTCGGTTCGACCGTCGTCATGGGACCACCCGAATCCGGCAACGTCACCACCGAGGCCGCATCGACGACACCCGAGGAGTCGACCACTGCCTCGACCCCGAGCCAGAAAGAGCTCGACGCCGAACGCAAGAAGGCCGGCGAAGAGTACCTGGAGAAGGTCAAGGACGACCCGAAGTACAAGAACAAGACCTCGAAAACCGATCTCGAGGTCAAGGCTCCGCCGAAGCCCAAGCCGACCGCTGAATCCTCGGCCACTTCGGAGAAGAGCGACGATTCGTCCTCCGACGAGAAGTCTTCGGATGAGAAGTCCTCCGGTGAGGGCGAAGGCACCTCCTCGGACACCTCGGCTCCGCCGTGCAGCGTGTCCTCCTCGATCGAGTCCGGCCTGCTGCCGAACGCCGTCAACGGCTACCGTGCAGTCTGCGCGAAGTTCCCCGAGGTTAAGACCTTCGGTGGACGTCGCCCCGGCACCGGTTCGGACCACAACACCGGTGAAGCCGTCGACATCATGATCACCGGCTCGACCGGCGACCGCATCGCCGACTACCTCATCCAGAACCAGGGCGCCCTCAACGTCAAGTACGTCATCTGGAAGCAGCGCATCTGGATGCCCGGCAAGGGCTGGAAGGCCATGGAGGACCGCGGCAGCGCCACGGCGAACCACTTCGATCATGTGCACGCGTCCTTCAACTGATCGCCGCACCCAGTGAGCGATACTTCCCCACAAGGCGTTCTCGTCTGCGATAAACCGCAGGGACTGAGCTCCCACGGCGTGGTCTCCCGCATCCGCCGCTGGTTCGGGACGAAGAAGGTCGGCCACGCCGGCACTCTCGACCCGATGGCCACGGGCGTCCTCGTGCTCGGCCTCGGCCGCGGCACCAAGCTGCTCACCTACATCACCGGGGTCTCGAAGACGTATTTCGCCACCATCCGTCTGGGGTCGTCGATTCCGACCGATGATGCCGATTCCGAGCCCGATCGCTTCGCCGATCCCTCCGATCTCGCTCGTGTCGACGCTGCGGCCATCGAAGCCGCCGTGGCCAAGCTGCGCGGCCCCATCGATCAGGTGCCCAGTGCCGTCTCGGCGATCAAGGTCGACGGCAAGCGTTCCTATGCCCGCGTCCGTGCCGGCGAGAACGTCGAACTCAAGGCCCGACGTGTCGAGGTATCGGCCTTCGAAATCATCGACATCCGCTTCGCAGCCGAGGACGGGCATATCGACGTCGATGTCGAAGTCGACTGCTCGTCGGGCACCTATGTGCGCGCCCTGGCCCGCGATATCGGCACCGACCTCGGCATTTTCGGGCACCTCACTGCGCTGCGGCGGACGCGCGTCGGCGATTTCCACATCGACCAAGCTGTGACGCTGCCTGAGGAGCTCGACGTTCCCGCGCCCACCCTCATCTCCCTCGCCGAGGCGGCCCGCACCCTCTTGCCCGTCGTCACCGTCGATGCCGATCGGGCCAGAGCTCTCATGCAGGGTAAGACTGTTGCGGCCGGTGACTGGCATACAGGCTCCGACGCAGACAAAGCCGAACCTGCCGGCGACACGGGGAACCGGGAAGTCGCCGTCGTCTGCGATGATGCCCTCGTCTCCGTGGCCGAAGTGCGTCGGAACGGCGGTCTGAAATCGCTGACCGCCTTTGCCATCGACCTCGCCTGAGGGATCCAGCTTCCACGCTCAGAACAACTAAAAAAGTTGTATTCATCAAATACAACCGAAACTCTTGTATCTGAGGCAATCATCTGGTCTACTTGTCCTATGTTCGTCTTGACCATCGACCAGCAGGATTCGCGGTCGAACGCCGACGCGGTGCCCCGCATCCTCGATGCTCTCTCTCCGATCGACACGGTCATTCCCTTCGCCCGCACCATCGGAGACGAAGTCCAAGGAGTCCTCGACGATCCCGACGCCGTCGCCGAGGCGGTACGCCGAATCGGGATCGACTCCGAGTGGCATATCGGCCTCGGAATCGGCGAGGTCGAACGGCCGCTGCCCGAGACGACCACCGAAGGCAGGGGAGAAGCCTTCTACTCCGCCCGCCAAGCGGTCGAAGCGGCCAAATCCGCACCCGCCCACCTCGTCGTCAGCGCCGATCCGGACGTCGTCAGCGCGAACCCGGACACCGACCATCGTGGGCTCGCAGAGGCGGCTCTGCGGCTCCTCATCAGCACACTGACCGAGCTGCGCGGTCACTCCCGCGGATACGTCGGATACCGACTCGACCATCCGGACGCCACACAGGCTGCGATCGCCGCGGAATTCGACGTCTCCCAGCAAGCGGTCTCCCGGGTGCTGGCGGCCGGTCCCGCCGAGATCATCGCCGGAGCCGAGCATCTGGCCCGACATCACCTCGACCGGCTCCAACGAGCCCTGTCGGAAGGAGACGCACATGTGGACTGACGTGCTCGTCGCCATCGCCGCCGCCGTCATCGCGGCCCTCATCGGCTGGCCGCTCGTCCCGTTGCTCCTCCGCCTGACCCATGCGGGCCCGGGCTCCAAACCCGAACGCACAGGAGCCGAGGACGTCGAAGTCCTGCGCGGCGGACTGTGGATCGGCATCGTCGAACGCGCACTCATCGCCGGAGCGATCGTGCTCGGCCGGCCCGAACTCATGGCCGTGGTCATCGCGGTCAAAGGACTCGGACGCTTCGCAGAGATCAAATCCTCGGCGGCCGCGGGGGAGCGGTTCATCATCGGCACCTTCGTCTCCATCGCCCTGGCCTCCCTCCTCGGCGTCATCGGGTGGGCGATCATCGCCTGAACCGTCCTCCCGCCTCGGCGAGGTCCGGGTTAGGAGGCGGAAGATCTCTGCGATAATCTGAATCGGTGCACGGAAGGAGCGAATGTCTGGTGGAGCTGTATCACGGACTCGGTGAAGTCGAGGTCGACGCTGTCGGCACCGTCGTCACCCTCGGCAACTTCGACGGCGTGCACCGCGGACACGAAACCGTCCTGACCACCGTCGCCGCCCTGGCCAGGCAAGAGGGCCTGCACTCGATCGCA
Organism: Brevibacterium sp. SIMBA_078; assembly: GCF_046534565.1. Taxonomy (NCBI): domain Bacteria; kingdom Bacillati; phylum Actinomycetota; class Actinomycetes; order Micrococcales; family Brevibacteriaceae; genus Brevibacterium; species Brevibacterium sp. SIMBA_078. The sequence continues at coordinate 343,025 of NZ_JAWRYQ010000004.1, forward strand.
ATGACCTTCGATCCCCATCCGCGCACGGTCCACCGCCCCGAAGAGCCGACCGTGATGATCAACTCGACCCGGCAGCGCGCCGACCTCATCGCCGCCACCGGAATCGACGGCCTCCTCATCCAGCCCTACGACCTCGACTTCGCGGCCCAGTCGGCCGAGGAATTCGTGCGCCGATACTTCGTCGAAGCCCTGCGGGCGAAGATCGTCGTCGTCGGCGACGATGTCCGCTTCGGCAAGGACAACGAAGGCACGATCGAGACCCTGCGCCGCCTCGGCGAGAAATTCGGGTTCCGAGTCGAAACGATCGACGAAGTCGGGCGCGGGGGACGGTATTCGTCCTCCCGGATCCGTGAGCAGCTCACCGCCGGTGATGTCGCCGAGGCGGCCGACCAACTCGGGCGCTACCACGCCCTCCACGGCACCGTCGTCCACGGCGATGCCCGCGGCCGCGACTTGGGATTCCCGACGGCGAACCTCTCGGAGAATCCCGACGGACTCGTCCCGGCCGACGGCGTCTACGCCGGCTGGGCGACGTTCTCCGGTGAGGATCAGGCGTACCCGGCCGCGATCTCCGTGGGCACGAACCCGACCTTCCAGGGACAGGTCCGACGGGTCGAGGCGTATGTGCTCGACAAGGAATTCGGCGAATTCGACGTCTACGACCGTGAGATGACTCTCGAATTCGTCTCCCGCATCCGCGGGCAGGTTGCGTTCACCGGGATGGATGACCTCATCGTGCAGATGCATGAGGACATCGCCGATGTGCGCGAGGTCCTGCACACCTGATAAGCTGATCTCTGCCGTTTTCACCGGCCGCGGTCCCATAGGGCAGAGACTTCAGGTCCCTGCGCCGCGCAACGACACGAAGGAGAACTCCATGGCTCTCGATACCGCTGTGAAGCAAGAGATCATCAAGGAATATGCAACTCATGAGGGCGACACCGGTTCTCCCGAGGTCCAGGTTGCACTGCTGACCCGCCGGATCACCGACCTGACCGAGCACTTCAAGGACCACAAGCACGACCACCACTCGCGTCGTGGCCTGCTGCTCCTCGTCGGCCAGCGTCGCCGCATGCTCAAGTACCTCGCGAAGGTCGACATCGAGCGTTACCGTTCGCTCATCAAGCGCCTCGGCCTGCGCCGCTGATTCGAGTCTGCGTAGCTGAAACGCAGAGCGTCCCACCTTCGGGTGGGGCGCTTCTGTGCTTCTGCGGTAGACTTCGTACCGGACAACCACGCCATGGACGTTTCGGTCTTCGGTAGTGGCCTCCGGAGGAATGAGCGCTAGGGCGCCGGTTCCGTGGGCCCCGATCGATGACCGGCTTGGATCCATGGGATGTCCGAGCCAATATCCCGCCGGAACGGCGCGGGGTCGCGCACTGCCGAGGGCACAACGCCGAAGGCAGCGCGTCCACTCATGCGTTGAGAACGAAAACCTGCGCACCACAGACCACCGCGTGCCGGCACAACATAGGAGACTACGTGGGACTCAACCCTGAATCCGCCGTTGCCCATATCGACAACGGCAGCTTCGGCAAACACACCATTCGTTTCGAAACCGGTCGGCTGGCCCAGCAGGCCGCCGGCTCCGCCGTCGCCTACCTCGACGACGACACCATGCTGTTCTCGGCCACCTCGGCCGGCAAGAACCCCCGTGAGGGCTTCGACTTCTTCCCCCTGACCGTCGACGTCGAAGAGCGCATGTACGCCGCCGGACGCATCCCCGGCTCGTTCTTCCGCCGCGAGGGTCGCCCCTCGACGGACGCGATCCTCACCTGCCGCCTCATCGACCGTCCGCTGCGCCCGTCCTTCGTCAAGGGCCTGCGCAACGAGGTCCAGGTCGTCGTCACCGTGATGTCGGTCAACCCGGACCACATCTACGACGCTCTGGCCATCAACGCCGCCTCGATGTCGACCCAGCTCTCGGGTCTGCCGTTCTCCGGCCCCATCGGCGGTGTGCGCATCGCGCTCATCGACGGCCAGTGGGTCGCCTTCCCGAACCACTCGCAGCTCGAGGACGCCGTGTTCAACATGGTCGTCGCCGGTCGCGTGGTCGGTGACGACGTCGCCATCATGATGGTCGAGGCCGAAGCCACCGACAACTCCATCGACAAGATCAAGACCGGCGCCCAGGCCCCCACCGAGGAGGTCGTGTCCGAAGGTCTCGAAGCTGCGAAGCCGTTCATCGCCGAGCTCTGCCGTGCACAGTCCGAACTCGCCGATCGTGCCGCGAAGCCGACCGTCGAATTCCCCGTCTTCCGCGACTACGAGGACGATGTCTTCGAAGCCGTCAAGGAACTCGCCGAGGCGAAGCAGACCGAGAACTTCAAGATCGCCGACAAGCAGGAGCGCGAAGCCGCCGGTGCCGCTCTCCTCGACGAGCTCTTCGAGAAGCTCGGTGAGCGCTTCGAGGGCCGTGAGAAGGAGATCGCGAACGCTCTCAACGCCTTGACGAAGCAGGTTGTGCGCAAGCGCATCCTCACCGAGCAGGTCCGCATCGACGGACGTGGACTCAAGGACATCCGTCCGCTCACAGCCGAGACCAACGTCATCCCGCGCGTGCACGGTTCGGCCATCTTCGAACGCGGTGAGACCCAGATCCTGGGTGTCACCACGCTCAACATGCTCAAGCTCGAGCAGACCATCGACTCGCTCTCACCCGAGACGTCGAAGCGCTACATGCACCACTACAACTTCCCGCCCTACTCGGTCGGTGAGACCGGCCGTGTGGGCAGCCCGAAGCGCCGCGAGATCGGCCACGGTGCTCTCGCCGAACGTGCCCTCGTGCCCGTTCTGCCCAAGCGCGAGGACTTCCCGTACGCGATCCGTGAGGTCTCCGAGGCCCTCGGTTCGAACGGTTCGACCTCGATGGGCTCGGTCTGCGCCTCGACGCTGGCCATGCTCTCGGCCGGTGTGCCGCTGCAGGCGCCCGTCGCCGGCATCGCCATGGGTCTCGTCTCCGACGTCATCTCCACCGACCAGGGCGAGCAGACCGCGTACGCGGCTCTGACCGACATCCTCGGTGCCGAAGACGCCTTCGGCGACATGGACTTCAAGGTCGCCGGTACGCGTGACTTCATCACCGCGATCCAGCTCGACACCAAGCTCGACGGCCTTCCCGCCTCGGTGCTCGGTGCCGCCCTCAAGCAGGCCCGCGAAGCACGCATGGTCATCCTCGACGTCATCGCAGAGGCCATCGACGCCCCGGCCGAGATGGCACCGACGGCACCGCGGATCATCTCCGTGAACATCCCCGTCGACAAGATCGGTGAGGTCATCGGCCCCAAGGGCAAGATGATCAACCAGATCCAGGAGGACACCGGCGCGGACATCAGCATCGAAGACGACGGAACCGTCCTCATCGGTGCCACCGACGGACCGGCCGCCGAGGCCGCCCGGTCGATGATCAACGCGATCGCGAACCCGCAGGTTCCCGAGGTCGGCGAACGCTACCTGGGCACCGTGGTCAAGACGATGAGCTTCGGCGCGTTCGTCTCCCTGACCCCGGGCAAGGACGGCCTGTTGCATATCTCCGAGCTGCGTAAGCTCAACGACGGCAAGCGCGTCGAGGACGTCGAGGACGTCGTCGGTGTGGGCCAGAAGGTCCAGGTCGAGATCACGAAGATCGATGACCGCGGCAAGCTGTCGCTGGCTCCGGTCACCGACGAAGACGAGAAGTCGGACGAAGAGGGATCAGACAACTGATACTGAGCAGTTCGCACACCGGGGAGGGCAGCCGAATCGATCGGTCTGTCCTCCCCGGTGGTTTGACGCTGACCACCGAACACATGCCGGGTCTGGCTTCGGAGACGATCGGGATCTGGGTCGCGGCCGGGTCCCGTGACGAATCCGCCGAGACCGCCGGCTCGACGCATTTCCTCGAGCACATGCTGTTCAAAGGCACCGGCAGCCGCGATGCGAAGACCATCGCCGCGGCCTTCGACCGCACCGGCGGGGATTCGAATGCGATCACCGCCAAGGAGCTCACCTGCTACTACTCCCGGTGCCTCGTGACGGATCTGCCGAACATCACCGGCCTGCTCGTCGATATGGTCTCGAACTCCCAGCTCGACGTCGAGGAGTTCGAACGCGAGCGCGGTGTCATCATCGAAGAGCTCGCCATGTCCGCCGATGATCCCGGAGACGTCCTCTTCGACGACTTCGATTCCCTGGTCTTCGGCTCGCATTCGCTGGCCCGGCCCGTGGGTGCGACGAAGGATCAGATCCGCGTGCTCGGCCACCACACGGTCATCGACCATTATCAGTCGACGTATATTCCGCCTCGTCTGGTCATCGCTGCCGCGGGCGGGGCGACCCATGAAGAGGTCCTCGCGATGGTTGAGGATGCTCTCGCCGAGGCGGGGCTCGGGTCCCGTGCCGACGTCTGGTCGGGCGCGGGGGCCGGGGACGCCGCCTCGGTGGCGAAGGGCTCGCACCTCGGTGGGGCCGCACGGGTGCGTCCGGAGTTCCAATCCGGGAAGTCGCACACCGTCAAAGACATCGAACAGCTGGGCATCATGCTCGGCTGCGAAGGCCTGCCGGAAGGCGACGACGACCGGTTCATCTACTCGGTCATGCTCACGATGCTCGGCGGCGGAATGTCGTCGCGGCTGTTCCAGAGCGTGCGCGAGGAGCGCGGACTGGCCTATGCCGTGAACTGCGTCGCCAGCCAGTTCACGGATACCGGCACCTTCGGCATCTATGCCGGCTGCACGGCCGAGAACGCTCAGGCCGTCGTGGATCTGGCCGTGAGCGAATGGGATCGGTTGGCACAGGAGACGCCGAGCCAGTTCGAGCTCGACGAGATCGTGTCCCAGCTGTCGGGGTCGATGGTGCTCGGACTCGAGTCCTCTGCCGCGCGGATGAATCGTCTTGCGCGGTCGGAGATCTTCGGGCTGCCGCTCGAATCGCCGATGGACCTCATTGAACGCGTCCGCTCGGTCACCGCCGAGGACGTCAGCGAGATGGCCGGACGGCTGCTGTCGCGGCCCAAGGCACTGGCCCTGGTCGGACCGACCGCCGAGGTCGAACTGCCCTGAGCGCGTCTCCGCGTTCGGGGCTTCGGTCCTCGGGCGCGGGATGCGGGCCGGCAGGAACGTGAAGGGAGACAGGCGAGGTGGCGAGGAAGAGTGCAGCGGTCCGCCGGGAGGAGATCCTGGCGGCCACGGTTGAGGAGATCGAGGCAACAGGTCTGCGCGCGCTGCGCGTCTCCGACGTCGCCGCACGTCTGGGTCTGAGCGCCAGTCTCGTCATCTACCACTTCGAAACGAAGGAAGCCCTCGTCGCCGAGGCCTTCGACTTCGCCGGGCGGCAAGATATCGATCGAGCGCGGGAGATGGCGGCTGGGACCGCATCGGCGGGGACGGACGCACCAGACGACGGCGGTGAAGATCACACGACGGTAGCCGCCTCGGCGAGGGGACGATCTACGGCCCTCGGACGGTTGCGGGACGTCGTCGGCTGGTACCTGCCCAGCGGATCCTCACGCAGCTGGAAGATCTGGATCGACGGCTGGTCGGCTGGGCTCTTCGATGATGCTCTGCGGTCGACGTTCGCCGCTCTCGACCGCGAGTGGAAGTCGATTCTCGTGCGCCTCATGGACGAGGCCGTCGCGGCGGGGGAGTCCCCGGCACCTGACGGGGGCACCGAGGCATGTGCGACCCGGATCCTCGCCTTTCTCGACGGACTAGCGATCCAGCTGATGGTCAACTCTGAGACCGTTGACACTGAGGTGCTGAACACCTGGGTCGACGACTTCCTCACCCGCGAACTTCACTGAGGCCGAATGCCGTGCGCTCAATTCAGTAGCGGGCGGAGAACCCGCCGTCGGCAGAGAGCAGCTGACCGCTGATCCACCGGCCCTCATCGGAGAGCAGAAATGCTGTGACTCCGGCGATGTCGCGAGGAGTGCCCATACGGCCGAGCGGCTGATAGGGGACCAGCCCGGCTCTCGTCTCATCGTCCATCCAGCCCGTATCGATCGGCCCAGGATTGACGACGTTCGCCGAAATCCTCTTCGGCCCGAGTTCCCGTGCAGCGGAGGAGATGACGATGCGATCGAGTGCGCCCTTCGACGCTCCATAGGGCAGATTTCCCGTGGCGTGATCGCTGGTGAAGGCGACGATAGCGCCTCCCGACTCGCCGGTCTGCCTCGCGAACGCCGCGATGAGCAGCAGCGACGCGCGTGCGTTGACGGCCATGTGGCGGTCGAAGCTGTCGGCATGCTTCGATCCTAGCGGCCTTGACGTGGTGGCCCTCACCCGGACAGACTGGAGTCACACGCCTTACTGAATAGCGGTTCAGTAAGAGTCTTGAGCCGCCGATCTTTTGGGAGTCCCATGTTCATGGACATCACTTGGCAGGATCCGGACACCGGCGCATACGGGTACGTCGTCATCGACACCCTCGTGCGCGGCACCGCTTCGGGCGGTCTGCGCATGCGCAGAGGCTGCACCCTCGAAGAAGTGCGCGGGCTCGCCCAGGGGATGACCCGCAAGGAAGCCATCCACCTCCGCCAGGGCCGACACTATGTGCCCGTCGGCGGAGCCAAGGGCGGAATCGACTTCGACCCCCGCGCACCCGGAGCCAAGGACGTCCTCGAACGCTTCCTCGTCGACATCAACCCGATCATGCACGCCTACTGGGCTCTCGGCGAAGACCTCGGCGTCCGCCAGGACGACATCGACGAGATCCTCGCCCGCCGCGAACTCGGCTCGGGGCTCTCCGCCGTCAACAAGCTCGTCGACGATCCGGCCGCCGTCGAGGCCCGCGCGGCCAAGGCCTTCTCCGCCGTGGTCGACGGCGTCGCTCAGGACGAACTCGTCGGCGGCCTCGGTGTGGCCACCTCGGTGATCGCTGCCCTGCACGACGCCGGCCGCGACCCCAGCGAATCCACCGCGGTCATCCAGGGATTCGGCTCCATGGGCGGAGCCACCGCCCGCTATCTCGCCGAGGCGGGACTGCGCATCGTCGGCATCGCCGACGCCGACGGGTTCGTGTCCAATCCTGCCGGGCTCGACGTCGAAGCGCTGCTGGCGACCCGTGACCAGTTCGGGGGTATCGACCGCGGAGCACTGCGCCCGGAGGATCAGGTCGGCGATCGTGACGACTGGCTCGCTGCCGATGCCGATGTCCTCGTCCCCGCGGCGGTGAGCTACTCCATCACCCCGGACAACTGCGACCGCATCACCGTCTCACTCATCGTCGAGGCTGCGAACATGCCCGTCCTGCCCGCCGCCGAAGAGACGCTGCTGGACCGCGGCGTCACCGTCATCCCGGACTTCCTCGCGAACTCGGCGACGAACGCCTGGTGGTGGTGGGTGACCTTCGGTGACGTCGACGGCAGCTGGGAGGACAGCCGCACCATCGTCACGACGACCCTGCGCGAGCTCACCACCGAGGTCCTCACCGCCGCTCGCGACCATGGCATCAGCCCGCGTGCGGCCGCGCAGGCGAAGGTCGATGCGAATCTCGCCGAACTCCACGCCGGCGATCACTGAGCACAGACGTCACCACTCGAACCGAGACCACTCAAGCTAAGGAACTTCCATGGTCGAACTCACCGGCGGCGCCCATCTGGCCAGAGCGCTCAAAGCCGAAGGCATCACGCGAGTCTTCGGCATCCCCGGCACCCACAATCTCGAGATCTTCGCCCAACTGAGCGCACACGGAATCGACATCGTCTCCCCACGTCACGAACAGGGCGCCGGCTATATGGCCGACGGTGCGGCCCGGAGCACCAGCGAGATCAACGTCGTCGTCACGACCACGGGCCCCGCCGTGCTCAATGCACTCACCGCGCTGCTCCAGTCCTTCACCGATTCGATACCCGTGCTCCTCATCTGTCCCGGAATGCCGCTGACCCATCCGGGCCGCGGCAACGGACTTCTCCACGAAGTCCGCGACCAGACGGCCGCACTTCGGGCCGTCCTCACCGAGGTCCACCGCGTCACCAGCCCCGGCGAGATATCGCTGGCCGTCGGACAGACCCTGACGGCCATGCGTGCCGGACGCACCCGACCCGCCGCCATTGAGATCCCCCTCGACCTCATCGAAGCCACCGGCCCCGGCAGCCTCCACCCCTCGATCGTCCGTCCCCTTCCGACCGCCGATCCGCACGCCGTGGACACCGCCGCCGAGGCGGTCGCAGAGTCCCAGCGACCGCTCATCATCGCCGGTGCCGGAGCCCGATCGGCCGGTCCAGCGCTCCTCGAGCTGGCTGAGACACTGGGTGCCGGGATCATCCTGTCCTCGAATGCGAAGGGCATCATCGACGACAGCGAACCGCTGTGCCTCGGGGCCGTCGGAGTCCTCGACTCCCTGCCCGAGCTGCTCGCCGGCGCCGACGCCGTCATCGCCATCGGCACCGAACTGGCACCGAGCGACTTCTGGCCCGAACCGTTGCCTCTGCCCGAGACGGTCGTGCGCATCGACATCGACGAAGTCCAGATGCTCACGAACGGCGAGGTCACCCATCCGATCCTCGCCGACGCGGCAACGGCGGCGACCCAGCTGGTCGATGTGCTCCGGTCGCGCAGGTCCGAGGCGACCACCCGGGCGACCGCGGACTGGGCGGAGCAGAAGAAGGCGGCGGCCACCTCGGCGGCCGAAATTTCGGGTCGCCCCTGGGCGGACCTGTGCGGTGCACTCAACTCCTTCACCGCCGCGGCGGACTCGCCCGTGATCGTCGCGGCGGATTCGACGATGGCCTGCTACTACGGTGTGCAGACCGGGTGGTCGGCCAGAGCGGGGGACCGGTTCCTCTACCCGGCCGGGGCCGGGACGCTCGGGTACGGGCTGCCGGCAGGGATCGGCGCGAAGCTCGCGACCGCCTCGGCGCGGGTCATCGCGATCGAAGGCGACGGCGGATCGATGTTCACGATCGCCGAGCTCGCGGCAGCCGTGCAGGCGCAGGTGCAGGTCACCCTCGTCATCGTCGACAACGGCGGCTACGGGGAGATCCGCAACGAAATGTCCGACCGCGGCGACGAACCCTCCGGAGTCGTCCTCACCGGTCCGGACTTCCCGGCCCTGGCCAGGGCAATGGGCGCCCGCGGGGTCCATGTCGACGGTGAGGAGGCGCTGCTGGCGGCCCTCTACGAGGCGGATGGCCACGCGGGCCCGACCCTCATCCACATCTTCGAACGATCGCGGGCGGGTGAGGCCATGCTTCCGGGGTGAATGATCTGTTCGGTGTCTCAGGATTCGGGACATCGGGGCGGTGGAATCCTCGGATCGGGCGCGTGAGGACAGGTTTGCCGTTCTTTTCGCGTGTTATGGAATAGGACCCGAGGGGCTCTTGTTGTTCGAGATGAGACCCTGGGATAGGGTCGAAATGAAGCCACCGATGTGGTGGTCATCAAATCTGATCAGGAGGAATCTCATGGCTGAGCAGTACACACTTCCGGAACTGCCCTACGACTACTCCGCTCTTGAGCCGCACATCTCGGCTCGCATCATGGAGCTGCACCACGACAAGCACCACGCCACCTACGTCAAGGGCGCCAACACCGCCGTTGAGCAGCTGGCCGAAGCTCGCGAATCCGGCAACCTCGCCGCTGTGCCGAAGCTGACGCGCGACCTCGCGTTCAACCTGGGCGGTCACGTCAACCACTCGATCTTCTGGAACAACATGTCCCCGGACGGTGGAGACAAGCCGGTCGGTGAACTCGCCGCAGCCATCGACGACCAGTTCGGTTCGTTCGACAAGTTCCGCGAGCACTTCACCACCGCGGCCACCACGATCCAGGGCTCCGGCTGGGCCGTCCTCGTCTACGACCAGCTCGGCGGAAACCTCTTCATCGAGCAGCTCAAGGACCAGCAGTCCGACATCCAGCTCGGCGGCACCCCGGTTCTGCAGCTCGACATGTGGGAGCACGCCTTCTACCTCGACTACCAGAACGTCAAGCCCGACTACGTCAAGGCTTGGTGGAACATCGTCAACTGGGCCGACGCCGGCGCACGCTTCGACCGCGCAGTCGCTCAGACCAAGGGCCTCCTCCTCGGCTGACACCCCAATTGCTACCTGACGGCGGCCCAGCAACCTCGCGCGAGGTAGCTGGGCCGCCGTCAGGTTGTTTGAGAGTCCAGAACGAGCGCTGGCCGACCGGCGGCTGGGCCCCCAACCGCGGATAAGGCGGCCGGATGAACGCAATGCTCAGACCGTGGCAGGCAGGTGCCTCGGGCGACGCCGAGGCGTTGGCTGAGGTGTACAAGCGGGCCGACGAAGCACTGCTGAGCAACATCCCCGACGACCGTACGATCGGTGGTGCCCGGACATGGCTGGAGACCATCACCGACGCCGAGGATGCCGGTGACCTCTGCGCTCGGCCGATCGTTGGCGATGCTGATCGTTCAGGCCGACGAATCCTTGGAAACGTCATGGCCCCCGGGATCGAACGCCGCCACTCGAGCGCGTGGATCTCCTGTTGGTCGGTGGCCGAGGCCCGCGGCCATGGCGTGGTGTCGGCGGCGCTGCGCAGCCTCGTCGATCTCCTCCACGACGAACTCGGGATCTACCGGCTCGAACTCGGCTACCGGGTGAGCAACCCGGCTTCGGCCGCAGTCGCCAGGAATGCGGGCTTCATCGTCGAAGGCCGCGAACGAAAGAAACTCCTTTACGACGGCATCAGATACGACGCCGAGGTCTGCGCTCGGCTGAGTGGAGACCCGCGGCACCGTGGACCGCGCGTACCGTTCGACCCACCTCGTTGACCCCGCACCGTCCCCTCCAGAACTACCTGACGGCGGCCCAGATACCTCGCGCCAGGTTGCTGGGCCGCCGTCAGGTAGTAATTGGGAGTGTTCGGATGGTCACTGGATGTGAAGAGATCCGGCGAGGGTCGCTAGACTGACTGGCGGAGATCGTTCCGGTCGTTCCGTCTCGGCCCGACAGGCACACCTCGCAGGGATCATCGCACAAGGAGTCAGCAGCATATGAGCATTCGCGTAGCCGTCATCGGAGCCAAGGGGCGGATGGGATCCCACGCCGTCGATGCGATCAATGACGCCGAAGGACTCGAACTCGTCGCCGCACTCGGCAGCAGCGATTCGCTGGAGACCCTGATCGAGCAGAACATCGACGTCGCCGTTGAACTGACCGTGCCCAAATCCACCGAGGACAATGTCACCTTCCTCGTCGAGAACGGCATCGACACCGTCGTCGGCACCACCGGCTGGGACAACGACCGTCTGGCCCGCCTCGAAGCCACACTCAAGGACCACCCGGAGACCGCGGTGCTCATCGCCCCGAACTTCTCGATCGGTGCCGTCCTGGCCATGCGCTTCGCCGAACTCGCCGCACCCTACTTCGACTCGGCCGAAGTCGTCGAGATCCACCACACCCGCAAACTCGACGCCCCGTCCGGCACGGCGAACCACACGGCCCAGCGCATCGCTGCGGCACGCAACGCCGCCGGACTGCCCGCCGTTCCCGACTCCACCGAATCCGATCCGCAGGGTGCACGCGGCGCCGTCATCGACGGAATCCACGTCCACGCCATCCGTCAGCAGGGCATGAACGCCCACGAAGAGATCCTCTTCGGGTCCGACGGAGAGGCCCTGACCATCCGCACGGACTCGCACTCCACCTCGGCGTTCATGCCCGGCATCGTCACCGCCGTGCGGTCCATCGCCGATTACACGGGGCTCATCCACGGCCTCGAGAACATGCTCGACCTCTGATGTCGAAGGCCAAGATCGGAGCGATCATCGTCTCCGTCGTCCTCGTCTTCTACTTCGTCCTCATGGGACAGAGGGCGTGGATCCTCGTCCGCGAACCCGCGATGATCCCCAAGATCATGGGCATCGCCCTGTTCGTCCTGCCCATCATCGGCGCATGGACGCTCATCGTTGAACTCGTCTTCGGCGCCCGCACGGAGAAGCTCGCGCGCATCCTCGGGAAGGAAGGCGGACTGCCCGTCGACGACCTGGCCAGGACACCGGGCGGGAAGATCATCCGCGAGGCCGCCGACAAGGAATTCGTGAAGTACCAGGCCGAAGCCGAGGCCGCCCCCGAGGACTGGCGGTCCTGGTTCCGGCTCTCGTGCGCCTACGACGCCAGCGGCGACCGCAAACGGGCGCGCGCCACGATGCGCAAGTCGATCAGCCTGTTCCGGGAAGGTCAGAAGCAGGGCGCTTAGGTCCCGGCGACGCCACCCTGATGATGCCCGCGATTCCGCCTTCTAGCGGGCCGCGCAAGCTGACAAATGCTTTCCATAGCAGAGGCAGCAGCACGAACGTTGCCGCGTGGATGACGAACTCGAGAGTCTGCTCGCCAACAGTTGCGGATGCCTCCAACGGGCCGCCGACGATCTGAGACCTCGTGATCTCCAACAGCACGACGTGCGCCGAATACACGCTCAACGGCATCGATCCCGGCGCCGACAGCGGCGCGAGCACCCATGACCGGCGACCCAAGAGCACCGCTGCGGCCTGGCACGCAGCGATCGTCATCACCGCGGTTCCGCCGGTGGAGAGAAGATCGAACGGCGTCCCCGAATGCGGTCCCGCGATCGCCAGCCACCACCACGACGTCGCCGGAGTCACCCCGTAGCTGCCGGTGAACAGTGCCGCTGTGAGGTCCGTGCCCCACATCTGCGAAACTTCCACGAGCGCGGCATCGCCACCGAAGACATTGAGCAGAATCCATGAGGCACCGCGACCGATGACGAAGAATCCGAGCCCGGTGGTGAACAGTGCGAGCAGGTGGCGTCCGATGTCGAGCTTCGCCACGGCCATGCCGAGCAGAATGTATGACAGCCACTGCAGCACCGGGTAATAGCCGGTGAGGAAGAGGTCGGTGAGCATCGTCCCCGGCGTCGCGAAGTCGAAGAAGCCCATCGGCAGGTAGCTCGGTTCGAGGAGGAACGTCGAACGCACCCACATCGAGACAACGGGGGAGACAACCATCCAGACCCCGGCGATCGCGAACAGCGCCCCCGCGCGCAACCGCAGGAAGAACAGGGCGAGGGCGAACATGATCCCGTAGTTGACGAGGATGACCGCGAGCAGTCCGGAGATCGACCCGAGGCAGAGCCCGATGAGGACGATGGCCGCCGCCCGGATGAGCACGCTCGGTGCCGCATCGCGCAACCGTCCCGACACCGCCATCCGGGATCGGGTCGAGAGCACCAGAGAACAGCCGGCGAGGACCGCGAACAGCGCCGAGGCGCGACCGGCGAAGACCGCCGCCCAGGTCGGCATCCCCGTTTCGTCGCCGAGGGCGAAGATGTGCGTGACCATCATCGCCAAGAGCGCGATCCCGCGTGCGACATCGAGTCCGATGAGCCGACCGTCGGGGCCGAGCCGACGGGCAACCCTCGCCGAGGTGGCCGTGGAGTCCGCGTCGTGCGCTCGGTGAGGTTCCGCCGGGTGAGAGCTCATGGAACGATTCTCACACGACTTCACATCTGCACGCTCTCCCGCGTACGCTCCCGGGGTATCTTTATGCCATGACCTTCAACCCGAACGCCGATATCAGCGGCAACAGCACGAGCAAACGCGGTCGCAACACCGCGATCGTCGGCGGTGGCGGCGTGGGCATCGTCGGCCTGCTCGTCTTCCTCATCGGACCGCTGCTCGGTGTTGACGTCACCGGACTGATGGGCGGAATCACCCCGGACGACGGCGGTCAGAACCAGTCCAGTGGGACGAGCATGTCCCAGTGCGATACGGGCGAGGACGCGAATACGAACATCGACTGCCGAATGGCCGGAGCGCAGGTCGTCCTCGACGACTACTGGGCACAGCAGGTCGACGGCTACGAACCACCGGCGATGACACTGGTCGACGGTCAGACGTCGACCGGCTGCGGGACCGCATCGAACCAGGTCGGACCCTTCTACTGCCCGGCCGACCAGGGCGTCTACATCGACCCGAGCTTCTTCGACATTCTGCGTCAGCAGTACGGTGCTTCGGCCGATGAGCTCGCCCAGCTCTATATCGTCGGCCATGAATGGGGTCACCACATCCAGAACATCACCGGCGTGATGAGCGAGCACCCGAACAACGGCACAGGTCCGGAGAGCAACGGCGTGCGCACCGAACTCCAAGCCGACTGCTACGCCGGCGCCTGGCTGGGCAATGTCACCACACTCACCGACGACAACGGCACTCCGTACCTGGAAGAGCCCACAAAAGAACAGCTTGACGATGCCCTCAACGCGGCCTTCGTCGTCGGCGACGACCACATCCAAGAGCAGTCGGGCTTCGTCAACCCTGAATCATTCACCCACGGCTCGAGCAAGCAGCGTCAGAAATGGTTCACCACCGGATACAACGAAGGGTTGAACAGCTGCGACACCTTCTCTGTGTCCGGTGATCAGCTCTGATGCGAAAGATCGTGAACTGTGACGACCCGACTTCGGCCGTCGGCATCATCAGGAACCGGCAATGGCGATGAACAGTTATCCGCGGCCGGGAGCGTAGGGGAGATCGTGAATCTCGACCTCGGTGAATCCTGCTTCCGATAAAGTCTGTTCGAGCACAGAATTTGGTCTGAACCGCAGTGTGGACGTCGAATCGATGCGTTCTCCGTCAAGGTGGAAGATCGTTGGTGATACGAAGGTGACGAACTCACCTTCCACATTCGTCGTCTCGATCCACTCCTCGACCTCGCCCAAATCTCCCAGGTCGACGGTGCGGTGAGTCGCTTCTTTGGTCCACCGCTCCCAAGCTTGGTCCGCTGGATCGCGTGTTTCGAACACCAACCTTCCCCCGGAACGAAGGCACCGACGGATCGTGCGCAATGTGGAGAGCCACTCATCGTCGTCGAGGAAGACCTGTGCGACATTCGCGGTCATCGTTGCCATATCGAAGGAGTTTCTCAGAGCGTTGTCCCCAGCCAGGGCGGAAACTGTGCCGATGACAAGCTCTGCTGAACCAGGTGTCAGTTTGGACTCTGCGACGCGTAGGGAGGCTGCAGCAGGATCGACGCCGAGAGCCCTGACTTCCATGTCGACGAGCCGAGCGATGAACTCACCAGTGCCGCACCCGACATCGAGCACAGCTTCCGCTCCGAACTCGACGACCAAGTTCGCATACGTGTCCAGATCGGATCGGTCAGGATCAAGGGGGTCATAGACCTGTGCAAGTCGAGGATGTGAAAAGCAGGCGTCAGGCATAGCTTCAGGGTAACTGCAGGAAGCTAGCCAAGCAGTCGATTGACCTGAGCCGACCCCTTGCCGCAGTTCGTCATACGGTGATATGAATAACTGAGGCACCCCGTCCGAACGAACACGTCGGACGATCCCGACGATCTGATCAAGGACGATCATGTCACAGCTGTTCCCGCACCTCTTCGACCCCATCACCATCGGCTCCTCGACGATCCGCAACCGCATCGTCTCCTCCGGCCATGACACCGTCCTCGACGATCACGGCCACATCGGTGCTGACCTCGTCGCCTACCATGAGGCCCGCGCGAAAGGCGGGGCCGGACTCATCGTCCTCCAGGTCTCCGGCGTCCACGAAACCGCCCGCTATACCAGCCACGTCCTCATGGCCACCGACGAATCCTCCGTCCCCGGATACCAGAACGTCGCCGAGGCGGTCCACCGCCACGGAGCCACGATCTTCGCTCAGCTCTTCCACCCCGGCCGC
Organism: Brevibacterium sp. SIMBA_078; assembly: GCF_046534565.1. NCBI lineage: Bacteria > Bacillati > Actinomycetota > Actinomycetes > Micrococcales > Brevibacteriaceae > Brevibacterium > Brevibacterium sp. SIMBA_078. Next base: position 358,625 of record NZ_JAWRYQ010000004.1, read on the forward strand.
GAAGTCATGGACGGTGAACGCGGCATGGCACCCCGCGCTAAGGCCCCGAGCGACGAACCGCAGGAACGCTTCAAAGTCGTCCCCGAAACCCTGACCACCGCCGAGGTCCGCGACATCATCGCCGGCTACGGACACGCCGCGAAACGCATCGCCGACTCCGGAATCGACGGCGTCGAGATCGTCGCCAGCCACGGCTACCTGCCCATCCAATTCTTCAACCCCGCCGTCAACACCCGCACCGACGACTACGGCGGCAGCCCTGAGAACCGCCGCCGTTTCCTCGCCGAGGCGGCCCAGACCGTCCGTCAGTCAGTCGGCCCAGATGTCGTGGTGGGCGTGCGGATCTCCGGTGAGGAGAAGACCGAGGACGGCCTCGTCGCCACCGAGATCCTCGACCTCATCGAACACCTCGACACCCTGACCGCCGACGGCGTCGACTGCCTCGACTACTTCTCGATCACCGCCGGCGATTCCTCCACCCTGCAAGGTGCCGTCCACATCGTGCCCTCGATGCAGATCGACCCCGGCTACGCCGCGAACCTGTCCGAGCAGGTCAAGAAGATCACCGACAAGACCGTCATGGTCGCCGGCCGCATCAACCAGCCCCACGAAGCCGAAACCGCGATCGCCGAGGGCCGCACCGATATGGCGATCATGACCCGTGCGATGATCTGCGACCCCGAGATCGCGAACAAATCCCGGGCCGACCGAGTCGATGAGATCCGCGCCTGCATCGGCTGCAACCAAGCCTGCATCGGCCACTTCCAACAGGGCGTGCCGATCTCATGCATTCAATACCCCGAATCAGGCCGGGAGCTCACCTTCCTTCCCCGACCAACAGTGCGCACCCGCGACCGAGTCCTCGTCATCGGCGGGGGACCGGCCGGACTCAAGGCCGCCGCGATTGCCGCCGAACAGGGCGATGACGTCGTCCTGTGCGAAAAGGAGCCCCACCTCGGCGGGGCGGTGCTGCTGGCTCAGGAGCTGCCGTATCGATCCGAATTCGGGGGAGCGGCGACGAACCTTACCGCCGAGGCGGCCCGCGCCGGCGTCGACATCCGCACCTCCGCACCGGCCACCCAGAACCTCATCGCCGAGGTGGCCCCCGACCACGTCATCATCGCCACGGGAGCCGAACAGCGCATGCCTGCCCTCGAAGTCGCCGACGATGCGCTCGTCATCGGGGCTCGCGACTATCTGCGGGAGACCCCGGATCTTCCGCCCGGCCGCGTGCTCGTCACGGACTGGAAGGGTGACTGGATCGGCCTCGGCATCGCCCTGCGTCTGGCCGAGGCCGGGCGGCACGTGGTTCTCGCGACGGCGGCGAACTTCGCCGGCGCCGCGATCCAGCAGTACACGCGCACCCTGCTCGTGGCCCAAGCGCTGCGGACCGGTCGCTTCGAGTTCGTCAATGACGCCCGCCTCGTCGGAGTCGATGCCGACACCGGTTACCTGCAGTCCACCCTCTGCGAGGTCGTGCACGAGGTCGACGATGTCGCCGCGACGATCGTCTCCGGAGCCCCGCGATCGGTAACGGTCGACCTCGACTTCGGAGCCGCCTCGGTGACGGTGATCGGCGACGCCCTGGCTCCGCGCACGGTCGAAGAGGCCGTCTACGAAGGACTGACCGCGGCCACCCAGCTGGCCCCAGGTGAACGCGCCGGCCACCGGCCACCAAGGGAACCGGCCACAGGAGAACAGGCGGTCTCATCATGAGCCCGCGCCCGACACAGCCGCCCGAGCAGGCCGAAGCGAAGAAGTTCGCGATCATCCAAGCGACTCTCGACGCGATCGTCGCTCGCGGACCCGCTGCCGTCCGGCTCGGGGACGTGGCGAGAGCGACTGGAATGTCGATCGGCACAGTTCAGTACTACTTCGAGTCCCGGGACGAACTGCTGGCCCAGTCGTTCTCCTTCCACACGGCCACAGTCCTGCTGCACCTCGAACAGATGTCGAAACCCGGCGATGACCCCCGCGGTCGGATGGCTCGCTATCGTCTCCACGACGCGTTCGCAGCCATCCACGGTGTGGGCATGCACGAGCAGCGATCACGGATCTGGCTCGAACTCGTCACTGCCGCGCGCACCGACGAAGGCCTGCAGAACTGCGTCGACGCCGTGTTCGACGGGTGGCGGAAACTGTTTCGGACGATCGTCGACGATGGGCTTGAGAGGGCCGAATTCGGACTCTTCGAACTCACCGCCGCCGAGGTGGTCGACACGTTCATCGCGATCATCGACGGCTTCGATCTCGCCATCGTCGCCGGCCATGGACCGGAACCGCGCACGATGACGCGGATCCTCATCGAAACCGCTGACCGCCTGCTCGAAGGCTGAGAGGGCCCCGCCTCACAACCTCGCGATCGTATCGACGTCCTCGCCGAACTCCCGGGCCGTCTCCTCGGACACCGTCGCCCGCGTCGCCCGCAGAGCCTCGAGATAGTCATCGGTCGACAGCACATCCGTCCGCGACGAGATATCGACGTGCTGCTGTCGCAGCGACGAGGCCAGCGCTTCCTGCGAAGCCCGCCGGGCCGCATATTCGATATCGGCCGGGGTCAGCCCGTCACTGGCATCGACGAGCACATCGAGATCGACACCGGCGATCGTGTGCTCGGGAATGTAGCGCGACCAGATCGCCTCCCTGGCGGTGGCATCCGGCAGACCGATGGGAATGACATAGTCGAAGCGCCCATGCCGCAGGAACGCCGCATCGAGGGCACGGACGAAGTTCGTCGCACAGATGAGCAGCCGGCCCTCCCGATCCCGGAACTCTGCAACCTGCTTGAGCAGCTCATTCGTCACCCCCTGGGTAGGCGACGGCGGCTCACCTCCGCGCTTCGACGCGATCTCCTCGACCTCATCGATGAACACCACGGCATGCTCGAGCTCGTTGATCTGCTCGAACGTCGTCCGCAGACCCGCAGCCACACCACTGGGCTCACCGGACAGACGCGACGGGAACACCTCGACGAACGGCCAGTCCAACCGCGATGCCACCGCCTTCGCGAAGGTCGTCTTCCCCGTCCCCGGCGGACCGAAGAGCATCACCGCCCGAGGCGGCACCACCCCGAAATGATCGGCGAGATCCGGTTCGGCCAAGGGCACGACGAGGCGGTCCTCGAGCATGTCCTTCTCCTCCTGCATCCCGCTCACCCCATCCCAGAGGTGGCGCGGCAGAATCCGTCCCCCGACCGCTTTGAGCCGGTCGAGCTCACGACGCTGCACCGGCAGGTGCCGTTCGACGTACTTCAACCCGGACCGGGTCTCGAAACCGTTGGCCACCAGACCATCGCAGGCCGAGGTGCCGGCGGGAATGAGCATCGACAGCTTCCCCAGGCCCAGCGGCATGAGACGGCGTTCGAGCGCATCGAGCAGCCCCGCCTCGGCGCGGGTGCCCTGCTCCGGATCGGCACGCACCGCCTCCAGGACATGGAAGAACACGAGAACTCCCTGACCGTGGGCGGCGCGACCGACGGCGGCACCGACGATCTCCTCATCGCGGACGGCCACAACGGCCTGATTGCGCTGGCAGGCGGCCAACACCTCGGAGAGCGGATAGAGCGGGGGAGCGGACTCGGATTCCGGGACGGCGGCTTCGAAGAGACGGATGATTCCGTCGAGGTCATCATCATGGAAATCGCGGATGCGGGTGCGGGTCATCGAAAACTCCTGAGTTTCGGTGGCAGGCAGGGCACAAGCGTAGACGATCAGACGGACACGGGTGTGATCTGTCTCTCACTGTGGCCGCATGAGCGCCGCATCCGAGGCGAACGACACCCGCAACGCGGGTGGACCACTGCACTGATGAGACGACGTGGGCGGTATCCTTGGGTCTATGGCGATTCTCGGTGATCAGGCAGCAGCGACTGCCATTGACGCGTTCGGTTCCGTCGGCACGGCAATGGTGACTCCATTCAAGCGCGACGGCAGCATCGACTATGCGTCCGTGGAGAAGGTGGCGAACCACCTCGTCGAGCTCGGCAACGACATGCTCGTCGTCTCCGGCACCACCGGCGAATCTCCGACGACGACCGACGACGAGAAGGTCGAACTCATCCGCGTCGTCCGCGGTGTCATCGGCAAGCGGGCGAAGATCGTCGCCGGCACCGGCAACAACGTCACCGCACACACCATCGACCTCTCCCGCCGCTCGGCCGACGCCGGAGCCGACGGGATCCTGCTCGTCACCCCGTACTACTCGAAGCCGACCCAACCGGCGATCGAAGCCCATATGCGCGCGGCCGCCGACTCCACCGACCTGCCGGTCATGCTCTATGACATTCCCGGCCGCGCCGGTGCCCCGATCATCACGGACACTCTGCTGCGACTCTCGGACCACCCGAACATCCTCGCGGTCAAGGACGCCAAGGGAGACCTCTTCGCCTCCTCGTTCGTCATGAACAACTCCTCGCTCGTGTACTACTCCGGCGAGGACGCCCTCAACCTGCCGCTGCTGTCTCTCGGCGCGCTCGGGCTCGTGTCCGTGGCCGGACACGTCTGCTCGGACCGGTTCGCCGCCATGGTCTCCGCAGTGGCCAACAACGACCTCAACACCGCACGCACCCTTTCCCGCGACACCGCGGACGTGGTGGATGCGCTCATGAACCACATGCCGGGAGTGATCTCGGCGAAGGCCGCTCTGCAGGCCCAAGGAATACTCGACAACCGCGACGTTCGTATGCCGCTGCTCCCAGCTGATGAGGAGCAGATGGCGTTCGTCGCCGCCCAATTGACCAGGAGTGGTTACCTCAGTGAATAATGCATTGACCCAAGAACTGTCCCTCCCGCCGAAGATGGACAGAGAAGCCGTCCGCATCGTCGCGCTCGGCGGACTCGGCGAAGTCGGCCGCAATATGACCGTCTTCGAATACCACGGCAAACTCCTCATTGTCGACTGCGGTGTGCTCTTCCCCGAAGAGGACCAGCCCGGCGTCGACCTCATCCTCCCCGACTTCTCCTACCTGGATGACCGCCTCGATGACATCATCGGCCTCGTGCTCACCCACGGCCACGAAGACCACATCGGCGCCGTTCCCTACCTGCTGCGCCGCAAGGGCGACATCCCGATCCTCGGCTCGCAGCTGACGATCGCGCTCATCGAAGCCAAACTCAAAGAGCACCGCATCAAGCCCATCACCCGTGTGGTGAAGGAAGACGACGTCGACCAGCTCGGTCCCTTCGACCTCGAATTCGTCGCCGTCAACCACTCGATCCCCGACGCCCTGGCCGTGTTCATCCGCACCGGCGCCGGAAACATCCTGCACACCGGTGACTTCAAGATGGACCAGCTGCCGCTCGACGGCCGCATCACCGACCTCCGCGCCTTCGCCCGCCTCGGTGAAGAGGGTGTGGACCTGTTCATGACGGACTCGACGAACGCCGAGGTCCCCGGCTTCACCGCGCTGGAGAAGGACATCGGGCCCGTGCTCGAGAACCTCTTCGGCACCGCCGAACGCCGCATCATCGTCGCCTCGTTCTCCTCGCACGTCCACCGTGTGCAGCAGGTACTCAACGCCGCCACCGCCCACGGTCGCAAGGTGGCCCTCGTCGGCCGCTCCATGGTGCGCAACATGAAGATCGCCGAGGACCTCGGCTACCTCAACGTGCCCCAGGGAACGCTCATCGACATCAAGAAGGTCGACGACTACCCGGAGGACCAGATCGTCCTCATGTGCACCGGGTCCCAGGGCGAGCCGATGGCCGCCCTGTCCCGCATGGCCAACCGCAGCCACCGCGTCGACGTGGGCGACGGCGACACAGTCATCCTCGCCTCCTCGCTCATCCCGGGCAATGAGAACTCCGTGTTCAAGGTCATCAACGGCCTCATGAAGCTCGGCGCCCGCGTGATCTCGAAGGCCGATGCGAAGATCCACGTGTCCGGCCACGCCTCCGGCGGCGAGCTGCTCTACTGCTACAACATCGTCAAGCCCCGCGGCGTCATGCCCGTACACGGCGAGTGGCGCCACCTGCTGGCCAACGCCCGTCACGCCGAGGCGACCGGAGTCGACCCGAACAATATCGTGCTGGCCGATGACGGCTGGGTCGTCGACCTCAAGGACGGTCACGCCGAGGTCGTCGGCGCCGTCGACTGCAACTACGTCTTCGTCGACGGTTCCTCGGTCGGTGAGATCACCGAGGCGGACCTCAAGGATCGCCTCGTCCTGTCCGGTGAGGGCTTCGTGACGATCTTCATGGCCGTGAACTCGCAGACGAAGTCGCTCATCGCCGGACCCGAGATCCACGCCCGCGGTGTGGCCGAGTCCGATGACGTCTTCGACTCGATCGTCCCGAAGGTGCAGAAGGCCGTCGAGGATGCCCTGCGTGACGGCACCACTGATCAGTACCAGCTGCAGCAGGTGGTGCGCCGCACCGTCGGCCGCTGGGTGTCCTCGAAGCTGCGCCGCAAGCCGATGATCGTCCCCATGGTCGTCATCGTCTGAGACTCCCCTTTCGAGCAGCTCCGTCGTCGGTCTGCTACACCGACGAAACCGCGAACGCCCGCAGATGCCTCCCCGTGAGGCTCTGCGGGCGTTGTCGCGTTCTGGGCGAATCGCCTTTTGACCGGTGCATCGCGTTTGAACCCGATGCGTGGATCAAAAGGCGATGACTCCCGACTCAAAAGGCGATGACACCTGGTGCGGGGGACGATTCGCGCGTGCGGAAGCGTCAAGTGCGGGGACGATCCGCGGAAAGTTGCGGGCCCTTAAGCGCGAGCGGTGGGCTCCGGTTCGTCATCGTCGATGTCAGAGCTGCCGCCGCGAGCCGAGTGCCCGTCGGCGCCTTCGGCAATCCCCTCGGCCATGGCTGCGCTGCCGCCTCCTGCCTCAAGGCCCGGCAGCGGCTTGCCCGGCGAGCGGCGGATCATCACCACGACGACGGCGAGTCCGATGATGATCGCGGTGAGGACGACGGTGCCCGCGTTGAAGCCCAGCCCGTTGAGTCCGATGAACGCCAGGGCGCCCGCGGTCAGCGAATACACGAGCATCGGGATCGAGGTGCGCCGGATGAGCTCGCCCTCCCGACCGATGAGTCCCACCGTCGCCGAGGCGGCCACGACGTTGTGTACGGCCACCATATTTCCAGCGGCGCCGCCGACCGCCTGAGCTGCGACCACGGTCTCGGGGCTGGCCGCGCCGATCGCGGTGCCGGTGGAGAACTGGAACTGCGAGAACATGACGTTCGAGACGGTGTTCGAGCCTGCCACGAAGGCGCCTAGGGCGCCGACGAACGGGGCGAACAGCGGCCAGGCGTCGCCCACGGAGCTGGCGGCCGCCTCGGCGAGGGTGACCGGCATCGAATCCAGGCCGGCGCCGTTGTAGTCGGCACCGGAGTTGATGAACACGCGCACCAGCGGCAGGGAACACAGCAGGGCCACTGCCGCGCCGGCGATCTGCGAACCGGCGATCTGCCACGATCCTGCGATCTGCTTCTTCGTCATCCGGTGGATGAAGTACGTCAGCCCGCAGGCGAGGACGAAGATCGCGCCGGGCGACCACAGCAGATCCATGTTCTGGCTGATCGGGGTGCCGAAGATGTTGTCGATCTTGATCACGGCCGGACCGTTGAGGAACTCCTTGATCGCGGGCACATTGCGCGTGATGAGCAGCAGGGCGACGACGATGAGATAGGGCGACCACGCGCGGGGCAGCGACATCTTCTTGGTCAGCTGCGCCTTCTCCTTGTTCGGGTCGACGGTGCCCATCCAGAACGACGGCCACTTCTCACGCGGAGCGAAGTCCCAAGTCTTCTTCGGCATGAGGAAGCCCATCCGCGAGGTCGTCACGACGATGGCCAGACCGATGAGCCCGCCGAGCAGCGACGGGAACTCAGGCCCGAGCACATTGGCCACGATGAGGTAGGGCACGATCATCGCCGCGGCCGCATAGATCGCGAACGGGGCGATGGCTAGGCCATCGGCGAAGCGTCGGTTGGCGCCGAAGAATCCTGTCATCATGCATGACAGCAGCAGCGGGATGAGGATGCCGCAGCAGGCGTGGATGAGCGCGACCTGCGTCGCGGTGTGAGCGACGAATTCGGCTTGGCCGAGGCCGAGCTGACCGGCACGTTCGGCGACATCGGCCGACATCGACCCGTCCTCCTGCGAAAGCCCGGAGCCGATGCCCAGAATCATCGGAGTGCCGACGGCGCCGAAGCTCACCGGCGTCGACTGGATGATGAGACCGGCGAGCACCGCGGCGATCGCGGGGAAGCCGAGGGCCAACATGAGCGGGGCGACCACGGCGGCCGGAGTGCCGAAGCCGGCGGCACCTTCGATGAACGAGCCGAAGAGCCAGGCGACGATGATGACCTGCACCCGCCGGTCCGGGGAGATCGCGATGAAGCCGGCGCGGATGGTCTCGATCGCTCCGGACCGAGTGATCGTGGCCAACAGCAGAAGCGCACCGAAGACGATCCACAGCAGGCCGATCGCGACGAGGAGGCCCTGGACGACCGAGGCGCCGATCGTCACCCACTCGATCTTCCACGCGAAGTTCGCGACGAGCGCTGCGGCGACCAGTCCGATGGGCATGGCGTATTTGGCGGGCCAGCGGAATCCGATGAGAAGGATTCCGGCCAAGAGGATGGGGGAGAGGGCCAAGAGAGCTGCAACAGCGAGGTTGTCCACCGTGAGTCCGATCCGCGGCATCATTGCCGCATCGGCGAGTCCATGAGAGATGTTCCCCTTATCCTCTCCGGCCCCTTGGGCGGAGTCAATGAACACACCGTCTCGAATGCAGGATATGGTTTGACGAGACGTGCATCACCTCATATTCTTTCGTTGTGTGAACAAACATTTTCACAATGTGAAAGTTTCGCAGTCAAAACCCCGTTGACCAGCGAACATATCGCATCACCAGATGTGGAAAAGGACGCAGCACCGATGTGCTGACTAAGGAGAACCATCGATGACCGCTCATATCGAAAACCTGGACATCCCCGCCGGGATGGAGATCACCGGTGAGCTGCCGGACGGGGCTGAGAAGGTCCTCACGCCCAAGGCGCTTGAGCTCATCGTCGATCTGCACCGGAAGTTCAACGGCGACCGCCTCGAGCGCCTCGAGGCTCGCAAGGAACGCCAGGCCGAAATCGCCGCAGGCAAGGACCTCGACTTCCTCCCCGAGACCGCGGAGATCCGCAACGATCCCTCCTGGCAGGTCGCACCCCCGGCTCCCGGTCTCGAAGACCGCCGCGTCGAGGTCACCGGCCCCACCTACAAGAAGATGACGATCAACGCGCTCAACTCCGGAGCGAAGGTGTGGCTGGCCGACCAAGAAGACGCGAACACCCCGCAGTGGGACTCGGTCATCCAGGGCCAGATCAACCTCCTCGACTCGCTCAACCGCGAAATCGACTTCACCTCGCCCGAGGGCAAGGAATACAAGCTCGCCCCCGACGAGGAGCTGCCGACCATCGTCGTGCGTCCTCGCGGCTGGCACATGCCGGAGAAGCACATCCTCATCGACGGTGAGGAGACCTCCGGTTCGCTCGTCGACTTCGCCCTCTACTTCTCGACCGCCGGTCAGATCCAGATCGAGAAGGGCCGCGGCCCCTACTTCTACCTCGCGAAGATGGAATCCCACCTCGAGGCCCGCCTGTGGAACCAGGTCTTCGAGCACGCCGAGGACGCCTTCGGCCTGGCCCGCGGGACCATCCGCGCCACCGTGCTCATCGAGACTTACACCGCGGCCTTCGAGATGGAGGAGATCCTCTACGAGCTGCGCGAGCACTCCGCCGGTCTCAACGCCGGTCGCTGGGACTACATCTTCTCCGTGATCAAGAACTTCCGCTCCCGCGGCTCCGACTACCTGCTGCCGGACCGCTCGGACGTGACGATGACGGTGCCGTTCATGCGCGCCTACACCGAACTGCTCGTGCGCACCTGCCACAAGCGCGGGGCACATGCCATCGGCGGAATGTCCGCCTTCGTCCCCTCGAAGGACGAAGCCGCGAACAAGGCCGCTTTCGACAAGGTCCGCGAGGACAAGTCGCGTGAGGCCTCCAACGGCTTCGACGGCTCCTGGGTCGCACACCCCGGAATGGTCGCACTCTGCAAGGAGGTCTTCACCGAGACCCTCGGCGAGAAGCCCAACCAGATCGACAACAAGCGCGAAGACGTCAACGTCACCGCTGCCGATCTGCTCGACGTGAAGTCGACTCCGGGTGCGATGACCGAGGCGGGCCTGCGCACCAACGTGTCCGTCGGCATCCAGTACCTGCGCGCCTGGCTCGAAGGCAACGGCGCTGTCGCTATCAACGGACTCATGGAGGACGCCGCGACCGCCGAGATCTCCCGTTCCCAGGTGTGGCAGTGGCTGGACGCCGGAATCACCCTCGACTCCGGTGAGACGGTGACGAAGGAGCTCGTCGAGCGCATCGTCGCCGAGGAGGTCGCCAAGCTGCCCGGTGACGACGCAGGCTGGAAGGACGCCACCGACACCTTCGTCTCGGTCGCACTCGACCCCGATTACGTCGACTTCCTCACCCTGCCGGCTTACGCCCGCATGCCGTGATCGGCACTCGCTGACGACGCCGAACGCCCCCGAAATCTGTGCCATGAGCACCGATTTCGGGGGCGTTCTTCGCTAAGCTCGACATACACACTCCCACGTGACGGTCCCCGACCGACCTGCAGGTGGGAGGCGCCGACGACGGACGGATACATGGAGGTGGGGATGAGCCTGACCACAGACGAACTGCCCCGACTGGCCAGCCCCTCAAGCATTGCCGAACTCTCCGAACTCATGGCCCGTGCCCATGCCGAGCGCCGCACCGTGGCCGTGTTCGGCGGCGGCACCGCCTTTGACGATCATCCACCCGCGTCCACTCCGGGACTCCTCATCGACTTGACCTCCATCGCCGAGGCGGCCGATCCTCGCGATGGGACCATCCGTGCCGGAGCCGGCACCCGGATCAGCGCCCTGAACAGGTTTGCCGCACAGTCTGGTCTGGAGATCATCAGTGACCTTCCCGCCGACCGCATCGAAGCCGGCGCCACCCTGGGCGGAATGATCTCCACCGCGGCCACCGGTCCCCGCTGCCTGCGCCGCCCTCGCCTGGCCGAGACCGTGGAATCCGTGACCGTCGTCGGTGCCGACGGGACCATCGCCCGCACCTCTCACGGGCTCCACCGTGACCTGGGCGGCCGCGATCTGCCCGGACTCGTCACCGGATCGTGGGGAGGCCGAGCGATCATCGTCGAGGCCGAGATCCGTCTCACGAGGCGACCCGCAACGCAGGGATTCATATGGATCCCCGGCACCGAGGCGGCCGCCGACCTCCTCCTCGCCCGCAGAGTCCCGGACGCGGTCGTCATCGAACGACCACCCGGTTCACCGGCGGCGACAGTGATCCTCGTGGAAGGGGAGGCCGACGAGGTGGAGGCCGAAGTGGGCCACCTCGTCGATCGGATCCCCGGTGCGACCCCGTGCGGGCAGCCGGAATGGTGGGGGCACAGAGCGCGGCTGGCTGCGACCATCGGAATGTCCGTGGCGCCGAGTTTCATTCCGACGCTCATCGACGCCGTCGCCCGACTGGAGACGACGATCGGCTATCCGCTGCAGCTGCGCGGCAGTGCCACGGGCACGTTCGAACTGGGCATCGGCGCGCCGGAGTCCGAACCGGGAGTGGCCACCCGTGTGGTCCTCGAACATCTGCGCAGCTTCGGCCTGCATGTCATCGCCGCTCGACTCATCCACGCACCCGCACCGGTCTGGGACGAGGTCGACGCCTGGGGCCCGCAGCCGGGACGGTCGGGTCTGCGCGAGATCAAGAAACTGGTCGACCCGCGGGGACTCCTGGCTCCGGGCCGCGGAATCGCCGGAATCTAGAGTCGGACGACCGGCTCGTGCGACTAGAGCCGCGCAACCGGGGCCGCGCGATCAGCTCGTGCGACTGGCTCCGAACGTCTACTTGACCAACAGCACCGGGCACTCGGCCTCGAGGATGACCTGCTGTGCACTCGAGCCGAGCAGCAGCTTCACCACGGGCGAGCGGCGCTTCGTGCTCATGACGATGAGCGCAGCATCGTGATCGTCTGCGAGAGCGAGGATCTGCTCGGCCGGATCGGGACCGGAGCGGTGGACGGCATACTCGAGCCCCGCCTCGGCGAGGGCGGCACCCAACTTGGTGCACTCGGCCAGGGGAGACGTGGACGGTGCCGTCGTCGTGTCCGTGCCGAACACAACCGCCTGCACCGCTGCGTTCTCACGGCGGGCCGCGGCGATCCCCTGTTCGAGCACCTCGTCCGAGGAATCCGGACGCAGCGCCAGGACCACGGTCGCTGAGACCGAACCGATGCCCGATGAGGCGGTCACCTGCAGGGACGGGGCAGGGAAGCGGGGGTGCGAGGTCGAATAGAGATCAGTCATCGCAGTCCTCCGCTCAGCCGATTCCGATGACGCCGACGGCGACACCCACGGCGAGCATGACGAGGGCGACGATGAGCGCACGCCACAGCACCTTCTTGTGGTGATCGCCGAGCTCGACGCCCGACAGGGACACGAGCAGCAGGATCGCGGGTACGAGCGGCGACTGCATGTGCACGGGCTGGCCGGTGATTGATGCGCGGGCCATATCTGCCGCGGAGATGCCGAAGTGGGAGGCGGTCTCGGCGAGGACGGGCAGGATGCCGAAGTAGAAGGCATCGTTGCTCATGAAGAACGTCATCGGGATCGACAGCAAGCCGGTGATGACGGCCATGTAGGGTCCCATCGAGTTCGGGATGACCTCGACGAGCCATTCGGCCATCGCATCGACCATTCCGGTGCCGGACATGATGCCGGTGAGCACGCCCGCAGCCATGACCATGGCCACGACGGAGATGATCGCCGTCGCATGGGAGGCGAGCTCCTCCTGCTGATCCTTCATCTTAGGGAAGTTGACCATGAGCGCGATGACGGTGCCGATCATGAACAGGTACGGCAGCGGCAGGATGTCGATGATGAGCAGCACCATCACGGCCACGGTCAGGGCCAGGTTGAACCAGAACAGCTTCGGACGCAGGGTCGCGCGGTTGGGATCAAGCGCGGTGTTCGACAGGCCCGAACCAGTTCCGGCGGATCCGTCTGCGTCGCCCGCGGAGGCGGGGGTCGCCTCGGTGGTGGTGTCGTCATTGGCCGAGGCGGCCGAGCCGGATCCGTGCCCGTGCCCACCCGCGGTGGTGCCCGCGGACGAACCCGCGGCCGTGCTGGCTCCGGCCACGGCGCCGACGAGGTCCTTGTGACGGTTCGAACCGCGGTCCTCGACCCAGGCGACGCCGTTCTTGGCCAGGCGGCGGCGTTCGGAGATGCCGAGTACGTAAGCGAAGATGAGGCACACGAGCAGGCCGGCCACCAGGGACGGGACCATGGGGACGAAGATCTCGTTGGCGTCGATCTGCAGCGCCGAGGAGGCTCGAGCCGTCGGGCCGCCCCACGGGACGATGTTGAGGGTGCCGTTGATGAGACCGGCGACGCAGGTGAGCACCACAGGCGACATCTCGAGGCGCTGGTAGATCGGCAGCATGGCCGCGGTGACGACGATGAACGTCGTCGATCCGTCACCGTCGAGAGACACGGCGCCGGTGAGCAGTGCGGTGCCGAGGACGACCTTGACGGGGTCGTTGCCGGCGACCTTGAGGATGAACTCGACGAGCTTGTCGAAGAGACCCACGTCGATCATGATGCCGAAGTAGATGATGGCGAAGAGCAGCAGCGCTGCCGTCGACGACATCGAGGCGATCGCGTCCATGACCATGTCCCCGATGCCCAGTCCGGCCCCGGCGAAGAGGCCGAAGATCGTGGGCACGAGGATGAGCGCGAGGATCGGCGAGAGTCGTTTGGTCATGATCAGCGTCATGAAGACGAGGATCATGGCAAAACCGAGAATGACAAGCACGAGCTTCTCCTTCGAAGGCGAATGTGAGGCTCGAAACACCGTAGGGCCCAGATCACGGGCCGCGCGCGCTTGTGTGCACTGACGGCGTTTAGATCGTTGCGCGCCTTTTGCGCATTGCGCTCAAACGCGGCTACGCTGAGCGCGTGCCCCGGCCCCATCGTTCGTTCTCCCGACGTGTGCTGATCTCTCAGCTCGCGCTCGTCATCGTGATCCTCGCCCTGGTCACCGGAGTGTTCGCGTGGATGGGGGCGCGCACCGTCACCGAGGTGACCGAGACGAAGGCGCTGGCCACTGCCCGCACGCTGGCGATCGATCCGGACGTCCGCGCCGCCGCCACCCAGGCTTCGGCCGAGCACGCTGAGAAGCCCGATGAGCAGCTCGTGACTTCGATGCTGGGGATCACCGATGATCTGCGCGACCGGTCGGGCATCACCTTCGCCGTCATCACCGACGATCGCGGCATCCGACTCACCCACCCCGATCGGTCGAAGATCGGGCACAAGGTCTCGACGTCGCCGGATGAGGCACTCGCCGGACGCGAGAACGTCTCCCACGAATCCGGGACCCTGGGCGAGACGGTGCGGGCGAAGGTGCCGATCTATTCGAGTGAGGACGGCAAGACCGTCGTCGGCGAGGTCTCGGTGGGCATCTTCGCCTCCGTGCTCGATGCCGATGTGCGTCGGGAGATGCTGCTGCTCGGAACCGTGGCAGTGCTTGCGCTGGCACTCGGGGTCGGAGTCTCGTATTGGCTCGGGCGCCGGCTGCGGCGGGAGACGCTCGGCGTCGGACCCGAAGAGCTCGCCGAAATGGCTCGCGACCAAGGTGCCGTGCTCCACGGCCTCGACGACGGAGTGCTCGGCTTCGACACGAACGGGAAGCTCACGCTGAGCAACTCGAACGCGAAGGAGCTGCTCCGTGCCGCCTCGGCGGGGGACGTCGACCATGCGAACGGCACGGCCGACGCGAACGGGGCAGCCGCCTCGGCGGGGGATTCCGACCGCGAACTTGTCGACCTCTCCGACGACGAACTCGTCAATGTGCCCGGGGAGGTCACCGCGCTCATGGCTGACGCCCCGGCGGACGGAGCCCTGCGGCGCCGGATCACGATCGGCGACCGGATTCTGCTGGCCACAGCCGTCCGGGTCCAACGCGACGGGGTGTCCGTCGGCGGGGTTGTGACACTGCGGGACGAGACCCAGATGCTCACGATGGCTCGCCAGCTCGAATCCGTCACCGCCATGGCCCGGGCCCTGCGCACTCAGCGGCACGAGTTCGCCAACCGGCTGCACACCGTGCTCGGTCTCGTCGACACGGGCGCGACGGACGAAGCCCACACCTATCTGTCCTCACTGCTGGGAACCGGGCCGATCACGACCCCCGTCGAGGACATCGACCTCGTGGCCGACCCGTACCTGCGCGCCGTTCTGGAAGCGAAGGGAACGACCGCCGCCGAGGCCGGAGTGGCCCTGGCCGTCACCCCCGATTCCCTGGCCGTCGGTGCGGTCCGTGACCCGGAGGCGGTCACGCTCATCCTCGGCAACCTCATCGACAATGCCGTCCGTGCGGCCGTCGCGGGTCGTCGGTATGCCGAGGACGGCGGTCGGGTCGAGGTGCAGGTCCTCAGCTCCGGACCGGAACTCCACGCGGTCGTCACGGACACCGGCGACGGGATCGACGACGAGGTGGCGGGGAAGATCTTCGACGAGGGATTCTCGACCTCGACGGCCGCCTCGGCGCCGGATTTCGGGATCGGACTCACCTCGGGAACCGGCACCGGAGACGGTCACGGACTCGGCATCGGACTCGCGCTCAGCCGCCGGGTCGCGGAGAAGGGCGGGGGAGCGGTGTGGCTCATCGACGGCCACGATCCGGACCTCGGCGGGGCGAGCTTCGGCATGCGCCTGCCCGATGCCCTCGACGATCCTGCCGACGTGGGCGACGCGGCCGACGCGGGCGACGTGGGTGACATGGGCGAAGACGGCGATGCTGATGCGATTGACGGCGACGGTGATGTCGACGCGATACCCGGCGACGACGAATTCCGAACAGATGAGGAGAGATGATGGTCAACGTTCTCGTGCTCGATGACGATTTTTTCGTCGGGCAGATCCATGCCCGGTACGTCGACGAGGTGCCCGGCTTCACGGCTCTCGAACCCGTCCGCGACCTGAAGACGGCCCGCGAGGTCATCGCCGAGAACGAGGTCGATCTGCTTCTCGTCGACTACGTCCTGCCCGAAGGCACTGGGGTCGAACTCATCCGCGAGACCGATATCGAGGCGATCGTGCTCTCGGCGGTCACGGATCCGCAGGTGGTCCGCTCGGCGCTGCGCGCGGGGGCGATGACGTACATCGTCAAGCCCTTCGCCGCCGAGGTTCTGCAGAACTTCCTGCGCCGCTACGCTCGATTCCTCCGCTATTGGGAGCGGGATAAGGTCGGGCAGACCGATCTCGAGCGGCAGCTGCGCAACCTCCACGATGCCGCGGCCGTCGGCGGGACCGGAGCGAGCCCGGCGGGATCGTCGACGACGACCCGGATTCTCGCAGCACTCGAGGAGGCGAGCGGCCCGATGACGGCTCTCGAGGTCGCCGAGGCGGTCGGCGCCTCCCGTGCGACCGCGCAGCGGCATCTGGCGAAACTCGTCGAGGCCCGCACGATCACGGTGTCCCTGCAGTACGGCAACACCGGCCGTCCCGAGCACCTCTACGCCACCCGTTGAGGCGGGGCGGGCTTGTCGTTCTCAATCGCGATCAGCCGTTTGCCCGCTGCTGAGCAGATCGAGTTCGCGGGGGAGTTCACGCATTCCCAGCAGGCGGGAGGCGAGCACCGGCAGTGAGCCGAACAGTGCGCAGGCTGCCAGGATCCACATCGTCGTTGTCACCCCGAGCCGGTCGCCGAGGATGCCGGCAAGGAAGGCACCCAAGGGCATCGGTCCCCACACGAGGAAGCGGATGGAGGCGTTCATCCGGCCCAGCAGCGGCTTCGGGCACAGGCGCTGGCGGAAGCTCACCTGCGCAATGTTGTAGACAACGACTGCCCAGGTCACAAAGAACCAGCTGATCAGCAGGGTCGGCAGCGCCGGCAGGACGGAAGCGAGCGGAACACCGAGGAAGCAGAGGCCGCCGATCAGCGCGGACACAGCGATGCTCGTTCCTTCGCCGAGGATCTTCTGCACCCATGCCGCCGTGAGTGCGCCGAGGATGCCGCCGGCCGAGGCAACGGACATGATGATTCCGAGTTCGACCTGGTGGAGACCGAGTGTGGTGAGGGCGTACAGCACGAGGAGCGCGAAGATGCCCGACGACGCGAAGTTCGTCAGACCTGTGCAGGCAGTGATCCGGCGCAGCAGCGGATGGCCGAGGACGAAGCCGAGTCCCTCGCGGATCTCGGCGACGAATCCGGCCCGGTCCTCGGCCGGTCGTGGGGTTTCGCGGTGTCGGATGAGTCCGACGAGGGTGCTCGACAGTCCCATGCAGAAGCTGGTCAGTCCGATGGTCAGCGGGGCACCGATCGCGGTGACCAGCCCGGAGGCGAGCGTGGGGCCGGCGACTCCGGCAGTCTGCTGGCTGGCTTGGAGCTTGCCGTTGCCGTCGGAGATCGCGTCGCCATCGACGAGTTCGGGCAGGTAAGACTGGTTGGCGATGTCGAAGAAGACGCTGACGATTCCGACCCCGGCCGCTGCGAGATAGAGCTGGACCATGCTTAGTGCGTCGAACGCCCAGGTCAGCGGGATGGTCAGGAGGATGGCGGCGCGGATGATGTCGCCGGAGACGATGACGAGTCTCTTCGGCAGTCGGTCGACCCAGGCACCGGCGGGCAGGCTGATGAGCAGGAACGCCGCAGATTCCAGTGTTGCGAGCACTCCCATTTGGAAGGCGTCGGCGTGGAGGAGCTGCACGGCGATGAGGGGGAGGGCGAAGAGGACGAGCTGGGAGCCGAACACGGAGACCGTGTTGCCTGCCCATAACTTCATGAAATCGCGGTGTCTCCACAGAGAAACGTGTTTCGGCCGCTGCGATGAGGCGGGACCGTGCTGCGGTTGTGGTTCGCTCGACGGCGGTTGGTCGGCTGCTGCCATGGCTCTTCCTCGAGACGGCGGGCGGAGGATCAGTGATTGAGAGTCAGTGATTGAGGGTTGTCAATCAATAATGCTCCACGAGTGATTGGGGAAAGTCAATCACTTTGGACGATTGATTGACATCTCCCGATCACTCGCTAGCGTTGAGGCATGAACGATGACACTCCTGCGGCCGGGCAATCGCCCAACCCGAGTTCGACAGGTCAGACACCCGCCGCGGCCTCCCTCGCCCGAGCAGTCGATCGCCGGGATGCCACCGAGGCCGAGGCCAAAACGCTGGCCTCGAGTATTCGCATCCGAATCCTGCGGCTGTGTCTGGATGAGGCAATGAGCAATCGGGAGATCGCCGAGGCGACCGGCCTCAATCCCGCGACCTCGCTCCACCATGTGCGGATGCTCGCCGACACCGGATTCCTCGAACCTCAGGAGGCGCGGCGAGGCAAGCGCGGGTCCAGGGAGATCCCGTACCTCGCCACGGGCAAGAGCTGGTTCCTCAACACCGGTGATATGACGACCGAGATGATCGAGGCCTTCACCGCCGAGTTCACCGCCGCACCGTATGAGGAGCGGACGATGGGTCGGATGGCGGCGATGCTCACCGAGGATGAGGTCGAGGAGTTCCGGGCTCGCATCGATGAGCTGTTCGAAGAGTTCCGGAGCCGGCGCAACAAGGACGGTGCCACCCAATGGGGTCTGTTCATCGCCATGCACCCGAGCGACCCGCATGACCGTTGACAGCGCCGGGATTCCTGCTGACGACGCCGGGGACAGCTATGTCGGTATGGTCCAGCCGCACTGACTCAATAGTCTCTTGAAACGGAGCGCAGCCGAGCGACTTCGCTGAGAAACGGGCGCAGCGTCGAGAAACGCACGTGCACACCCGTTTCTCGACACGCAGCCCGTTTCTCGGCGATACGGGGTGCCTGACGTGCGAATCCGTGCTTCACACCTGCCCCCGCGGGCCGCCGCACCACACGCCGAAACCTGCGGATTTGCTGGGCAGGAGCGCAATATCGTCCTAAGATGAGAGACATGGCGACCAGAACGACTTCCCCCGCTTCTGGTTCCGGGAAACGCACAGCGCGCAAAAACGCTGGTCGGTCCGGTCAAGCGGGGACCGAAGAACCCGGGACAAACGTTGTCACCGGTGCATGGAGGGGAGTGGCCCACATGGCCGGAAACCGTGCGCGAAAGACTCTCAGCGACGAACCGACCGATCAATCACCGACGAAGCGGGACGGCACAGCCTTCTTCCTCATCGGACTCTCGATCATCATCGCCGCCTTCGAATGGTGGAACATCCCCGGCGCGATCAGCGACGGCGTCCGCGGAATCGTCGAAGGCACCTTCGGCCGGGTGGCACTCGCCCTGCCGGTGGTCTTCACCTGCTACGCGATCCGCCTGTTCCTGCGCGGCGACGACAACCGCGGCAACAACCGCATCCTCATCGGAATGATCCTCGGCCTGCTGGCTGCCTCGGGCCTAGCCCATATCGCCGCCGGCAACCCGACCTTCACGAACTCCCGCGAGGCCATGGCCAACGGGGGAGGCGCGCTCGGATTCGTCGTGTCCTCACCGCTGGTCGTCGCGACCACCGTGTATGTGGCGGTGCCGTTGCTCGTCCTCCTCGGGCTGTTCTCCCTGCTCGTGGTCACCGCGACCCCGGTGCGCGCGATTCCCCGTCGCCTCACCGACCTGTACTACCGCCTGACCGGCGGAGCCCGCCCCGAAACCGACGCCGAGGCGGCCGAGACCAAACAGTCCGACCTCGTTGCCGAGAACGGCCGGACCTCCGACCTCAAACCCGTGATGGGCGCCAAGCGCCGCAGCCGGAAGAAGAAGACCGAGATCCCCGATCTCGACGCCGAGTCCGCCGACGACGACACCGCGACGAAGGCCTACGACAAGGCCTACATCCACGAAGACGACGTCAGCGACGAAGAAGCCGATACCACGCGGATCGAAACCGATCCGGAGCCCAAGCTCAAGCCCGGCCAGCGCCGGCCCACCAAGGCCGAACGCGAGATGGCCGAGCTGAAGAAGACCATCGGGATGGACGACGACGCCGCGAACCAGGCGAAGAAGTCCGAGCCTGCTGCCGCCTCGGCGCCGGTGCCGACGACGAACGCACCCGCACCCCCGCCCACGGAGCAGCTTCCCGAACGCGTCGAACAGCTCACCCTGGCCGGGGACGTCACCTACACCCTGCCCGCCTCCGACAACCTCCAGCCCGGACCTCCCGCGAAGGAGCGCTCCGAGGCCAACGATCGTGTCGTCGAAGCCCTGCGCGATGTACTCGAGCAGTTCAAGATCGATGCCGAGGTCACCGGCTTCTCCCGCGGACCGACGGTCACCCGCTACGAGGTGGAGCTCGGCGCCGGCACGAAGGTCGAGAAGGTCACGGCGCTGTCGAAGAACATCGCCTACGCTGTGGCCAGCGCCGATGTCCGCATCCTCTCGCCGATCCCCGGCAAGAAGGCCATCGGCATCGAGATCCCGAACACTGACCGCGAGAACGTGGCGCTCGGTGATGTGCTGCGCTCGAAGGCCGCCCGCAAGACCGACCACCCCATGGTCATGGGCGTGGGCAAGGACGTCGAAGGCGGATTCGTCGTCGCCGACCTCTCGAAGATGCCCCACCTCCTCGTCGCCGGTGCCACCGGTGCCGGTAAGTCGAGCTTCGTGAACTCCATGATCACCTCGATCATGATGCGCGCGACCCCCGATGAGGTCCGCATGATCCTCGTCGACCCCAAGCGCGTCGAGCTGACGATCTACGAAGGCATCCCGCACCTGATCACCCCGATCATCACGAACCCGAAGAAGGCCGCCGAGGCGCTCGAATGGGTCGTGCGCGAAATGGACGCCCGCTACGACGACCTCGCGAACTACGGGTTCAAGCACGTCAAGGAGTTCAACAAGGCCGTCCGCGAGGGCCGCATCCAGCCGCCCGCCGGATCCGAACGAGTCCTCCAGCCCTACCCGTACCTGCTGGTCGTCGTCGACGAGCTCGCCGACCTCATGATGGTCGCCCCGCGCGACGTCGAAGCCTCGATCCAGCGCATCACTCAGCTGGCCCGTGCCGCCGGCATCCACCTGGTGCTCGCCACCCAGCGACCCAGCGTCGACGTCGTCACCGGCCTCATCAAGGCCAACGTGCCCTCCCGGCTGGCATTCGCGACCTCGTCGCTGGCCGACTCCCGAGTCGTGCTCGACCAGCCCGGCGCAGAGAAGCTCATCGGTCAGGGCGACGCCCTGTTCCTGCCGATGGGCGCGGCCAAGCCGATGCGTGTCCAGGGCGCCTGGGTCAACGAGTCCGAGATCGAGAAGGTCGTCGAACACGTCAAGAGCCAGCTCACCCCGAACTACCGCGAAGACGTGGCCGTCGAAGCGCCGAAGAAGCAGATCGACGAGGACATCGGAGACGACCTCGAACTGCTGCTCCAGGCGATCGAGCAGGTCGTCACCACGCAGTTCGGCTCGACCTCGATGCTGCAGCGCAAACTGCGCGTCGGCTTCGCCAAGGCCGGTCGCCTCATGGACCTCATGGAGTCCCGCGGCATCGTCGGACCCTCCGAGGGATCGAAGGCCCGCGACGTGCTCGTGCGCCCCGACGACCTGCCGGGCACCCTGGCCATCATCAAGGGCGAGACCCCGCCCGAGGATTCCGGCGGCGCCGCTGCCGACGCCCCGACCGACGGAGTCCACGGCCAGTCCGAACAGACCGGATCCGGGCACGCCTCGGCAGCCGGGGACTATGACGAGGAGTTCGACGACGACTACGGCGAGACCTCCCACGGCTCGGCGTCGGCGTACAGATCGGCATCGCCCGACCGCTACGCGAACGGCGTCGGTCATGCCGGCGACCTCACCGTCGGCGACGTCGATCCGGAGACCGGACTCGAGGTCGTCGAGGCCAGCGGAGAGGACGCCTGGCAGCTCACCGGCCGCTGATCCGATAAGAACCCCACCCCTCGCCGAGGCGGCGCACCGTACCGACGGTGCGCCGCCTCGGCGATTGTGGTTGAGATGGCCCTGGTTGGAATGATCTGCTCAGCTCACTCCGATAGGCTGGATGCGTGAACGATAGAGTCGAGGCCGGAGCCTCTCAGCAGCCCTCCGCAGAACCGAGTCCGTGGAATGTCCCAAACGCACTCACGGTGCTGCGCATCCTCATGGTGCCCCTGTTCCTCGTGCTTCTGCTGGCAGACGGCGGCAACGATGTGACACTGCGCTGGTGGGCACTCATCGTATTCCTGCTGGCCATGTTCACCGACTTCGTCGACGGCTACCTGGCCAGGCGAAACGACCTCATCACGAACTTCGGCAAGATCGCCGACCCGATCGCTGACAAGTCGCTCATGGCCGCGGCACTCATCGGTCTGGCGATCATCGCCGAACTGCCGTGGTGGGTGCCCGTGATCATCCTCGTCCGCGAATTCGGGATCACCGTGCTGCGGTTCTTCATGATCCGCATCGCCGTCATGCCCGCCTCGCGCGGGGGCAAGGTCAAGACCGTGCTGCAGACCGCGGCGATCGGACTCTTCCTGTTGGTCTTCCCGCTCTCGGCCGTGCTGCCGTCCGTTGTCTACGTCATCCTGCTCATACTTGCCTGGGTCATCATGACCGCGGCCATCGTCTCCACCATCGTCACCGGCGTCGACTACTGCGTGCAGGCGGCCAAGCTGTACAAAGACGCGAAGAACGGCGGGAACGCGCAGTCCGATGGGGACGCGCAGCGTGGCTGAGTCCGAGCTGTTGGCGACTGCGCGTCGCATCATCTCCACCTGTTCTCAGCTGGGGATCTCGCTGGCGTCGGCGGAGTCGCTGACCGGGGGACGCTTCGTCGCCTCGCTCGTCGATGTGCCGGGCGCCTCGGCCGTGGTGCGCGGGGGACTGGTCACCTACGCCACCGACCTCAAGGCGAGCCTGGCCGGAGTCGATGCCGACCACCTCGAGGAGACCGGACCGATCGACCCGGTCGTCGCCGCGCAGATGGCCGTCGGCACGGCCGTGCAGTGCGTCGCCGACATCGGGATCTCCTGCACCGGCGTCGCCGGACCCGATCCGCAGGACGACAAGCCCGTCGGACTCGTCTACACGGCGATCGCCTTCGGCGGGAAAGCGAAGGTCTTCGAACACGAGTTCACCGGCGACCGTGATGCCATCCGCAGTCAGACGGTGCAGGCGATGGCCGTCAACCTCGACGAATTCGTCGGCGAACTCGCCTTCGGACCCGAGGCCGGGCAGGCGTCGAATGCTCGTGAGGACGCCACGGAATAAGTTCGTCTGCTGTGGGGTTGACCGCGTGATGACCATCGGACGAAAATTCTCCAAAGTCTTCGAATGGACTGGCAATACCATCCGCTCGGGGCACCAGGTTGGTGCTGTGTCACGGCCAGGTTGTAAGGTTATTGGAACTACATTGACGGGACGCGCTGACAAAGGGAGGGCCGCGTTATGTTACTGAGAGTCGAAATCGGCGACGCACTTCGTTCCGCCCGCCGTCGTCAAGGACGCACCCTTCGCGATGTCTCGACCGGTGCCAGCGTGTCGCTCGGCTACCTCAGCGAAATCGAGCGCGGACAGAAGGAAGCCTCCTCGGAGCTGCTGTCGGCGATCTGTGAAGCACTCGACCTGCCGCTGTCGGCACTGCTGTCGTCTGTGTCCGATCGCTTCGCTCTCGAAGAAGGCGTGCAGATCCCCGACACCATTCCGCAGGAGCTCTCGGACAAGATCCTCGGTCATCCCGAGGGATACTCTGCTCCGCGGCTGGCCGCCAAACCCTGATGCGGCACACGCTCTACTGGATCCTCATGAACGAGGAGTTCGGTGAGGCCCGCGCCGCCTCCCTGCACACCGACCTCACTCTGAGCTCCTTGGGTTCGCGGACCGCAGCCCAGGCGTTCGAAGCCGGAGTCGAACCCCGCGACATCTGGACCGCCGTCTGCGATTCCATGGGCGTTCCCGAATCTCGGCGCCTCGGCAAGGAAAAGCCGCGCGCGACGCCGTTCTGACCGAGGCTCGATGCCGTTCTGCTGGATCGGAGCAGTTTTGATCGATCGGGGGCGCTCGGCATTGTCTGTGACTCTGTCTGGTCGGAGCAGTGCTGGTCTTTACTGTCGGCGCCGTGCCGCCCGCGTGTAGACTGACCGCATGAATCAGGCCGTCCCGTTCATCACATTCCAGCCCAGTCGTGGACAGAACGCCGCCGAGGCCATGGAGACCTACCTCGAGGTCTTCGCCGACGGAGAAGTGATCCTCGACAATCGCTACGGTCCCGACGGTCCGGGCGCCGAAGGCACGGTCATCATGTCCGAGATCGAGATCGCCGGCCAGAGACTGCGCTTCAGCGACAGCTTCGTCGCACACGAGTGGGACATCACTCCCGGTGTGTCACTTATGGTCGACTGCGAATCGGCTGAGGAGCTCGAACGCATCTTCACCGCACTGAGCACAGACGGAACTGTGTTCATGCCGCTCGACGACTACGGATTCGGCCCATTCGGGTGGCTGGGTGACCGCTTCGGCCTCACCTGGCAGCTGGGCCTGGCCCAGGGCTGAATCTCGCGGAGACACGCGACACACCCGAATATATAGAACACCTGTTCCCATGTGGGTTATCCTGGTGAGGAATCACGGGACCTGTGACCACGAGTGGCTGGTTATCCACGGGGGAATCGCTTCCTCTGTCGTTATGTCAGTGCCATCTTCTAGCCTTGGTCTCAACGGAAAAGCAACGAAGAGGAGACGTCATGGCACGTACACCCAAGAACCTTCAGGTTCCCACCGGCGGAGACAAGTCGAAGGCACTCGAAGCCGCAATGGGCCAGATCGATCGCAACTACGGCAAGGGCGCGATCATGCGCCTCGGCGACGGTGTGCGTGAGCCCATCGCCTCCATCCCGACCGGTTCGGTCGCACTCGACATCGCTCTGGGCATCGGCGGTCTGCCGCGCGGTCGCGTCGTCGAGATCTACGGTCCGGAATCCTCCGGTAAGACGACCGTGGCCCTCCATGCCGTGGCGAATGCTCAGAAGGCCGGCGGAATCGCCGGGTTCATCGATGCCGAGCACGCACTCGACCCCGAGTATGCGAAGAAGCTCGGCGTCGACACCGATCAGCTCCTCGTCTCCCAGCCGGACACCGGTGAGCAGGCTCTCGAGATCGCCGATATGCTCATCCGCTCCGGGGCCCTCGACGTCATCGTCATCGACTCCGTCGCGGCCCTTGTGCCCAAGGCCGAAATCGAAGGCGAGATGGGCGACAGCCACGTCGGTCTGCAGGCTCGCCTGATGTCGCAGGCTCTGCGTAAGATCACCGGCGCCCTGGCCCAGTCGAAGACCACCGCGATCTTCATCAACCAGCTGCGTGAGAAGGTCGGCGTCTTCTTCGGTTCCCCGGAGACCACCTCGGGCGGTAAGGCGCTGAAGTTCTACGCCTCCGTGCGCATCGACGTCCGCCGCATCGAGACCCTCAAAGAAGGTCAGGACGCGGTCGGCAACCGGACGCGTGCGAAGATCGTGAAGAACAAGGTCGCTCCGCCGTTCAAGCAGGCCGAGTTCGACATCCTCTACGGCCACGGCATCTCCCGCGAAGGCAGCCTCATCGATATGGGCGTCGACAACGGCATCGTGCGCAAGTCCGGATCCTGGTTCACCTACGACGGTGATCAGCTGGGGCAGGGCAAGGAGAACGTCCGCAACTTCCTCCGCGACAATCCGGGCCTCGCCGAAGAGATCGAGCTGAAGATCAAGCACAAGCTGGGTCTCATCCAGGTCGACGAACCCGAGGAAGGCGCCGAGATGGCCGGAGAAGCACAGACGGATGACGTCGAAGTCTCCTGACGCTTCGTCGACTGACGACGAATTCGCCGGCCACGAGCCCGCCGCATCGACCGACACGGTCGGTGCGGGGGACTCGGGTCGGACCGATTCGCCTCAGACCAAGACACTCTCGCAGCTGCGCAGTGCGATCTCGGAGATCGACCAACGTCATGCCGAAGGGGAGGCCGGTTTCTTCGCCGGTCTCTCCGGACTCGACGACGATGATGTCACCGGCGGCAATGGTCGAACTGCCAAACGAAAGAGCTCGGGGTCGAAGCGCAAGAAGAACTCCAGCGGCTGGAAGCGACAGCAGCAGGAACCGGACAACGGGTGGGTCGAAGGCGGTACCGACTCGACTCCGGATTTCATCGACGTCCCTGATTTCCTTGCGGCCGAGAATGATGGTCCAGATTTCCTGGCGAGCGGTGGCGATGTCGCGCCTGACTTCGCTGCCGGTCCCGGGCTGAGCTTCGACGACGACGAAGACGACGCTCCCGACTTCGACGCGGATTACGCGCAGGCGAAGAAGACGGCGATGAACATGCTCGCGATGCGCGACCACTCCAGCGACGAACTGCGCAAGAAACTCCTCAAACGCGACCTCATGCCCGAAGCGATCGATGTCCTCATCGAGAAGCTGCAGAATTCGCGTCTGCTCAACGACGAAGAGTTCGCCCACCGCTTCGCACGGGCACAGCGCGAGAACCGGAAACTCTCCCGGTCCGTGCTCAAACGTGAACTGAGCAAGAAGGGCATCAGCCCCGAACTCGCCTCCGACGCCGTGGCCGACATCGACGGCGAGGAAGAGCTCGCCCGCGAAGTCGCCGAGAAGAAAGCCGCCTCTACCAGGCGCCTCGACTATGCGGTGCGGGAGCGCCGAATCCTCGGCATGCTCGCCCGCCGCGGCTTCCCCTCGGCGATCTGCATCAAGGTCACACGGGAAGTGCTCGCCGAAGACTGAAACGGCACATGGGGAACGGCTAGAATGGGTGCGCCATGACTGAACTGATTGAATCCCCGACGACATCCGGAACCACCCCTCGCAGCTACGAGGTCAAGACCTACGGATGCCAGATGAACGTGCACGACTCCGAGCGTCTGTCCGGACTGCTCGACGATGCCGGCTACGTTCAGGCGAACACCGACGACCAGGCCGACGTCGTCGTATTCAATACCTGCGCCGTCCGCGAAAACGCGGACAACCGCCTCTACGGCAACCTCGGCCAGCTCGCGAAGGTCAAAGAGAACCACCCCGGCCTCCAGATCGCCGTCGGCGGATGCATGGCACAGAAGGACCGCGACACCATCGTGAAGAAGGCGCCCTGGGTCGACGTGGTCTTCGGCACCCACAACATGGGATCCCTGCCGGCGCTGCTCGAACGCGCCCGCCACAACGAGGAAGCCCAGGTCGAGATCCTCGAAAGCCTCGACGTCTTCCCCTCCACCCTGCCCAGCCGCCGCGAATCCCAGCACTCCGGCTGGGTATCGATCTCGGTCGGCTGCAACAACACGTGCACCTTCTGCATCGTGCCCAGCCTGCGGGGCAAAGAGAAGGACCGCCGTCCCGGCGACATCCTCGCCGAAGTCGAAGCACTCGTCTCCGACGGAGTCGTCGAAGTCACCCTGCTCGGGCAGAACGTCAACTCCTACGGCGCCGAATTCCGTGACAAGGGCGCATTCGCAAAACTGCTGCGCGCCGTCGGCAACGTCGATGGAATCGAGCGAGTCCGCTTCACCAGCCCGCACCCGGCCGCATTCTCCGACGACGTCATCGACGCGATGGCAGAGACCCCGACCGTCATGCCGCAGCTGCACATGCCGCTGCAGTCCGGTTCGGACACGATTCTCAAATCCATGCGGCGGTCCTACCGGACCAAGCGGTTCATGAACATCCTCGACTCCGTGCGCGAACGTATCCCACACGCAGCGATCACCACCGACATCATCGTCGGCTTCCCCGGAGAGACCGAAGAGGACTTCCAAGGCACAATGGACATCGTCCGCCGTGCCCGCTTCTCACAGGCCTTCACCTTCCAGTACTCCATCCGCCCCGGCACACCGGCGGCCACGATGGACAACCAGGTGCCGAAGGACGTCGTGCAGGAGCGGTTCGAACGCCTCACCGCGCTCCAGGATGAGATCGCCTGGGACGAGAACAAAGCTCAGGTCGGTCGTGAGGTCGAAGTGCTCGTGACCAAGCTGCCCCACGACGATTCCCCACGACTGAGCGGTCGCGCCGAAGACAACCGCCTCGTCCACGTCGGAATCCCCGAAGGCTCCCAGATGCCGCGACCCGGTGATTTCGTCACCGCCACCGTCACCGAGGCGAAGCCCTACTTCCTCCTCGCCGACTCCGGATTCTCCGTACGCCCGTCCCGCGCCGGTGACGCCTACGACCGGGCACAGGCCGACAGCTGCGGCGCACCGAGCCCCGGACAGGGTGCAGCCGGCGCGACGAACCTCGGTATGCCGACCATCCGCCCTCGCGGCTGAGATGGGCGCCTTCGCCAGCATCCCGGCAGCCCCGGTGCTGCTCGAGAACATCGACCGCAGCGAGACGGCGCGAATGGTCGAACTGCGGACCGTTATCCGCGACACTCTGAGGACGCAGACCGATTGGGCCCTGCCCATCGAGACCCTGCCACCCGTGGCTGGGCTCGGCGGGTGGGGAATCGACCGCGGCGTCGATACTCGCACCGGTCAGTATCTGTCCGGGACCGAGTGGGTCGACACCGTTGAAGGCCTGACGACGGACGAGCGCAGACTCGCCGAGGCGGCCGACCCCGCCATCCTCGTCGCGATCCTTCACGCTCACGCCATCGGCATCGACATCGGCCCGCTCGGATCGAGCGAGAACCTCCTGCTCCCCATCGACCTGTCCGGAGCCGCCACGGAGGACGCGCCCTTGGCCCCGATCGACGGCGCCGCGGAATTCGATCGTGCCGTCGTCGAGACACTCACCTCCGGGACGACGCTCGACATTGGAAGTCTTCTCGACCTCTGCGACCAAGCGGAGGCCATGGCCGCCAACCTCAGTGTGCTGGCTGCCGGCATCCGCCACGCCGTCGACCAGGGCGCTCGTGTCTCGACTCTGGAACCGGTCGTCGACGAACGTGTCCACGAGGTGCGTTCTGTCTGCGGCACCGGATTCTGGGAGTGATCGTCGATGACTGAGGACACTGCGCCGATCATCACCGTCGTCGGAGCCACTGCCACCGGGAAATCCGACCTGGCGCTGGATCTGGCAGGCCGCCTCGGCGGGGAGATCATCAACACGGATTCGATGCAGTTCTACAGAGGGATGGACATCGGCACGGCGAAGCTGCCGGTCGATGAGCGCCGGGGGGTTCCGCATCACCTCATCGATATCCTCGACGTCACCGAAGAGGCGAACGTTCAGGACTTCCAAGCGCGTGCACGCGCAGCGATTGCGGACATCCGGGAGCGCGGACTGCGTCCGATCCTCGTCGGCGGGTCCGGACTCTACGTGCGCGCCGCGGTCGACCATATGGAGTTCCCGGGCACGGATCCCGAGGTGCGAGCCCGCCTCGAGGCCGAGGTCGCAACAGACCGGTGGGCGCTGCACCAGAAACTGCGCAAGCTCGACCCGAAAGCGGCCGAGAAGATCACCGTCAACGACCAACGACGTATCGCCCGAGCCCTCGAAGTCATCGAACTCACAGGACGACCCTTCAGCGCCCAACTGCCGGACTACCAGGAGATCGAACCGACCATCCATCTGGGATTGAGCATGGACCGGGCGATTCTGCATGAGCGCATCGCCGCCCGAGTCGAACTCATGTGGGACCACGGGTGGGTCGACGAAGTGTTGCGACTCCTCGACGTCGGATTGGCCGAAGGCAAGACGGCATCGCGCGCCATCGGATACGCACAGATCCAACGCCACCTGGCCGGAGAACTCACCGTCGCCGAGGCGAAGGAAGAGACGACGATCCGCACAAGGCAGTTCGCACGCCGACAGGACACCTGGTTCCGCCGCGACCCGCGCATCCGCTGGATCGACGGCAGCGCCGCCGACGCCGAACAGAATCTGGCGGCGGCACTCGACGTCCTGAACGGGCACTGAAGACCTGACTGGACGCTCACCGATAAGATGGAGCCATGAGCACTCCGAATACCCCGTTCGCCGCCTGGACCGATGTCAGCTTCCTCAAGGGGCACGGCACCCAGAACGACTTCGTTCTGCTCTCCGACGACGACAGCACACTGGAGATGCATCCCGAAACCGTCGCCACGCTCGCCGACCGACGTGCAGGACTCGGCGCCGACGGCATCATCCGCATCGTCCGCTCCGCAGCCAGCGGCATCCCGGGAGCCGCCGAACAGGCCGACGCCGGTGCCGAATGGTTCATGGACTACTACAACAACGACGGCAGCCTCTCCGAGATGTGCGGCAACGGCGTTCGCGTATTCGCCCACGCACTCGTGACCAGCGGTCGCGTCCCCGCCGATGCCCGCGAGATCCTCGTCGGCACCCGTGACGGCATCAAAGCCGTGCGCACCACCCTCAATCCCGCCCTCGGCGTTCAGACCGGAGACGACGTCGTCGACACCGGCACAGCCGGACCCGGATCGGCCAGCGACGCCTGGTACACGATCGACATGGGCGAATGGTCACTCGACCCCGCCAGCAGCGTGCTCGTGACCACCGGCGGAATCGACGTCGCCCGTCCCGGACTGCGCGTGTCCACCGGCAACCCGCACACCGTCGTCGCCCTGGCCGAGAACTCCGAACTCGCAGCAGCCGAACTGCGCGATGCCCCCGTCCTCGACCCCGTCCCGGCACAGGGATCCAATGTCGAATACATCGTCATGGAACCCGCCCGATCCGATGTGGCCGGGGGAGAAGGCGCCCTGCGCATGCGCGTGTTCGAACGCGGCGTCGGTGAGACCCGCTCCTGCGGAACCGGCGCCTGCGCGGCAGCGATCGCAGCCCACCACTGGGCAGGCGAGAAGTCACCTCTGCAGTGGAGAGTCGACGTGCCCGGCGGTCAGCTGCGCATCGAAATCGAGCCCAATGCGGAGGGTACGAGCGGACGCGTCAGCCTTGCCGGCCCCGCGGTCCTCGTCGCCAGCGGCACGATCGGCTGAGCTCAGTCGCGCTCGACCGTGAGCACGCGGAAGCCCTTCGACGATCCCGTCCGCACGACCTCGAATCCGTCGCCGAGCATCCCGGCGATCCACTTCTGCAGGGAATCGGCGCCGAGGTTCTTCGACACGACGAGATCGGCGCGGCCGCCCGGCGCCAGACGCGGCAGCCAGGTCTCCAAGAGTTCGTGCAGCGCTTCCTTGCCGATGCGGATCGGCGGATTCGACCGGATCGCGGCGAACTGCAGGTCGGCGGGAACATCAGCGGCGGTGACGGTGTTGATCGTATCGAGACCCAGCCTGCGCGCATTCGCCGCGGTGGTCTCCAGGGACCGGGAGTTGACGTCGAGTGCCCACACTCGAACATCCACCTCGGCGTCCTGGGCATCCAAGGCCGTGTGCAGGGCGATCGGCCCCCAACCGCAGCCGAGATCGAGGATATCGCCGGCCGGCGGCTCAGCCAGATGCCGCAGCAGCACAGCGGTGCCGAGGTCGAGGCGAGTGGGCGAGAACGTGCCGGATACGGTTTCGACGGTGACGGCGCGGCCGGCCAGATCGAGGTTGAGTACCCGCGACTTGGCCTCGCTGCTCGGCGATTCGGTGAAATAGTGCTCTGACACCGTTTCAGTCTAGACGGCTGTGGGAGAATTGATGGACACCACCGTCGGTGCGAATCGTCTGGACCGGTGGCAAGCATGACGACGTCCGCACGAGAAGTTCCGTGCGGGCGGCAGAGAACAAAGGAATGAATGACGTCTGAAGACAAGGAGCGTCGCAACGCGATGCTCGATCGTGTGCTCTCCCGAGGCGCCCAAGCCCTCGATGATCACGACACCACCCAGGGCGATGACCAGTTCGACCTCGCCGAGCGCGCCGCCCTCACCCGCGTCGCCGGACTCTCCACCGAGCTCGAAGACATCACCGAGGTCGAATACCGTCAGGTCCGCCTCGAACGCGTCGTCCTCGCCGGCATCTGGAACACCACCCAGGCCGAAGCCGAGAACTCGATCCGCGAACTCGCCGCACTCGCCGAAACCGCCGGTTCCGAGGTCCTCGACGCGCTCATCCAGCGTCGCGACAAGCCGGACCCGGGCACCTACCTCGGCAAAGGCAAGGCTGCCGAACTCGCCGAGGTCGTCTCCTCCGTCGGCGCCGACACCGTGATCATCGACTCCGAACTCGCCCCCAGCCAGAGGCGCGGACTCGAGGACGTCATCAAGGTCAAGGTCGTCGACCGCGTCGCGCTCATCCTCGATATTTTCGCCCAGCACGCGAAATCCCGCGAAGGCAAGGCCCAGGTCGAACTCGCCCAACTCGAATACCTCCTGCCGCGACTGCGCGGTTGGGGTGAGTCCCTGTCCCGTCAGGCCGGCGGCCGTGTCGCCGGCGGTGCCGGAATCGGCTCCCGCGGACCCGGTGAGACGAAGATCGAACTCGACCGTCGCCGTATCCGTACGCGCATGTCGAAGCTGCGCCGCGAGATCAACGCCATGGCGCCCTCCCGCGAGACCAAGCGGAAGAACCGCGCCCGCCACCACGTACCCTCCGTCGCGATCGTCGGCTACACGAACGCGGGCAAGTCCTCCCTGCTCAACCTGCTCACCGACGCCGAGGTGATGGTGCAGAACGCCCTGTTCGCCACCCTCGATCCGACCGTCCGGCAGGCCAAGACCGCCGACGGCCTCGTCTTCACCTACACGGACACCGTCGGGTTCGTCCGCAACCTGCCCCACCAGCTCGTCGAGGCCTTCCGCTCGACCCTGGAGGAAGCCGCCGGCTCGGATCTGCTCCTCCACGTCGTCGATGCCTCCCACCCGGATCCGCACGGACAGATCCAGGCCGTGCGCGACGTCCTCAAAGACGTCGAGACCGGGGATATCCCCGAACTCCTCGTGTTCAACAAGGCAGATATCGCCGAGGAGGCCGTGATCACCGGCCTGCGCGCGGAGTATCCCGACGCCCAGTTCGTCTCCGCAGTCTCGAAGGAAGGGATCGATGACCTCATCGAGGCCATCGAGAACCGCCTTCCCGTCCCGGACATCGACATGACCGTGCTCGTTCCCTATGAACGCGGTGACCTCGTGTCGAAGATCTACGCCCTCGGCACGGTCGAACACGAATCGCACGGCACGGAGGGCACCAGCCTGCAGGCCAAGGTGCCGACCGAGCTCGTCGACGAACTGCGCGAATTCCAACGTCCGGACCTGGTCATCGACGAGTGAAGGCAGTCGACACCCTCCTCGAATCCGCTGTCGGCGCCATCGGCGGATCGCCACGTGAGGGTCAGCAGGAGATGGCGCAGGCGGTCGCCTCGTCGCTGGACAAGGGAATCCATCTGCTCGTGCAGGCGGGAACCGGCACCGGCAAATCTTTGGCCTACCTGGTGCCGGCGGCCGAGTACGTCACCCGCACCGGCGGGAAGGTCGTCGTTTCAACGGCAACCCTGGCCCTGCAGACGCAGATCATCCACCGCGACCTGCCCCGGCTGTTCAAGGCCGTGAAGAAGGACCTCGATCCGCTGCCCCGGGCGGCACTGCTCAAGGGGCGCCGGAACTATGTGTGCAAGCACAAGCTCGCCGGCGGGTACCCCGACGAGGGCGAGGGCATGCTCTTCGACCTCGGTGCCGACGCCGAGGCGGGACGCAAACCCACCGAACGCTCCGGGCTGGGGGAGGAGATCCAGCGGATCCGCACCTGGGAGAAGACCACTGACACCGGCGACCGCGACGATCTCCTACCCGGCGTCAGCGATCGTGCCTGGTCACAGGTGTCCGTCAACGCCTTCGACTGCCTCGGTTCGAACTGTCCGCTGTTCACCGAATGCTTCGCCGAAATCGCCCGGAACAATGCCGCCGACGCCGATATCGTCGTGACGAACCATGCCCTGCTGGCCATCGACGCCTTCGGGGAATCGAACGTGCTGCCCGAACACGATGTCATCATCATCGACGAGGCCCACGAGCTCAAGGACCGGGTCACCAGCGCCCTGTCCGGGCAGATCAACACGAGCATGCTCTCGGCCGCGACGAGTTCCGTACGCAAACACACCACCGTCCAGGACGGCGTCGTGTCTCTGCTCGACTCCGCCGCGGCGGCACTCGAACGTGCGCAGACCTCGGTGCCCGAGGGGCTCATCCTCCACATGAGCGAGGCGCTCGGACTGGCTCTGGCGCAGATCCGCGATTCCGCCCGCCAGATCATCAACGACATCGGCGGCAAGACCGAGGAGGCCGACGCGGGCCGGCAGATGGCCAAGGCACGCTGCCAGGAGATCTTCGAACTCGCCGAACGCTTCTGCGACCCGGGAAAGAACGACGTTATCTGGCTCTCACGCTCGACCTTCCGCGAGAAGGAGACGACGAATCTCGTCGTCGCACCCTTGAGCGTGGCCGGGACCATGCGCAACGGCATCTTCGAAGAATCCACGGTCGTGGCCACCTCGGCGACTCTGTCCCTGGGTGGCAACTTCGACGCAGTGGCAGCCTCGTTGGGACTCTTCGGACCCGACGCCCCGAAATGGGACAGCCTCGATGTCGGATCACCCTTCGACTACGGCAAACAGGGCATCCTCTATGTCGCCTCCCACCTGCCCAAACCCGGACGCAGCGGACTGAGCGAGGAGGCGCTGACCGAACTCGAGGAACTCGTCGAATCCTCGAACGGCGGAGCATTGGGCCTGTTCTCCTCCCGGGCGGCGGCCAATGCGGCGGCCGAACATCTGCGGGAGAAGTTCGATTTCCCGATCCTGCTCCAAGGCGACGACGGCCTGCCGGCGCTGGTCTCCCAATTCACCGCCGATGATCAGTCCTGCCTGTTCGGAACCATGTCACTGTGGCAGGGAGTCGATGTGCCGGGACGGACGAACCGCCTGGTCATCATCGACCGTCTGCCGTTTCCCCGTCCCGACGACCCGCTCATGCAGGCGCGGGCACGCGATGCCGACCAGCGGGGAGTCAACGGATTCATGGCGGTGTCGGCCACGCATGCCGCCCTGCGCCTGGCTCAGGGAGCCGGACGCCTCATCCGGTCGACCAAGGACAGGGGAGTGGTGGCCGTGCTCGACTCGCGGCTGCGCTCGGCCCGGTATGCCGGGTTCCTCGTCAACTCGATGCCGCGGATGTGGCCGACGACGAATTCCGGCCTCGTCCGCAAGAGCCTGGCACGGCTGGCCGAAACCGACGAAGGATGATGCAAAGGCCCGCGACCGAATCGGTCGCGGGCCTTTGCGTTCAGACTGCGGAGAGCCGACGGAAGATCAGAGGCGGCGGATGACGGCGACGACGAGGCCCATGATCTGGGCGTAGGTGCCGTCGATGGGTTCGTAGTTCTCGTTCTGCGGCATCAGCCACTGCTGACCGGCCTTGCGTTTAAGGGTCTTCACCGTGGCCTCGCCGTCGAGGAGGGCGGCGACGATCTGACCGTTGTCAGCGGTGTGCTGCTTGCGCACCACCACCCAGTCGTCGTGGCAGATGGCGGCTTCGATCATCGAATCGCCGACGACCTTGAGCAGGAACATCTCACCGGAGCCGACGACCTGGGTCGGCAGGGAGAAGACATCGTCGACTTCCTGCTCGGCCAGGATCGGGCCACCGGCGGCGATGCGTCCGACGACGGGCACCTGCACGGTGTTGTTGGCGAGCTCCTCGTACTTCGCGCGCTCTGCCTCTTCCTCTTCGAACGGATTGACCACTTCGATCGCACGCGGGCGCTTCGGGTCGCGGCGGACATAGCCGAGGCGTTCGAGCTGGGAGAGCTGGTGGGCGACGCTGGAGAGGGAGGCCAGCCCGGCGGCCTTGCCGATCTCGCGCATGCTCGGCGGGTAGCCGTTGGTCACGACCGCACGTTCGATGGTCTCAAGCACGAGACGCTGACGGGGAGTGAGGCGGAAGTCGCCCTCACCGGATGACCCCTCAGGGATCTGGACGACGTCGTCATCGGTGCGAGCGGCAGCGATCTCGCTGGCAACATCTTCGTTGCGAGGCCTGCCTCTGCCTCGTTTGTTCTGAACCATTGCTCGTTCCCCTTCGTTCTATTCCCTGCCGCTGAACGCCGTGATCTCCGCTTCGGAAATTCTCGTGTCAGTGCCGACTGAGATGGTTCTGACAGATCAATCAACAACGCTGGTTCCCTCTCATTGTCGCATAGATGTTCGAGTTGGACTGGACATTTGTTCGATTGGCATGTTGAATAGAACAGACGTTCTACCGATTACTGGTGGAATCGTACGAATGAAAGAGGTAATGCGATGTCTGCACAGAACACCGAGCTGCACCTGACCCCTCGTGGACGCCAGGCTGTGCGCCTTCTCCGGACCCTGCTCGTCGCTCTCGTCGTCATCGGCGGAGCGGTCCTCCTCGCCACCCAGTCGTTCTCGGCAGCTGCTGTCGCCGAATCGGAGACGGAGAGCATCGGCATCGACGCCGAGGCAGTCGTCGTCGGTGAGGGCGAATCGCTGTGGACCGTGGCTTCGAATCTCGGCATCGACCGCGACACCCGCGATGTCGTTGCCGATATCGTCGAGATCAACCACCTGGACACCCCGACGGTTCACCCCGGCCAGACCCTCGACGTCCCCGTCCGCTGAGGTCGGACCCTGCTCGACCGGCAGGGCGCCGGCCCGACCGGCAGCGCGCTGACCCGTTCGATCGGGTGAGCCGACCGGCGTATCTCGATGCCCGACCCGCCGCCCGGGCGGCGGGGGCCTCTCGGTAGAATGATCGCCGTGGGAAACATCGACTCTCTGCCAGTGCGTTCAGACCTCGTCGGCCTCAAGCCGTACGGGGCTCCGCACCTCAATGTGCCGGTCCAACTCAACGTCAACGAGAACGCCTATCCGCTTCCGGACGTCGTCGTCGAGAGCATGCGCGCCGCCGTCGACGATCACTTCGCCGGACTCAATCGATATCCCGATCGCGAATTCACCGCACTGCGCGAACACCTCGTCACCTATCTGGACGGTGTGAACGAACGCGCCGGAGACTCCGTCGACCTCGACCCCTCCATGATCTGGGCCGCCAACGGCTCGAACGAAGTGCTCAGCCATATCGTCCAGGCCTTCGGTGGTCCGGGCCGCACTGTCATAGGCTTCACCCCCTCGTACTCGATGCACCCGCTCATCACCACGGGCACGGGTGCCGAATGGCAGCACGTCGAACGCAATGACGACTTCACCCTCGATGCCGAGACCGTCGCCGCCGAGGTGGCTCGTGCGAATCCGGACATCGTCTTCCTGTGCACCCCGAACAATCCGACCGGGACCTCGATCGGTCTCGACGTCATCGAAGCCGCCTACGACAACTGCGCAGGGATAGTCATCGTCGACGAGGCGTATGCGGAATTCTCCCGTCCCGCCAAGTCTTCGGCGATGACTCTGCTTGAGGGCCGGCCCCGCCTCGTCGTCTCCCGCACCATGAGCAAGGCCTTCGCCTGTGCCGGCCTGCGCTTGGGCTACGCCATCGCTGCACCCGAGCTCATCGACGTCCTCCGCCTCGTCCGCCTGCCTTACCACCTGTCCGAGGTCACTCAGGTGCTGGCCTGCACGGCTCTCGAACATGCCGAACTGCTGCTTGGCAATGTCGACCGTCTCATCGACTCGCGCAATCGGATGTCCAGCCACCTCGCCGAGGCGGGCTTCACCGTCCACGACAGCGATTCGAACTTCGTGCTCTTCGGCAACATCGCCTCACCGGCCGATCTGTGGCAGAAGCTCCTTGACCGCGGAGTCCTCATCCGCGATATCGGCATCACCGGCCACGCTCGTGTCAACGCCGGCACCGAGGAGGAGACCGAAGCGTTCCTCAACGCCATCGACGACATCCTCGCCGAATCCCCGGACATCCTCGCGGATCGTCCGCAGTCTCCGACCCCGTCATCAGCCGCCCCGACGAAAGGCACTCCATGAGGCAGGCCCAGAACTCACGCACCACGTCCGAGTCCACGGTGTCCGTGTCCGTCAACCTCGACGGCACCGGAAGTTCGAACATCTCGACGAGCGTGCCGTTCTTCGACCATATGCTCACCGCCCTGTCGAAGCACTCGATGATCGACCTCGACATCACCGCCACCGGCGACACGCACATCGACGTCCACCACACCGTCGAAGACACCTCGATCGTGCTCGGCCAGACCCTGCGCGAAGCGCTCGGCGACAAGGTCGGCATCCGCCGCTACGGCTTCGCCGCCGTCCCGCTGGACGAGGCCTTGGCCCAGTGCGTCGTCGACGTCTCCGGGCGCCCCTACTTCGTCCACGAAGGCGAGCCCGAAGGCCAGCAGTACCACCTCATCGGCGGTCACTTCACCGGTTCGATGACCTCACACTCGCTGGAATCGATCGCCTTCAACGGCGGACTGACCGTCCACCTCGACCTGGTGCGCGGTCGCGACCCGCACCACATCGTCGAAGCCGAGTTCAAGGCCTTCGCCCGCGCGCTGCGGGAGGCCGTCGAAACCGATCCGCGCAGCAACTCCGTTCCCAGCACCAAGGGAGTCCTGTGAGCACAACCGTCATCGTGACCCCGTTCGGGGTCGCCCAACAGCTGGCCGCCGCGTGCGTGCTGTCGAACATCTCCGGCATCATCGTGCCGATCGGCGAGTTCAGCGGAATCGTGCTCGCCGACACGGATGTCAAAGCCGGCAACGAGGCGGCCGCAGTGATCTCGAAGCTCGCGGGCAAACATGAGGTCCTCCTCCTCGTGCGCAGCGAAGAGCAGATCGACGCCGGCCACTTCCGCCACGGCGCCCGAGAATCCGATGTGCCGGCCGGGCTGGCGCTGAAGAACCTGCCCGATGTGCTCGAAGGTCTCCTGCTCGAAACCGTTGCCGCAGAGGACGTCGAAGGCAATATCCCGACCTCGTCGATGACGAAGCTGCAGGCCAGTGCGGCCACGATGAGCCCTGGCCGGGCCGCCATGGCACGCACCGCTCTGCTGTGGATCATCGCCGCCGTCCTCGCCGGACTCGTCATGGCCTTCGGCATTGCTCTGGCCCTCGGCGGGAACACCATCGCCTGGGTCGTCGCCGCACTCGGTGCCATCGTCCTCGGGTTCTCCCTGTGGAGGATCTGGTCGGTGCTGAGCAAGGGAGCGAAGCGATGACGACTGTCGCCGTCCTCGACTACGGTGCCGGAAACGTCCGTTCCGCCGTTCGTGCGGTCGCCGCGGCCGGTGCCGAGGTCACGCTGACGGCCGATCACGATGTCATCAACGACTCCGACGGACTGCTGGTTCCCGGCGTCGGCGCATTTTCGGCCGTGATGGCCGGACTGGAGAACGTCGGGGGTGTCGACCTCATCCGGGCACGCCACGAACAAGGGCGACCGCTGCTCGGCATCTGCGTCGGCCTCCAGGTGTTCTTCGCCCGCGGTGTCGAACACGGAGTCAAGACTGAGGGCATCGGTCTGTGGTCCGGAGCCGTCACCGGCCTCGACGCACCGGTCATCCCGCATATGGGATGGTCGAAGGTTAACGCTCCCGCGGACTCGGCCATGTTCGATGGCATCGGGGACGAACGCTTCTACTTCGTCCACTCCTACGCCGCGACCGAGCCGCCGGCGAACGCGACAGTGACGACCGCCCGCCACGGCAATGACTTCATCGCCGCCGTCGAAGACGGAACCACCTGGGCAGCACAGTTCCATCCCGAGAAATCCGCCGAGGCAGGCGCCAAGCTCCTGCGCAACTGGCTCGCCTCGTTCGCCGCCGACAGCAGCCCGGGCAGCGATTCCGGCAGCACCGGCAGCTCCGGCACCAACCCCACAGGCTCACTCAGCTCCTGACCGAGCACACCGACTATGGTTGCCTCAAACCCCGTGGCACCCTGGCAGAAAGGTCACAATGACAGACAGTTCGAACAAGCTGGTCCTCCTCCCCGCCGTCGACGTCGCCGACGGCAAGGCCGTCCGCCTCGTCCAGGGCGAAGCCGGAACCGAAACCGACTACGGTTCACCCATCGACGCCGCTCAGGACTTCGAGAGCCGCGGCGCCGAATGGATCCACCTCGTCGACCTCGATGCCGCCTTCGGACGCGGATCGAACTCGGATCTGCTCAACCAGGTCGTCAAGGCAGTGGGGATCAAGGTCGAACTCTCCGGTGGCATCCGTGACACCGAAAGCCTCGAACGTGCACTCGACACGGGAGCCGAGCGCGTCAACATCGGCACCGCCGCCCTGGAGAACCCCGAGTGGACGGCCGAGATGATCTCGCGCTTCGGCGACCAGGTCGCCATCGGCCTCGACGTGCGCGGAACCACCCTGGCCGCCCGCGGCTGGACGAAGGACGGCGGCGACCTCTACGAAGTCCTCGCCACCCTCGAAGCCGCAGGCTGCTCCCGCTACGTCGTCACCGATGTGCGCAAGGACGGCACCCTGCAGGGCCCCAATGTCGACCTGCTCAAGGATCTCGCGCAGAAGACGGACTCTCCGATCGTCGCCTCCGGCGGAGTCTCGAGCCTCGACGATCTGCGTGCCCTCCGTGAGCTCGTGCCCTTCGGCGTCGACTCGGCGATCGTGGGCAAGGCACTCTACGCCGGCAAGTTCACTCTGGAAGAAGCCCTCGACGTCGCAGGACGGTGAGTCTGTGAGCACGCACTCGCACGATCCGGGCCACCCTCACGAGTCGGGCCAGCCGCATGGGCCGGACGAGCCCCGGTCCGCCGCGTCTGATGCCCAGGCGGGCGACGCCCATGCCCCGACGGATTCCGCCGGACAGGCGTGGGAGGGCCGGGATCTCAAACCCAACCCGTTCTCCGGTGACACCGGGCTGGCGGATGCGGCCCTGTTGGAGGCCCTGACCCAGGTCGCTCATGCACCCCTGGATCCGGCCGCCCACCAGCAGGTCGTCGCGGCACTGTCCGGGGCCAGGCTCTATGCCCCGATCGTGCCGATGGTCGTCGATCAGGAGGTCGGAGAGAACGGGCTCATGGCCGACAACTCCTCGGAGATGGCGATGGTCCGCCTCCAAGCCGAGGACGGCCGCGAGTGCACTCCAGGGTTCTCCGGAATCCCACCGTTGACGGCGTGGCATTCCGGCGCCCGTCCCGTGCCGATCGAGTCCGAACGGCTCGTCCTCGGGGCGATCGAGGCCGAGTCCCAGCTCGTCGTCCTCGATCCGGGGGCCGAGTCCTCGTTCCTGCTGCGCCGCCCGGCTATGTTCGCGTTCGTGCAGTCCCAGCCCTGGACTCCGTCCTGGGCCGACGCCGAGGTGGCCGAGCGTCTGCGTGCCATTGCCGAGTCCTTCCCGTGGCTGGCTCGGATCGGTGTGAGCCCCGGCAGCAACAGTGTCCACCTCGGTGGGCCGGAGCTCGGCATCACACTCGGCGTCGAGTCCGAAGTGCCGCCGGAGGAAGTGCGCCGGTTCCAGGAAACTGTCGCCGGTGACGAGGACCTCGTCGCGAAGATCGACTCTCTGGCCATCCGCCTCGTCGAAGTCTGACCGTTCCGGGCGTGTCAGATCGGCAGGGCACCTATGCTTGTGACCCATGAGCGAAATCCGTGACCTCGGCCACTCGACCGCACCGGACGACAGCTACCTCGACGAGATGGCCAGACAGACCCGGGCTCGGGCCGAGCAGGCCGCCGAGTGGGTCTCTGACTTCACCGGTGCCCCGGTGACGAGCCGGTCCGGCATCGCTGCGGGACTGGACGCCGCGGAGGGCGACCTCACGGGCCTGCTCCACACCATCCATGATCTCGCCGAGACGGCCTTCGAAGAGTTCGATTCGGTCGCCGCGATCGCCTCGGTGTTGGAGAATCACGGAGTCGACGTCGAGACCGGCCTCTACGGCGTGAAGACCACACTGCGGGCGACGACGGGATCCGGCCACGGTCGCACGATCGCGATCCTCGCCGAATACGATGCCCTGCCCGAGATCGGGCATGCGTGCGGGCACAACATCATCGCCACCGCTGGAGTCGGTGCGTTCCTGGCCCTCCATGCCTTGTACGAGAAGGACCCCGACGCCGTGCCGGGCACCGTCGTGCTGTTGGGTACCCCAGCGGAAGAAGGTCATTCGGGCAAAGAGGTCATGGCCCGGGCCGGTGCCTTCAACGGAATCGACGCAGCCATCATGGTCCACGGCTACGGCTACGACTGCGCCGACCAGGTGTGGCTGGGACGCCGCCTGCTCAAGGTCACGTATTCGGGGGTCGCCGCCCACGCCTCGGCGCAGCCGTTCATGGGGCGCAACGCCCTCGACGCGGCGAACCTCTTCTATCAGGGACTTGGCCTATTGCGGCAGCAGATGCCGCCGATCTCCCGTCTGCACGCGGTCATCACCGACGGCGGAACGAGACCGTCGATCATCACCGAAACCGCCACCGTGCAGTGCTACGTCCGTTCGAAGTTCCCTGAGACGCTCAAAGAGCTCTCCGACCGGGTCGAGGAGGCGGCGAAGGGCGCCGCGCTCATGACCGGCACCGGCGTCACTGTCGACTGGGATGAACATCCGCCGTCGCTGCCCGTGCGTACGAATTCGACGCTGACCGCCCGTTGGGCCGAACACGAACAGGCGCGCGGTCGCCAACCGCTTCCCTCGGGAGTGCTCGACGAATCGATCGCTGCGTCCACGGACTTCGGCAATGTCTCCTACCGGATTCCCGGCATCCATCCGCTCATCAAGACCGCCGACGCCGAGGTGGCCTTGCACACTCGTGAATTCGCCGAGGCAGCGCAGACCCCGGCCGCTGAAATTGCGGCACTCGACGCAGCTTACGGTCTTGCGTGCACCGCACTGGACTTCCTCGTCGACGATGCTCTCGCCGCCGAGGTGACCGAAGAGTTCACCCGCGACGGGGGAGCCATCGACGTCGAGCACTTCTTCGACTGAGATCGTCCCGCCGCACCCAGACCTGATCCATCGAAGAGAAGGACCGCTCATGTCGACGACAGATGGGAAAGTCGGTTTCGGCCAGCGCACGCTGGACTGGATCGAACGCAT
Organism: Brevibacterium sp. SIMBA_078; assembly: GCF_046534565.1. Classification (NCBI taxonomy): domain Bacteria; kingdom Bacillati; phylum Actinomycetota; class Actinomycetes; order Micrococcales; family Brevibacteriaceae; genus Brevibacterium; species Brevibacterium sp. SIMBA_078. The sequence goes on from NZ_JAWRYQ010000004.1 coordinate 401,447, forward strand.
CGGAAACAAGCTGCCCGAACCGTTCACACTGTTCCTCGGGCTCTTCATCATCACCGGCCTCGTCTCCACGGCGATGGCCATGGCCGATGTCACCGTGGCCATTCCCGGCGGCGACGAGACCGTTGCGATCAAGGGACTGTTCACCGGGGAGGGCCTGTCGTGGCTGACCACGACGATGGGCGACAACTACATCGGGTTCCCGCCCTTGGCGACGGTGCTGCCGATTCTCCTCGCCGTCGGTGTGGCCGAGAAGTCGGGAATGCTCGCAGCGGCCGTGCGCATCGCCTTCGGCAAGAGCCCGAAGTGGCTGCTGCCGTATGCCGTCGGCTTCGTCGGGGTGGTCGGGTCGATCATGGCCGACTCGGCGTTCGTCATCATCCCGCCTTTGGCTGCGCTCGTGTTCAAAGCGGCAGGACGGCATCCGATGGCCGGGCTCATCGGCGGGTTCGCCGCCACGGGTGCCGGCTATTCGACCTCGATCGTCCCTACGAGCCTCGACGCTCTGTTCGCCGGGATCACCACCTCGGTGATGGAGACCCTGCCGAACACCGATTACACCGCGGTCAACCCGGTGTCGAACTACTACTTCAATATCGCCTCGTCGATCGTGCTGGCCGTCATCGCCGGATTCATCATCGACCGGCTGATCGAACCGAACATGGTGCGCAAGGGAGTGCCCCGCGAATACGCGAACGCCTCGTCGAGCGGGCTGGCCCGCGAATACCAGGCACCCGACAGCCCCTACGGAGATGCCTCGGTGAAAACAGAGGGATCCTCTGAATCCTCGGACGAAAAGTCGTCCACAGAGATCAAGGCCGAACTCGAACCGGAGGAGAAGAAAGGGCTGATCTGGGCGGTCGTCTCGGGGCTCGTTCTCACCGCGGTCTTCCTCTTCGCATTCCTGCTCCCTGCTTCTCCCTGGCGGAACGAGGACGGCGGATTCCTCCCGGAGTCCCCGCTGCTGTCGTCGATCGTGTTCATCGTCTTCGCCTACTTCATGCTCATGGGTGTCGTCTACGGCATCGTCGTGCACACCGTGAGATCGATGAACGACCTGGTGAGAATGATGAGCCAGTCGATCATCGACATGATGTCCTTCCTCATCCTCGCGTTCATCCTCGGCCAGTTCATCGCCCTGTTCAACTGGACGGGAATCGGTTCGTGGATCGCCGTCGCAGGGGCGTCGGGGCTCGAGGCGATCGGGCTGACCGGGTTCGCCGCGGTCATCGGCTTCATGCTCCTGGCCAGTGTGCTCAACCTGTTCATCGTGTCCGGGTCGTCGATGTGGACCCTCATGGCTGCCGTGTTCGTCCCACTCTTCGCCCTGCTCGGCTACGAACCGGCGTTCATCCAAGCCGGTTTCCGCGTCGGAGACTCGGCCACTCAGGTCATCACCCCGCTCAACCCGTACATGATCGTCCTCCTCGGGCTCGTCCGCCGGTATGAGCCGAACGCCGGGTTGGGCACGGTCATTTCTCGGATGTTCCCGTTCGTCATCCCGTTCTGGCTGGCCTGGGCCGTGCTGCTGGGCATCTGGTTCGTCTTCGACCTGCCGTTGGGCCCGGGCAACGGAATCCGACTGTGAGGTTCGATTGCCCATGGTGAGTCGAATCGGGGATCTTGTCGTCAAAACCCCGGACCCAGCTCGGCTGAGCTAGAAAGACTTATGGCTCTGGGTGCGAAGAAGACTGATGTCGTGCCGTCAGGAAGCTGGCATGTTCTCGCGGATCCGGACGGCAACAAGTTCTGTCTCATGGCGAAGCGCATCCCAGCCGAGCCGGAAGACTTCCATGACTGGGCCCCAACCCAATCGGTGACAGAAGCAGGACACGACCACGCAGTTCCGCGGACTACTGTCGAACTTCCGCGGTCAGCGGGCGGTCGCGACCGTTATGCCTCAGAGCATCTGTGTCACGCCCTCGCGCCAGTCGGTTGTGCCGACAGCTTCGGCCAAATCACTGGAGGCAATGACGCAGGGTTCGTACCAGATCGGTGCCAACTGGTTGAGCTCATAGAAGGAGCGTTCGAAAGCGCCGATGGCACGGGTCGCCCAACGCGGGACTGAGACCGGACGCTTGTGCTTCTTCCCCACGACGTCAGCGGTGAAGTCGGCGATGTCGGCCAGTGTCGGATTTGATGCCGGTGCGATCCGCAGCTGATGCGTCCCCGCGGGGACGCTCTTGAGATCCTCAGCCGCCTGGATCATGGCAGCCGCGTGATCGGCGATGACGGTGATTCCGTGCGGGACATCAGTCCGTGCCGGCACCATGGCCCGGCGCCCGTGAGAGATCGGTTCGGTGATGCACATCCGCACGACCGACGACCACTTCTCTGCGGTCCTGCCGAGCAGATCGCCCGCGATGACGCTCGCGCTGGTCGCTGTGTGAGCCTCACGGACTTCGATGAGCCGCTGCCGGATTCGTCCCTTGTCCTCCACCGGAGCGAACGGGGAGGATTCGGTGATCGGGGTGCGCAGTCCGGCGAAGGCGTAGACCGACTCCGGGAAGACGACAGGGATGCCGAGGTCCGCGGCGGTGTCCAGAATCGCCGCATCGAGGCGGGGGAGGACTTGCTCCCATTTCCGACTGTCATAGGGAGCGTGTGCGCAGGCGAAGATCGCATCGACTCCCGTAGCGGACTCGGCCAGCTGAGCGCGATCACTCGCGTCGGCCTTGATGTGGGTGGGAGCGCTGACAGTCGTCGTGCCAGCCGTGGACGAGGCTTCCGACGGGGCGGTGGTGTTGGTCGCTCCGGATGAGGTGCTGGATGAACCTCTGCCGGAGCGGGTGGCGATGCGGACGACTGTGCCTGATGCGATGAGCTGAGCCGCGATCTCCGAACCGATCTGACCATTGCCGATGACGAGTGCTGTTTTCATGACGGATCCCTTTCGATACCTCCGAGTGATAAACGAGAGCAGTGCTCTCTCGAATCAGCGTAGGCCTCACGCGTTGACAATTCAAGAGCATTGCTCACTGTTGTCATCATTGCTCTCGGATCGTAAGGTGAAGCCATGACTGAAACCCCGCGGCAGCGCGCCCGCATCGAGACGGAAGCGCAGATCACGGCCATCGGCAATCGCATGATCGATGACGAGGGCGTCGACGGGCTGTCGCTACGAGCGATCGCCCGTGAGCTCGGAGTCGTCTCCAGTGCGGTGTATCGGTACGTGAAGAGCCGGGACGAACTGCTGACGATCCTCATCCGCGACGCCTTCTCGCAGATCGCCGATGCTGTCGATGAGGCTCTGGCTGGGGAGCGGAGCGTGCAGGTGCTCGCGCTGGCGATGCTTGACTGGTCGCGCACGTATCCGAATCGGTGGGCGCTCATCTACGGCACTCCGATCGACGGGTATGAGGCTCCCCGTGAGGAGACTGTGGTGCCGGGAACACGCATCATGGTCGCCTTGGCGTCCTTGGTGGCGGAGTCAGCGACCGGCACCGAGGCGGCCAACGGAGCTGGCGCGGCCCGGGGCGCGCAGAGTGCCGAAGCTCAGGAGCTGAGCGCGACGCTCGAGCCGCTGCGGCAAGGTCTCGACGAACTCGGCCTCGACTACGAGGACTCCGTGATCTTGGAGACCATCACGGTCTGGGTCGCCATCGTCGGGCTGATCAACGGTCTGCGCTTCGGCCAATTCGGGCCGGGATTCGAGCGCCTGGAAGACGATCTCATGTCCGGGGTGGTCAGCCGCCTCGGCGCGTAAATCGGTGAACGTCTGCGGGCAAGGGCACGGCAGCCTCGGCGAATGAGGATATGACAACGGCCCCCGATCGATGATCGAGGGCCGTTGCGTGAGTGGTCAGCGGGGGAGTGTCAGCGGACGGGGCCGGTGAACTTCTCTCCGGGACCTTCGCCGGGGGCGTCGGGGTATTCCGAAGCCTCACGGAAGGCCAGCTGCAGGCTGCGCAGTCCATCGCGCAGCGGGCGGGCGTGGTGGTCGCCGATCACGGTAGCAGCACCGGTGACGAAGCCGGCCAGTGCGGTGATGAGCTTGCGGGCCTCATCGAGGTCCTGGAGGTCGGCGCCGCGACCTTCGGCGGTGTCCTCGGCCAGGCCGCACTTGACGGCGGCAGCGGACATGAGGTGGACGGCGCTGGAGGTGATGACCTCGACAGCGGGGACCTCGGCGATGTCGCGCGTAACGTCGGCGATCGCCTCGGCGGGAACAGATTCTTCAGAACTCATGCCTTAAGCTTGACATATAAATCAATGCGGCGATCACACCAGGGCTTCGATGTGCGAAGAGTCATGAAGCGTAGTACACTGGTAGCTGGTGCGAAGCGGAGTCTGTCTCCCACCTTGATCGCGAAGAGCGATCGGGTCCAAAGATCTGTCCTTCGGACGTAGTCCGAATGGGTGCAGATCGAGGTGTATTCACTGAACGTACGTCTACCGTACTGCTCGTGTGTGCAGGCTCCCTTGGCATGTGTCAACGGGAGCCTTTTTCGTTGTCACGACCACATTTGAGCAAAAGGAGTGAACACATCAGCGAGACGCGCATCAATGACCGGATTCGGGTTCCCGAGGTCCGGTTGGTCGGACCCAATGGTGAACAGGTCGGTATCGTTGCCATTCGCAAGGCACTCGATCTCGCCGGTGAAGCCGGCCTCGACCTCGTCGAGGTAGCCCCACAGGCGAAGCCACCCGTAGCCAAGCTCATGGACTACGGAAAATTCAAATATGAATCTGCCCAGAAAGCCAGAGAAGCCCGGAAGAACCAGGCGAACACTGCGCTGAAGGAGATCCGCTTCCGTCTCAAGATCGACGAACACGATTACGAGACGAAGAAGGGCCACGTCACCCGCTTCCTCGAAGGCGGCGACAAGGTCAAGGTCATGATCATGTTCCGCGGACGTGAGCAGTCCCGTCCCGAGATGGGCATCAAGCTGCTCAACCGCTTGGCCGAAGATGTGTCCGATCTTGGCTCCGTCGAATCCTCACCGCGAGTCGACGGACGCAACATGGTGATGGTCATCGCCCCGCACAAGTCAAAGTCTGACGCCAAGGCGGAGGCCCGGAAGGCATCGGCAGATGCCAAGGGCAAGTCCGCTGAGGTGAAGTCCCGTCGCGATCGGGTCGCTGCAGAGAAGAACGCAGCTCGCCCGGACGCGTGAGAAATTAAGTACGTCGCGTTCCAGGTCCGTCCTGGTCTGTGCGTGTGAAGTAGTTGCCCGCGGTTGACGCGGGCAACGAATTGCAAAGGAGAACGGCACTATGCCGAAGCAGAAGACGAACAGCAGCGCCAAGAAGCGCATGCGCGTGACTGGCAGTGGCAAGATCATGCGTGAAGGCGTGAACAACCAGCACAAGTTCGAGGGCAAGTCCTCGGCTCGTAAGCGCCGCGTGTCCACCGACCAGGAACTCACCGGCGGCGACCGCGCCATGGCCCGCAAGCTTCTGGGCAAGCTCAAGGGCAGGTGAGACCCCTTTCGGGTCTTTCCTTCCCGGACAGTCTCCGGGATCTCCCACGGGCAGTCGACATCGGCTGTCTCAGCTTGAACCAGAGTCCGGCACCGCCGGCAGATACGAACTTTTCAAAGGAGTAACACGTGGCACGTGTGAAGAGAGCGGTCAACGCTCACAAGAAGCGCCGGGTCATCCTCGACCGGGCAAGCGGCTACCGCGGACAGCGCTCGCGCCTGTACCGCAAGGCCAAAGAACAGGTCATCCACTCGCTGGTCTACAGCTACCGTGACCGTCGCAAGCGCAAGGGCGACTTCCGTCGTCTCTGGATCCAGCGCATCAACGCCGGCGCCCGCGCCAACGGTATGACCTACAACCGTTTCATCCAGGGCCTCAAGGCCGCTGGAGTCGAGGTCGACCGTCGCATGCTCGCCGAGCTCGCCGTGAACGACTCGGCCACCTTCGCGCACCTGGTCAAGGTCGCCAAGGAAGCTCTTCCTGCTGACGTCAACGCAGCGAAGACCGACGCCGCCTGAGCAGCGTCATCTCAAGACTCCGGTCACATAAGTGACTGACCGATCGCCTCGGTGATCGACGACGGCCCCGAACTGCAGGTTCGGGGCCGTCGGTCTTTCTGCCAGGACCTGCCTGGTCCTCATTTCAGCTTCTGCCTCTTCAGCACCCAGCTCTTCCACTTCAGCATTCAACGGATCGAGAACACGGTTTCATGAAACTCCCTGACGTCATCTCCTCACCTCAGTCGAAGCGGATCAAGAACGCCGCGAAGCTGCTCAAGCGTCGCGATCGCAAGTCCACGGGGCAATTCCTCGTCGAAGGTCCACAGGCCGTGCGGGAGGCACTGGCGCGCAAGGGCTCCATCGTTGAGCTCTTCATCACCGAGGAGGCTGCTGAAGAACATCCGTCGTTCGTCTCCACAGCCAAGCACGGGCGCATGCAGTGCAGCATCGTCACCCCCGAGGTTCTCACCGAGCTCGCATCGACCGTGAACTCACAAGGCGTCGTGGCCGTGTGCAGGGCGCTCGACGTGGAGCTGACCTCCGTGCTCGACAAGGAAGCGCAGCTCGTGGTCGTCCTGTCGCAAGTGCGCGATCCGGGCAATGCCGGCACGATCATTCGCCTGGCCGATGCCGCGGGCGCCGATGCCGTCGTGCTGACATCGTCGTCGGTGGACGTCTATAACGACAAGGTCGTGCGGTCGACCGCCGGTTCGCTCTTCCACATTCCCATCGTCACCGGAGTCGGACTCTCCGAGGTGACCGAACTGGCCCGTGCCCGCGGCCTGCAGGTGCTCGCCGCCGACGCGAACGACGAAGCCCACGATCTTCACCACCCCTGGGAGACGGGCCTCGACCTAACCGCACGTACCGCCTGGGTCTTCGGCAACGAAGCTTGGGGGATGAGCGCCGAGGATCTGGAGCTGTGCGACTCATCCGTGGCCGTCCCGATCTACGGCTCGGCCGAAAGCCTCAACCTCGGCACCGCCGCCGGAGTGTGCATCTACGAAAGTGCTCGCAACCAGCGGATGTGAGGGGCTGGGCAGCTTCTGTGCATTGGGGAAGGTGCTCCGGACTGGCTCGCTGAACTGCGGGCATGGTTCAATTCTGCGGCGATCTGCGCTACTGTGACGACAAGTAACCTAGTCGATTAACAGCAGTAGTCAGGGCGGTGAGACGAGCGTGGTTGATACTGCCGATGCGCCGAAGTCTCTGGCGACGCTGCGGAGTCATCATCTCAATGAAGCGATCGAGTCAGTGGTCGTCTTCTCGGCTGTTGCGTGTATTTTCTGGGTACTCGATTTCGGTACGGGGGCCTCTCCGTCGGTACCGCAACTGCTGATCACGGTGACGGTGCCTGTGGCACTCATCAAAGAGTATGTCGTCTACACCTCGGCGGTGAAGAGACTCGGTTTCGTCGATGTCCCGAAAACGGCGTTGGCAGGAGTCTCAGCTTCCCGTGGCCGCTGAGACGCGCACGACTGTGCGCTCATCGTGCGCGAAAGCCCTCCGTGACCGTCCGACAGGTGCGTAAAACTATTCAGCCGTTCGCAGCGGCCTTCGCGGTCTGCTCGTTGGCGGCGAGCTCCCAGATGTATCCGTCCGGGTCAGCGAAGTAGCCCATGTACGACCCATCGACATCTTGGCCCGGATCGGCTGATCCACCGGCGGCGATCGCACGATCGAGGGTCTCATCGATCTCGGCTTTAGTGGCGAAGGCGCACGAGATGATGCTGGCTCCTGGAACCGGATTCTTCGAACCGGGCTGGCCTGAGAGCTCGAGGTACTGGCCGTATTCGTCTGCGGTGATGAAGAAGATCGAGAGGTTCGGCAGTTCGAAGGCGACGATGCCGTCGTCCACACCGCCGGTTTCGAGACCGAGTCCATCGGCGTAGAAGTTCGCGGTGGCCTGAGGATCGGCAACGGGCAATGACAGGATCGTTGTCAGTGGCTTCATGCCTGCAGTCTAGCGGGGGAGACGTCGATCGCTCAGCCTTATTCCGAATACGTCACTATTCCGCTGTAGACCACCATGATCACAACGGTCACGGCTAAACAGAATCCAGTGGCGATGAGTCCGCGTCTCCACCATGACGTGTGCGGTCGGAGCTGATTCAGCACCGACGGTGCAATCACCGCCGTGGCCACCCAGCCAAGGACGATAAGAAATCCAAGAAACCAGCTTCCGTACCCGAAGAACAGGTCATTGATGGCCCCGCCACACTGGAAGCCGGCTTCACCGCAGCCGATGTACTGAGCGTGCAGGTAACGGACCACGAGGTAGACAACAGCGAGCACCCCGCCTGCTGCAAACGCAACCGCGTAGGGTGCATCGCGGTCATTGGGTGAGCGTGGCCGCGAGTCCATGCACCCGACGATAACAAGGCGTGTTTTCGTTCGGGTGAACTCGCAACGACGGGGTATGTCACCGGCAGCGATTAGGGTGGGCCCATGACCACGGAGACGCCGCGACCACCGAAGATTAACCTCGGCGAACTTGCCCAGGGTTACCTCGGGGATATCGATCCCGAGGAATTCCTCGAGGGCATGGAATTCACCGATCTCGACCTCGCCGAGGTGGATGCCACCCAAGCGACGTTCCTCGACGGTCGATGGTCGAACGTCAATTTCGGCGATGTCGACGTGCCGGTCGATCTCACCGGGGCCAGGATCTCCGGCACGGAGATTACGGACTGCCGCGCCGACACGTGGACTATGTCCCGTGGAAACCTACTGCACACAGCGATCTCTGGAACACGGATCGGTGCCGGCGTTGTCTATGACAGCGTGTGGGAGAAGGTGCGATTCACCAATTGCCGTATCTCCTACCTCAACCTGCGCGGGTCGAAGCTTACCGATGTCGAGTTCCGCGACTGCAAGATCGACGAGATCGACCTCGACCGAGCGAAGGTCAGCCGGGTCGCATTTCCGGGAAGCAGCGTCGGAGTCTTCCAGTGCGAAGGCGCCGCCCTCGGCAACGTCGATATCCGGGGACTGGAACCGCACAAGATCTCCGGCGTGCACTCGTTGCGCGGAGCGACCATCGACGACACCCAGCTCATGCTCTTCGCCGAACTCTTCGCCTCGGAACTCGGCATCACCGTGGAGTGAGCACGGGAGCCTCCAAACGGAGAAGCACGGTCCCTGACCAGGTGAGACACCTATTGCGCAGATCACTCTTCGGTGAAAGACTCACAGCATCGCGGCATTCGCCCGCAGCGAGTCCGCGTTCTCACTTTCGAATCGACGGAGGATGCGCAAAATGGCCAAAGAGATTTTCGTTTCACTCGGTATCGACATCGATGCAGTGTCGGGCTGGCTCGGTTCCTACGGCGGGCAAGACTCTCCCTCGGACATTCAGCGAGGAATCTTCGCCGGCGAAATCGGAGTTCCCCGGCTCCTGAAGATGCTCAAACGTCGCGACCTCAAGGCAAGCTGGTTCATCCCCGGCCATTCGCTCGAGACATTCCCCGACCAGTGCAAGATGGTGTACGACGACGGACATGAGATCGGCGCTCACGGCTACAGCCACGAGAATCCCGTCGCGATGACGAACCGTCAGGAAGACATCGTGATGGAGAAGTCCGTCGAGCTCATCACGAACCTCACCGGCATCCAGCCACGCGGCTATGTCGCCCCATGGTGGGAGCTGAGCGCATACACGCCTGAGCTGCTGAAGAAATTCGGGTTCGACTACGACCACAGCCAAAGCCACAAGGATTTCGTGCCGTACTACTCCATCGCCGGAGACGAATGGACGCCGATCGACTATTCGCAGTCGCCGGAAACCTGGATGAAGCCGCTCAAACACGGCAAGGAGATCGACCTCGTCGAGATTGCTGCGAACTGGTACGTCGATGACTTGCCGCCGATGCTGTTCGTGAAGAGCAGCCCGAACAGCCACGGCTTCGTCAATCCCCGCGATATCGAGACCTTGTGGCGCGACCAGTTCGACTGGGTCTACCGCGAACTCGACTATGCGATCTTCCCGATCACGATCCACCCGGATGTATCCGGCCGTCCGCAGGTGCTGCTCATGCTCGAACGTCTGCTGGACTACATCGGCGGGCACGACGGTGTGAAGATTGTGACCATGGGCGAGATCGCTGATGACTTCCGGGCACGCTATCCGTTCGAGTCCTCTGAACGTCCACCGGCGTACTGATAACACTGGTCAGCAAACGGCGTCCGTCGTCGGTACCTCCGTGGAGCGGGCCGATAGCCCCGTGAATACACATGGAAAGAAGGTCGGGATGAAGGTTGCCGGAGTCGACCTCGCAGCCGAGGCGGACCGCACTGGCCTCGCTATACTCAATTTTGGCGAGGGGGAATCGCTCAACGCGCAAATGACAATCGACGAACTTCTTCTTGGCGCCGATGATGACGCAATCCGGGACGCAATTGTTCAGGTGGGCCGGACCGGTATCGACGTGCCTCTTGGATGGCCACAGAGATTCGTCGAGTTCGTGTCCGACCACGCCAGTGGACATCTGCCCGCGCCGGTGGCCACCGACCGCGAATGGCGACGGGGGCTGGCGCTGAGGGAGACTGACCGGTCCGTCCAACGCTGCGCCGGTGTCTGGCCATTGAGCGTAGCCACCGAGCGGATTGCTTATGCGGCAATGCGCTGGGCCGGCATTGAGGCACACCTGAGGGCAGAGGGCGTCTCAGTCGCCCGAGACGGGTCAGGTGTCGTCTATGAGGTCTATCCTGCGGCAGCGCTGAAAGTGTGGGGCCTGCAACATCGTGGTTACAAAGGACAGAAGAATTCTGAAGTCCGGCACCAGTTGGTCGACGACCTAACCGCGAAATTTCCCAACTTGGAGTGGAATGGGCACAAAGACTTCTGCCTCGCCGATGACAATGCGCTGGACGCAGTGCTTGCCGCCATCATCGCACTGGAAGCCTATCTGGGCAGATGCGAGCCGGCTCCCACTGAATTGAAGTCGAGTACGCGAAGAGAAGGTTGGATCTGGGTTCCTCGAAATGACTGGCCTGGCTAGTCTTCGTTCGCTTACCCCTCGGGACTGTCCGGGGGAGTGAATTGATCGGCCAGTCCCGGAGGGCAGCCTTGATGATCCGGCCGAGGGATCCCCACGCGCACAGCGTGGAGATCCCCAGCAGAATCGTGAAGAGCCGTGACCGTATCAATCGACCAACTTGCGGGTCAGAGCCAGACGCGACGCTGAATCAGTACCTCACCGCTTGCCCAGCTCGTCGATCAGCACGCGCTTGTTCTCCGAGTAGTCGACGGGCACGACCACGACGTGCACTCCACCGACCTCGAACGCGTTCTCCAGGGCATCGCTGATGCTGTCGACATCCTCGACGCGGGTGCCTGTGGCCCCATACGACTCCGCGTACTTCACGAAGTCCGGGTTGCCGTAGGTCAGACCGTAGTCGGGGAATCCGTCCGCGGCCTGCTTCCACCGGATCATGCCGTAGGCGTTGTCCTCGAGGATGACGACAACGAGATCGAGACCCAAACGCACGGCGGTCTCCATCTCCTGGCTGTTCATCATGAACCCGCCGTCGCCGACCACGGCCATGACCCGACGCTCCGGGTAGGTCAGCTTTGCCCCGATCGCCGAGGGCAATCCGGCGCCCATCGTCGCCAGCGCATTGTCGAGCAGCAGAGTGTTCGCCCTGGTCGTGCGGTAGTTGCGGGCGAACCAGATCTTGTACATTCCGTTGTCCAGGGCCACGATTCCATCGGTCGGCACGACATCACGGACCTCCTGGACGATCCGCTGGGGGATGAACCGATCCTCATCGGCTCCCTCGTGGATCTTGATGAGGATCTCATCACGCATCGGCAGGAGCGCCTCGGCGGTGGGCACGGGACCGCCGAGCACCTCGGCGAGCTTGTCCAAGGACGGACCCAGGTCACCGATGACCTCGAACTGCGGGAAATACACCTGCTCAACGATGGCGGGACGGTATCCGATGTGCACGACGGTCGGTCCGTTCTCATCCATCGTGAACGGCGGCTTCTCCGTCGTATCGTGACCGATGGTGACAATGACATCGGCCGCATCGATCGCGTCGTGGACGTAGTCACCGGAGGTCAGGGCCGCCGTGCCCATGTACAGATCCGACGCTCCCGTCACCGAGCCCTTGCCCATCTGCGTGGTCACGTAGGGGATGCGCATCCCCGCAACGAAACGCGACAGCTCCTCACTGCAGGAAGCCCGGGAGGCATCCGCACCGAGCATGAGCAGCGGGTTCTTCGCCTCCCTGATGACGTTCGCGGCGTTCGCAATCGCCGTATCCCCGGCGACGGGCCGACTGTTCGTATGCGGTTCGATGAGCTCGAACCCGTCGACCGGCATCCCGGCGATGTCCTCGGGCAGCTCGAGGTGCACCGGTCCCGGACGCTCGGCCTGAGCGGCGCGGAACGCCTCCCTGACCATCGTCGGGATCATCGCCGCCGAGGTGATCTGCTTGCTCACCTTCGTCAGGGGATCCATCGTCGCCACCGTATTGACCATTTGGAACGCCGCCTGCTCAGCGGTGCGGATGCCCTTCTGACCGGTGATCATGATGACCGGCATCCCGCCGAGGTGGGCGTACGCAGCCCCGGTCGCCAGGTTGAGCGCGCCCGGCCCCAAGGTCGTGAGCACCACACCGGGCTTGCCCGTCAGCCGACCGTAGGTGGCGGCCATGAACGCGGCCGCCTGCTCGTGACGGGTGAGGATGAGCTCGATCGATGAATTCCGCAGGGAGTCGACGAAGTCGAGGTTCTCCTCACCGGGAATGCCGAAGATCCGCTCGACGCCCTCGTTCTCCAGGGCCCTGACCATGACATCTGATGCACGTTGTGTCGTCATGTGCCCGACCCTACGCCTCACGCGGCTCGATCCCTATGATCGACCCCACACAACCGTCACCGAGGCGGCCCACCCACCCAGCGGACCCGACCAGGGCCCTGCCTGGGGAGACGATAGACTGGCAGGCGAAGAGAAACGACGTCCCCTCAGCTGCGGGCAAGTACGGACAAAAGGACATTGATGACAGACCAACTCGACCCCTTGGACGAGTCGGCCGTGAAGCAGGCCGTCGACGCGGCACTCAAGGCTTTCACGGATGCGACGACTCTCGACGAGCTCAAGCAGGCGAAGATCGACCACACCGGTGACAAATCCCCGCTGGCGCTCGCCAACCGAGCCATCGGCTCACTCGACAAGGCCGATAAGGCCGCCGCCGGCAAGATCGTCGGCAAGTCCAGGGGACAGGTCAAGCAGGCCCACGACGCACGTCTGGCCGAACTCGAAGCCGAACGCGATGCGGCCGTGCTCATCGAAGAGGCCATCGACGTCACCCTGCCCACCGATCGGCGTCGCCTCGGCGCTCGCCACCCGCTGAGCCTCATCCAGGAACAGGCCGCGGACTACTTCGTCGGCCTCGGCTGGGAAGTCGCCGAAGGCCCCGAGATCGAATCCGAATGGCTGAACTTCGATGCGCTCAACTTCGGGCCCGATCATCCGGCCCGCCAGATGCAGGACACGTTCTTCGTCGACCCACCTGAGGCCGGCCTCGTCCTGCGCACCCACACCTCACCGGTTCAGTCACGCTCCCTGCTCGAACGCGGCGTGCCGCTCTACGTCGTGTGCCCGGGCAAGACCTTCCGCACCGATGAGCTCGATGCCACGCACACCCCGGTCTTCCACCAGATCGAAGGCGTCGCCATCGACAAGGGCCTGACCATGGCCAACCTGCAGGGCACCCTTGACGGCTTCGCCCGCGAGATGTTCGGCCCCGAGTCGAAGACCCGCCTGCGCCCGAGCTTCTTCCCGTTCACCGAACCCAGCGCGGAGATGGACTTCTGGTTCCCCAACAAGGTCGGCGGACCCGGCTGGATCGAATGGGGCGGCTGCGGAATGGTCCACCCCAACGTGCTGCGCGCCGCCGGCATCGACCCCGACGTCTACCAGGGCTTCGCCTTCGGCATGGGCATCGAACGCACCCTGATGCTGCGCGAAGGAATCAACGATATGCATGACATGGTCGAAGGCGATGTGCGCTTCTCGGCCCGTTTCGGAATGAAGGCTTGATATGCGCGTCCCACTGAACTGGCTGGCCGACTATGTCGATCTCCCAGCCGAGACCGATCCCCATGCCCTCGCCGCCGAATTCGCCTCCATCGGACTCGAAGAAGAGGACTTCTTCGGACCCGAGATCACCGGGCCCCTCGTCGTCGGTCGCGTGCTCGAACTCGTCAAGGAAGAGCACTCGAACGGCAAGACCGTCAACTGGTGCCGCGTCGACGTCGGCCCCGAACACAACGAGGCCCAGGACGATCCGAAGGACCCACAGCCCGGCGAGGAGCGCCCGAGCCGCGGCATCATCTGCGGTGCGCACAACTTCGTGCCCGGCGACCTCATCGTCGCCTGCCTGCCCGGAGCCGTCCTGCCCGGTGACTTCAAGATCGCTGCTCGCAAGACCTACGGTCACAAGTCCGACGGCATGATCTGCTCGGCCAAGGAGCTCGGCCTCGGCGAGGATCACTCCGGAATCATCGTTTTGTCGGATCTTGGTCTGACAGGTGAGCCCGGCGATGACGCGATCGCGCTGCTCGGCCTCGACCAGGTCACCCTCGACGTCAACGTCACCCCCGACCGCGGCTACCAGCTGTCGATGCGCGGCATCGGACGCGAATACGCGCAGATGAAGGGTCAGACCTTCACGGACATCGGATCCGCCGAGGTGGCTCCCACCAATGCGGCCACCGACGATGGCTACCCGGTGTCGGTTGAGGACAACAACCCCATCAACGAGGTGGCCGGCTGTGACCAGTTCACTGCCCTGCAGGTCACCGGGCTTGATCCTCAGGCGAAGACCCCGTTCTGGATGCAGCGTCGCCTGCAGCAGGCCGGCATGCGCCCGATCAGCCTGACCGTGGACGTGACGAACTACGTCATGCTCGAACTCGGTCAGCCGCTGCACGCCTACGACACCGCGCTGCTCGGCGACGAGATCGTCGTCCGCCGCGCCACCGCCGGCGAGAAGCTCACGACGCTCGACGATGTCGAGCGCACGCTCGATGCCGAGGATCTGCTCATCACCGACCGCAGCGCCGGTGAGACTGGCAAGGGCGGGAAGATCATCGGCCTGGCCGGAGTCATGGGCGGCGCCGACGTCGAGGTCAACGACCAGACCACCGACGTCGTCATCGAGGCCGCTCACTTCGACCCGATCTCTATTGCCCGCACCTCACGCCGCCACAAGCTGTCTTCGGAGGCCTCGCGTCGCTTCGAACGCGGCGTCGACCCGAAGCTCGGTCCCGTGGCCGCACGTCGCTGCGCGGACCTACTCGTCGAACTCGGCGGCGGAACGCTCAGCCCAGCGACCACACAGATCGGGCAGGCTCCCGAACCGACGGTGCTCGACCTCAAGGTCGCCCGTGTCGCCTCCTTGGTCGGTGTCGATTACACCGTCGCCGAGGTGACCTCACTGCTCGAGGGCATCGGCGCAACTGTGTCGACTAAGGACGAGGAGACGGTGTCGGTGACCGTACCCAGCTGGCGCACGGACATCACCGACGACGTCGACCTCATCGAGGAAGTCGCCCGCACCGGCGGCTATGACCGGATTCCGTCCGTTCAGCCCGCCGCTCGGGCCGGCAACGGACTGACGGTAGCGCAGAAGACGCGTCGCCGGATCTCGAACCTGCTGGCCGCCGACGGGTTTACCGAGGTGCTGTCGTACCCGTTCACGAACGATAAACGGGATGACCAGCTGCGGCTCGAGGCCGATGACGTGCGCCGCAAGCACGTGCGCCTGGCCAACCCGATGTCCGAAGACCTGCCGCTCATGCGCACCAACCTGCTCTCGACGCTCGTCGACCTCGTGGTCCGCAACCAGGGCCGCGGGGCGAAGGACGTCGCGCTGTTCGAAGCGGGACTGGTGTCCACCTCGGCGGGTCTGCCTGAAGGTCCCGGACCGCGTCACCTGCCCGGATACCACCCGAGCGACGACGAGCTCGAAAAGATCTACGCATCGGTGCCGCACCAGCCCTACCACTACGCGGGCATCTTCTCCGGCAATGCGGAGCTTCCCGGAGTCTGGGGCAAGGGCCGCAAGGCCGAGGCCACCGACGTCATCGACACCGTGCGCCGGATCGCTGCGGTCAATGGCCTCGAGGCCACCGTCGAGGCCGACCAGATCGCCCCGTGGCATCCGGGCCGTGCGGCGAAGTTTGTCCTCGCCGACGGTCAGGTGCTCGGCCATGCCGGTGAGCTGCACCCGAAGGTGTGCGAGAACCTCGGCCTACCGGCACGCACGGTCGGATTCGAGATCGACCTCGACGCCCTGCTGGCTCAGGATGACCTGCGTGCTTGGGACGGTGCACTGTCGACCTATCCGGTGTCGCGTCAGGACGTCGCTCTTATCGTCGATGCCGAGCTGCCGACGCAGACTCTGGCCGCGACGCTGCGTGAAGGTGCCGGGGAGGAGCTCGAACTGCTCGAGACCTTCGACCTCTACACCGGAGACCAGCTGCCCGAGGGCAAGAAGTCGCTGGCGTTCCGCCTGACCTTCCGCGCCCCGGATCGCACGCTCAAGGCCGATGAGGCCTCGGCGATGCGTGAGGCGGCGACCGCGTTGGCCGCCGAGCGTCACGGTGCCGAAGTCCGCAGCTGAGAACAGTGCGTAGCAGAGCCCGGTCGACCGTTAGAGTGGTTCGACCGGGCCTTGCCCTATCCGAATCGATGACTATCCACGAGGAGCACAGAGCATGACCGAGAATCTCACCCCCACAGCCACTGCAGTTCCGTCGGAGACGATCGCCCTCATCACCGGCGGTGCCCGCGGAATCGGACGCCACCTCTCGGAGGCGTTCGCAAAGGCCGGCTACGACGTGATCGTCACGGCGACGTCGGCAGAGAAGGCGGAAGCTGCGGCTGAAGAGATCGCTGAGGCGACCGGGGGAACGGTGACCGGTGTCGGTCTGCGCACTGATGACATCACTGTGGTGAACCAGCTGCGTGACTCAGTGGCCGAGCTCGAGAAATCGACGGGGAAGCGTCTGCAGGTGCTCATCAATAATGCCGGGCGCATCGAGTCGACCGAGGGGCCACTGTGGGATGCCGATCCGGAGAGCCTCAAGGGCGTCGTCGACGCGAACGTCACCGGGGTTGCGCTCATGATTAATGTCTTTGCACCGGTGCTGATGGCCGGCGCCGAGGCGACCGGCCGTCCCAGTCGGATCATTGACCTCAACTCGGGATCGGGAGCGAAGGGCACGCCGGCGTATGCAGTGTACTCGGCGTCGAAGGCAGCACTGTTCCGCATCGCCGACTCGGTCGTTCACTTCGGGCATGACAAGGGACTGCGTATCTTCGAGATGGCGCCGGGCGTCGTCGAGACAGCCATGACGAAGTCGATGCCCGTCCACGATTTCCGCCAGGGTGATGATTGGACCTCACCCGAGCAGGTCACCGATCTGGCTGTGGCTTTGGCCTCGGGGACATTGGATGCGTTCACCGGACGGTATGTTCGCGCCGGTGCGGATTCAGAAGAGTCGTTGCTCGCCGAGGCGTCTGGCGGACTGTCGGCTCAGACCCGCGGGCTCGTGCTCGGCTGAATCAAGTCTGTACTTCGGGGATCTCCAGGGCTCTCTGTGATAGTTATTTGATTATGAGTGAAGTAGGTACACCAGCTGAACTGGCAGCCCGACTCTCTGCTGAATTGCCCAAACAACGCGGCTTTGAGTGGAATCGAGAGAAATGGGCCAAAGTCGTCCACGATGTCTCTGACGCCCGGGAGACAGTGGACTCATTGCCCACAGTCCTTAGCCGGGGAGTTATTCGCGAAGTGGTCCAAGAGAATCTCGTCAGGGATAGAGTCCTTGGCGCTTTTGTGCCGGTAATGATTTGGGGCGGCCCCGGAGGATACGGTCCCTTTCGGACACGCAGCATTTTGACTGGTGAGCGTACGCGGTCGAACTCCGACTCTCCAATCATCGAGTCGATTCGAGACCATCTGATCGAAGGCGCGCAACTAGCTCGTTCCGAGAAACCCGTCGATGCCTTCTACTACTTGAACAACCAGGGCCATATTAAGTATCTCGGCGGTGCATTCTTTACCAAATGGATGTCGTTCACCTCGATGGCAGAGTCGATCGATGACGAACGCGTTGCACCGATCCTCGATAAGCGCGTACGAGACTGGATTGTCGCGAACGTGCCCGCCGATGAGCTGGTCGGATTCCGAGTTGATCGGACTAAGGGTTACGAGATTTACTTGTCTCTGCTAGACCGTTGGGGAGCTCCTTTCGGTCGAACTCGTAGCCAAGTCGAGCTTGCGATCTTCGAACTTACTCGTGACCGTCCATTCTCTGCGAATGGTTAGAGAACTGGTGCGTGGCAGTTTGGATTGTTTGAACAGCGCATCTCAGCTGATTAGTCAGGCTTGTGCCTCGATTCGCGCCGCTGTCGAATGAGGTTGCACTCTCTATACGGTGGCCGGCACACCAGTCGCTTTCGGTGAGGAGACCACTGTGATTCGCACTCTGCTCATCGACAATGCCGATTCGTTCACGTTCAATCTCTTCCATCTCCTTGCCGAGGTCAACGGGTGCGCTCCGACACTTGTGACCAATGATTGGGCCGAGTTCGAGCTGAGCGTGCTCGACGAGTTCGACAATGTCCTCATCTCCCCAGGACCGGGAACTCCGGAGCGACCGGCCGACTTCGGCATCTGCTCCGAAGTGATCGAGCATTCGCCGATACCCGTGCTCGGCGTGTGCCTCGGTCATCAAGGAATCGCTCATGTGCACGGGGGAACCGTGGCCCACGCGCCAGAGCCCCGGCATGGTCGGGTCTCCCAGATCAGCCATACAGGTACCGAGCTGTTCGCTGGGATTCCCTCGCCGTTCTCGGCGGTGCGTTATCACTCGCTTGCAGTTGCCGACGTGGCCTCTTGCTTAGAATCGACCGCATGGTCCGACGACGGAGTCATCCAGGCGCTGCGGCATCGAACTAAACCTCAGTGGGGAGTCCAGTTCCACCCGGAATCGATCGCCTCCGACGAGTCACGAACTCTGCTTCGGAACTTCGCCTACTTGACTGAGGCGTGGAACCTGCGGGATCACAAGAATGACCTACCGGCTGGCGAGGATTGGGTTGGCAAGGATTCGGCCTTCGAAACCGACTTCCCCGCGGGGACGTGCGTAGTACCCGATCCACACCAGGTGACTACCGGTCCACCTGCCCCTCGGCACCACTACGTTCTCGACTTCGATCTGCTCCCACAAAAGGTCTCCGACGCACAGCTCTTCATCGAACTCTTCGGAGACGAACCTGAGGCCGTTTGGCTCGACGGGAATTTACCAGGCAATGACTCGTCCCGGTTCTCGATCATGGGTGCGCCGTCCGGTCCGCTGAGCAGAGTAGCGACTGGCTCTGTGCCGGAAGGGGTAGTCGAAGTGCGTTCGGCCGGTGACGAGTCAGAGAGTGTGACTGAGTCGTCCGGATTCTTTGACTGGCTCGAAGCCGAACTCGCAAACGCGACCGTTGCGGTGACCGGCGAAAGAACAGAAGCGCAAGGCATCAAATCCACTTTTCCCGGCTTGAGCGCCTTAAGCCACGATCTGCCATTCGATTTCCGCCTTGGGTGGGTCGGTTACCTCGGCTACGAGCTCAAGATCGAGGTCGGCTCGCCGAACCAGCACGAATCCGACCTGCCTGACGCCGTCATGATGTTCCTTGATCGCGCACTTGTCATCGACCATGACACCAATAGCATTCACCTTCTGGCACTGCGTCGTGACGACGACCCAACTGGCCACGCAACAAACCAGGACTGGTTTGACCAGACACGCGCACGGATCGCATCGGTCCCCGCCGAGGAAATCAGTGGTACTGACCAACGGCGGGCCACCTCGTCGAAGGCAGACACCTCAACCCCGGCGAAACGCCGCGATCCAAACCTCGTGGCACGGCACAATCGGCGTGAGTACCTCGACCTCATCGATCAAGTGCAAGAGAAGATCACCGATGGCGAGACCTACGAAGTCTGCCTGACGAACATGCTCGAATGCGCCGTCGATCCGCATGCGTCACCACTGGAGATGTATCTGCGGCTGCGTGAGGACAATCCGACGCCGTTCGGGGCGTTCATCCGCACGCGAGAGGCGGTGATTCTCAGCACCTCACCTGAGCGGTTTCTGCGGATTGGCGCAGACGGCCGGGTGGAGTCGAAGCCGATCAAGGGTACTCGGCCCAGGGGAGCGAACCAGGCAGAAGACGAGGCGATCAAGGCTGAGCTGGCCGCCTCGGTGAAGGATCGGTCGGAAAATCTCATGATCGTCGATCTCGTCCGGCACGACCTCGGGCGCACGGCCGAGCTGGGATCGGTGCAGGTGGACAAGTTGTTCGGGATCGAGTCGTATGCGACGGTGCATCAGATGGTCTCGACGGTCAGTTCACGCTTGGCCGAGGATGCTAGCCCGGTGGCGTGTGTGCGGGCGGCGTTCCCACCAGGGTCGATGACTGGGGCGCCGAAGCTGCGGACGATGACGACCATCGAAGAGCTCGAGGCCGGCCCGCGTGGGGTGTACAGCGGAGCAGTCGGGTATTTCTCGCTCGGCGGTGCCGTCGATCTCAGCGTCGTCATCCGCACGCTCGTCGTTCAGGGTGAGACTCTGAGTTACGGGGTCGGCGGAGCGATCGTTGCGCTCTCGGATTCCGAGGAGGAGTACGAGGAGACAGTGGTGAAGGCGGCTCCGGTGCTGAGGCTGCTCGGTGGAGTGGAGCTCCCCGGCGAGGTTGTCGTTCATGTGAACGACCCGTCCGAACTGAGGACACATATCCATTCGACTGAGCAGATAGGCGATGTTGACGCCCACACCATGATCCCCGCCGAGGAGGCCGGACCGACCGATACCGCTGTGGCCGAATACTCGGGTGGAGTTGAGCGGTGAACGTGTGGCTGTGGAATCAACAGGATCACCGTTTCGAGGAGCCTACGACGGACTTCAGCTCATCGAAGCTGATGGCCGCCGATTCGTGGCTTGTTGAAGACGGGCGGGTACGAGCGTTCGACCTCCATCGGACACGGTTCGGTGATGCTGCTGCGCAGGTGGGGATGGGTGATGCGATCACCGACGATTTTTGGGCGGCAGTGGTCGAGAAGATCCCGGCGAAGGGGGAGTGGTTCCCGCGCGTAGATGTCCTCGACGTTTCTCCTGACGCCGAACGTGAGTTGGCATTCCGGTTGCGACCAGCACCTACTCGGACGCAGCAGTTGAAGGTTCTCATCCCGCCATATTCCGACCCGCGAATCACTCCGAATCGGAAAGGCCCGGACATCGTATTGCTTGAGCGTGTGCGGGAGGACGCCGGTGAGCAGTACAGCTGTGACGAGGTATTGCTCATCAATGGGGACGGGTACGTCATCGAGGGAGCAACGACGAGCCTGCTGTGGTGGGACGAAGAGACCCTCTGCGCACCGGATCCGGAGTTGGGAGCGCTGCCGGGAGTCACCTCGGCGGTGATCCTCGAGGAGGCTCGCGCTCGCTCGGTTCCGATCGAGTTGCGGCGAGTGCGCCCCGAGGAGCTTATCGAGCACGAAGCATGGCTCGTCAACGCGCTCCACGGGATTCGGCGAGTGAGCGAACTCGTTGACGGGCGTGACCTTCACGACAGCGTGCAGCGCGGGGAAGAGACGAATCAGATTTGGGCTGGGCATAGAGTCGGGCCCCATGCGGATGCGGTCCGGCTCGGCCGTTGGCGTGAATGGTTGGAAACGATTAGGGTCGCTCCGGGCATGTGAAGGCTCCGGGCGATGTAGTTAGTCAGGTTTCGGAACCCGAGTGCGGAGCCGCGCAGGTGTTCGGCGCCACACGTGTCCGCAGTCGGCACAGCGGTAGCGGCGCACTACAACTGCCAGCACGGTCGGTCGCCAGACCAGCGGCTCGTGGGCCAACCGCCGGATCACGGTGTCACGAGCAGCGCTTTCGCTGCCGCACCCTCGGCACCACTGATCTGGTTCCACCACGCGGCACGCGAGGACCGCACGATCCGGTTCAAGTCGTTGTCCAGTCACGCTCAGACAGAGGCCGTCGAGTCGAGCGAAGGCGGTCAGGTCAAGGCGGCCGAAGCCGGCCGGCGGGGTAGCGTCGGACACGTCGAGGTCTTTCGGATGGATGGCGTAGGAACCTCCGTTGTCGGGAGACCTCGACGTCTATCTGCGGACCGACGCGCCCGGCCGACCTACACCGTCATCTGAGAAGACCCCTGAAACGTCTTCGACGACGGGACCGGCGAGGAGGAGGGCTCGGTGAGCTAAAGGAATGGAGCTTGCTCGGCTTCGACGCCGCCGCAAGCTCCGGTGAAACGGTCGGTACTGGTCGGTCGTCGTCGGTCACCACCGGATGGCGGCGTCCCCACGCTCGGCGTTTGCGCAGGTCAGCGGCTCGTTCGCCCAGTGGACGCATCAAGCGATAGACGCAAAGCCGACGTGATTAGGTCGTCGGTTCGATTCCGACAGGCGGCTCCGGCGAAAAGCCCCTGACCTGCGGAAACGCAGGGCAGGGGCTGTTCTGTTCTGGTGGTCGAGCGATGCGCTGGCCTCACGGCTCTGCCCGACACCGACGTCGCTCTCCTCTGCGATGCCCCCCCTCGCCGGCTGAGCGCTCGCGGCCGCCATCCTGTCCGTGTGCCGATAGGCCTCGCACCGCTCGGCAACGCAGCATGGCGTTGCGTCGCGACCTGGCGACGGCTCGGCGGGGCGCGATCGTCTCGTGCGTTGGCGGCCTACGGGAGCTTGGACGCGAGGACGTCGGCCGCCAGGATCTCGGGTGCTGCGCTGAGGAGGTGCTCGTTGGCCGTCAGGGCTGCGACGATGGCGCCGTTGGCGTGGGCGTCGCGAGCGGCCTCGTCGGGGAATGCATCGAAGATCCAGAAGGTGTCGGCGTCGGTCCTGACCGCGAACCAGACAATCGTTCCTACTTCTTCGTTGGCGAGTTCGACAGCGCCGGCGAGCAGATCGGCGAGCGCGTCGTGCTGTCCATCGGCCGCGACGATCTTGGCGACGAAGGCGTACGGAAGTGATGCGGGTGTTGACATGAGGGACTCTCCTTGAAGTCGTGATTCTTCGCGTGACGAGTTCAGCTTATGACGAGCAAGGGCCGGTGGGGAGTGGCGTATACGGCAGTATTGCTATTGTTTACGTCATGCGTATTGGACTGATCGCGATTGACGGCTGCTTCGGTTCGGCTATCGCGTCGATCATCGACATCGTGCGGGTGGCCGAGGGAGCCCGCGGCGATGTCGACCCGCGGATCGACCCGATCGAACTCGCCATCCTCGGACCGAAACGGCGAGTGACCACGACGGCATCGATGACCCTGTCGGTGGACCACCCGCTGTCGGAGTCCGCAGAATTCGACGTGGTCGTCGTCCCTGCGCTTGGAACCCTTACGGCCGCCGCTACCAACGACGCCCTCCAGAGCCGAGATACTCGGTCGGTCATCGCCTCTCTCGGACGCCTCGACGAGGCGACCACCCGGATCGCCGCGGCGTGCACCGGCGTGTTCGCTGTCGCCGAGACCGGACGGATGCATCATCGGCGGGCGACGACCAGCTGGTTCCTGGGGCCGGAGTTCCTGAAGCGCTATCCGACCGTCGCCCTCGATCTCGACACCATGGTCGTGGTCGACGGGAACCTCGTCACCGCCGGCGCCGCGTTCGCTCACATCGACCTCGCGCTCTCACTCGTGCGATCGATCAGCCCCGACCTGGCCCAACACGTCGCCAAGCTCCTCATCATCGACGAGCGCCCGTCGCAGGCGGCCTTCGTCGCCTACGAACATCTCCGGCACGAGGACCCGATCGTCGTCGAGTTCGAACGCTTCGTGCGCGCCCGCCTGGACGAACCGTTCAACGTCGCCTTCGTCGCGCAGTCGCTCGGCACCAGCCGGCGCACCCTCGAACGACGAGTCCGTGCGGCGCTCAACCTCACTCCGCTCGGCTTCGTCCAACGGCTTCGCATCGAACGAGCTCGGCACCTCTCAGCAACCACGGACCTCACCTCCGCCGCGATCGCGCTACGGGTCGGCTACGCGAACGCCGAGACTCTGCGCTCCCTCCTGCGTAGGGAGCGACGCCGTTCCTGACCTATCGCCATGCCTGTAGCCGGTGTGCTAGTGCTCGACTGGAACCAGCTCTCAGCACGTCGCGTCGACGCTCCTGCGTCGCCCCTGGACGACCCACTCGACACGCCCGCAGCACAGGCCATGTGACGTGTCCCGGCTTCCCGGACGGTCGGGGTTGGGTGGCTGTGATGTCGCTGCGTTCTCGTCGAGAGGATCAGCAGACCCGATCAGAGTCGATTGGGATAAGACGCGAAGGCGGTCAGGTCAGGGCGGCCGAAGCCAGCCGGCGGGGTAGCGTCGGACACTCCATTTGAAGGCGCACCGTTGTTGACCGATGCGTTTTGGCTCGTGGCGATCACCGTTCCGATCGTCGCAGTCTCCGATGTTCAATGCCGGATGGTTACAGGCTCGTCCGCCATTATCCACTCGACGATTGCGGCAACATGAGCATCGACCGAGTCGAGGGCCGGTAGGGGAGCGGTCTCCGGTGGGACTAGCAGGCCGATCTCGGTGCACGACAGGGCCACAGCGTCAGCGCCACGAGTCTTGAGGTCGTTCATGATTTCGACGTAGCGGGCTCGGGAGGCATCGGTGAACTTCCCTTGGGTGAGTTCATCCCAGATGATCTGATCGACCTCGACGCACGTCTCCTCATCGGGAACCAATGTCTTGATGCCCTGTGCTTCGAGCTGGCCGGTGTAGAAGTCTTCGAGCATCGTCCACCGCGTGCCCAGAACAGCCACTGTCGAATAGCCCTGGCGCTTCGCCATAGTCGCGATCGAATCGACCATGTGAATGAGAGGTGCATCGACCTGCGCCTCGATCGCCGGGGCGCACTTGTGCATGAGATTGGTGGCAATCGCGACAGCTTCGGCGCCGCCATCGACTAAACGCTGCGCCGTCGCCGTCAGGGATGCATCATTACCTGCCCAATCGTTGGCCTCCTGCAGCTCCCGGATGTCCGCGAAGTCGCACGAGTCGAGGAGGATCTGCGCGGAATGATGACCGCCGAGCTTTTTGGCCACGGCATCATTGATCTTCGTGTAGTACTCGATGCTCGAATGCCAGCTCATTCCGCCCAACAGACCGATCCTGCGCATACTCCGACTCCTCAACTCAGCAGTGATTTCACGACGTTCACTTCCAGTGTGGTGCGTCTCATCTGCCTCCGGTAGACCCAGTTCGCTCTGCTCTGGCATAAGCTGGGCTTATGGGCAATCTCTTCGAACAGGCGCTCGACGTCGGCGAGCCCAAACGCCTCCTCATCTTCGGCGCCATCGCCGTGGCCGGCAGCATCGGCGCCGCCGCTCGCGAGCTCGGCTGGTCCCAACCTGCCCTGTCCCAACACATGACCGCACTCGAAAAAGATCTCGGCGTCACTCTCTTCGACCGCACGCCCCGCGGCATCAAACTCACCACCGCCGGCCAACTTGCGCGGATCCGCGCGAACGAAGTGGCCGCCTCTGTGACGGGACTGCGTGGTGACCTCGCGAAGGCCTTCGGACTCGGCGGACGCAATGTCCGGCTGGCAGGATTCCCCTCCTTCGTCATCGGACCACTGGCCGCAGCACTCGGCCGCCTCGAAGCCGACGCCGGATCCGAGACACCGCAGCACCACTCCTATGAAGTCGCCGAGGCGGAACCGCCCGAAGCCATGGCCATGCTCGACGACGGCGCCGTCGACATCGCCTTCCTCTTCCACCACGAAGAAGAAGCGCCACCAGAGATGACCGGTCACGTCACCGTCGACCTCGGCACCGACCACCTCGACCTGCTCGTCCCCGAACGCTGGAACCGTGCGGGACAGGTTCGCCGCCTCACCGATGTCGCCGACCTTCCCTGGATCATGGGCTGCGTGCGTTGCCGATCCACTGCCGAACGCCTGTGCCGGCGAGCCGGCTTCGAACCCCGCACCCGCCACATCACCGACAACCCCGGCGCCATCCAGTCCTTGGTCTCCAATGGCCTCGGCGTCGCCCTGCTGCCGCGCAGCGCCCGTCGCTACTCACGCGTGGCTGGGATCGACTCGATCACCGTCGTCGAAGCCGGCGCCCGCCGCGTCACCGCCATGATCCCCGACGGGCTCGCAGCCTCGGCCGAAGTCGAAGACCTGCTCACCGCCCTTCGCACCGCCGACGACATGACAGTGACAACGACGGGAGGCGAGAACTGATGCTCACGTTCAGCCGAATCCTCGACAAATGGCTGACCATCACCACGGCCACGGCGATCATCGTCATGATGCTCCACATCGTCACCCATGCCCTGGCTCGGTCTCTCTTCGACGCCCCGATCTACGGCACGAACGAGATCGTCGAATATTGGTATTTGCCGATCGTGGCGCTGCTCGGCATTCCGGCTGCGCAGCTGCAAAAGGAACACATCACCGTGACGATCGCCGTCGACCGGGCCAAGCCCGCGACCGCCGCGGTGTTCAAGGTCTTCGCCGCCATCCTCGGCGCACTCGTGTCACTGGCCTTCGCCTGGTTCGGGCTGATGAAAGCTCTGGATAACACGGCGATCGGATCGACCGCCGATGTCTCGGACATCATCACCTGGCCCGTGTACTACCTCGTGCCCATCGTCTTCGTGCTGCTCGCCGTGCTCTTCATCCTCGACGCCGTCGTCATCATCCGCACAGGCCAGCCCGACCTCGACCTCGTCACCGGCGAACCGGCCGAGCCCGACCTGGAGAACCGCACCTACTGATGAGCCAGCCGAAGCCACCGACACACACCACCACCGACACCACGGGTGCCGCCATGCCTGATGCCGGGCCCGACGCTAGTACCCCAAGCGGGCACTCGCTCTTCCCCGCAGGGTCTCGTCGCCAACGCCCCGGCGCACTCGCGCTGACGATCGGGTTCGGCCTTGTCGCCGTCTGCCTCGTCGGTCTCTTCACCAGCCCGTCCGCAGCCATCGGGGGAGCCTGGTGCATCGGAATGATGCTCGTCCTCCTCTTCCTCTCCGTGCCCGTGGCGATCGCGCTGTCCGTGCCGTCGATCATCGGCGTCTACGCCGTATCCGGCATTCCGGCGACGATGAACATCCTCTCCACCGCCCCATTCAGCGCCGTCTCTGACTGGTCGATGAGCGTGCTCCCCATGTTCATCTTCATGGGCATGCTGCTCACCCAATCCGGACTCTCCGGCAAGGTCTACCGCGTCGCCGACCACTGGTTCAGCTGGCTGCCCGGAGGGATCGGCATAGGCACCACCTTCGCCGGTGCAGGACTGTCGGCTGTGACCGGCTCGACCATCGGTATGACCTACGCCCTCGGCCGTGCCGGCATTCCCGAAATGCTCAAAGCCGGCTACGACCGCCGTATGGCCGTCGGCACGATCATGGTCTCCGGCATGACCGGCAATCTCATCCCACCTTCGATCCTCATGGTCGTCTACGCCGGCATCGCCTCTGTCCCCGTCGGTCCCGCGCTCATGGCCGGAGCCGTCCCCGGAATCCTGCTCGCGTTGTGCTTCGGCGCCTTCATCTTCGCCATCGGCGTCGCCTCACCGAAACTCGTCGGCCGCGGCCAGAACGCCCAGAACACAACAGACACAGCAGATACACCAAGCTCCACCCGCCCCACGACCACCTGGCGCGACCGCCTCACCTCCCTGACCGGCGTCTGGGGCTTCGCGATCATCCTCGTCGTGCTCTTCGGCGGCATGTTCTCCGGCATCTTCACCCCCACCGAGGCAGGAGCCGCCGCCGCGCTCTGCTCACTCCTGCTGTGCGTGTGGGAGAAACGGGGCGAACAACCGTGGCGGAAGGTCGCGGATTCGGCCATGGATACGGTGGCGGCCACCTCGGCGATCTTCTTCATCATGATCGGCGCGACCATGCTCACGAGCCTGCTCGCCATCACCGGACTCGCCCCCATCCTCACCAGCTTCATCACGGACCTCGGACTGTCGCGGATCGGATTCCTGCTCGTCCTCATCGTCCTCTACATCGTCATGGGCATGTTCTTCGACACCCTGTCGATGATGCTGCTGACCATCCCGATCCTCCTGCCCACCCTCGAAACGATGGGCGTGAGCCCGCTGTGGTTCGGAGTCTTCGTCGTCCTCCTCGGCGAGTTCGCCATGGTCACCCCGCCGGTCGGCATCATCCCCTATATCGTCCACTCGATCGCGAAGAACCCCGAGGTCAACCTCGGCGCCACGGTCACACTGCGCGACATCTTCATCTCCCTGCTGTGGTTCCTGCCCGTCGGTGTCATCTTCCTCATCCTCATGGTCGCCGTGCCCGGAATGACCGAATGGCTGCCCGACCTCATCAGCCGCACGAGCGGAGGAATGTCCGGATAATTCTCGCCGAGGCGGCCCACCCACCCGTGCCCCGTGTCGTTCGGGTGGCTGCCGCAGGGTGTGAGCGGACTCATGATGAGGGTGACCTTATTCAGGCATAGAATTTAAGGTAATTCTCAGCCTTCGCTCAAAGGAGTCCCATGAAGCGCATCCGCACGGCAGCCCGCCCCACTCAGGTCATCGCGGCGGTCGCATCGCTGGCACTGTTGGCCGGGTGCGCCGGTTCCGTCGGCGGCGACGGATCAGGTTCGGGCGACTCCGCGGGGGAGGGCTTCGCCTATGACGCTTCCCAGGATGAAATCGATGAGGCTCTGGCCGACCTTGACCCGGTGACGATCAAGTTCCAGCCTTCGGCGATGTCGGAGAAGTCGATCCTCGCGCCGAACGGCCTTGACGTGAAGAAGGCCATCGAGGAACGCTCTGGAGGGAAGATCACCGTCGACATCGTATGGGGCCAGGCGATCGCCAGCTACGAAGACGTCGATGACGCCCTGGCCGATGGCCGAGTCGATCTCGCGTTCACTCTGCCTTCCTACACCCCTGCCGAGTACCCGGCCTTCGATGCGATCGGCACGGCCATGTCGACGTTGCCGTCGTCGCCGGTGGCCAGTGACCTGGCGGCGAATGCCGCTGGTGTGCAAGCTGCGTGGGAGACACCCGAAGTGCTCGAGGAGTTCGAGGAGAAGAACCTCGTCCCGCTGATCCCGATGCTCGCCGCGGGTGGGTATTCGACGATGTGCTCGAAGCCGATGACCTCGCTGGATGACTGGAAGGGCAAGCAGGTGCGCGTCGGTTCAGCTGCGGCCGGCAAGCAGGTGACCGACCTGGGTGCGACTCCGGTGTCGCTGTCGTTCCCCGAGACCTATGAGGCCCTGCAGCGCGGAACCGTCGACTGCGACCTCGGCCAGTTGGCACCGAACGTCGAAGCCGGCACCTTCGAGGTGGCCCCGAACATCGGTGTGGCTTCGGACGCGGGCATTGCTCGCTCGGCCGGTGCTATCACGGCGGGAAAGAAGTATTCGGACCTGCCGGTGGCTTACCAGCAGGTCATCTTCGACTCGATGTCGACGACGTTTAGCACGATGATGGAGGTCGTCATCGGTGCGAAGGCTCAGGCCGTCGAGCAGGCGAAGGACAACGACGGTTCGGTGCAGCCGTTCGATGATGACGTGCAGAAACAGATGGCGAAGTACGCGAAGACCCTGTCGGACAAGACTGCGGAGAAGGCTTCGGTTCCGGATGCGCCGAAGACGCTGAAAGATGCTGGAACCGAGTGGGCAAAGTCCGTGTCCGAGCTCGGCTACGACGACAAGGGCGGCTTCCCCTCACTCGATGAGTGGTACCCGGAGGACGCTAACTACGACAAGCTCGGCGACGAGCTGTTCGAGAAGGTCATGGCCGAGCACCGGCCGGAGTAGTACCGTAGCGGGCTAGGCCCGAACTTAAAAAGGCCCTGTTGAACGGATGGCGAATAGTCCACCGTTCAACAGGGCTTTTGTGTTGTGCGAACAAGGCTGGGATCAGCTGGAATAGCCCGACCACGGATTTACTAATTGCACTCCGTCCAGCGCTTCGAAATGCTTAGTATTGCGGGTAGCGACAGTCATGTGGTGGGCAATGGCGATCGAAGCAATGAGTGCGTCGTCGAGCGGGGCATACTCGGGCACGCGGAACGAGCCCAGCGCACGGGCGGCAGGCAGGTCGAAGGGGAGAATGCGTCCCGCGAAGCCAGGAAGCAACATGTCCTCGAACCACATTCGCAAAATCTTGCCTTGCTGTGAGTCCGTGCGTTCCTTCGCCGCTACACCACGCTCGATCTCGGAAATGGTCAAGGCAGAAACATACTGGGCTTGTGCGGGTATCGAACTGGACCACTCTTCGACTTCCGGATTTCGACCCCGGACTCGCAGAGCTGAGACGACGTTCGTGTCAAGAAGGAAGTTCATAGCTCTGCGCTACGTGCCTTCAGGCCAAGGCGCTTCGGCTCGAACTCGACCTGAGTATCGGTGCTCATCGAGATGAGGTCGACGAGTGTCGGTTCCTCGGCCGCAATGCCAACGGCAAGAGCTTCCCTGGCTTCTGCCTCGATGCTCGAGTTATGAGCAGCTGCTCGTCTGCGCAATATGGCTTTGGTGCCCTCCGGCAGATTACGAATAAGAATCTGTTCCACGGCTCCTCCTTTGATATCACTATTATGATATCGCTGTCGGTGCGTGATCTGAAGAGAGCTATTCCGATCCACCGCAAACTCTCAATCGAACCTACTCCCTAATCAACTAGGCTGGTGAACGCGTAGGACAAAGTCGACGGAAGGGCTGACGGGTGACGATCCTCTACACCATCGGACTGGGCGTCCTCAGCGCGCTCATCGTCGGATTCCTCGTCCGTCGGATGATGCTCACCGGCACCGGAGCCGCCCGCAACACCATCGTCTCCCTCATCATGGGCCTCTCCATCTGGCCCATCACCCTCCAGGCGTACAAACTCCTCGGCATCTCCGAATCCGATCAATACCCGAACCTGTCGATGAGCTTCCCCGCCATCATGGTCTTCCTGCTGCTCTTCGCCTGGTTCATCGTCATCCAGATGTTCGTCCTCCTGGCGATCGAACTCATCATGCCCTCGGGCACGCTGAGCTCACTCATCCGCAACGCACCGAAGATCCCCACCTGGTACCGCCGCGTCAACCGCCTTGCTCAGATCCAGAAGATCCTCATCAAATTTGGCCTCTCCCGCTACCTCCGTCCCCGAATCCCGACCCTGCGCGTCTCCCTCCGAGAGATCGCCGCCACCACCCGTGACGCGCTGGCCGCCTCGGGGGTCACGTTCATCAAGCTCGGCCAGTTCATCGCCACCCGCGGTGACATGATCCCGCACGAGTTCGTCGAGGAGTTCTCCACCCTCCAGGCCGGGGTGAAGCCCGTTCCCTTCGCCGAGGTGAAGGACCAACTCGAGACCGCATGGGGCCGTCCCGTCGCCGAGATGTTCGCCGAGTTCGATGAGAAACCCTTCGCAGGTGCCTCCGTCGCCCAGGTCCATCGCGCCGTCACCTGGGAAGGACGCGTGGTCGCGGTCAAGGTGCAGCGGCCGAAGATCCGCAAACAGGTCCGCGCGGACTGCGATATCGTCCTCACCCTGGCCGACCGCCTCGATCGCACCACCGACTGGGCGAAGAAGATCGGCATCGCCAAGCTCGCCCGCAGCTTCGTCGACTCCCTCCAAGGCGAACTCGACTATCGCGGCGAGCTCGCCCACATCGAAGCCCTCCGCCTCGCCGACGAGACCGGGCGTTCGACGACGAAAACCGACTCGGTCGTCCATATCCCTCACGTGTACAAGGAACTCTCCGGCCAGTTCGTCATCGTCATGGACCTTGTCGAGGGTTCGCCTCTGTCCCACGGCGCCGAGGTGGTCGACCACCTTTCCGAAATCGCGCGCAGAGAGATCGCCCAGGACCTCTTCCTGATGGTCGTCCGCCAGGTGCTCGGAAAGGGCATCTTCCATGCCGACCTTCACCCTGGAAACATCGTCGTTTCGGGCGCGGGCCGCGCCGGCCTCGTTGACTTCGGTGCCGTCGGACGCATCGACAAACGCGACCGCCGAGCGATCGCCTTGCTGCTCATGGCCTTCGATTCGCAGAACTCACAAGCGGCAACCGCCGCAATCCTCGAGCTCCTCGGAACGCCGAGCGAGGTGAATCTCCGGGAGCTGCAGCGTGAGATCGGGCAGATCATGCTGAAGTACGGAGACGGTGCTCCGGGCTCCACCTCCGCGGCATTGTTCGGGGAGCTCATCGACTTCGTCGTCGACTTCGGGTTCCCGATGCCGGCTTCGGTAGCGACAGCTTTCCGTGCTATCAGCACGCTCGAAGGGTCAATCACTCGCCTCGTGCCGGAGCTCAACCTGTTGGCATTGGTCACGGACAACGGGAAGACATTGCTTCGGGAAGTCGGGGGACTGGGAGTCGACCGACACGAGATGACGCTCTACGCGGCAGCGACTGCACCGCAGATCGCCGAACTGCCCGGGCAGATCTCTCGCATCGCCGGTCATCTGCAGGACGGTACGCTCGACGTCGGCACGAGCGGGCTGAACATCTCCACGATCAAGAATCTGCTGGTCTCGACCGTCGAGCAATTCATTCAGGTGATCGTCTCGACTGCACTCATCCTCGGCGGGGTGATTCTCATGGCCGCCAACTTCGGGCCGGCGTTGGCGCCAGAACTCAAACTGTTCACGTACTTCGGCGCCTGGATGCTGTTGGCCGGCAGCGTCATCGCGGCGCTGGTCCTCGCACCGGCACTCAGGCAGCGCATGACGTGGGAAGGGCTGGGTTAACACCTGCCGCTGAACGCACAGGGGCCTGGATTCGGCCGAGGCACCAGTACTCGCTACTGACAACACGACGCATGGTCTTAGGATCGCCCAGCTGAATCGCGATCGAATCCGACTCGTGAACCTTTGGAGAGGCCAGGGCGCACTGCCTGCCTGAGAGATTGCCCGCGTTGACCTTTTCGGCCCTCACGCGAAGTTCGGGCGGATTCCTTTGCTGACACTGCATAAAGACCTCATTCTTACGGGTTTCCAGGCTCGTATTACGAAACGATACGTTGTGTTGCGTAAGTGATGTGACCTGTGCCATGCTCTGGATATGACTGATATCACGCAAAAGGGGAGGCCCCTCGACACCGATCTGACGAAGCGGGTCCTCGCCACAGTGCGTTCGCATGTCGAAGAGCATGGATTCGTGAATCTGAGCATCGAGAAGGTCGCGGCGGAAGTCGGATGCGGAAAGACCACCATCTACCGTCGATGGCCGAGCAAACCTGAACTCGTTGCCGCAGCCATCCTCGACAACACCGAAGTCGGGGAGCTGCCGGACACCGGTGACGTTGTCGACGACCTCGTCGAACACGCGTGGCAGAACCGCGAGAACTTCCGTCGTTCGGAGAACCCATCAGGCAACAACGGCCTGTTGCTCGCGATGTTCAACATGGACGTCATCCCGATCATCTCGGAATCGTTCATGAAGGCGCGCCACGCTATGGGGCGCGAGATCCTCGCCCGCGGGGTGGCACGGGGACAGGTGAGCGGCGAACTCGATCATGACCTCATCATCGATACCCTCGCCGGTCTCACTCTCTTCCGCATCACCCTCAAACCCGAAGCCCGCGCGCGCACCGATGACGACATCAAAGATACCTACCGCAGCCTCGTGCGCTCGCTCATCGGCCGTCAGAGCTGACAGTCACCGATGACCATTCCGTGTGCGACGGCGCAGTCGGCACGCGGTTCTGGCTCAACAGGAAAGGAAACACTATGACCACCCCCGACCCCGCGCTCGGCACGAAGTCGAGCAAACGGCTCCTCGCTGTCGTCGGATTCCTCGTCTTCGTCGAATTCTCCAGCGGATTCCTTCAGGGTTACTACCTCCCGCTGCTCGACGGGATCCGCGACAGCCTCGGCGTCTCTGACGCCTCCATTGCGTGGTTCATCACCGTTCAGACTCTCACCGCCGGAGTCTGCGTTCCGATCCTGTCGAAACTCGGCGACATCTTCGGCCACCGGCGCATGCTGCGCATCGGGATCGTCGCCGTCCTCATCGGAACCGTGCTGGTCGCGCTCGCTCCCAGTTACCCGCTCGTCCTGCTCGGCAGGGTTCTCAGCGGCCCCCTCGCAGTATGGCTGCCGCTCGAACTCGCGATCGTGCACAATCAGATCAAAGGCGAGACGGCACGGCGCGCGATCGGCATGCTCATCTCCGCACTGACGATCGGCGCGCTCATCGGTTCCTTGGCTGCCGGCCTGTTCTCGTCGGTCCTGCCATCCACTGTCGCGCAGCTCCTGGTACCCGTGGTCATCGTCGCGATCTCCGCGATCTTCGTCTTTACTCTCGTCCCGGAATCGACCGTCCGCACCTCGCCCACGATCGACTGGCTCGGTTTCATCCTGCTCGCGCTCTTCATGCTCGCACTGCTCGCAGGCATCAACATCGTCACCGCGCAGCCCGTCGCCGGCGCAGTCCTCCTCGTCGTCGCCGTCGTCCTCATCGGCATCTTCGTATGGTGGGAGCTGAGAGCCAAGGTACCCGCACTAAATATGCGCCTGCTCACCTCGAATCGGCTCTGGCCTGTTTACGTGACATCGTTCCTCTTCGGAATGGTGCTCTTCGGAACGCAGAGCATCACGACCACGTTCCTCGCCGGCAAACCCGAACTCGTTGGGTACGGGTTCGGCCTCAGCGCCGGAGTCATCTCGCTGACCACCGGAGCGAACATGCTGCTGGCAGCGGTCGGTGCCTCAATTTACTCCTTTGTCGCCCGCGCCACTTCGCTCAAGGGTGTGCTTATGATCGGTTCGGCCGTGATCGCGCTCGCCCAGCTGCTCCTCATCTTCGGCCATGCCTCACTCGTCTTCGTAGTCATCGGAATCGCGGTCGCCGGCCTCGGGTCGGGGCTCCTCCTCGGTGGGTTGCCGGCCGCGACAACGGAGTCATCGCCTGCTGACGAGACCGGAATCGCCACGGGCGTCTACAACTCCGTGAAGACACTCGGCGGGGCACTCGCTGGAGCCGTGTTCGCCGTCGTCCTGGGAATCTTCGTCATCCCCGAGGCCGGAGCCTCGGGACTCGGCGGCTACATCACCATTTGGGCGATCTGCGCCGGGGCCACCGGAATCTGCCCCATCCTGCTCTCCGTCATCCGGACGCCGGACAAGGGCGAATCCCATGACCGGACCGCACATCAGGGTGAGAACGACAACCTCGCCGAGGCAGCGCTCCCAGTCGAGGAGGCTCGCCCGGGTCAGGACACCCGTCCGGGCGAGGACACACGTCCGACCTCGGCCGTGTGAGCCGTCTCCGACCGAATCCGCACACTCGACGCGAAAGGAACACCATGTCCATAGCCCACCTTCCCTCCACCATCGCCGGTGACGACCACCTGCTGCTGCGCGGTGTGACCCTCATCGACGGCACCGGCGGCACCCCGATCACCGAGGCCGAACTCGAAGTCCGGGACGGACGCGTGGTCTACGCGGGTCCCGCCCGTACCGCCGCTCCCGAGGGCACCGTCATCGTCGAGCTAGGGGGCAAGACCATCCTCCCGGGTTTCATCGACTCCCATGTGCACTTCGGCATGTCGATCGAGGACCAGACGGCCGACGCCGCACGATTCGAATCCGAACGGACCTTCCGCACCGCACTCAACGCCCGAAAGGCACTCATGGCGGGCGTGACCACGGCCCGTGACCTGGGCGGTCTGGACCGCGGTTACCGAGATGCGATCGCAGCCGGCCTCGTCCAGGGTCCGCGCACCCACCTGGCGATCGCTCCACTGTCACCGACCGGCGGGCATACGGACTTCACCATGCCCAACGGCCGCTCGGTACCGATGCACATGCCGATCAGTCCGATCATCGACACCGACGACGATGTGCGGCGGACGGTGCGGACGCTCATTCGCAGCGGCGCTGATGTCATCAAGGTCTGCACCACCGGCGGCGTCTCCAGCCCCTCCGACACCCCCGACGACATCGGGGTGCCGGAAGAGCATGTGCGACTCATCGTCGCCGAGACCGCCAAACGCGCCGGACAGCCGGTCGCCGCTCACGCGCAGGGCGCCGAGGGCATCAAAGCCGCCATCCGGGGCGGAGTGCGCTCGGTCGAGCACGGATACGGAATCGACGACGAAGGCATCGAACTCATGCTCGAACACGGGACCTTCCTCGTCCCGACCTTGAGCAGCGCACTGCGCGTCCCCGACCCCGCAGCGGTCCCCGCCTACCTCTACGAGAAGAAGGTGAAATGGTCAGCCATTGCGCGCGAACGCGTAGCCGCAGCTCTGCAAGCGGGCGTGAAGGTGGCGCTGGGTACCGACTCCGGAGTCTGCCCACACGGGGAGAACCTGCGCGAACCGGTCCACGCCGTGGAACTCGGACTCTCCGAGATGGACGCGATCGTCGCCGGAACGAAGAACGCCGCCGAACTGCTCCGCCTCGACGCCGACCTCGGCACGCTCGAGCCCGGGAAGCTCGCCGACTTCATCGTCATCGACTTCGATCCCCTGACCGACATCACCCCCTTGGCGACGCCTGACAACATCAAGGCCGTCGTCCAGGGCGGTGCCCTCGTTAAAGACACGGACTCCTGGTTCGGCGCGGAACCGGTCCGCCCGCTACTGGCCCAGTGAGCACAGAGGCGACCGACCCGAGCACCGACAAGGCGGTCACAGACACGGCCAAAATGAGCTCTGTCCACGACCTCACCGCGCAGATTGTGCAGATCAGGTCCGGTGCGACGACGGCCGAGGAACTGGTCTCCGCGTCACTCGACCTCGCTGACCGTGTCAACGACCGAGTCGGCGCGATCCTCGAACGCTTCGACGAATCCGCTCTGGCCGCCGGCCGAAGTGCTGAACACAGTGCCGGTCCGCTGGCAGGGCTGCCGTTGGGAATCAAGGCGAACATCGCCGTCAGCGAAGCTGTCCCGACCTCACAGAGCCGTGTGTTCGATCCGGAGTTCCACTGCGGCCGCGACGCCGAGGCGGTCGCTCGGCTGCGCGCCGCCGACGGAGTCATCATGGGCGCGACGACGATGGTCGAACACGCTGCCGGCAGGCCCGACCCGGCACTCGACTTCCCGATTCCACGCAACCCGTGGGACCTGAGTCGCTGGCCGGGCGGGTCGAGCTGCGGAACCGCGATCGCCGTGAGCCTCGGGATCATCTCCGCAGGGTTGGGCACCGACACTTCGGGCAGCTGCCGAATACCGGCGGCCTTCTGCGGAGTCACGGGGATGCGCCCGGCGATGGGTTCACTGCCCATGGACGGAATCATGCCGGCCGCTCCGAGCCTTGACATCGTCGGGCCCATCGCCAGAAGCGCCCGAGATTGCCGGTTGCTCCTCGAGGTCATGCGCGGACAGACCGTCGGCTCGTCACGTCGGGGCCGAACGGTCCGTGTGGTCGTGCCTGAGCAGGCGCTGGGTTCGACGAGGATCACGCACGATACGGCCGCAGCCTTCGACGAGGTGCTGAGTACCCTCGAAGCACTCGGCGTCGAGACGTCGACCGTCGACGTGCCCTACCTCGATGAACTCATTGCGGCCACACTGACGATCATGGTCCGCGAGATGTACGAGGTGCACAGCGATCGGCTCGCACCCCGGTGGAATGACTACGGTCGTTCTTTCCGTCGGCTCGCCCTCGCAGGTGCCCTCGTCACCGACGACACCTACCAGGCGGCGCTGAACTCCGCCGGGGTGCTGCGCGGACGCTTGAGCGAACTGCTGCCCAACGGCACGGCGCTCGCCCTGCCGACGTGGCCGTCGGCGGCCCCGCCCTATGTGTTCCGGGGAGGAACACCGCAAGACGACTGGAACCTCACGGCCGCGTTCTCCGCCACCGGGAATCCTGCCCTGGCGATCCCGATGGGCTTCGACGAGGCGGGACTGCCGTTGTCTCTGCAGCTGATCGGGTCCGGCCCCGAGGCGAGCGGGTCCGAAAACATCGCAGCTGGCGCGACCGGCCCCGAGGCGAACGGAACCGCCGGCGAGGACTCGATCCTCAGCCTCGGCGAGCTCTATCAGACGCACACGGATCACCATCTGCAGGTGCCCGACTTCGATCTCATCACCGCGCTTGCGCTGATTCCCGATTCGGACGAGGGCGTGGATGCTGTCGGGGAGGAACCGCAGTTGCCTCCCCAGATCACCGACCTGGGGATACCGTTGACACGAGCGGACTCAGTGATGCTCGGCCACCTCATCGCCCTGTTGGGAGCACCATGACCACACCGAACCTGCCCACTGCCCAACCGAAGGACACCATGACACAGTCAATCGATTTCACCGCCGAAGCTACAGCCCTCGCCGACGACCTCAGCGCGCTGCGCCGCGACCTCCACCGCAACCCAGAACTCGGGCTCTCGCTGCCCTACACGCAGAAGAGGGTCGTCGAGGCCCTCGACGGACTGCCCCTCGACATCACCCTCGGCACGGACCTGTCGTCCGTGGTGGCAGTGCTGCGCGGGGCCCAGCCGGGACCGACCATTCTTCTGCGCGGTGATATGGACGCCCTACCCGTCGTCGAGTCCACCGGACTGGACTATGCGTCGACGAACGGGAACATGCACGCGTGTGGACACGACCTCCACGTTTCCGGGCTCGTCGGAGCCGCCCGACTTCTCAGCGCTCATCAGGCGGAGCTGCGCGGGACGGTCGCGTTCATGTTCCAGCCCGGTGAGGAGGGCCTCGGCGGGGCGAAGATCATGCTCGATGAGGGCATGTTCGAGACCATCGGGGCGAAACCCGACGCCGCCTACGCTATCCACGTCGCCCCCGGTGTGGCGGGTACCTTCGTCACCCGCCCGGGCACGGTCATGGCCGGTGCCAATACGCTGCACGTGACGATGGTCGGCAAGGGCGGTCACAGTTCACGTCCGCAGGACTCGGTGGACCCGGTGCGGCCCGTCCTCGAATTCGGGCAGGCCCTGTATTCGATGATCACCGGCTCGTTCAGCGTCTTCGACCCGATCGTCGCCGAGGTGACGCAGCTCAGTGCCGGTGAGGCCGTGAACGTCATCCCGTCGACCGCATCGCTCGGTGCATCGGTGCGGACCCTGTCGGCCGAGTCGACGAAGAGGTTCCCCGAACTCGCGACCCGGCTGGCCGATTCCGTGGCAGCTGCGCACGGATGCACCGCCGAGGTGGTGTGGAATGAGCAGTACCCCGTGACGGTCAACGACGCCGCCGAGGCGCAGTTCGCCCTCGAGACGCTCATCTCGGCGTTCGGTCCCGTCCGTGTGGTTGAGTCGCCGGATCCCGTGATGGGATCCGAGGACTTCTCCTATGTCCTTGAAGAGGTGCCGGGAGCGTTCGTCTTCTTCTTTGTCAGCCCGGAAGGAGCCGACCCGGAGACCGCGGCGACGAATCATTCCGCGGAGGTGCTCTTCGATGATGCCTGCCTGCCCGATCAGGCGGCGGCTCTGGCCACCCTGGCTTGGGAACGTTCACATCGATGAAGGGGCAGGCGGCGGCATCGGTGTCGGTTACCAGTCGTTAAGATGATCGATATGACGAACGGGGAGCAGTCGGCGGGAACGACGCGAATCAGCGATACCGCACTCATCTTCGAAGGCGGTGGGATGCGGGCTTCGCTCACCAGCGCCATAGCAGTCGTCTTGCTCAACGAAGGCCTGTCGTTTGACTGGGTCGCTGGAATCAGTGCCGGAGCGTCCACTGCAGTGAACTACCTCTCCGAGGACAAATGGCGAGTGCGTCGATCGTTCGTCGAGTTCGCCAAGGAAGAGGAATTCGGCGGGTGGCGCTACTTCGCTCGGGGCAAAGGGATGTTCCATGGCGAGTACATCTACCAACGAGCGGGTGCCCCCGACGAGGCACTACCTTTCGATTGGGACACCTACGAGGCAAGCACCGGTGACATGCGGGTCATCGCGTTCGATGCTGAAACCGGCGAGGAGGCGGTGTGGTCGAAGAAAGACACCCCGAATATCGACGAGCTGATGATCCGCGTGCAGGCGTCATCGACGATGCCGATCGTCATGCCGCCGGTGCGTCTTGACGGCCATGTCTTCTTCGACGGTGCAATGGGGGAGGACGGCGGGATCGCGTTAAGCCAAGCGCAGCGAGAGGGCTTCGAGAAGTTCGTCATCGTTCTCACGCAGGAGCGTGGGTACAAGAAGGCACCGCAGCGATTCCCTGCCGTCTACAGAGGCATCTTCCGAAAGTACCCCGCACTGGCTGATGCGCTGCTGACACGGTGGAAGCGCTACAACGAAACTCGAGAACGCATCTTCGCCCTCGAAGAAGAGGGCAAGGCGCATGTCTTCGTCCCCGACCGCATGCCGGTCGACAACAGCACTCGCGATCTCTCGCGGCTTGCTGCCGCCCATCGGATGGGACTGTCGCAGGCCCGGCGAGAGCTGCCGGTGCTGCGAGAGTTCCTCGGGGTACAGAAATTAGCGTAGAGGGCCGAACATCACCACCGCCTATGGACCTCCTCGGCCCATCCGAAGATGTTCTCCACCCGATACTCGCGTCCCGCCAGGGACCAGACAGTGCCGGAGAAATGGCCGAATACCTGTTCTTCGCGACTGCTGACGACCTTCTTGTCGAATTCGGAGTGCCGATGGTATTCAGGGGTGAAGGTGAGGTCGACTCGTTCGCCCCTGATCGTCCACGGGGCCATCCAGTCACCGGAGTCGTAGGCCCACTCGAGCTCTTCGCTGATCTTTTCGATCTGGCCGCCCAGCCGCAGCGCATTTTCGGTCGACGGAGTTCCGGCAGTCCATTTGGCACCGAACTGCAGCCCGATCTCTTCCCCGTCTGTCGTACCGCTGCCGGAAGCCCAATTCCACAAGGTGTCGTACGGCCATTTGCCGCGGCCATGGTCCATGGTGGCTGTTGTCGTGGACTCATCGAGACGGTAGGTGACTCCGTTGGCCCGAACTCGCCCGCTCGCGCTCAGGCAGTTGTCCTTGCGAGTGTATTGGAAGCGTCGGCTGTTCCACGGAACAAGGACTCCCATCGACTGATGGTCGTCTGGAACGCTGACCTCCACCTCAGCATTCACGTTCGCAGTGACGACATTGAGCGCGATGATCTGATCGCCGAAGGTGATCGAGATATCGACGTCTTTGTCACCGGACCGAATCTGCTGTGAGCCCCACGGTGCACGCGAGGACGGATTGGTCCTGAACCAGTCCATCGAGCTCGCGGTCGTCTCAGTCTGGGTCTTTCTATCGAAGAAGAACAGAGAGGTAGCGGCCTTGTAGTCCGTGTCTGAGACGGAGAATGCGAGAATCATCTCCGGTGACACGACGCACCAGTAATCGAACCGCTTCCTGCGACCCCAGCCCTTGAGATTGGCATTGTGCACCGGGAACCGACTCCACCCGACTGCAGCTTCATTGAGAGTCCCGTTCTTGAGGCACATGTCGACGGGCTGGCGAAGTTCTTTCTCCATTTGGTTCCTTTGATTTCGTGGGTTGGTCTGCTGAGTCGATGGGGTCGTCAACGTGGTCCGCCGTGGTCTAGGTGGTCAGACCTGTCGTTCTTTCATGGCCCGCAGCTCCTCGAGGATCTGCGGATACTGTTTGTCGAGTTTGAAGAAGTACAGGAGGACTGCCATGAGGACACTGACGAGCGTCGGGACCCAGATGAAGAGGTTCGAGATCATGGAGACGGCTTCTGCGGACTGTGTCTCCTGACCACCGAGATACCCGCTGGCCGCCAAGCCCCAACCGATGAGTGCGCTGCCGAGTCCGGTGCCGATTTTGATCCCCATGCTGGCGCCGCTGTAGATGAGACCTTCGATGCGGATGCCCGTTTTCCATTCCCCGTATTCCATGGTGTCGGCGAGCATGGCGAAGACGACTCCCATGATTGCGGCCTTGCCGATCCCGCGGACGATCTGTCCGATGACCACGACTGCGGTGCTGTCGGGAGCAGCGAAGATGATGAGTGAACCGACGACCGCGATCAGGCAGCCGACGATCGCTGTGTTGCGCTTTCCGAAGCGTCGAGTGATGGGCACGACGAGGAGCATCCCGCCCAAGGTCGCGAGTGTGAGAGCCGTCGCGACCACGCCGACCAGGGCTGGTGAGCCGAGCACGTACTCGGAGTAGTAGATTGCGACGCCGGCGGTGATGGCGTTGTAGATGTACATGAGGAGCAGGACCAGGGTTGCGATGAACCAGTACTTGTTGCGCGCGAGCGAGATCAGACTGGCCTTGACGCTCGGACGGTCCTTGTCCTGCTTTGTCCCGACAGGGTCAGTACGCTCTTTCGTTGACCAGAAGGTGAAGAAGTAAATGGCAGCAGCGACGAGGCCGAAGATTACGAAAGTGTAGATCCAGCCGGACTGGCCGCCGCCGAAGAAGTCGACGATCGGCAGGGTGATGTTCGTGATGGCGATGATGGCGACATAAGCCCCGATCATCTTCGCCACGTTGAGCACTGAACGTTGGTGCTGGTCGTAGGTCATGAGCGCGCCGAGGGTGCCGTGCGGGATCTCGACCGCGGTATAGACAAGCAGTGCGATGTTGTAGGTGACGATGATGTAAATGACCTGAGTGGTGCTGTTGGCATCGGGGACCGCGAAGAGCGCGGTGGCAACCACTGCGAACGGCAGCGCCAACCAGAGCAGCCACGGCCGAGCCTTGCCGAATCGAGTCCGAGTCTTGTCGAGGACGACACCCATGACCACGTCGCTGGCACCGTCGACGATGCGGGAGAAGAGGAAGATCGTGCCGATCAGGCCGGCCGCGATGCCGACGACGTCGGTGTAGAAGTAGACGAGGAAGGTCGATATCCCGGTCCAGACGACGTTATTGGCGCCGCCTGCCATTCCATAGCCGAGCTTTTCGATGCGACCCGGCTTCTCAGGGTCCCGGTGGGTGACCGGATTT
Organism: Brevibacterium sp. SIMBA_078; assembly: GCF_046534565.1. NCBI lineage: Bacteria > Bacillati > Actinomycetota > Actinomycetes > Micrococcales > Brevibacteriaceae > Brevibacterium > Brevibacterium sp. SIMBA_078. Next base: position 444,202 of record NZ_JAWRYQ010000004.1, read on the forward strand.
GCGGTGGTGTTCAAAGGCATGAGCTTCCTTGATCATTCCAGGCGTCTCAGTTCTCACTGTTTACGGCCTATTTGGCGGTGGTGCTGCTTGCCGGTCCCTCTGAGGGCGTAATCAGTTGAGACGACAAGTAGGCAAGTCTGAGCAGATTCGACGATATTGCGGACTTTCGAAGGTGCTCTGTTATAGAGATCAAAGCAGATCGTCGCGCGTATTGCAACGTTGCAATAGTGAAGCCACGAAGACTGGAGACAATGAGCAGAAGCTCGGTCGGGGTGGTTAGGGCCGGTCGCCCACTGTTGACTCGCGGATCATCAAGCGGTGTGGAGCTACGCGCCCTGCAGGAGCTTCGGTCGAGCCCAGGATGCGTTGATGTACCGCCTCGACAGCGAACTGTGCGATCGCATTCATATCGGGGGCAATTGTTGTGAGTCTCGGTGCCGAGTATCCGCCTTCCGGGGTGTTGTCCCATCCCGTGACAGCAATGTCGTTTGGCACCTGCACGCCGGCTTCCCTGAACGCTCGGAGCAGGCCGATAGCCAGTAGATCGTTGGCGCAGACCACCGCATCGATCGGCGTCGTCTTTCGCAGTAGAAGGATCTGCTGTGCGCGGGCGAATCCCTCTTCACGCGAGTAGTCGCGCTCCGCGCTGACCATTTGGGTGGAATCGGACTGTGGGGCAGCGCCGATGATGAGATCCGGGTCTTCGTCGATCTCGGCTGCTGCGAGGGCTCGACGGTAGCCTTCGAGGCGGAGATCGCCGGTGCCGAGGGTGCCTTCAGTGAGGTATCCGAGGAATGCGATTCGGCGATGACCGAGTGAGATGAGGTGTTCGGTGGCTTCACGGGTCGATTCGACGTTGTCCGCGGTGACATGGTCGATTCGAGGGTCGAGTGTGTGCTCTCCGAGCAAGACGAGCGGTGTTTTGTCACGGGCGGTCAGAATCGATTCGACCGGCAGGGTCAGGGGGCTGAAGATGATGCCGTCCGCGTGGCTGTTCTTATACCCTTGCGCTACCTGTTCTTCCTTCTCCGGCAGTCCGCGAGTTTCGTCTATCAGCACGGTGTAGTCATACGACTTGGCCGCTTCGACAACGGCGTGTGCCAGGCTGGCGAAGTAAGGGTGATCGATGTATGGAATTGCGAGCGTGATGAGGTTGCTGCGCCCTGTCCGCAACTGCCGCGCCGCAGTCTGAGGTTTATACCCCAGCTCGGCTATCGCGGCTTCAACTTTGGCTTTGGTCTCAGGCCTCAGATAGCGATGCCCATTGATGACGTTAGAAACTGTTCGCCAGGACACTCCGGCCAGCGCAGCAACGTCTTTGATGCTGGGGCGGGCTTTGGACTTTTTAGTCCCAGGTCCGTCTGTCATACAACCACTACTCCGTGTCCGCTTTCCAGATCTTCATAGTTTCACAGAGCCAGACTTTCGGAAAACCACGTGTCAGAGTCAATGCGGTGTGAACGTCTGGCCCGCGGGAATGTGCTCTGACTGGGCTGATGTGATGTCGCCAGAACAAAAGATCTCAGAGGAGTCTTGTTTCGCTAAGAATGCTCCATGTATACTCGACGTATTCGCAGTGCAACGACGCATACGACGGAGTCTCAATGACCAGAGAATTCCTTACAAGAAGAAGCGTGCTCACCGCAGCGGGAACAGCGGGTATGGGATTTGCCCTTGCCGGTTGCGGCGCAGTCGCCAACTATCCAGACTCGTGGAACGACATCTCCACCGGAAACGGTGAGCCAAATCGAGGCGGAGTCCTCCACTACGGCCTATCAACGGAACCGGTGAACTTCGAGCCGCACGTAAGCTCGGGCGCGGCTTCCGATGTGATTCGGCAGATGCTCTATAACGGACTGCTCCAATACGACCCTGATGGAGAGATCGTTCCGGATCTCGCTCTTGAACATGGCTGGGCAGGGGACACCGCATATCGAGTGAAGATCCGGACGGATGTCCGATTTCACGATGGATCGAAGATGACGGCGAGCGACGTGGTCTTCTCCATGCGTAGAATCATCGATCCTGATACCTCGTCAACTGCCGCACCGTTGTTTCGCTCCGTTGAACGAGTAGATGCATCGAGCTCGGACACGATCGTCTTCACTCTCAGAGAACCTGACAGGGCGTTCCCGTTCGCATTAGCTGACCCCTGCGCCAACGTGATCTCCAAACAATGGATCGAATCGGGCGCAGATCCACTCCTGGAGGTGATGGGGACAGGTCCCTTTACCTTTGTCGAGAGGGTTCCTGGCGTGAGCATCGTCATTGAACGATTCGACGACTACTTCGTCCCCGAGTTGCCTTATCTCAACGCTATCGAGTTCACGCCGATGGAAGACGACTACGCGCGAGTGACTGCACTGCGCACCGCGACTGTAGACATGATCGACTACATCCCCTCGACTCACGTCGATGTGATAGAGAACAATTCACAGCTCGAGGTCTATTCGGATAGCGTCTTCGGCTTTGGAGTTCTCGGGTTCGTCACGTCAAGGCCACCGTTCGACGACAAACGAGTGCGGCAGGCAGTCGCATGCAGTATTGATCGTGACGCTGCGCTAGAAACCGCTTTCTTAGGGCACGGTCGACCGATCACCGGTGGCCTTGTTCCTGACGAAGTTGCACCATATGCCTCACAGCTCGAAGGCGCGGTCGAATACGACCCTGAACGTGCTTCACACCTCCTTCGAAAGGCTGGTCGAGATGACCTCGATCTGAGCATCATCACTACAAGCAGCTACTCAGTCATTTCGAGGCCGGCTGAAGCGATGCTGCCATCTCTCCAAGAATCTGTGGTCAACCCTCGGCTGACTCGCCAAGAATGGCTCTCCTTCCAAGAGACGGTGGAAGCGAAGAAGTATCCGAGTTTCGCCTGGGGAACCTCGCTGAAATTCGGGCATCCCGCTGCATTGAGCGAGGTTGTAGCTTCAGGCAGCCGGTGGGCGAAGTTCATGGACTTCAATGACAAGCGCACCGACGACCTACTTGCTGAAGCAAGGCGTTCCAAGAACACGAGCCTCTCCAATGAACTCTTCATGGAGGTCGAGAAACGAGTGCTCGATGAGATGCCTCTGACGTATACGCTCCGTCGGATCCAGGGCGAAGCTTCCCACAAATACGTGCGTGGCTTCTCTCATCCGCCCAAGGGGGCATGGACACAGGTCAGCTTGCGTGGAGTTTGGCTGGAGGAAGAGCGATGACCAATTTCGTAGTCAGAAGAATCGGGCTCGCCGTAATCCAGCTCGTGATCGTCGCGACGATCGTGTTCCTGCTCATTCGACTGATTCCGGGTGACGCGGCTCGGGCTGTGCTCGGTGAGAACGCCACAGATGATCAAGTAGCGGCCATGCGGTCGACCATGGGCCTGGACGAAGCGTTCCCTATTCAGTTCCTCAACTACTGGAAGAATCTTCTGACAGGTGATTTAGGAGTGTCGCTGATCAGCGGTCGGCCCGTTGCCCCAGACCTGATCGTTCGATTCGGCAACTCACTTGAAATCATTGTCCTCGCGATTCTTGTTTCCATCATTGTCGGAGTGGTTCTCGGCCGGATTGCGGCCATTCGCAATGACCGTGCACTAGATCACATCATCACCGGCGGATCGGTTCTCGGCATATCGCTGCCGGTATTCGTCACCGGTACGTTGTTGCTGCTTGTGTTCTCGGTGTGGCTGCCGATTCTGCCCCCTCAGAGATATGTGGGCTTTTTCGCGGACCCAGTTGGTCACCTCCAGCTCATCATCCTTCCTGTCGTTGCGCTCGCAGCGACGTCGACGGCGGTGATTATGCGCATGACTCGATCGGCGATGCTGGAGACCCTCAGCGCGGACTTTGTACGCACAGTCAGAGCGAAAGGCGTGATCGAACGAAAAGTCATCACCAATCACGCCTTGAGAAATGCGCTGGTGCCTGTCGTGTCGATCACCAGCGTCGAGTTGGCAACGCTTATCGGGTCGACGGTTCTCATCGAAACCATATTTGGTTGGCCAGGGATGAGCTCCATGCTCATGCAGGCGGTGACCGACCGCGACTATCCGGTCATACAAGCTGTCGTACTCAGCGCATCGGTCTTCGTCATCGTGGTCAACCTGGTCGCTGACATTGTCATTCGTCTTCTCGATCCGAGAACGGAGAGCTTCTGAAATGGCCGATAATCTCGCCCTCGCCTCAACAGAGTTTGTGGAGAAGACCGGCCCGGTCTCCCGCGGAATCGTCCGCCGGCTCATTAAGAACCCCCGCACATGCATCAGCGGAGTCTTCTTCATCCTCGTCGTGCTCGTCGTTCTCCTCGGGCCTTTGATCTATCCGATCACCTATCGGGAGCAGGTCGGCATTCCTCTGTCTCAGGACGGCCTGCTCGGCACTGACGACTTCGGACGAGACGTTCTCGCGCGGTTGATTATCGCAACGCGCACATCAATGCTTGTCGCCGTCGGAGCGGTCGTCATCGCCCTGGTGGCGGGGGTCGGACTGGGTCTGTTGGCAGGATTCCTCGGTGGATGGACGTCGACGATCATTATGAGAGGGTCGGACATTCTTCTCAGCTTTCCGGCCGTCATCTTGGCGATCGCAGCTGTCGCCATCCTCGGTCCGGATCTCATCAACGTTGTCATCGTCATCGGCGTTCTCTATGTTCCCCGATTCACTCGGGTCGTCTATGCGCAATCCGTAGCGATCAGATCCGCGCAGTACGTCGACGCGGAACGCGTCAACGGCACGACGACTGCAAGCATCATCACCCGGACGGTCCTGCCGAACGTGATGTCAACCGTGATTGTCCAAGCGAGTTTGAGCCTCAGCTTCGCAATTCAGGTCGAAGCGGGACTGAGCTTCCTTGGATTGGGGGCTCAACCGCCTCTCGCTTCCTTGGGCACGATGATTGCTTCCGGCCGAGACTTCCTCGAAGTACAGCCCACGATGCTGATCTATCCATCATTGCTGCTCATCGCAATCGTCCTCGCAGTCAATGTTCTTGGTGACGGGCTCAGGGACGTTCTCGATCCTCGGCGCGCTTTCGCTCGCTGACCTTCAAGACTCACTCACGATAACCAATTGAAAGGAACTCATATGATTGACAACTCCAAGAGCTTGGGCCGCTTGAGCTGGACCGAGGTCGCAGAAGCTGCAGATCGCAATCCAGTCGTACTAGTACCGATTGGAGCCATCGAACAGCATGGGCCGCATCTTCCGGTACACGAAGACTCCATAGTTGCAGAATGGGCCGCCTACAAGATTGCGGAGCTCACTGATGGTCAAGTCGACACCTTAGTGGCGCCGGCCTTGCATTACGGCCATTCACCGACGTTTCGCGGGTTCGCGGGAAATCTTTCCCTTAGCGCCGAGACGCTGAAAGCGGTAGTCCGAGACATCATCGAATCGCTTGTGCAGTCGGGTTTCAAACGAATCGTTCTCGTCGATAACAACGGTGGAAACGTCGGCCCAGTTTCGGGGGCGGCAGTTGATTGTCGGAGGGACCTTGGTGTACTCATCGGTCACGTCTACCCATGGCAATTGGGCTACGGCTTGATGCGAGACGTCTACGACGATGCAGCTGCGGTCTATGGGCACGGTGCTGAGCCTGAGCTGTCCGCGATGCTTGCGATATTCCCCGAGCAGGTCGACATGTCGAAGGCGGAATCCGGCGGTTTGAACAGCGAGTCGGGTTGGACACCGTTGAGCTATGCCGACGCGAAGATCGGAGACTATACCGTACCGGGCACTGTCTACTGGGACTTCTCTGAAGTCAGTAAGAACGGAGTCACCGGAGATGTCAGCGTTGCCGACAAGGCTACCGGAGCTGAATGGATTCGCAGAGTGATGGGCTTCTGTGCCGAGTACGTCCGGGAATATGACCGTAATACGGCGACGAACTGAAGGAGATATGACATGAAGGTCGCAATTTCACAATTTGCAGCCAGTCCCACGATTGCTGAGAACACCGCGCATATTGTCGCCGATGCTCACCGCGCAGCGGCCGAAGGAGCGACGCTCCTGGTCTGCCCCGAGGCGGCGATGATCCGGCTTCCAGACAAACACGAATCATTGGTTGGACGAGTCGAAGATCCAGACGGAAGTTTCGGAAGCGCGCTGGCGAAAGCGTCATCGGAGACCGGAGTGACAATCGTCGCTGGTGCGTTTACTCCAGGAGATGAGACGAAGGTGAAGAACACACTCTTCGTAGCGTCCGGGGGTGAAATCGTCGCCACTTACGACAAGATCCATCTTTATGACGCCTTCTCCGACAGGGAGTCGGACAAGGTGATCGCCGGCCCTGCCGAACCGGTCACTATCGATGTCGACGGTGTGCGGATCGGATTGGCAACCTGCTATGACCTGCGTTTTCCTGAGATTTTCCGAGTTCTGGCAGATAAGGGAAGTCTACTGGTGACGGTTCCCACTGCATGGGTGAAAGGTGCTCTCAAAGAAGAACATTGGCTGACCCTGCTGAGAGCGAGAGCCATTGAGAACAGCTTCTTCATCGTCGGAAGTGGGGAATCCGGAGAACGATCGATTGGTCGTTCCGCCGCTTTCGACCCCATGGGCCTGCAATTGACGGACCTGGGTACGGGGAACTCGTTCGGGACGGTGGACATCGATATTGATCTCGTCTCCCGTACTCGGTCGCTCAATCCTGGGTTGCACAATCGCAGGTTCGAAGTGATTCCACGGAGACAACATGCCTGAGGAAAACGATCGTCTGGAACGTGAAACTCTGCTGAAGGTGGACGACCTCTCGGTCAGCTTCGAAATGTCGGGTAAGGGTGCGGCTGCAGTCGATAACGTGTCTTATACCGTTAATCGCGGTGAGGTACTCGCAATTGTCGGCGAATCCGGTTCCGGCAAGTCCGTGTCGTCGATGGCTATTCTCGGTCTGCTTCCTCCCAATGCTCGGGTGCACGGCAGGATAGAATTCAACGGGCTGAACCTTCTCGAACTCAGTTCCGACCAACTGCGACAATTGCGGGGCCAGAAGATCGCGATGATCTTTCAGGAACCGATGACCGCGCTGGACCCGGTGTACACGATCGGCGAACAGATCGTCGAGGCTATTCGCGCTCACAGTCGAATGAGCAAGAACGACGCGCAACGCCGAGCGCTCGAACTTCTTCATCTGGTGCAGCTTCCCGAACCCGAACGTCGGATCCACCACTATCCTCACCAATTATCCGGTGGTCAGTTGCAACGAATAGTCATTGCTATGGCAGTCAGTTGCGATCCGGATCTACTCATCGCGGACGAGCCGACAACTGCGCTTGATGTCACTGTGCAGGCCGAAATCCTTGAACTGCTCCGAGATCTCGGCGCAAGGTTGAACGCATCGGTTCTGTTCATTACCCACGATATGGGTGTGGTCGCCGACCTCGCGGATCGCGTCATTGTCATGCGCGAGGGACGAATTGTGGAGGAGGCGTTGGTGGGGGATCTCTTTGGTGCTCCGAAAGCGGAATACACTCAGAACCTCCTCAACTCAGTACCTCACCTAGGAAAGACTCAACACAAGGCATCTGCAGACGTAAGCAGCTCCGCAGAAGCGTCCCCAGAATCGAGTGTGTTGCGTTTCGACAAAGTCGAGATCACCTACCCTGGCAGAGCGGGAGCCGAAGACTTCAAAGCTGTCGAGGATGTCTCGATCGATGTGATGCAAGGTGAAGTCGTCGGATTGGTCGGTGAATCAGGCTCCGGAAAGTCCACACTCGGCCGTTGTGCCATGGGGTTGCTGAAGCCAAGTTCCGGGAGCGTGTCGGTGTGCGGAACTGATATCACCTCATTGTCCTCACGGAAGCTCAGGCCAAAACGACGTGAGTTCAGCATGGTCTTCCAAGATCCTGCTTCGTCGCTGAACCCGAGACAGACTCTTGGAGAAATCGTCGCGAAACCGTTGAAGCTACACATGCAAATGAGCTCAGTGGAGGTTCGTCGACGGGTGGAGGAAATGCTTGAAAGAGTCCGGGTTCCCAGCTCATGGGTGGAACGGTACCCACACGAGCTGTCGGGCGGGCAACGCCAACGCATCGGCATCGCCCGGGCTCTCATCCTCTCGCCACGTCTGCTCATTGCGGACGAGCCGACTTCAGCACTCGATGTTTCGGTACAGGCGACGGTTCTCGATCTCTTCAAAGAACTGCAGAATGAACTCGGGTTCTCGTGTCTGTTCATCACTCATGATCTTGGCGTGGTGGAAGAACTCGCCGACCGCATCGCGGTACTCAGAGCCGGTCGTCTGGTTGAATTCGGAAGGGCGTCAGATGTCCTTAACCGTTCCGAGCACGAGTACACCCGTCGACTCGTGCTGTCTGCGCCGGTACCGGACCCTGCAGCGCAGAAGAAGAGGAGGCAAGCGTTTGCTGAGGTGAACTCGCGATAACAGCGAGTTCAATCTAGGGCTTAGAATCTATCAAGACTAGCTGCGAGATGATGGGAATGAAGGGAGAACCAGGTGGAGGCAAAGAGGCCGCTGGCGCGTTCGCTTGCATTCGACTGGGTTCGAAATGCCATTGTTTCGGGTGTGTACCACGGTCATGATTACATCGAGGAATCGACAGTATGCGAAGCTGTCGGTGTTTCTCGGACTCCGGTGCGAGAGGCTTTCAATCAACTCGCGGCAGAGAAGTACATCACTCTTACCCCTCGCCATGGAGCACAGGTCAGAGGCATCGGGGCCCAAGAGCTTCTCGAGGTCTATGAAGTGCGCCGACTGATCGAGGGGCGAAGTATTGAATTACTTTGCGAGACTAAGATTTCGGTGACTGACGAGGCCCTATCCGCGTTGGAAGACCGGTTGCGAACTACTGCTGCCCAACATGAGTCGCCTCTCGACCCAGAACTGCGAGTAGCTGCTTCTCAGACAGATTGGATGTTCCACTATTCAATCGTCAGCGCTGCAGGAAACTCGGTTCTGTCTGAGACTTATGAGTTTCTCAGATCGAGGCAGCAACGAGTGAGTATCGAGACCGGGATGCGATTTCCAGACCTCATAAGGAAGTACGACGAGCACCACGTCGCAATGATAGATGCGTGGCGCAGTTTCGACGAAGGTGAGTTCAAACGGATTCTCTCTGAACATCTTCGACCGGCTGAGCGTATCCTCGCCTCGTTGGATGAAGGCTGATCGACCGAGTTCGAGAGCCGGGTGTGTAACGCGCATTACAGCTGGGACTCTGTTTAACGATCATCTAGCCCTGCCGATACCCCAACTTCACCGAAATCTCCCGCGCCGAAGCCTTCATCACCGGTACCAACGCCTGCATCCGGTCCTTCGGCATGAACGGACGAGTCGCTGACAGCGAAATGCCGGCGACGATTTCCCCGCTGCCGTCCCTGATTGGTGCAGCCACGCACCGGATGCCTGGTTCATTCTCCTCCAGGTCGAATGTAGCCCCATCGCGCGTGTAGCCGTTCATCCGTTTGACGAATGACTCCACAGCCGACGAATCTGCCTCAGGGTTCTCCGCAGTAAACAGCCTCTCCCACCGATCCTCCTGTCCCAGCAGCAATGCCTTCCCGACGCCGGTCCGAGTCAAGGGCATCCGGTGGCCGATGCGCGATCGCATCTCCGCCCCACGCGTGCCCGGAATCTTGTGCAGGTAGAGCACCGACTCCCCATCTTCGACCGAGAGATGAATGGTGTCCTGCGTCCGTTCGGCCAGAGCCTCGAGATTCTCCCTGGCGACCACCGGCAGTGGGTCCTGGTTGAGCGCGGTGAAGCCAAACTCGATGAGAGTTGGCCCGAGCCGAAACTCCCCAGGCGACCCATGGCGCAGATAACCCATCTGCACCAACAGCTGAATCATGCGGTGCGCACTCGACCTGCCGAGATTCGTAGTGTCGACCACGGCCTTCAACGTCGTCGAGCCATGCGCCACCGCGCTGATGATCTGCAGTCCTCTTGCCAGGGTCTGTGTGCCCTGGGGGATGGGTTCACTCGAACGTCTGTCAAGGTTCTCGGTCATTCCACCAGTATGTCATCGATCCCACATATAGGGACACGGGTGGCACATGATGAACACAGTGACCATAGTGACTTCTATGGCAAAACTGGCACCACCCGAGGCCCCGCAGATGATCGGCCTCGACTGGGGTACTAGCTCATTGCGAGCGTTCCTCATGGGCAACGGCGGACAGATCCTCGCCGAACGCAACGGACCGGACGGAATCATGGCTGTAGGCGCGGACTCCGCCGACCCGCGCGCCGACTTCTCCCGCATCGCGCAATCCACTATCGGTGACTGGCTCACAGAATTCGGCCAACCTCCGGTCCTGGCCAGCGGCATGATCGGTTCAACCCAAGGAATCGCCGAGGCGGGCTATCTCGATCTGCCGACCGATCTGGGAGATCTCGGCAAGCACCTCACGACAGTTGAACTCGACACCTTCGACCTCCGCATCGTTCCCGGCCTGCAGAAGACCGCGAGCGAGACTAACGCCCCCGACGTCATCCGCGGTGAAGAGACCCAGCTGCTCGGACTGCTCACTCCCGAACTCACAGAACAGCGCACGGTGGTCCTTCCCGGTACCCACACGAAATGGGTGACCTGTGAAGGAACTCGCGTCACCGACTTCTCCACCTCGATGAGCGGCGAAATCTTCGGCCTGCTGAGCACCTCGTCGATCCTCGCCCGATTGGCCGAACCCACCGAAGACTTCCACCTCGAAGCCTTCAACTGGGGAGTAAGCATCGGAGCCGATGACCCCGCTGTCCTCACCTCGTCGCTCTTCTCCGCCCGCACCTGGGCCCTCGACGGTCGCCTGCTCGGCGATGAGGTCAACGACTACCTGTCAGGAATGCTCATCGGGGCCGAGGTGGCCAGCCAGCTGACACTGAACACCGAATCTTCCGCACCGGTCATCATCTGCGGATCGACAAGCCTCACCCAACGCTACTCACGCGCACTCAACCGACTGGGTCGGGAAACTGTCGTCGCGGATCCACGCGCGGCCGCCACCGGACTCTTCCGCATCGCTGAACACTCCGGCATCGTGCCGACTAAGGAGAACGCCCATGCCTGACTCTGTTCCCGCCGGCCTCATCGCCATCCTCCGCGGGGTTCATTCTGAAGAAATCCTCGATATCGCCGAAGGCATCGTCGACGCCGGCTTCTCCGCCATTGAGGTGCCACTCAACTCGCCCGACCCGCTGGTCTCGATCGAAAAACTGGTCGAGAGATTCGGACACGAGGTGGAAGTCGGCGCCGGCACGGTGCTCACCGCCGACCAGGTCAACGAGTGCCAACAGGCCGGGGCCCGCATCATCGTCGCCCCCGACACCGACCGCGACGTCATCACAACCGCACTCGAGCTTGGGCTCACCCCATACCCAGGTGCAGCGACCCCGACCGAAGCTTTCGCCGCAGTCAAAGCCGGCGCCACCAACGTCAAGCTCTTCCCATCCTCGGCGGTGGGGATCAGCGGAATGAAAGCCTGGCGCGAAGTTCTTCCCAGCGGCACCGAACTCTTCCCTGTCGGGGGAGTCGGAGCCGACAACGCGGCCGAATGGCGAAAGGCAGGTGCTGCCGGCCTCGGCCTCGGCTCCTCCCTTTATCGCCGAGGCGACCGCCCCGACGACGTGCGCACCCGGGCCCAGGCGATCGCCTCGGCGTGGGCTCAATCCTTCTGACATCAACGACGACCACCGAACGAAAGGCAAGAACAATGAAGATCACGTCGATGACGACGTACACCGTGCCGCCGAGGTGGCTCTTCCTCAAGATCGAAACCGACGAGGGGATCGTCGGTTGGGGTGAGCCGATCATCGAGGGCAAGGCCGCCACCGTCGCTGCCGCCGTCGATGAGCTCTCCGACCTGCTCATCGGCAAGGATCCTGCGAACATCGAGGACCTGTGGACGATCATGTACCGCGGTGGCTTCTACCGTGGCGGGCCGATTCTCATGAGCGCGATCTCCGGCATCGATCAGGCGCTGTGGGACATCAAAGGCAAGGCGCTCAATCAGCCGGTTCATCAGCTGCTCGGTGGGAAAGTTCGCGACCGCATCCGCACGTACTCCTGGATCGGCGGTGACCGTCCCAGCGATACGGCGGCAGCTGCCCTGGAGACGAAGAACCGCGGCTTCACAGCGGTGAAGATGAACGCCACCGAGGAGCTGCAGTTCATCGACTCCTACACCAAGGTCGATCAGGTCCTCGAGAACGTGCAAGCGGTCCGAGACGCCACGGGTGCTGACTTCGGCATCGGCATCGACTTCCATGGACGAGTCCATAAGCCGATGGCCAAGGTTCTCATCAAAGAGCTCGAAGCGTACCGGCTTCTCTTCATTGAAGAGCCTGTGTTGTCCGAGCACTTCGGTTCACTGCGTGAAGTCATGGCGAACACGCCAACGCCGATCGCTCTGGGGGAGCGGCTGTTCTCTCGGTGGGACTTCCGTGAAGTCATCGCTTCCGGTGCCGTGGACATCATCCAGCCTGATGTCTCCCACGCTGGTGGCATCACCGAGACGCGGAAGATCGCCATGATGGCCGAAGCCTACGACGTGGCACTCGCATTGCATTGCCCTCTGGGTCCTATCGCGCTTGCCGCATGCCTCCAGGTCGACGCCGGCAGCTACAACGCTTTCATCCAGGAGCAGAGCCTGGGTATCCACTACAACACGAGCAACGATCTGCTCGACTACGTCACCGATGCGTCGGTCTTCGACTACGACGACGGCATGATCACGATACCGACCGGGCCCGGTCTGGGCGTCGAGGTCAACGAGGAGTACGTCATCGAGCGCTCGGCTGAGGGCCACCGGTGGCGCAACCCGATCTGGCGTCATGCCGACGGCTCCTTCGCGGAATGGTGAGGAGAGACCAATGACGAAGCTCGATAGCCTCACAGTCACCAAGCCGACCCGAATCCGCTACATCATCGCGGTTCTCCTTTTCATCACCGTCGTCATCAACTACATGGACCGGGCAAACCTGTCCATCGCGATGCCGGCGCTCTCTCAGGAATTCGATCTCACCACGGGGCAACAGGGGCTGCTGCTCTCGGCGTTCGGTTGGACCTACGCTGCGATCCAGCTGCCTGGTGGATGGCTCGTCGATCGAGTCCGACCGCGAGTGCTCTATGCGTCGTGCCTCGTGCTGTGGTCGCTCGCAACTCTATTCATGGGAATGTCTGGCGGCTTCATCGCGCTCATCATCCTCCGGCTCATGGTCGGCGGCTTTGAAGCACCCGCGTACCCGATCAACAACAAAGTCGCGACCGCATGGTTCCCGGAGCGTGAGCGTGGTCGAGTCATCGCCTTCTACACGTCCGGTCAGTTCATTGGCTTAGCGCTGCTCACTCCGATGCTCTCCTGGCTGCAGACGGTGCTCACCTGGCACTGGGTGTTCATCCTCACCGGTGTCGTCGGCATCATCTGGGCCGCGATCTGGTGGTTCGTCTACCGGGAGCCGCGTGACAAGGCCGGCGTCAATCAGGCCGAGATCGACCTCATCGCCTCAGGCGGGGGACTCGTCGATGTCGAGAGCGGGGTGAAGAAGGAGGCAAAGCCGAAGCTCAAATGGTCCGACGTCAAGGTCGTACTGACTCGTCGGAGACTGTGGGGCATCTACCTCGGCCAGTTCTGTCTGACCTCGACCTTGTGGTTCTTCCTTACTTGGTTCCCGACCTACCTCGTCGACTACCGAGGAATGGACTACATCGAGTCGGGCTTCATGGCCTCGTTGCCATTTATCGCCGCCCTAGTTGGGGTGCTTCTTTCCGGAACGGTTTCGGACCTCATGGTTAAGAAGGGCCTGTCTCTGGGTATGGCACGGAAGTTGCCGATCATCATCGGGATGGCAATGACCGTGTTCATGCTCGGTGCGAACTACACGGATTCGTCAGCTTGGGTCATCATGTTCATGTCGATTGCGTTCTTCGGCAACGGTTTCGCGTCGATCACTTGGTCACTGGTGTCTGCGTTGGCACCAGAACGACTGCTGGGCCTGACCGGAGGAATGTTCAACTTCATCGGCAACCTCTCGTCAATCGCGACACCGATCGTCATCGGCTTCCTCGTCACCGACATCGACTTCGCTCCTGCGTTCGTCTACATGGCTGCAGTCACGATCGTCGGCGTGCTGTCGTACGTGTTCCTCGTCGGCACGGTAAAGCGGGTGTCGGAATAGGACCAGCTCATGTCTACGTGGAGGGACACAGCTTCAAGACGCTTTTGGAGCAGTTTCGAGGACGCCCAACGAGGCCAACTATCCTACTTTATAAAGGGGCGATACGGGCGTCTCATGACTAGTAATGTGCACCTAGTCTGCTTGCTCGGTCACGAGACAAAAGATCGAGAATCAACTTATCCGCCGACGAGCAGAATCCTCAACAGGACGGGCTGAGGCTCTCATTTCGCAGACGAGACGACTCATATGCCTACAGATACGAGGCACCCGGGGAGGGTCCGAGTGTACCCATTCCAACCGATCACGAGATCGCAAGGTGGAAATAACTGTGGGCAGAGAAGTCGGGCTTCAACGCCATCACAAAGTGAGTTAAGGCGAAACCGTAAGATCACACGAAGGCATCTTGCCAGCTAACCAAGCCACTAAGCGAGAAACTCCTACGATACGCGCATCGACCAGGCAAAAGCCTGGTCGACACTTGGAGCTTCGAGACGCCCGGCTCCCTGCGCCAGTGTGTGAGTCTTAAAGACTATTGCGTCGTGGCTGCATCGACTAGTATACCATTTGGGCAATTTTGAGTTGCAGGCGCTGATGGTAGTCATCGCTAGCGTTCCAAGCGAACAGCGATGGCTGCAGTTTGCTCTTCATCAGAGCCTTCACCTTTCCCCCCGAAAGACCAGTGGCTTCCTTCACTTCCGTCTCAGACAGCCCTGGCATTGCAGCCAGGCTCATTCGCAGAATGACCCTGGCTGCATTGAACTTACGGTCTGATGCTCCTAGATCAACAAGTGCTCTTGCTCGTTTAAGCAAGCTTGTCTTGAGTGGGCTACGTTCAGTCCTCTCGCCATACCTCCGCAAGAATGTGAGTACTCCGAACGCGTCTAGCTCATCAGGTTCAACGCCCCTTCGGCTCAGAATCTCTAAGAGTTGGCTTTCGGCGACGTTCGGGTTCAGGTAGATCAAACAGTCAGCAAGCAGTAAAGTATGCACACCAAACTCAGCTTCATCTCGGACAGCAGTCAACTGGGCCTCTATTTCCCGCAACGCCTTGTCCTTAAATGATTGAATCTGAAGGGGACCGAGGTGATTGTCTTCCAATTCCTTCAAGGCACCGACTATGAGTCGAGTGACCTTAATGCTATGAGAGACTGACTGCGCTCCCGCGTATATAAACATAGCTGTGTCCAGGTTTGAAACGAGGTAGCTGACCAACGCAGTTTGAGCGGAAGCGAGCTTCTTCGCGTCGCCTTCTGCGCGGACTAAGTCCATGTACTTCCGATACTTCTTGGTTGTCGCAGACACTCTCCTTCCAACCTCGTATAAGTACGAGTTAGCAATGTCTCCGGGCTCGAGCTCTGTGTTAATCAACGTGGCTTTATAGTCGAGAATCGCCTTACTGCTCGAGAAATAAAGATTTGCATTCGGATTTTCGGCTTCAAGATTGATGGTGCAATCTGTGCGACGCTCGAGGCTCTCTCGAATTCTGAGTTTTGCGACGGAGACATGCGAGTGGAGAGGAGTGTCAAATTCTCGCTGTTTGTGATCATTGAGGTGCAACCGAAACTCGCTCAACTGGCTCGCCAGCAGTTCCTCGACTCGCTGGCTATTCTTAGCATCCGAGAGGAAAATGAAATAGTCGTCAACGTAACGCATTATCTCGTAATCACGGCCAGCCCTCATGCCTTCTTTAGCCAGCAGCAGCCGCTCGACCCGTACGTCAACTTCCTGCAGGATGATCTCTGCAAAAATACGCGAGAACTCCGGACCAATGATGATCCCACTGGTTTCCGCGTAATTCAAATACTGCATGTATCGGTCAAACTTGGCGCCAAAAGTTGCATCGACTCTGCCCTCGCTGTGGAATTCTTTGCTCGCCCGAACGCCATTCGTGACCCACGAAACAGTATGTGTATAGATGCTGTCGAAGCATTTAGACACGTCAGCTCGCACCAGTCTTGGATATTTTCGTTCACACGCCCGAAACTCAGGAGATGAGTAAAAACGGTTAATGTTGTTGTAGCGTCGGTACGAGAAGAACGAGGTGACATGCTCGTATTCCAGGTCGTATTGTTCAAATCCGTATGCCTCATTGTCCCTACGATGAGCGAACTCAGTGTCTCTCTTGGTGTAGAGGCGAGCGACTCTCTGCGGGTAACGAATCGAGAAGCTACTTCTATTTGTGTAATAAAGGATTGAGTCGCGGTACTTGCTAATGAAATACGCCATCGCAAGCATCGACTGCGGGTGGGGCAAAGCTAAATTGCGGTTCTTTCCGTTATTTCGCTTGGCACGATATTTGTATGGATGACGTAGGTCATACGCGGCTCCCTTTTGTGATTTTAAGTCGAAGAAAATATAGCCACCCTGGCATGCTCCTCCTCCGAATGACATGCCGTCGAACACGAGCTCAAGCCAGTACTTTTCGGCCTTCCCGAATCGGTTCTTGGAAACTCTGAACTTATGCTCGTCGAGCCAGGCGAATTTGATCTTGCGTAAAAATGCATACAACATAGACGTGTTGAAAGGGAGTGGCACTTCATAGGGTAGCATTTCTGAGGTTAGAGCCCTAAGTGGATCGCGCCTTACCGTTTCATGCTTCATAAGAACCCTTTCCAAATCTGAATAACTCGTTGTGCTTTTCGCTGACTGAATCTATAGAAAGGTTTCTGAGTGAACATCTCCTGAAACGAAATGGCTTTAATTTTCTTTCTCAGATGCTCAGACATCTTGTTCGAATGATCCCTCCTGAATTTCTCCAGCGCGGCGTCAAGTTCTGTTAACTCCGTCGCATCAGTGTCCAAGGCGCTGTTCGAGAAGAAGAGTCCAATTGCCACATTATCTTTCGAGTTCAACAGTTTGGTATTGCCAGCCAGATAGCGCAACCGATCCATCAACAGGCCATCGTGGCCGTGATTGGGACGTGCTGCGTCGGGCGAGGAACTCAGCCACGACTGAAAGGTCAATTCCAAGCGCTTCATTCTGCGCTGATGGCGGCTTTCAGTAAGGCCAGTCGTCAGCTTCCCACGGGTTCGGGTGAACCTGTATCCCAGATACTGCAACGCGCTACCCGCCGGATAGTCGCCGTTCTCGTCAGTAACGATTGCAACAGTCTTCGCAAGATTCTGTGTCAAGGAGAGTTTGCGAAATTGCATCTCGATTTCGGCCTTTACAATATCCAGCGCTGCCTCATCCGTTAAGACGAGGACCATGTCGTCGACGTATCGTGCGTAGAACAGCACGCCGGGGATGGCCTTCATGACGCGGTCAAACTCATGAAGATAGAAATCAGCGAGATGGGAACTCATGCCTACACCTTGTGGAATTCCCGTACGTGTGCCGTTGATTTTTGCAAATTCATCGAGTAGCTGAGATACAAGAGCCAAGCTCACTGTGTCGAGTCGCTTCAAAGAGCCAAGTCGTGCTAGCAGCTTATCGTGCGGAATTGATCCGAAAAACGACGTGATGTCAATCCGATAGATGGCATGCGAGTACTTCTTTCCAAGGGCCTCCTTGAGCGAACGCACTATTCCATTGCGGCTCTGCATCTCGGCGGCACGGAGACCTCGAATGACGGCAGCTGCTTGCTTTGCAGGGAAGGCAACTTCCAACGTGTCTCTGATTCGATAGGTCTGCCGATCTCCGAGCTTTACTGCTTGAGTGAGACCAAAGGTGAAACTGCCGTCCCATAAGGCCTGTTCGAACTGGATTAACGCTTCATGTAGCGCGTCTTCAAGAGCTTCGTCGCGGTATTGGCGCAACTTTTTGCGATCCGAATGGAATCGGTCGCGGGCAAGAAGCCTGGCGGGGCTGTCTAGGCTGAGGGAGGTCACCTCATTTTTGTATTGGTCTCGTCTGAGCCGAAGGGCAACAACAGCGTCTTTTACTGCCGGTACGGAACGTGTTAGGTTCTCACCACGGCGTGACTCTCGTTCCGCAAGGGCCTTGAAACTCCGAACTGAATAAGGTGTAATTGCCATTGGACTGCACAGCCTCCCTCTAAAGCATGCGAGAGAGCACGCTCCACTAATTGTACTTTCGCAATTTCCGAATTTTCCGGTGGCACTTCTCCTACAGCTCCATGTAGCAGTTGCATGTTGTGTCAATACATCGAAGAGAGTCGTCACCAAACATAGTCGATTTGCTCAACTGTATATTGCGCACTAGTTGAGTGTTTCACGACTCTCATCGGTCACAAGCCGTCCATCGCCTTGTCATGCCACGAGTCCTTGACGCTTGTAGCTCGTTAGAACCTCATCGGCGAAACGGAATGCCCGGCACTGCCCGAGTCGTCCTTCCGAGGCAAGCATCAGATGGAGTTTTACTTTCACTGCCGCGTAAGCACAGCCGGAGCGGGCTAGACAACTATTCCTAAGCTCTTGAGCATTGAAGAGCCAGAAGCGAAAGTGTTTCGTAACCAACGTGTCTCAGATCCTATAGGTTGCGGGACTCGGACACTCAGTTGAGTTGATCGGTGCCCTCAAAACAATTCTTGGAGTCGGTCTCGTAGAGCGGTGTCGCAGACGTACAGATATGTGCCCCGAATTCCTCGCGTGAGTAACACGCTATAAATATTCTTCACGTACTCGAGTAGATCTTCGTCAGTGTATTTGATTCCGAGCTTGGGGTTGTTCTCGCGTCCCTTCTTGTCGTGATAGTTAGAGCGGTCGAAGAAGAGTTTGCCTGCGACGGGATCGTATCGGAGGTCGTTGCCGATTATGACCCCGACATAATTGAGGTCGTACCCCTGAACGGTGTGGATCGAACCGACCTCGTTCACCGATTTTGGAGATTTGATCCAATCAGTAGTGGTTGTGTTCCAGCGCATATGTTGGCCATCAAGTTCGATGTCGTACGCGGTTTTGTCATTCTTGCTCTTCCACGGCCATGCATAGCCAGCTACCAGACGAGACAGCCCGTGCTCCGCTTCGCGTTTCTGAAGTTCCCGTCGCATTTCGCCTAGATCGGTGAACATCCGCAGGTCGTAGTCTCCGAAGTCTTCGCGTGATGCCGGTGGGGTGTCGCTGAGTATGTCACGGATGTATCTGACATAGTCTTTGTCGGCAGAGATCCGCATCTGCGTTTGTAGGCGGTAGAAGCGGCTGGCTGCTCTGGCTCGGGAGGCGAGCTCCCGAGTCATGGTCGCTGGCAGATCAGCAGGTCGAACGGTTTGACCGACATCGAGCATGAGGATCGAGTGGTGGCTCTGCTTCTGAATCCAATCTAGCTGCGTCTTCTGCGGATCGTCCCAGCCGAACAGTTTCTCGTTGATCTCAATGAACTTCTTGTTGAGTGGTCCCGAGGCCTGATTCGCTCGCTGGTTGAGCCTGTGTGCCTCGTCTACAACAAGGAGATCGAATCGGTCTGAGCTCTCGCCGACTTGGAACGGCGTTAACACCATGCCTCTACTCAAACCGGGCGTCTGTTTGAACACCTTAGCGATCGAGTCGCGCAACGACTGTTGAGGGACGACGATGGCGAATCGCAGAGATTCGAGCAACTCTGCATGTCCAGGGGTGAAGTAGTCGCTGAAGATGGAATCTATGTCGAGAGGCTCCTCCGAATCATGCCGCCGGATGTCCTCGAGCAGTTTGAGCAGATAGATGGCCACCACCGTTTTGCCCGTACCGGGGTTGCCCTCGACCACTACAGTATTGTCGACGCCGCTTTCGAGGTCATCGAAGAAGCCTTCGAGTATGTCATTCACCGCGGCAGCCTGGTCATGTTTCAGCGCTTTGAATGGCGAAAGCTTGAAGAGGTCGCTGTTGACGATCTGCGGAATGGTGCGTTTGAAGAGTTCTTCTTGAGTTCGCAACTCTTCGAAGATCTGTCGGAACGTCTTGTTGTAGTTGTCCCGGTCGTAGTAGTCGGCATCGGTGATTCCGGCGTTGAGGTTGAGGACTTGTCGACTCGCGTCGCCGTGGAACATTCGAATGAGAAACGACTCTAGATCTAAACAGGCAGACTTATTAAACGTGTCGTCGAGAACAACTCTGACCGATTTAAGGTTCCGCTTAGAGTCAGACTCGAGGTGCTGCTTCATCCGGCCCTCTACGTTGAGGGACTCGCCGACATAGACCTCTTCTGTATTGTTCATGACATACACGACGGGCCAATTACTGTGACGAGGGTCGACGGATCCCCACGCTTTGACCTTGTCGGCGTCGAAGGGGAAGCGTTCGACTTTAAAGCTGGTCATATTTCACGCTCGTGCCTCGAGCCTTTTCCACCGGATACTTCTCGCGAGTCTTGGCCAGCTTGTCCAAAATGATGGTGTCGGGATCCAGGTCCAGCTTGTCCGCGAGCAACATGCAATAGGTCAGCACATCAGCCAACTCGTCCTTTGCGGACTCGAGGTCGGCATCTCCCCATTGGAAACATTCGAGTAGTTCTCCCGCTTCGATGGAAACGCTCTTCGCGAGATTCTCGGGGGAGTGGAACTGCTGCCAATCGCGTTCTGCCATGAACTGTCGGATTGTGTCGCGAACAGAATCTTCGTACATGACTTCAAGGTATCAGCGACGTGCGACAAGTGGGCGAAGCCAAACGCAAATTGGATCTCATGTATCAACCAAGCGGGATTGGTGTGTGTTCAGCCATACGCCGTTATTCCGACAAATGGGGCCCGGAGTTCCTGTTCATTTTCAGCAACTCCGGGCCCAACCTCATGTAGCTGAGTCAGGCGGTCAGGACAACCTTGCCGGTAGTTTTACGGCCCTCGAGCGCTCGATGCGCATCAGCAGCTTCCGCCAACCCGAACGTCGCGCCGACGCGGAAGTTGAGCCAGCCGTGCTCGATGCCGTAGAAGAGCATCGCCGAACGCTTCGCCAGCTCCTCCGAGCTGCGGACGAACCATGCCAGCGACGGGCGGGACAGGAAGATTCCGCCCGAAGAATTCAAACGCTGAATGTCGAACGGCGGCACCTGACCTGACGCCCCGCCGAAGAGCACCATCGATCCCAATGGCTTGATCGACGCTAGCGACGCATCGAAGGTGTCCTTGCCGACACCGTCATAAGCGACATCAACGCCTTCGCCATCAGTGAGCTCCTTGACCTTCGCCGTAATGTCGACTCCCTCACCGTAGAGGAACACATCATCGGCGCCGGCTTTGCGTGAGAGCTCAGCCTTCTCCTCGGTGCTCACTGTCGAGATGACATTGCCACCCAAGTGCTTGATGATCTGGGTGAGGAGCAGGCCGACACCGCCGGCACCCGCGTGCACGAGTGCTGTCTGACCGGGCTTGATCTCATGCGAACTCGTCGCCAGGTACTGCGCGGTGAGGCCCTGCAGCGGCATCGCCGCAGCCACCTCGGCGGACACTACCTCCGGCACCCGCAGGAGGAAGTCGGCCTTCACGACGACCTGCGTTGCATACGACCCCGGGCCTTCGTGCCAAGCGACACGGTCACCAACCTGCCAGCTCTCAATGCCTTCGCCCACCTCGGCGATGTACCCCGTGCCCTCGACGCCGACGATATGCGGGTACTCCATCGGATACACGCCCGAACGACGATACGTATCGATGAAGTTCACGCCCGCCGCCTCGACATCGACGAGCACCTCACCGGCACCCGGCTTCGGGGTCGGAACCTCACCGAACTCGAGCACCTCGGGTCCACCAGCCTGCATCGCACGCACTGCCTGGGTCATCACGCCTCCTGCATATAAATTAATTGCCTGGTATGGTTATACATATGAACGATCTTACGGTTGCCGTCTCCGGTGCTACCGGATACGCCGGGGGAGAGGTCCTCCGGCTGCTGAGCACTCACCCTCACCTGAACGTCACGACGGTGTGCGGACATTCCACCGCGGGTGAGAAGCTCGGCCGACATCAACCCCATCTTGCCCGATATTCCGACTTCGTGGTCCAAGAGTCCACCGCCGAGGTGCTCGCCGGCCACGATGTCGTCGTCCTCGCGCTCCCGCACGGACAGTCCGGGCAGATCGCCGCCGAACTCGAACAGACGAGCCCGGACACTCTCATCGTCGACCTCGCCGCCGACCACCGCCTCATCAGCGCGGCCGCCTGGGAGAAGTTCTACGGCTCCGAGCACCAAGGCACCTGGACCTACGGACTGCCCGAACTCCTCACCGCCGACGGCACCAAGCAACGCGAGGCACTGAAGACCACGAAACGCATTGCCGTGCCCGGCTGCAACGTCACCGCCGTGACGCTCGGACTCGCACCGCTTATTCAGGCGGGGCTCGCCGCACCGACCGGGCTCAACGCCGTGCTCGCCAATGGCGTTTCCGGTGCAGGCAAGGCTCTCAAACCGCACCTCACCGCTGCTGAGATCCTCGGCAATGCCTCCCCATACGGCACCGGCGGCACGCACCGGCATGTGCCCGAGATCGAACAGAACCTCAACGGAGTCCTCGGCGCCGACGCCGCCGACGGACCCACTCGCATCTCCTTCACCCCCACGCTCGTGCCCATGGCCCGCGGTATCCTCGCCACCATCACCGCCGATGCCGGTGAAGCCGCACCGCGCACCGCTGAAGGACTCCTCGACGCCGCCGTGCTCAAGGACCAGCTGGCCGCGGCCTTCGCTCAGGCCTACGCTGACGAGCCCTTCGTCCGTGTTCTGCCCGAGGGCCAGTGGCCGCAGACCGCGGCGACCACCGGATCGAACATGGCCCATATCCAGTTCACCGTCGATGAACGCGCCGGCACAATCCTCGTCGTCGTGGCACTGGACAACCTGGTCCGCGGCACGGCTGGACAAGCCATCCAATCCATCCACCTGGCCCTCGGTCTCGACGAGACCACCGCCCTTCCCCTCGAAGGAGTCGCCCCATGAGCGTCACCGCACCACTCGGCTTCACCGCAGCCGGACTCACCGCCGGACTCAAACCCTCCGGCACCAAAGACCTCTCCCTGGTCATTAATAACGGCCCCGACACCGCCGTCGCCGCCGTCTACACCTCCAACCGCTGCAAGGCCAACCCCGTCCTGTGGTCCCAGAAAGCCTCGGCCGATGGGCAGGCCCGCGCCGTCGTGCTCAACTCCGGGGGAGCGAACTGCTACACCGGCGACTTCGGCTACGAAACAACCACACTGACCGCACAGACCACCGCCGAACTCCTTAGCGAGGCCGGAACAGACACCCCGGCCGAAGACGTCCTCGTCTGCTCGACCGGACTCATCGGCGTCGGCGGCCAGGACTTCCGTGACTCCATCGTGAACAACCTCGCCCCACTCGTCGCCGCCGCCGACACGAGTGTTGAAGCCGGACAGTCTGCTGCCGAAGCGATCATGACCACCGACACCGTCGCGAAGACCACCAGTCGTACCGGTTCCACCGGGTTCACCATCGGCGGCATGGCCAAAGGCGCGGGCATGCTCGCACCCGGTTTGGCGACCATGCTCGTCGTCATCACCACCGACGCGAAACTCGACCAGACCGTGCTCGACGACGCACTGCGCGCTTCGACGAGCCAGTCCTTCGATCGCCTCGACACCGACGGCTGCATGTCGACCAACGACACCGTCATCCTCATGTCCTCCGGCGCCCACGACGCCGCCGTCGACGCCGACGAGTTCACCACCCTGCTGCGCGAACTCTGCCTCGACCTCATGCACCAACTCCACGTTGACGCCGAGGGCGCCCACCACGACATCGCCATCACCACCCGCAGCGCCGCCAGCGAAGCTGACGCCGTCGAAGTCTCCCGCTCCGTGGCCAGGTCGGCCCTGTTCAAGGCTGCGATCTTCGGGGAGGACCCGAACTGGGGTCGCGTCGTCGCCCAGGTGGGAACCACCTCGGCGGATTTCGATCCCACCCAGATCGACGTCGCCATCAACGGCGTTCAGGTGTGCACGGCCTCCGGCCCCGACGAAGACCCTGCGAACGTGACATTCGACCGCACAGTTGATGTGTCTATCGACCTCCACGCCGGTGGCGACACTGCCACCGTGTGGACCTCGGACCTCACCCACGACTACGTCGAAGAGAACAGCGCCTACTCATCATGAACACCCCCGTCGACATGTCCACGAAATCCACGGCCGCCCGGCTCGCCGCCGCCCAGGTCAAGGCCGAAGCCCTGACCGAGGCGCTGCCCTGGATCAAGACCTTCGCCGGCGCCACGATCGTCATCAAATACGGCGGAAACGCCATGGTCTCCCCGGAGCTGCAGCAGTCCTTCGCCGATGACATCGCGTTCCTCCGCTTCGCCGGCATCCGCCCCGTCGTCGTCCACGGCGGCGGCCCCCAGATCTCCGCCATGCTGAAACGCTTGGGCATCGAATCCGAATTCAAAGCCGGACAGCGCGTGACCACCGAGGAAGCCGCCGAGGTCATCCGCATGGTGCTGTCCGGCCAGGTCAACCGCGACATCGTGTCCCGGATCAACCAGAACGGTGACGCCGCGATCGGCCTGTCCGGTGAAGACGCGGACCTCCTCCTCGCGCACAAAACCACCGCCGAGGTGGACGACGAGGTCATCGACCTCGGCCGAGTGGGCGAGATCGCCCAGGTCAACACCACCGTGCTCACCGAACTCCTCGACGCCGGACGGGTGCCCGTCATCTGCTCCATCGCCTCCGAGATCGGGGGAGAAGCTGGGAAGCCGCTCAACATCAATGCGGACCTGGCCGCCTCGGCGGTGGCGAAGGCGCTCAAGGCACACAAACTCATCATGCTCACCGATGTGCCGGGCCTCTACGCGAACTGGCCGGACACGTCCTCGCTCATCTCCCGCATCGACCCGGACAAGCTGCGCGAACTGCTGCCGAGCCTCGACTCGGGAATGATCCCAAAGATGACCGCGGCGCTCGAGGCGATCGAGCACGGGGTCAAGCAGGCCCACATCATTGACGGCCGGATGGCGCATTCCCTCCTCCTCGAGGTCTTCACCTCGGAGGGCATCGGCACCATGGTCGAGGACACCATCGTCGAACCCGCACCGCTGGGCGACGGGCACCAGGGGAATCTCGCCGAGGCGGCCCCGACGGATGGTTTGAACGCTAGCAACGACAGCTACGGAGGACGTTCATGAGTGATCAGACGGGTACGCAGGATTCGGCTGTGCAGGCTTGTGACCAGGCCCAGACGTGGCGGGACGATTTCTCCCGTGTCCTGTCCCCGGTGTTCGGGTCCCCGCAGCTCGACATCGTCCGCGGTGAAGGCTCCTACGTGTGGGATGCGGCGGGCAAGAAGTACCTCGACCTGCTCGCCGGCATCGCCGTGAACGCCCTCGGCCACTGTCACCCCGCATGGGTCAACGCCATCACCGAGCAGGCCTCGACACTCGGCCACATCTCGAACTTCTTCACCTCCCCGGCCCAGATCGGCTTGGCCGAGAAGCTCCACGAGGTCCTCGACCTGCCTGCCGGGTCGGCCGTGTTCTTCTCGAACTCGGGAGCCGAAGCCAACGAGGCGGCCTTCAAGATGGCCCGCCGCGCCGCCGGTGGGGGACGGCCCTTCATCATCGCCATCGACGGCGCATTCCACGGCCGGACCATGGGAGCGCTCGCCCTGACCGCGAAGGAAGCGTACCGCGCCCCCTTCGCACCCGGAGTCCCCGGAGTCGTCCACGTTCCTTACGGCGACGTCGAAGCACTCGAAGCGGCGATCAATGAGAACACCGCGGCTGTGTTCATCGAACCCGTCCAAGGAGAGGTCGGCGTGCGAACGCATCCGGCCGGCTACCTCACCGCGGTGCGAGAACTGACGGAGAAGGTCGGGGCGCTCATGGTCCTCGACGAGGTGCAGTCGGGCATCGGCCGCACCGGCTCGTGGTTCGCTCACCAGGATCCCGAGATCGGTGAGGGCGTCACTCCAGACATCATCACCTCGGCGAAGGGACTCGGCGGCGGAATGCCGATCGGTGCGACCATCACCGTCGGGGATGCGAACACGAAGCTGCTCGAAGCCGGTCAGCACGGCACGACCTTCGGCGGCAACCCTCTGTCGTGTGCTGCCGGACTCGCCGTGCTCGAGACCATCGAGAAGGACAACCTCCTCGACCACGTGTTCGAGGCCAGCGACTGGCTCAAGGGGCAGCTGGCAAAGGTCGACGGCATCGGAGAGATCACCGGCAAGGGACTGCTGCTCGGGCTCGAACTGACAGCCGGTGCCTCGGGTGACGGCGCGGCCGGGCAGTCCGACGGCCAGGTCCCGGACTCGAAGGCCGTGGCTGCTCGAGCGCTCGAGGCCGGGTTCATCATCAACCCCGTCGCCCCCGGACGCCTCCGCCTCGCCCCGCCGCTGACCATCACCACCGACGAGCTCACTCCGTTCATCGACGCCCTGCCCGGCCTCATCACCGGCTGAGCCCCACTCACGCTTTCCAAAGGACCCACCATGACACGCCACTTCCTCAAGGACACGGACCTCAGCCCGGCCGAGCAGACGCAAATCCTCGACCTCGCCGTCGAACTCAAGGCCGCCCCCTACTCGCGGACCCCGCTGGCCGGCCCACAGACCGCCGCCGTCATCTTCGACAAGACCTCGACTCGCACCCGGGTCTCGTTCGCCGCCGGCATCGCCGCGCTCGGCGGGCAGCCGCTCATCATCAACCCCGGTGAGGCGCAGCTCGGGCACAAGGAATCCATCGCCGACACCGCCCAGGTGATGTCCCGGATGGTCTCGACGATCATCTGGCGCACCTACGCCCAGGCTGGGCTCGAAGAGATGGCCGAATTCTCCTCGGTGCCCGTCATCAACTCCCTGTCCGATGACTTCCACCCCTGCCAGATCCTGGCCGACCTGCTCACCATCCGCGAACACCGCGGCAACGTGGCCGGCCAGACCATGACGTACTTCGGCGACGGCGCGAACAATATGGCGAACTCCTACGCCCTCGGCGGAGTCAACGCCGGAATGCACGTGCGCATCGCAGCCCCAGCCGACTTTCAGCCCGCCGCCGCGATCGTCGCCGAAGCCGACGCCCTGGCGCAGACGACGGGCGGGTCCCTCACCGTCACCGACGACCCCGTGGCCGCCGCGACCGGCGCCGACGTCCTCGTCACCGATACCTGGGTGTCCATGGGTCAGGACTCCGCCGGACGCGACGACGAGGCCTCACCGTTCACGAAGTTCCAGGTCAACCAGGAACTCATGAGCTTAAGCAACGACGCGGTCTTTCTCCACTGCCTGCCCGCGTATCGCGGCAAAGAGGTCACGGCCGAGGTCATCGACGGCCCCGCCTCGGTGGTCTTCGACGAAGCCGAGAACCGCCTCCACGCGCAGAAGGCTCTCATGACCTTCCTCCTGGAGCGATGATGGCCGAGCCGAACAACAGCGCCCCGCTGACGAAGACCGCCCGACAGCAGAAGATCATCGATCTCATCACCCGCCAATCCGTGCGGTCCCAGATCGAACTCGCCGAGGCGCTCGCGACGCAGGGCATCACCGTCACCCAGGCAACCCTGTCGCGCGACCTCGCCGAGGTGGGGGCCGTGAAGATCCGGTCCACCGCAGGATCCGTGTACGCCGTTCCCGGTGAGGGCGGGGACCGGTCACTGCAGCAGTCGACGGGGGAGACCCTCGACGCGAAGCTGCCGCGCATTCTCGAAGAGCTGCTCGTCTCCGCAGTCTCCCAGGACAATACTGTCGTGCTGCGTACCCCGCCGGGTGCGGCACAGTATCTGGCCTCGGCGATCGACCGATCCTCGATGGTCGGGATCTTCGGGACTTTAGCCGGCGATGACACGGTGCTCGTCATCGCTGATGCGGCAGTCGGGGGCGCGGCCGTGGCCGAGACATTCCTCGAGTACGCGGCAGGCGGCCTCGGCGAGGGGTGAGCCTGGAACAATGACAACTGAGTTTCATCATTTCAATGAATGGGCCGGCGCATCCGTGCTGGTGGGAAAGGACGATCTGTGAGCGAACGACTGAGCCTGTGGGGCGGACGATTCTCCGACGGTCCGGCTGATGCGCTGGCTGAGCTGAGCAAGTCCACGGACTTCGATTGGCGTCTGGCGAAGTATGACATCGCGGGATCCAAGGCCCACGCGAAGGTCCTCCACCACGCGGGACTGCTCACAGATGACGAGCTGTCCGGGATGCATTCGGCGCTCGACGAGCTGCTGCGTCGGGTGGAGACCGGCGAATACGTCGCCGCCGAGTCCGACGAGGATGTGCACTCGTCGCTCGAGCGCGGGCTCATTGAGATCGCCGGTCCCGAGCTCGGTGGGAAGCTGCGTGCCGGACGGTCCCGCAATGATCAGATCGCGACGATGGGTCGGATGTACCTGCGTGACCATGCTCGTGAGGTCGCCGGTCTTGTGCTTGACACCGTCGAGGTGCTCATCGCTCAGGCGGAAGAGCATCCCGAGGCGCCGATGCCCGGACGCACGCACCTTCAGCACGCTCAGCCGGTGCTGCTCGCTCATCATCTGCTCGCGCACGCGTGGCCGCTGTTGCGCGATGTCGCCCGCTTCGTCGATTTCGATGCGCGCGCCGGTGTCTCGGCGTATGGTTCGGGTGCTTTGGCCGGGTCATCGTTGGGGCTCGATCCGCAGGCTGTGGCCGCGGACCTCGGGTTCAACGATTCGGTGGAGAATTCCATCGATGGCACCGCGTCGCGCGATGTCTTCGCCGAGTATCTGTTCATCACGACGATGATCGGCATCGACCTCTCGCGCTTGTCCGAGGAGGTCATCGCGTGGGCAACGAAGGAGTTCTCGTTCGTCACCCTCCACGATGCGTACTCGACGGGATCGTCGATCATGCCGCAGAAGAAGAACCCCGACGTCGCCGAGCTCACTCGCGGTAAGTCCGGTCGGCTCATCGGTGATCTCACCGGTCTGCTGTCGACGCTCAAGGCGCTTCCGTTGGCGTACAACCGGGATCTGCAGGAGGACAAGGAGCCGGTCTTCGACGCAACGGATACCCTCGAGCTGCTGCTGCCGGCATTCACCGGGATGGTGGCGACGCTGAAGTTCGATACTGAGCGGATGGCGTACCTGGCTCCGCGCGCATTTGCTCTGGCAACGGACATCGCCGAGTGGCTCGTGCGTGAAGGTGTGCCGTTCCGCGTGGCTCACGAGCTCTCCGGCGCATGCGTGCAGCTTGCCGAGTCGCGCGACGTCGAGCTGTGGGATCTGAGCGATGAGGACTTCGCAGGAATCTCCGAGCACCTGACTCCCGCGGTTCGTGAAGTGCTGACGACCCTCGGATCGATCGATTCGCGCAACGCCAAGGGTGGCACGGCTCGCTCTGCCGTTGATCAGCAGATCGCCAATGCGAAGACCGAGGTCACCCGCTTGCGTGAGTTCGCGGGGTCGGCTCGCAGCGTGTGAATGGTTCGGTTGAGGAAATACTCTTCAGCACGCCGGTGAGTGGGGATGCGGCCTCAGCTGAGAGGCGAGACCACAGTGACGCCGAGATCCTCGAGCAGCTCGTCCAATACGATGCGTCCGGCTCCTTCGCCGATCGAACCGACCGCTGTCAGTGAATGTGTGGGAGCCAGAGAATTGCGACCTTTGGCCAACCGAGCGGCGAAAAGGCTCAGGGCTTCGGAGTCGGTATGGTGGCTGAGCTCAGTCTGGCGAGAGTGCCAGACGATTCCCGCTAGATTTTGTTTGGGCGCATGAATGGCCTTGGCCACGGAGCGGGTGCAGGGATAGTGCTCCTGCGCCGAGGACGGGATGGCGAACCGTGGGTTGTTCAGTCCGTCGCTGTTGCTCAGATGGCAGGCAAGGGAAGTGCCGCCTCGGCGACCACGTAGAATTGACTCCGTCGGCTCCGCGCCGGCACAGACCACAGATTCGAAAGGACCGAAGTGACCGACATCTTCAGCGAACTCAAGGCCCGCGGGCTCGTCGCAGTTTCCACCGACGAGACCGCCCTGCAGAAAGCCCTGGCCGAGGAGTCGCTGACCTATTACGTCGGTTTCGATCCGACGGCCCCGAGCCTGCACATGGGCAACCTCGTCCAGCTGCTCACCGCCGCCCGCCTCCAGCAGGCCGGACACAACCCGCTGGCCCTCGTCGGCGGCGCCACCGGCCTCATCGGCGACCCGCGCATGTCGGGGGAGCGGACGCTCAACCCGCGAGAGGTCGTCGAAGAATGGGTCGCGAAGATCCGCACCCAGGTCGAGAAGTTCCTCGACTTCGACGGCCCCAACGCCGCGCAGATCGTCAACAACCTCGACTGGACCTCGCAGCTGTCGGCCATCGACTTCCTCCGCGACATCGGCAAGCACTTCCCGGTCAACCGGATGCTCGCGAAGGAATCCGTCTCCGCACGCCTCAACAGCGAAGCGGGCATCTCCTTCACCGAGTTCTCGTACCAGATCCTCCAGGGCAACGACTACCTCGAACTCAACCGCCGCTACGGCTGCTCCCTGCAGACCGGCGGCTCCGACCAGTGGGGCAACCTCACCTCGGGCGTCGACCTCATCCGCCGCGTCGAGCAGAAGTCCGTCCATGCTCTGGCCACCCCGCTGATCACGAAGGCCGACGGCACGAAGTTCGGCAAGACCGAATCCGGCACCGTGTGGCTCGATTCGTCTCTGACCAGCCCGTACGCGTTCAGCCAGTTCTGGCTCAACGCCGACGACCGCGACGTGGTGAAGTACCTCAAGGTGTTCTCGCTCCGCCCGCTCGACGAGATCGAAGCCATCGAAGCCGAGTTCACCGCTGCCCCGCACACCCGTGTGGCGCAGAAGGCCCTCGCCGAGGATGTCACCACTTTGGTCCACGGGCGCCAGGCTTACGAGCAGGCGATTGCTGCGGCTTCCGCGCTCTTCGGCGGGGGCGAGCTCGCCGGCCTTGATACGTCGACGCTGGGTGCGGCAACTTCCGAGCTGCCGCGGGGTGAGGTGTCGACGACCCAGCTGGCCGAGGGCCTGCCGGTTGCTGATGCGTTCGTCGCTGCCGGCATCGTCAAGTCCAAGGGTGAGGCTCGCCGTGCCATCAAGGACGGGGGAGCGTACGTCAACAACGTCAAGGTCGCCGACCAGGAGCAGACCCTGACTTCCGATGATGTGCTCTCGACAGAAGCTGGAGGGGTCGTCCTCCTGCGCCGAGGCAAGAAGACCCTCGGTGCTGTCGACATCGTCGGCTGAGCAGCCTGCGTCACTGATCATGCCGTGTCCTCCGCTCCCGGAGGGCGCGGCATTGTCGTATTCACGACGGTTGGATCCGTTCGACAACGGGGAACCTTGTCATCGAGGAATACAAGAGGTCGCATTGTAGAAGCGGCCTCGGCGGCAGCATTGCAGTGAAGGGAATGCGGTCAATCAGCGTGCGCTCCGGCAGCCTGCGGGCAACCGGACGGGCGATGTGGGGCCATCACCATGGAAAAGCATGCGGTCTTCGAGCAGACTGGCAGATGACGGACTACCGAACGAACGAATACCGACTGACGAACGCACGAGGAGATCATGCGCACCCTGCTCAACATCATCTGGTTCATCTTCTCCGGCCTCTGGCTGGCACTCGGATACTGGGCCGCCGGAATCATCGCCTGCATCTTCATCGTCACCATCCCGTGGGGCATCGCCTCCTTCCGCATCGGAAACTACGCACTCTGGCCCTTCGGCCGCGAGGTCATTGAAACCCGCCCGGCAGGAGTGGCGACGACCCTGGGTAACATCATCTGGCTCATCGTCGCTGGTGTCTGGCTCGCCATCGGACACGTCGTCACCTCGATCCCGCTGTTCATCTCGATCATCGGCATCCCGCTCGGCTGGGCGAACATCAAGCTCATCCCCGTCTCGCTCATGCCGCTGGGCAAGCAGATCGTCGACAGCGACCGAATCATGCCCGGCTACCGCGGAGCCTGACCAGCGGTCGGTCGGCACGATGGTGCTGGGTGCGACAATGGCACCGCGGTTCCTGGACTGCGAGAATCTGGTTGTCGAATCCGGCTAGGGTGTTGACCGACGCACTTGTGATTGATCCGTCTGCCGGCCCAATGCGATTCCTACAAGCCAAGCCCCGACAATGCCGAATCGAGCCGAGCAAGTGTCGAGGCGGAGAGCTTACGTGCAGGGAATCGAACAGTGTCGTGGTCGATGAGACCTCTCCGCACGAGTACCTGCTTGTGAATCGCCCACGCTTCGCCAGGGGTGACTCCGACGTCGAGGAGGGGCTGAATGCGGCGGACTTCTTCGTCCACATCGACGGTGGTATCAGCGCCGAGCAAGGCCGATACGATCGGCCTGAACATGTCAGTGATTTCGCAGGCTGGCATGGTTCCGCAGGCACCGTTTCGGAATTCTGCGATGAGCTCTCTTGCGTTGAGCCCACCGAGCACAGGGAAGTCCTGAGGGACTTTGGAGACGACAGCCTTGACCTTCTCCGCCGTCGGCGGGGCCTCAACCTTTACCGCGGATATCCCGGAGCATTCGGACATTTCCGCGATTCGGTCGGTGGGAGTCGTCACCGAAGATGGTCCCGGCGCGTCCTGCACCATGATCGGGGTGTCAGTGTTCTGCGCAACGTCGACAAAGAAGTCGACAAGCTGATCCTCGGCGGGTTTTGCGAGATACGGGGGGAGTACCATCAGCGCGTCTGCTCCCCACTCGCGTGCTTGGAGCCCAGCTTCGGTGGCGGTTGTCGTGCTTGTCGCGTTGATGCCAGCGATGATGGTGAAGCCATCGCCGACCTCTTTGCGAGCGGTGCGGAGAATGCTCTCGCGCTCTTGGGTCGTCAATGCGAAGCCCTCGCTGGCCATCCCGAAGACGGCGAAACCATCAGCCCCCGATGTGACTTGGAAGTCGATAAGGCGACGGAGCGAATTCAGATCCACCTCTTGGTTGGGAGAGAAGGGGGTGGCAAGAATTGGGAGCAGACCGTGAAGCTTCATGTTTATGCCTCCTCGGCTAGATGGCGAACAGTGTCAATATCGATGTCGATTCCCAGACCGGGGCCCGTCGGCACTTGGAACCCGGCGGGTCCGATTGCCATGGGTGTGCGTAAGAGAGACTGCGCGACGCCGACGGTGTCTGGTTGATACTCAAAGAATGGGCTGTGAGGCAGTGCGGCGCTGACATGGATTCCGGCAGCCAACGCGACTCCAAGTCCAACCGAATGGTGGCACGCTGTCGGAATATGAAAAGCGCTCAATACTGTGGCGATGTCGATGGCTTCTGTGATTCCAGTTCGTGCGACATCCGGCTGTGCGAGACCCAGCGAACGTCGCACTGCCCATTCGGAGAACTCGTATCGATTGCGCATGGCTTCGCCGATTGCGATCGGAGTTCTTACGCGACGCCCCAATTCGGCGTGGCCATCTATATCTTCCGGCGCCAATGGCGCTTCCAGGAAGAGCGCGCCGCGAGCATCTAGCTCTGCGCCTAGTCGTAGGGCATCTTGGAGCGAATAGGCCCAATGTGCATCGATGGCCAGTCCGACCTTTGGTGCGGCCTCGGCTACGGCATCGAAGGTGGCAAGGTCAGCATCTACGCCTTTTCCCAGAGCAAGCTTGATCCGTGTCGCACCGCGATCGACCCACTGCTTTGCCAGCACCGCCCGCTCTTTATCGGTTGGAACCGGTAACCCGGAGACATAGGCAGGGACTGTGTCGCGGTGCCGGCCCCCGAGCAAATCGCTGACTGGACTTCCGAGGGCCTGACCCGCGATATCCCACAGCGCAGTGTCGAGTGCGGCCAGTGCATCCGCTTGATGCCCAACGAGGTGTCCACGTTCACGCATCAGGCCACGCAACTTCTCCCATAGGGGCCGCACGGCAGTGGGATCTTGGCCGATAAGCTGCGGCGCGAGAAGCCTGTCGATGATGGTGGCTGGGACCTCTGGCGCAACAGGGGCTAATGCCTCGCCCCAACCAACGATGCCATCGTTCGTATGAACCGAAACCAGCATGGTTTCAAATCTGCCGGAGTAGAGGCTACGCCAAGGCGGTCTCACCGTGTACTCCGCCGAGCCGCGTGGATCCCATCCGTCATCGTGGACGCCAAGATAAGCCCGCGGTGAAGGAAGTTTGAGGACGTAGGTCTCTATGTGCTCAATACGCATGATCGATGCTTTCTGTGGAAGTCATGGCTCAATACTGCAGTGGACTTGCATAATATGCAAATAGATTCCACAATTGGTACATGACTGCCGAACGATCAACCAACCAGAGCGTCGATAGAGCGCTCTCGGTCCTCACTTTGTTCACCAGCAATAGCCCGTCACTTCGTGTTTCGGATGTCGCATCAGGTCTCGGCCTCGGAGTGTCGACTGCCTCGCGTTTGCTGGCCACCCTGGAAGAATCGGGGTTCCTACGTAAGAATTCGAAATCTCAGCGTTACGAACTTGGTCAGCAGATCATCTCATTGGGCGGGGTGGCGTTGAACAATGAGCCGATCTATCGCAATTCGCGAGCGGTGACTCAGCGTCTGGCGTGGGAACTCGGCTTGGGCGCGAACGTTGCCGTGCGGCAGGGCAAAGTTCTTCGCTATTTGCAGAATGTCGAAGGGCCAATGGCCCCTAAGTCATACACTCTCCTCGGTCAGACAAATCCTTTGCACGCGACAGGTATGGGCAAGGCGCTGATGCTTGATCTGTCCGCCAGCGATCGTGAGGCACTTCTTGGACCTGATGATCTGCCTGCCTATACGACCAATACAATCGTCAGCCACTCCGATCTCGAGGTCGAGCTTCAGCGGTCTTCCGAGCGAGGCTACTGTACCGAGATCAATGAACTTGCGCTTGGCAGGGCGTGCATTGCAGCGCCGATTCGGGACTTCACCGGAAAGGTCGTGGCAGCCATCTCCCTTTCGGGAGCGTTGTCGGCAATCAACCTCACTGAGAAAGAGACTGAACTGGCGCGAATCATCATCGAAGCTGCAGACACGATCAGCGTTGCCTCGGGGTATCTCAGCCCGCAACCGCAACATCGTTGAATATCGTAAGTCCCCCCCCCATCACAATGGAGTGAAACGAGCATGCAGAACATTGCTACATCAAATAGTTCCGAGCAGACACCGACCCGCCGCGTAGTTATGGCAGCCACGGTTGGAAACTTTGTCGAGTGGTTCGATATCGGCGTATACGGCACGATGTCGGCGAGTCTGTCGAAACACCTCTTCGATTCAACAGACCCTGTGTCCGCACTGCTATCGACCTTCGCAGTCTTTGCCGTCGGCTTCGTCATTCGGCCCGTCGGTGGTCTTGTTTTCGGGCCCATGGCGGATCGGATCGGACGCAACCGTGTGCTTGTCATTACAGTTGCGCTGACCTCATTGTCAACGGCTGCGATCGGTATCCTCCCCAGCTACGAGACAATCGGTGTGCTTGCACCTCTCCTGCTTGTTGTCATTCGGTTGTTGCAGGGATTTGGTGCTGGTGGTGAGACATCGAGTGCCGTTGGTCTTCTCTATGAGTATGCGCCTCGTGATAGGCGTGGTTTCTACACAAGTCTCAGCGCTGCCACGGGGTTTGTGGCATTCGTTGCTTCTGCGGGTCTCGCGCTGGGCCTGACTTTGGGCCTAGGCGATGAAGCAGTCAATGAATGGGCTTGGCGAATTCCATTCTTAATAGCGCTTCCGCTTGGTTTGATTGCGCTCTATCTTCGTTCCCAGCTGGATGACAGCCCGGTGTTCCGCCAGATGCAGTCAGCTGAGGAACTCTCGGTCTCCCCGCTCCGTGAGACCTTCCAGAAGGCGCGTGTAGCGATGCTGGTGCTGGCAGGACTCGTGGTGCTCAAAGGAGTAGCGCATTGGACGCTTCAGACGTTCATGGTCTCCTATATGGAAGACACCCTTGGGTTTACTATGACGGAGTCGTTTCTCGCTTCAACTATCGCAATGGCTGTCGTCATGGTGCTCATACCGATCGCTGGAATCATTTCTGACAGGATCGGCAGAAAGCCTGTCCTCGGGGCTGGAGCATTAGGACTGTTTGTGCTTGCTTGGCCTGCGATCACGCTGATGACTATGGAAAATGCACCGCTCGCGATTGCAGCGATGGTACTTCTCGCGTTACCAGTGGCTGCCTACGATGGTGCGATCAATGCCATCATGGCAGAGATGTTTCCGGCTCGAATCCGGACGGGTGCGATGGCGATTCCCTACAATGTTGCGGTCAGTCTTCTCGGCGGGACCGCACCATACATCGCTGCATGGCTCACAGTCGCCACAGGTTACAAACAGGCCCCGAGCTTCTATCTCATGCTGGCCGCGGCCGTCACGTTGGTTACACTCATCCGATTTGTCAGGGAGACGGCGGGCCCGAGAGTAACTGTCTCACCCGAGAACTAGAGTCGGATGGAGAGGTGGTGTCCTTGGGCTGTGGTCGCGTTGGTCTGCGCCTTATCAATAGGGTGGTGACCTCGGTCAACCGCGCCAGCCCGAGCATGACGTTGAGCAAACAGCCGTTGCCCGTCCACTGCGGGGCCTGGATGGCTGTCGGCGCGGCGATGACGCGGAGCGCTACGAAGCGTGGTCTTGGAGATCCTCGAGCGAGAACTCTCCCCGCCTCACAGCAGACAGCACGCGGTGCGTGCGAATGACCCGGGGCAGCGTGATGATGATGAGACCGCCGAGCATGTTGAAGACGATGACGATGCAGAACCACTGCAGAAACTCGGGGATCGAGATGTCGGCGCCCGAGAGCATGGCAGCGAAGATGACGATCGCATTGATCGCGCCGTGAAGCATCCCGAACCCGATGACCAGTAGGCCGGTGATCATGCACACGATGGCCTTGACGACGTCGTTCGTGGTTCCCTGCTGCATCCGGGTCGCCAAGGTGATGGTGGCACCGGCCAACATCGCAAGAGCGATCATGACGATCGGCGACGACTGATCGGTGTAGCCGATGGCCATATCGGCCAGAGTCGAATGGTAGTCGGGAAGGCCGCGCACGATCAGCCAGGCGAAGGCCGCCCCTCCCAAGAGATTGGTGACAAGAGTGGCCAGCCAGAGACGCAGCACCTGAAGCCAGCTGGCCTGCCCCGCGATGACTGCGTTGATGGGCAGGAGAAACTCTTCGGTGAAGAGCTCCGAATGTGCGAGCTTGAGCGCGAGCAGTCCGATGCCGAAAGCCATGCCGGCGAGGATGTCGGAATCGGTGGCCTGTTTGACGAGGATCATCGCGAGAATGCCCAACCCGATGTCTACGCCGCCGAAGAACCCGGTGATGATGAGTTCCGGCCACTTGCGATTGAGCCGTTTGGCACCCTCGGTCACCGTTGTGGCGGCCTCATCGACGAGGGCATCCTCCAGATCCAGGTCGTTGGCGCCCAGT
Source organism: Brevibacterium sp. SIMBA_078 (assembly GCF_046534565.1). Taxonomy (NCBI): domain Bacteria; kingdom Bacillati; phylum Actinomycetota; class Actinomycetes; order Micrococcales; family Brevibacteriaceae; genus Brevibacterium; species Brevibacterium sp. SIMBA_078. The sequence goes on from NZ_JAWRYQ010000004.1 coordinate 481,469, forward strand.
CGTCTGCGTTGCTCTCTCTGAGTCATTGCCCCAGTGTAAGAGCTGTGTGTGACCACGACGTTCAGAGCACGCCGAGCGCGAGTGACCGTTGTCACAGGCGAGAGTCCGGTTTCGAGTTGCACGGTGCCTCTGGGGTGGTCTAGAGTTATATCTCGTTGCCCCGCCGGAAACACGGTCTTCGAGACACTGTTTCTACCGGGTCTGACCAGGACAAACACGGTTTGTTCCACGGGTTCAGGCGATCGGGTGGGTAACCGAAAAGGAAACTGATACC
>NZ_JAWRYQ010000599.1:0-235 GCF_046534565.1 Brevibacterium sp. SIMBA_078
CATTGCGGTGCACGCATGTCTACTCTGCCCGCGTCTCGGGCGCTTCTTTCCTATTACGCTCCCCTATTGCGCTCCTTTTATATTTCATCGGCACGCTGCTAAGGCCTCACAGCAGCTCGTCCATGTCCTGATCCTGAGCAGCAACAACGCCTGGCCATTTGAGAACGTCAATAGGGTTTAATTGGCCTGCAGCGGAGTGCTGGCTCACCCACTTGGCGCTGGCAATGACGCTTTT
>NZ_JAWRYQ010000600.1:0-235 GCF_046534565.1 Brevibacterium sp. SIMBA_078
GCGTGATTTACATTCAAGGCCTCAGATAAACTATGCAACAGTGCCTCTGCCTGAGCTAATAAGGTATCACCAGTAAAACTAAAACCAGTCACATTATGCTCAACTGTATCTTTTAAGCCGCCAACACTGTGCACAAGACAAGGCTGACCAGCTCGCATTGCCAGCATTTGACTAATACCACACGGCTCAAAAGAACTAGGCATTAAAAATAAATCCCCTAGTTGATACATTAAAT
>NZ_JAWRYQ010000601.1:0-235 GCF_046534565.1 Brevibacterium sp. SIMBA_078
CCAGGGGCGCCTTCAGCGCAGGAGAACTTAATTGCGTTTGGTAAATTTACCCTAAATTTAGCCACTCGCGAAATGAGTGAAGGCGATAACACGGTGTCACTCACCAGTGGTGAATTTGCGGTGTTAAAAGCGTTAGTGTCTCACCCGCGTGAGCCATTAAGTCGTGATAAATTAATGAACTTAGCTAGAGGGCGAGACTACAGTGCGCTTGAGCGCAGTATTGATGTTCAAGTAT
>NZ_JAWRYQ010000602.1:0-235 GCF_046534565.1 Brevibacterium sp. SIMBA_078
AGGTGTGGCATTAGTGCTTTGCGGTGAAAAAGCCAAACCTGCTATACAACTGTTTGAAAGTTTGGCTGAAGCTATGTATAAACTAACCGAGCTGGTTATGAAACTGGCACCTTATGGTGTTTTTGGTTTAATGGCTTGGGTAGCTGGTAAGTATGGTTTAGATGTCCTAGTGCCATTAATCAAAGTGATTGCCTTAGTTTACATTGGTTGCTTAATTCATGTGCTCGTGTTTTGT
>NZ_JAWRYQ010000603.1:0-235 GCF_046534565.1 Brevibacterium sp. SIMBA_078
GTTCACATTTCGCACAAAAGTACTGTTTTTAATTAGTCTGCTTGTTTACGTAAAAAAGCAGGAATGTCGAAATAATCGCCACCCTCAGACTTATCTGTTTTATTAGCACTACTTGACGACGTATTCGTTGCTGAACTTGAAGAGCTAGTCGATGTGCTGCTTTGCTCTTTCGATTCAGTTTGCGATGTCGTTGCAGGCTCTTCAGTCGTACTTGTGCCTTGGCTTGCAAAGCTGG
>NZ_JAWRYQ010000604.1:0-235 GCF_046534565.1 Brevibacterium sp. SIMBA_078
CTACCCGCAGGCCACCGCCATCACGGACACCAGTACGCACCGCAGAAATGGCACTACCGTCGAGGGGAAGCGTTGACACATCGGTATTGAGCTGGCTTTCATCAAGATCAATGACGAGTCGCGCCGGATTCTCCAATGAAAACACGCTCGCCTCTGCCGCCGCCGTTAGATCAAACACTAGACGGGCATGGTCAGGCGCAGCCCAAAGCCGCATGCTCTCCACAGCGGCCGCCTG
>NZ_JAWRYQ010000605.1:0-235 GCF_046534565.1 Brevibacterium sp. SIMBA_078
GCATCATATAACCCCGAATAACTTAGCTTCTATATAGTGCTAGTTATATGAATATCAACATTGAGAAATATGAGAGGTAATTTACTTAGAAGGGACATGCAAGAAGATCAGGATGAATAAGCCTAGTTATTATGATTAAATAAAGCCTACCTTTATTAGAAATTGGTGAGCTAAATCATATTGCACACTAGTATTAAAGAAAATAAATAACGTTGAATTTATAACCTATTGAAAG
>NZ_JAWRYQ010000606.1:0-235 GCF_046534565.1 Brevibacterium sp. SIMBA_078
GTGTTATTAAGAGTTTTACCTGTGCCTAACAGCGTACTAACAGCAGAAATTGGTAAGGATTGTGTAGTACCACCTTTATTACCTATTGTTTTGGCTTTAATGACAAAACTAATATAATGGCCTTTTTCTAATGGGAATACTCTTCCACTAGAGGCACCATAAGGCGCGTCATCTACAGTACGAGTTACATCTTCGATTCCATCCGCGTTATATATTTTATACGAAACAGTAGAAG
>NZ_JAWRYQ010000607.1:0-235 GCF_046534565.1 Brevibacterium sp. SIMBA_078
CGGTTAGATTAAAAGGCTACTATGTGGTTATACAACCTTGGCAAAGCAAATTTATTTTAGGGATGATTGATGCGTTTTTTCTTACTATTTGTATTTTTATGGGGCTTGACTAGCACAGCTTTTGCTACAACATCACCTAATTCAACGCCTGTAAATTCTGCTCCTATTATAGCTAATACGCAAAATAGCCAAGATTTGATGTATCAGCAACTGTTTAGTATGCAAAGCCAGCTTG
>NZ_JAWRYQ010000608.1:0-234 GCF_046534565.1 Brevibacterium sp. SIMBA_078
TCTTAAATGATTATAAAATACATCAAGTAGCTGATTTGCAAAAAAAATTGCCTGATGGTTTTAAACAAAGTTGGTTATTCGAGTCTTTGGCTATTTTACACAGTCAAGGGGCAATTGTTCTTGTCCAAGATGATAATGTGATAAAAGAGGTCCAAGAACAGTGTAAGAAGCTTAATGCATATATTATGCAGCAAAGTCTTGTGAGTCCTGAATTGACAGCGTTGGCTAGCCCAC
>NZ_JAWRYQ010000609.1:0-234 GCF_046534565.1 Brevibacterium sp. SIMBA_078
GTAATAGCATAACAAAATTCTAAGGATGGATGACTATGCAAGCAACTCATGAATTGCCACTCGTCGGTGTCAAGGTAATCGATTTTGGCCAATATATCGCAGGTCCTGCTGTAGGTATGATGCTTGGTGACTTAGGCGCAACCGTGGTTCATATCGATCCCCCGTCAGGTCCAAAATGGCAAAGTCCAGCTAATGCCGTATTAAATCGCAATAAATTGATGTTAAGACTCGATC
>NZ_JAWRYQ010000610.1:0-234 GCF_046534565.1 Brevibacterium sp. SIMBA_078
GGCCTATAGCAAAGTTTGTTGTTGGAAAACCAGGATTGATTGGTGGTGCTGTCTTACTGTTTTTACTTGTGACAGGGGCGAATGTTTTCAATTTACAGTATGAATTTAACTCAGTGAAAAATTTCCCGAAGGATTTACCTTCTCGTGTCGCATTTGAAATCGTCGAGGATCAATTTAATAAAGGAGATCTAGCCCAGTCAACGGTGCTAGTGACCGGTCAAAACCTATCTCAGG
>NZ_JAWRYQ010000611.1:0-234 GCF_046534565.1 Brevibacterium sp. SIMBA_078
CCTCGGTGGTTTTGGACAGCCCCCCTGCCACGCCGCCACCAGATCCGTCATCCAGCGTCTCGCCAAGACCGTCCAGAGAGCTGGCAAGCGCATCCGCGCTGTCATCGCCTTCGGCCAGCTCAGAATTGGCGCTGTCCATCTGACCGGACAACCGCTCCATCGCCGCCCCGGCCTGTTTGAACCCCTCCTTGAGCTTGCCGCCGGCTTCCTTGCGCAGCCGGATCATCCGCCCCT
>NZ_JAWRYQ010000612.1:0-234 GCF_046534565.1 Brevibacterium sp. SIMBA_078
GTATTGTGCAAATTCGCATAGTATCTGTAAAGTATCTTTGATTAGCTGGTAATCCATTCTTAATAGATAACATTAAGTTTTCAGCTTAGCTAAAATAAAAAACCGCTCCAGCTCGCAGTAATGACCGTAAGTTCGATGGGAAAAATGCTGTCAGGTATGATTGGTTTAGACAATCTATCAGGCCCAATTACCATTGCCAAAGTCGCTAAACAAAGCTTTGATATCAGTTGGCAG
>NZ_JAWRYQ010000613.1:0-234 GCF_046534565.1 Brevibacterium sp. SIMBA_078
ATCGTAATCCATAATGTGTAACATCCAAAAGACGTCAAACACTCGCCAAATATTACTGCGAACTGTAATGAACTCGCCGTTATCAGCATTAAAATATAAGCTGGTGCTAAGCATATCGTTAAAATTAACTTGCCAAATATTTTCTTTAAACCCGGCTTCTCTAAACCTGGTTGCCAGCTTTTTTGTGCTTATAACGTTTGCATTAATTAAAAGGTGAGCGTGGGCATTAGTGAT
>NZ_JAWRYQ010000614.1:0-234 GCF_046534565.1 Brevibacterium sp. SIMBA_078
TTGTTTTGTCATATCGTTGACCTCCGTGTAATTTTCTCTATCATACCACGTTAGCCTCTCACGACATCTATCCTAACAGAGGGGGTAATCTTGATAGTGTTATATAGGTTAATAAGCCAAATAATACTGTATCAAGTTCATCCCTATCATGAACTTTTATATTCTGTCTATCCTCAAAGTGTTCTCTTATTTTTATTGATGAAAATTGAAGAAACTCTGCTAAAAAATCGTAGT
>NZ_JAWRYQ010000615.1:0-234 GCF_046534565.1 Brevibacterium sp. SIMBA_078
GGGCAGTTAACCATAGTTGGCATAATTTACTCTCAAATTGATATAGGCTTAGCTGCTCAATTTATCGTTAAGCAACTAAGCACTTTATTTAAAAACTAGTGACACGGTTTATCTCAGCCAGAGAGGTAACGCCCTCTGCTGCTTTTCGAAGACCTGATAAGCGTATGTTATTAAACCCAGCTTTAAGTGATACTTCAGCAATTTCTAGTGAGTTACCCCCACGCATAATAATTT
>NZ_JAWRYQ010000616.1:0-234 GCF_046534565.1 Brevibacterium sp. SIMBA_078
CTTGAGCAAATGAATCTAGAAATACTACCCTATGATGAATTCGTAAACCGTTATGCTAAATCTGGAAATGGTCAAAAAACGCCCTTAGGTACAGGTTGCAAAGATCCCTTTGATAATCATGGTGACCGTTTTCGACGAAAGGCCTCTATCGATAGCGTTGACATGACCCATCTTGCCTGTGCAGACTTATTAAATTGCTTTTCCTGCCCAAATCAAGTGCTGGTTGAAGAAGTT
>NZ_JAWRYQ010000036.1:0-406 GCF_046534565.1 Brevibacterium sp. SIMBA_078
GCCGGACCGACAAGACGAGCAATACGTCCATGCGCACCATGGGCATGATCCAGGCGGCGATCATCGTCGAAGATGCGATTGAAGGTGCCGCGCACGGCGTCGGCCTGATCGGTGAGGAAGTGCGGGCGAGGAATCTGTATCGCCAGGGCCAGGCCACTCCGTATGGCGAGCCTCTCGATTCCTGCTACATGAAGGAAGTCTGGGACTACGCGATGGAAAAATCCGGATTTGCCGCCCGTGAAAAAAACGTCAGCGAGTTCAACGCCCAAAACCGCTGGCGTAAGCGGGGCATTTCCTTGATCCCCGTGAAATATGGTTCAGGCTTCAACCTCACGATGCTCGAACAGGGCGGCGCGTTGATCGAAGTCTATGAGCAGGACGGATCCATCCTCGTTCGGCACGGGGG
>NZ_JAWRYQ010000617.1:0-233 GCF_046534565.1 Brevibacterium sp. SIMBA_078
GCAAATCAAGACCACAATTAATACAACATGGATTCGGCTTTTCCTCTAATGATTGTCCAAAATAGTGAACTAACGTTTCTCGCATGCAATTATCGAAAGAAATTAGTTTCATTACTTCTTCTACTTTTTGCATTTTTTCAAGCTTCATCGTTTGAAAGATTGTTTTTACTTCGTTCGCCGCCACTTGTCCCATCCAATAATTTAAAACTCGAAAAGCTGTCTCTGAAATTTCT
>NZ_JAWRYQ010000618.1:0-233 GCF_046534565.1 Brevibacterium sp. SIMBA_078
GTATTGCTTTTAATGGTGTACGTTTTGATGCGCCAGCACCTGTCAGTAATATCTTAGGCGCTTATACGCTTGCGCCGTTCGATGATGCAGGCGGTCATATTAATCCTCATGCCGGCTACCATTATCATGCTGCCACTGGACTAACGACTAAGATTGAACAAGACGACGGTCATGCACCAATGATAGGTTATGCACTTGATGGTTATGGCATATACGCTAATACTGATGCAGAG
>NZ_JAWRYQ010000619.1:0-233 GCF_046534565.1 Brevibacterium sp. SIMBA_078
GATCAAGCACTCTATAGCTCAAAGACCAGATACTGTAAGATTCTTTGTTGAGCACTTATCTGAATACTGGTTACCTCAGTTGGGTCTTCCAGACAAGCAGTGTAGTCTACAGGATTCAATGTTCCATCAAGTAATAAGCTATAGCAGTAGCTATCGCTGCCTTCTTCATTATGATAAGAGGTGTAGGTCACGCGTCCACTACCATAATCAAAGCCAACGGTTAATGGACGCAT
>NZ_JAWRYQ010000620.1:0-233 GCF_046534565.1 Brevibacterium sp. SIMBA_078
TGTAGCAGCAAGAGAAAAAAAAAAGTTGTAAAGGTGCTCTTGGTTATGCTTCCTTTGATCCTAAGCACAGAAAATCCATCATGGAAGACAAAAAGAAGTAGAAAGAAACGAAAAAGCAGTGCTATCGAACTTTGGCATTTCTCCTGGCATATCTTGTCCATGTCTCCCTATCCTGCTGGTTGACATGTGACAAACTTCTTACTCTTAGCCAATTCTCTTTCCACTTCCACTGG
>NZ_JAWRYQ010000621.1:0-233 GCF_046534565.1 Brevibacterium sp. SIMBA_078
GTCATCACGCACGACGACCGCTATTTCCATCTCGCCGACCGCTATATCAAGCTCGATTACGGGCAGATCGTCGAAGCCGGTACCGGAGAAGAACTGCTCGCAAAAGACAGCGCAGCCACACGCGCTTCGTCCGTCGTCAAGATGTTTCGTACCAGCCAATGAGTCTTCCATGAACATGCACGCGCCTGACATGACCGATACCCACACGGCGGCGACCGCCGCTCGCCCCAACG
>NZ_JAWRYQ010000622.1:0-233 GCF_046534565.1 Brevibacterium sp. SIMBA_078
CTCCTTCTCGATCTGTACTTAAGAAGAGAGGTAGGTTCGACTGATTTTCTTCTTTTATTTGATTCACTAGCTGAACGGTTTGTTCGGGGGTTTGAAAGTTATCTTGGTAAAAAATAATTCCCCCAACACGATGTTGGTTAATTAAATTACTTGTGTCGGGATTCATGGTTGTACCGGTAATTCCCGCAAGAATCATTTGACCAATCTTTTCTTCTACACTCATTTCTTCAACG
>NZ_JAWRYQ010000623.1:0-233 GCF_046534565.1 Brevibacterium sp. SIMBA_078
CTTTGCAAGAAGACAGTCGATTGACGAATTTGAACCACAAGCTACATTTGATGTAGAGATGTTTGTAGAGAATGTTGCACAAGAAAGAGCAAATGGTGAAGAAACAGGTAGAGCAGTATTAAATGGACATATCCCACTATATGGTGGCAAGGTTATTCCATTTTCGTTTGTTGTAACTGAAGAAGGTTCTGAATATGTAGCTGACAACTACGAGAAGCATTCTACAGTAAATG
>NZ_JAWRYQ010000624.1:0-233 GCF_046534565.1 Brevibacterium sp. SIMBA_078
GATGACTTTGAAGGACGCGGCCCGCTTACCTTAGGTGAAGTTAAAACCGTTGGTTATTTAAGTGAGCAATACCAAGCAATGGGGTTGTCTGGCGCGTATCAAGAGAAGTATTTACAGCCAGTTAAAATGGCCATGCTAACTGCAGATCAAAACATGCAATTAACTATGGGGAAGCTTAGCTTTATTGCAGGTAAAGACTTCACCGCCCGTACAAAGCAGTTACAGCCGATTAT
>NZ_JAWRYQ010000625.1:0-233 GCF_046534565.1 Brevibacterium sp. SIMBA_078
CTACTACTCTTATCAGGTATAGAGACAATCGTTATAGCTACAGATAATGATAAAGCGGGTTATAGGATTAAGATGCAGTTAATCAGGGAATTAGGCGGACATTTTAACCTGAAGCAGTTATATCTACCCTACTACGCAAAGGACGTAAACGATTTAGGGGCAGCTGAGTTACTAAACTACGTGGAACACGCTGAAGAATACGAATTGAAAATTTTGTAAACAAAAAGACACCT
>NZ_JAWRYQ010000626.1:0-233 GCF_046534565.1 Brevibacterium sp. SIMBA_078
GTAAAGCCAGCGAAGATGATATTGAGCAAATACAATCACTTGATCAGGAACTAAACTTTGAAGTGTATATTAGTTTGAGTTGCCAAACCTGTCCGCAAGTGGTTCAAGCGCTCAATACAATGGCTGCTACAAATAGCAAAATATCTGCCACTATGATTGATGGTGCTCTGTTTCAAGATGAAGTAGAGCAAAGAAATATATTGGCTGTACCCGCTGTTTATTTAAACGGAGAG
>NZ_JAWRYQ010000627.1:0-233 GCF_046534565.1 Brevibacterium sp. SIMBA_078
GTCTTCGCGCTAATTGTTCAGCTCAAGGACTTTTACAACAGCGGTGACTGGTTCTTAATGAGTCTGGATTTAGTCGTACTGGTTGCAGCTATCTGGATTGCTCTTGAAGCTAGTGCTGGCTTATCTAAAATCCGTAAGGAACAAAAAGCTCAGAAACAGCAGTAAGAGTAAACAGGAGTAAGTAGCATGAATATACAATCAGTCCGCCGTTGGTTCAGCCGGGCGAGTGATTT
>NZ_JAWRYQ010000628.1:0-233 GCF_046534565.1 Brevibacterium sp. SIMBA_078
GTGGCTATATGGAGTTAGGGTTGTTATCAAATTGAGACAAAAGGGACGTATTACTAAACCCGTCCCTCTTTGCGCGTGTTCGCATTCCTTCGGGGGTGCGTCACGCTACACACGCGCAATTAATAGGAGTTGGAAAAGACTTGGGTAGTATCAAGTCGTAAGTGCGCATTTGTAATATGTTCCGATTATTCGGGCAAGAGTATTGATAGTCTGTCTAATGCCTTAACGTATCC
>NZ_JAWRYQ010000629.1:0-233 GCF_046534565.1 Brevibacterium sp. SIMBA_078
GTAAGGGGGTTACCTTATGTTCCGGCTTGGGAACAACCATAACTTCAATAATATCCCTCAGTATGTTGTGTCCAAGCTCCTGTTCAATAATCGCCTGTGCGATGGGCAAATGCCCATTAACCCCTGAGGCTGTCATGACATTTCCGTCAGCAACAAAGGTCTGAGAAAAACGCCAGAACGTTTCGCGGTTTCGGGCAGAAAGAAAGTCAGTAAGCCACCAGGTTGATGTTGCT
>NZ_JAWRYQ010000630.1:0-233 GCF_046534565.1 Brevibacterium sp. SIMBA_078
GTTTTTTGAAAATAATTTTCATAACAGTTAAATATAGATAAGAATGCATATATACCACTAATTTGAAGTTATTATTAATGGATCAGATCATTTTATTTTCTTCCTTTATCAAAACATAAATTGAAATAAGTTGAATAAATTAAAGGACATAACATATTTTATGACTAATATTTTATGACTAATATGTTATGTTCCTTTTTATTCAACAAACCACGTTAGTTAATTAAGATTTC
>NZ_JAWRYQ010000631.1:0-233 GCF_046534565.1 Brevibacterium sp. SIMBA_078
GGCTTGTTTTTTCCCATTTGCGCGTCGTAACCGTTAGCAACCATTTTTGCAAATAACTCGTTATACCATTGCTGCATAGCAGGCTCTAATTCGGTTTGCGCACGTTTACCTAACCATAAAAGCCCTTGTAATGGCAAAGAAATAAAAAACAGACTACTGGCAATCGCTTGGGGCAGAAAACCCGAGCCTAAATAATTAATCTGAAAAAACAGGGTCAGCATGGCTAATATTGG
>NZ_JAWRYQ010000632.1:0-233 GCF_046534565.1 Brevibacterium sp. SIMBA_078
GGGGTGTGTATCCATTTAAGATTACCCGGCCGCACCTCCCGTGGCAATGTGGTCTTGAAATCGTTGACGAACAGGATTTCAGATGACTTCTGCGCGGGGCGCAACTCGTCTGCAGTGCGCACGACAGTGACATCAGCTTCTGTGTGAAGATTGTCCAGCGGTGGCTCGCTCGATCCGGCCGGGACGATGACGAGGACTGATGGTTTAGACATGTGGCCTCCTGTGGCGACGTC
>NZ_JAWRYQ010000633.1:0-233 GCF_046534565.1 Brevibacterium sp. SIMBA_078
TCTTTTCTTCGCTAAAGCTATAAACTAAAGGTTCACGATGAAAGCTTGCACTGTCAATTGATGATTTAGCAAACCACACCACATCGCCCGATGCTTTGTGAGTAAGTCGCATGCTAACTTGGGCCAATATATTGGCGCATTGTTGCGACGGAAATTGCTGCGCTACTTTTGAAAACAGTGAATATGGCTTTTCTGGTTGTGCTAGGGTGTACTTGGCGTCATCTATAAATTCC
>NZ_JAWRYQ010000634.1:0-233 GCF_046534565.1 Brevibacterium sp. SIMBA_078
GGACGCATCCTGACGAGGCGCAGGAACTGGAGGCGTGGCGGCGCGATGCGCAACGGCTTAGGGAATTGGGCAGCGGGGATAGTCTTCCGGGTAACCCTGTGTTGGATCCTGCTGCTGTCCGCGCGAGGCTACGCGCCCGTACACGACGGCGTATGGCGATGGCGGCGAGTCTCGTGGTAGCAATGGCGATTGGCGGCGTTACGGGATGGAGTGTTCGCGATACGGCCTTGGCG
>NZ_JAWRYQ010000635.1:0-233 GCF_046534565.1 Brevibacterium sp. SIMBA_078
TATTTTGACCATTATATCTACGTATAGCAAAGTGAAAATGTGCTTTAATTATCATGTGCTAAAACCCTCTAGCGCTTTATCCGTAAGCGCTTAGCCTCTATAGCTCATTTAACCTTGGTTCAACACGACTAGTCTGAAAACTATTAACACTCTCACCTTTAACCTTCTTACCACGTTCTTTTGCTATGTATGAGGCTCTACGGAATGCTTCCTTGTACTTAGTATAATTACCT
>NZ_JAWRYQ010000636.1:0-232 GCF_046534565.1 Brevibacterium sp. SIMBA_078
TTAAAAAATAATGGTCTTTATTTAATCAGGCTTTATATTACTAGCGACAATATTACTGTGGGATCTGACAATGTTTTGTCTTGTTATGTTAATGGTGCGGAATACCAACGACTAGGCAACTGGAGTCCTAATAACTCTGCTAGCACCTGTGTGCTATTCCTTCAGCAGAAATTTAAAGCTGGAGACAAAGTGACTTTTTATATAACTCCAAAGAACACCGGAAAAACAATAG
>NZ_JAWRYQ010000637.1:0-232 GCF_046534565.1 Brevibacterium sp. SIMBA_078
GTGATATTCTTCAACTGTTTCAATACCCTCAGCTAACGCCATTATGTTCAGTTCTTCAAACATATTTAAGCAGTTACGCACAATAGTTTGGCGTTTTGTGTCTTTGTCGATATCGCGTATAAGTGCCATATCGAGTTTAATAATATCTGTTTGAAAGTCAGCTAGTAAGTTTAATCCAGAATAGCCTGAGCCAAAGTCATCGGTAGCTGTTTTAAAGCCTAATTCTTGGTAG
>NZ_JAWRYQ010000638.1:0-232 GCF_046534565.1 Brevibacterium sp. SIMBA_078
CCGGTGCTGCGTATATTGAGCTCAATCCAGCGCTTGCGCCAAAACACAGTGCTAATATTAAAAAATTGGCACGAAAGGGCTTTTATCAGGGCACTCATATTTATCGTTTTGTGGAAGGGTTTGTTGCTCAAGGTGGTGATAGCACGGGTAAAAAGTTAACTAAAACCAAAAATAGCACAGTACCTGCCGAGTTTTATTTAACTACCAATAAGCCGCTTATGATCACTGAAAT
>NZ_JAWRYQ010000639.1:0-232 GCF_046534565.1 Brevibacterium sp. SIMBA_078
CTAATTGCGGAAGCGGTATTGGAATAGGGGGAATCTATACAGGTCAAGGAGGTTTGTTTAAGTTAAATAAAATCCAAAGAGGTAAAATTAAAGTTAATTTACCGAAAATTGTAGATTCTACTGGAAAGACAAAAGGCTATATTTATGAAAATCAAATTGTTAACTTGCAGGACTTAACGAGTGGTTACGTTAAAGACAATAAAGCTTATAACTTACTAGATGAGTATATAGG
>NZ_JAWRYQ010000640.1:0-232 GCF_046534565.1 Brevibacterium sp. SIMBA_078
CCTCCATCCAGTCTATTAATTGTTGCCGGGAAGCTAGAGTAAGTAGTTCGCCAGTTAATAGTTTGCGCAACGTTGTTGCCATTGCTGCAGGCATCGTGGTGTCACGCTCGTCGTTTGGTATGGCTTCATTCAGCTCCGGTTCCCAACGATCAAGGCGAGTTACATGATCCCCCATGTTGTGCAAAAAAGCGGTTAGCTCCTTCGGTCCTCCGATCGTTGTCAGAAGTAAGTT
>NZ_JAWRYQ010000641.1:0-232 GCF_046534565.1 Brevibacterium sp. SIMBA_078
GTGCGGGTAATTTAGCAAATACTGAAGGCGGATAGCCTTTGGTTGCAGGAGGCTCACCAACAGCCAGTGCTATTTCACGCTGCGCCATGGCATAACGCGTTACCGAGTCAAGCAGTAACAATACGTTTAGCCCTTGATCTCGAAAATATTCTGCAATGGTGACTGCACTCTCACAGCCTTTTAATCGCATTAATGGCGAAGCATCAGCAGGCGCTGCCACAACAACTGAGCG
>NZ_JAWRYQ010000642.1:0-232 GCF_046534565.1 Brevibacterium sp. SIMBA_078
TCGATTAATAGATTGGCCTCTTTAAATGCTTCGTTGGTGTATGAAAACGCACGGTTAACGATTAAGCCGTTTTCAGGATCAACGTATACCACGGCATCAATTAAGCGCTCGTTACCTAGTTGGCGGCGTTCGTATTCTTGGCGCCAGTTTGTATAGTTTGCTGATAAATCCAGTACGCCTTTTTCAATGTCTTGGCGGTGGCGCTTTTCAAGGTTTAAATCACTAACGGTTT
>NZ_JAWRYQ010000643.1:0-232 GCF_046534565.1 Brevibacterium sp. SIMBA_078
GCATTAGTTAACATTTCATCTGTTAAAAGGATTTCCGAAGCAAAAACATCTGCTTGATGTTCTAATTTGTTTTCTAAAACACTAGAACAATTTGCTAGTTTAAATGTGTTAACATTTTTGTGTAGAAAAAAATGCCCTAGCTCATGTGCTATGACAAGTTTTTCGTAATTAAATTTCTCATTGACATGGATTAAATAATGATTTTCTTCTTCATAAAATTGTAGAAAACCTC
>NZ_JAWRYQ010000644.1:0-231 GCF_046534565.1 Brevibacterium sp. SIMBA_078
CCCAGATTTTCTTCTTGCTTTTTTATGACACTTCCAATGACAAATGTTCCAGCAATCAAAAAGGATAAGGCAATAATGAAAAACGTTAACAACATAATTTTCGAGTTCATAGATAATTTTCGTTTATTCATTTTACCCCTCCTTTATTTATATCTGTGTCTCTCTACTTTTTTTGTTTATAATAGATAATAAAAATTGAATGGTGAGCATCTAATGAAATATTTCTTAACT
>NZ_JAWRYQ010000037.1:0-403 GCF_046534565.1 Brevibacterium sp. SIMBA_078
GAAGCGAAAGCTAGTAATGAAGTGAAAGTAGAAGACATAACTGAAGAATATCGCTTAATTGGAAACGTAATTAAAGCTAATAGTGAAATGGATAGAATGATGGCATTATCAGAATATGAAGCATACAACAGTAGATTTAAGAAGGAACTTAAAGAATTACGCACAGTACATGATGCTACATTAGATAGCTATGTAATTCCTACTGCTATTGCTGAAAGATATTTACTAGGTGGTAATCCAATTAAAGCACGTGATATTAATGACATACTACAAAAAGAAGGATTCATTAAACAAGGGCAAAAAGGGAAGGTACTAACTGATTTAGGTGCAAAACTTGGTGGGGTATGCAGACAAAAGAAAGACGGTTATACCTACACTTATACTATGTGGAAGAACCGTACAG
>NZ_JAWRYQ010000645.1:0-231 GCF_046534565.1 Brevibacterium sp. SIMBA_078
GTTGATTGCGAGCCTCATTATCGCGATTGATCTTAGTGTGAGTCAGTGGCTTAGAGTGCCGCATTTCTGGTTGTTTTTACTATTGCAATTTGTGCTCGGCATTTTATGTTTATACAAGCCAATAGCGCTGGTTTATGGTTTTTTGTTATCCGCAATTTGGGCAACGTTACCGCTTGATGTCAGTCCATTGCTTTATCATAGCGGCTTTGTTCTGTTGTTTGCGCTAAGTAC
>NZ_JAWRYQ010000646.1:0-231 GCF_046534565.1 Brevibacterium sp. SIMBA_078
GGTGAAATATATTATGTATCCGGAGATATAGCGTACAAAGGAAAAATGAGTATATTTCCAAAAAATAATGCCATTATAGATTATATGAACCCTAAAACTTACCAAGGCTGGGATGGCGATACCTTGTATGTTGTAGGAAATAAGCAACTCAAAATTCAAGATTAAGCCTATAAAAAAGCCTGCACTAAGCAGGCTTTTGATTAACTCACTTTTTGGGTTTCGCTACGCTCT
>NZ_JAWRYQ010000647.1:0-231 GCF_046534565.1 Brevibacterium sp. SIMBA_078
CTGTTTGCGCGTAGCTGTGAGAACAAAGACTCACTAGCACCACAGCACCTGCAAATAAGCTGAACATTTTATGACTTAAGCATTTCATGAGAATCCCTTAATAGCCGAAACCAATTTGTTGTGGTTGCTCCTAATCGTAGTTGAGCTTGATTATTGGTGCCACTAGCAGGATTAATAATGCCATCACTTAATGTTCACTATAATTTGAAACTTGATTTGCGTTAACTATAT
>NZ_JAWRYQ010000648.1:0-231 GCF_046534565.1 Brevibacterium sp. SIMBA_078
GTGTTAGCCATCAATGAGCTAGACCAGAGCTATACCCTTGCCGAGCTGGCAGAGCTTGGGCTGGCAAACCCGGAAAACCGCCGCGCTGAGCTAATGCTGCGCATTGCCGACACCGAGCGCGAAGCGGTACGCCTGGGGCATGTGGGCCTATTCCTGACCATCACCACGCCTAGCCGCTTTCATGCCGTCCACCGTGGCACGGCGCGGGTCAACCGCAAATGGGAGCAAGGG
>NZ_JAWRYQ010000649.1:0-231 GCF_046534565.1 Brevibacterium sp. SIMBA_078
CTTCGATAGACTTAACGGTTAATTCTGCAAAATCTACTTCATGAAGCTTACTTAAAAAGAAAGATTTTAAAGTTTCCATTGAAGATAGAAGGTTTTCTTCTGATGGGTTTAGGCAAGCTTTAAAAAAAGCTTCATAACAATCATCTGATAAATTATTAGTAATATAATCTGCTAGCCCATTTCTAATAAATTGAATCTGTCCTGTAGATTCATCCCCAGAAAAGTATGCAG
>NZ_JAWRYQ010000650.1:0-231 GCF_046534565.1 Brevibacterium sp. SIMBA_078
GTTGTACCAAATTTTCTGCCTCAATAAATTCCTGTCCAAAAGCATGTACACTACTTTTTAGATACATTTCAGCTTGTGAACCAAATTGCTCATTTACCAAATGGTTATGAGTTTTAGACTCAACCTTTGGCTGCTTTTTGTTTGTGGTATTCATAATGCATTGCTCTTATAAGGTAGTTTATTTTAAAGAAAGTTAAGAAATTAGGTAGCACTCTATTAACTATCTAATAG
>NZ_JAWRYQ010000651.1:0-231 GCF_046534565.1 Brevibacterium sp. SIMBA_078
GTCTTGCCGCATCGATATAGGGCAAACCAGCAGGGCGAATATTAGATATACAATTACGCAGCGAATCGTTAAGCCCTGTTTTAGGCTCCCAGGTTAAATAAAGCCCCAAGCTATCTGGTGAGCTAAGCCCAGGACGTTCACCAATGAGCACCATCACAATTTGGGCATTCAATAACTCACCAATATCATCACCAATGGCTACTCGCCCTTGTTCAACTAAGGTGATTGGAG
>NZ_JAWRYQ010000652.1:0-231 GCF_046534565.1 Brevibacterium sp. SIMBA_078
GGCGATTGGCAAGATATTAACGCCATTGCCAACGATGTAAAGTTAATGGCTGATTTAGTGATTAATCATTGCTCTAGCCGAAGTCTGTGGTTTGAAAACTTTTTAACCGATACACACCCAGGGAAAGACTATTTTAAAACAGCTAGTTTAACTGACGATTTAAGCCAAGTCGTGCGCCCACGAACCTCGCCATTATTACATACGGTAGCCACAGCAAGCGGTGATAAGCAT
>NZ_JAWRYQ010000653.1:0-231 GCF_046534565.1 Brevibacterium sp. SIMBA_078
CTCATCACGACTAACCAACTTAATACACGGTACTTAGACATATTTATAAAAGGTTGTACAGAGCGATTGGGCTTAGCCACAGTGACTGATCCAATAATATTACCATTATCGATTATGGGCGCAGCAACATGCATGACACTTGAAAGTGGGTCATCTTGAGCAGTTGCGGTTGAGCGAGCACCGTACTCTCCCCGTAATGTGAGATAAACATCATTCCATTGTGAAAAATCT
>NZ_JAWRYQ010000654.1:0-231 GCF_046534565.1 Brevibacterium sp. SIMBA_078
ATACGGCCAAATTTCCGTAATGTTTTGTCGCTCAGGTGTTCCGCTTTTATCATTTTCTGTAATAGCGTCTCACTCGTGCCGAACTGCTCGGCAAGCTGTTTATCAGTCATACGCCTGTATATGCGCCACGCCGTGACGGGCGATTTTCCGGTTCGGATATGGTCAATAACCGAATCTGGATAATCGGTGTCAATCGGCGCACTTTTTATGGGCATGATTTGGGTTGCCCTG
>NZ_JAWRYQ010000655.1:0-231 GCF_046534565.1 Brevibacterium sp. SIMBA_078
GGGTGATGCGAGAGAAAAACGTGCTCAAGGTCAAGTGAAACGGGCGAAAGTGCATGTTGATGCGGCACTTGAAAACATGAGACCGCACCGCGTATTAGAGCATGTACAGGATCAGATGATGCCAAGTGCTGATATTGAGCGGGCGCAAAACTTACTCAATGAGCGGTTGGCTAAAGATGCAGTCACAGTGGAGAGTCAATCGACTGATATGACAGCTTTGCAGGCCACGTT
>NZ_JAWRYQ010000656.1:0-230 GCF_046534565.1 Brevibacterium sp. SIMBA_078
GATATGTGTACCAAAACTAATCTCATTTGCCATTTTATTAGCAGCTCTTTCCATCCAAGTGTCGAGTTCATACTTTTCTTTAAAACCAGCCAAGGTTTCTTTTAACTCTGCAGCCTTTTCATGCTCCTTACTTTCAACGGCTTTGGCGAGCTGCTGTTGTTGAGCTTCTGTTTTTTTATCATATAGGCTTGTAAGGGCAGCTTTTACTGCATTGCTCGCCAGCTCTGAGG
>NZ_JAWRYQ010000657.1:0-230 GCF_046534565.1 Brevibacterium sp. SIMBA_078
GTATTAGAAAGACGCTTTTCTAAATAGGCGGTAAAGTTTTTTCGCTGCTGGTGTTGGCTTTGTAACTTAATTAAAAGCTCTGACTGTTTTTGGTTAATTAATCGTGTCTCGTATATCGGGTCTTCATCTGGCCAATTCTCTACTGGAGAGCCCTTTTGTTGAAACACAAAATCACTCAACGAGCGTTCTATTTTATTATAATCATGCTCCCCTAGCAGTTTTTCTATCTC
>NZ_JAWRYQ010000658.1:0-230 GCF_046534565.1 Brevibacterium sp. SIMBA_078
GTTGATGCTTAATTAAGTTTATTCATTGTTTGGTATCAGACATCCAATAATTTATCTTCGGTGTAATTTATCATCAATAATTAGTATGCTACTGTCGTATGAGGAAGTAATTAAATTTTATCAAAAGGATTTTTAATGAGAGAGTCATTAAAGGCGTTATTGGATAAGACTTTAATAAGGAAATATCGTTTACCTGACCATAAAGATGGCATTGGTTCTGTCAATATTAG
>NZ_JAWRYQ010000659.1:0-230 GCF_046534565.1 Brevibacterium sp. SIMBA_078
GTCGTATCCCCAGTGCGCAGATTGATAAGAATATACGCTTAATCACCTTCATATTACCTCTTGGACTCTGCGTAATTCCGATGGCACTGTTGAAGACGAACTCGATGCCCAAGGAGACCGCATGACTGCCGTCACCTCAGACACCCCAGCCACCACCGCCTCCAACACCGACCCTTCCGACCTGCTCGACCTCGCCGGGCTCCTCACCGACGGAGAGCTGACCCTGCGCG
>NZ_JAWRYQ010000660.1:0-230 GCF_046534565.1 Brevibacterium sp. SIMBA_078
TCCAGGACGACCTCGACGCAATCCCGCGCATGCTGGGCGAATACCACTCCGGCGCCGAGATCGTATTCGGCGTGCGGCAGCGGCGCGACAGCGACGGCTTCTTCAAGCGCGTCAGCGCGCGCGGCTACTACCGGGTGCTGCGCCGCTTCGGCGTCGACATCTTGCCGGATCACGCTGACTTCCGCCTGATGAGCCGCCGAGCGATCGAAGAGTTGCGCGGCTTCCGCGAG
>NZ_JAWRYQ010000661.1:0-230 GCF_046534565.1 Brevibacterium sp. SIMBA_078
GTGGTGGAGCTTCACATTTCATTATTCAACTTTTCCTGTGAGAATTTCAAACTTTTTAATATACCAGAACAATTCATACAAGCAGGAAAGTCTGTTCCAGCGTCACCGCCTTTTAACCTCACAGTTGCAATCGAAATATCTGAAAAACTAACTGTGGGGTTCTATTTTGATATTTTATTTACTGCTCGAACTTCAGCATGAAGCCCAGGAGCACCTGCTCTTCCATGAGG
>NZ_JAWRYQ010000662.1:0-230 GCF_046534565.1 Brevibacterium sp. SIMBA_078
ATGTTTTCCTCACAACAGGATCTTAAAACAGGTAAAAAATATGGTTTAAGAGCCGTTGGAGCTGAGCAAAACGAGCAATTTCTACTCAATATCCTGTTTTGGCTTTCGAGTGCTAATTAATAGCGAAACGAGCTGGTTTTCAGGGTTTTAATCGATAAAAAAGATACTAGATTAAGTCCGCTCTTCGCTCATAGCGGGTTGACTGTTTGGTGCTAAGAGCGGACGTTGGT
>NZ_JAWRYQ010000038.1:0-401 GCF_046534565.1 Brevibacterium sp. SIMBA_078
CTAATAAATAAGCAACATCAGTTGTAGATAGTTGTTTCTCTGTTAAGTACAGCTCAGCCAGTTGTCTTCTGGTTTCTTCTAGAATCCTTTGAAAGGACGTACCCTCCTCCTTGAGCCTTCTTTGTAGCGTACTTACACTAATACTCATTGCATCTGCAACATGATCGCGCGTTGGCGGAGTAATACCCATGATTGTAGTAATGGCTATCTCACAGCGCTCTTTGTAGCTCAGCTCAGAGAACTGAGTGGACAACATATTGAATAAAGGGTTAATGAAAAACTTTCTACCAAGCTCTTCTTCTGACTTTGTTAATAAACTGGCAGCTTTTTTATAGTGATCATAACAATCTAAGTTATATATCAAGCTTGTTGTATCAGCAGACTCTATTTAACATTCCAGG
>NZ_JAWRYQ010000663.1:0-230 GCF_046534565.1 Brevibacterium sp. SIMBA_078
TCTCATGGTATTCATTTCTTCTCGACTTGATACTATAAGATCTACAATTTTTTCAATATTACCATGCCAGTTATCATTTATATCAGATGAACGACTTATGAAAGTAAAGCGAGAGAATAATCCAGGGTCTTTTGTCGAGTTTAGATGATTAATCAGGGTATCTATAATCTCATCCTGAGTAGATCCTGTATATAATATAAAATCGCATGGAAATTTTGAATGAAGATCTA
>NZ_JAWRYQ010000664.1:0-230 GCF_046534565.1 Brevibacterium sp. SIMBA_078
TAGTCATATTATCTTCGGCATCGTCATCAAAAGTAGTCATACAAGCACTAGATCGAGCATAGCTACTGGCTTGCTTTAATACATCATACTTTTCTTTTAAAGGCGGCTTAGCTAAAGCCGAATGTGCTGTAGTTGATAAAATAACGAGACTTATCATCTTGACTATAGAAGATTTATCAAAAAAATACATGGGCTCTCACTTAGGTTTTATTACATATCATTTACATTAG
>NZ_JAWRYQ010000665.1:0-230 GCF_046534565.1 Brevibacterium sp. SIMBA_078
TTTGAGACTCTTAAATACGCAATAGAGAAAATGTCTTCTGAAGCAAAACAAACTCTAGAGGAATTAAGAGCGAAGTTTGAAGATCTAGAAAAGATCGAGACCAAAGAAGGCGCACAAGCTAAGGTAGATGAACACGCTAAGAATACAAAGTTGCATGTCACAGAAGCAAAACAAAAATCATGGGATGCAAAAGAAACACCTGAAGGAGCACAATCGAAAGCAGATGCAGC
>NZ_JAWRYQ010000666.1:0-230 GCF_046534565.1 Brevibacterium sp. SIMBA_078
CCAGTTGGCACTTAAATAAAAAGCTTAATGATTAAGTAAAAAAGCCTTTGCAGGGTAACCGGCAAAGGCTTTTTTGTATGTGATGATTATACCAACCAGCATAGATACTTGAACAATTTTACGAATTCCCCCTATATCGAAGCCGCTTGGTGCTAAATATCAGAGTTAATTTACGAGTACATAAATAAGCTGTACAACCAAAGATATCATCACCAGTGGCCAAATATACT
>NZ_JAWRYQ010000667.1:0-230 GCF_046534565.1 Brevibacterium sp. SIMBA_078
GTATTTGATTCTTGTCCGTAGGTTCGCTAATACAACCAGCTAATCAAATAAAAATGCCTAACAACGATTTATTAATTCAAGTAATGTCAACAACGAACGCTGTTTGCGAGTCATTGAAGTGCATTTCAGCATTGGCGCCTCACAATAAAACGCGTGAACGTTAATATTTCGCTTATTGTTTGTCAAAATCGTACTTCAAATACTAACGCTGCACTGTTGCGATTAAGTAC
>NZ_JAWRYQ010000668.1:0-230 GCF_046534565.1 Brevibacterium sp. SIMBA_078
GTCCTGTCGACGACCCAGATTCCGTTTTGAGGCTTGAATCAGCACTCGGTTGGCTTTTCGTTGACCGGCGTCATGAAGAAGCATCAAGCCCTGCAAGCCGGAGGGATCGACGCGAGTTTTGCGGCAGTGGGTAACCCGATTCTGGGCGTAAGCCGCTACTGCCGGGCCGTTGCCTGATATCACCTGCAACAGCCCGGCATTGGGCTTGCGAGGAAGTGGCCAGGATAGTC
>NZ_JAWRYQ010000669.1:0-230 GCF_046534565.1 Brevibacterium sp. SIMBA_078
GTATTAGGGCTTTTAGATTAGGTTAAGCTAGTCCTTATGTTGAAAGGGGAATGAAATTGAATAATAAAATGCTCAGGATCTTGATGATGAATGAAAAATTATGCCTTGTTCCTCATTATGATGGTAAGATTTCTTCTATTATTTATACAAACAACGAGTCCTTCGAATTTGAAGAAAAAGTAGACATGGTAATCAATTCGTACTGCTTACAGTTTGCCTCTAATTTAAAT
>NZ_JAWRYQ010000670.1:0-230 GCF_046534565.1 Brevibacterium sp. SIMBA_078
AATATCCCCTTAAATAATCGACAAGTATTAATTAGCTCAGTAAGTGCATTGCAGGGAATGCTGTTGCATTTAGGGAGAGAATAAATGTTAAACCTGCTTATTAAGTTTTCACTAACACAGCGATTATTTGTCAGTATTTTTGCCATTATTGCTATGGTTATAGGGGCTCGCTCGTGGTTGAGTATTCCGGTGGATGCATTTCCTGAAATATCGCCTACTCAAGTAAAAAT
>NZ_JAWRYQ010000671.1:0-230 GCF_046534565.1 Brevibacterium sp. SIMBA_078
GCCTATCCTGAGAATACCATTAATGCTGCGCACATCAGTGCTGAAGTGGTTAACAGGCTCACACAAATAGACTGGCCTTTAGATGAACTTAGTTCAAAAACAACGCTGCAAGTCACCGGTATTAATATTGATAATGTGCTAGATAACCTCGTGCCAGCTCAGTGTGATATTACTTTTAATATTCGCTATAGCCATGGGTATAAAAGTAAAGATGTTAAGCAACGTGTGTT
>NZ_JAWRYQ010000672.1:0-229 GCF_046534565.1 Brevibacterium sp. SIMBA_078
CCCGTGGCGCCATTATTCGAGACCTTAGATGATTTAAACGATGGCCATAATGTTATTACTACATTGCTTAATAATGAGTGGTACCGAGGTCATATTAAAAATACTCAAAATGTGATGATTGGTTATTCAGATTCAGCTAAAGATGCCGGTATGATGGCTGCTGGCTGGGCACAATATGAGGCAATGGACAAGTTAGTGCAACTGGCGGATGAACGCGGTATTGAGCTGG
>NZ_JAWRYQ010000673.1:0-229 GCF_046534565.1 Brevibacterium sp. SIMBA_078
GTCTTTGAGTATATAAAAACACTAAAGACACCCAAAGAGTGGCTCATATTTACATTGCCTGCACCAATTCTAGGCGGCCAGATATGGCTGTTTATGTGGGCGCCAGTTAATGGTTTTGGCTTGGATGTGACACTAGGCTATTTTTTATTACCATTGATGATGATCGTGCTTGGTCGGTTTTTTTACCATGAGCACATGAGTACTTTGCAGTGTGTGGCGGCGATATTTG
>NZ_JAWRYQ010000674.1:0-229 GCF_046534565.1 Brevibacterium sp. SIMBA_078
ATTAATTTCACTTACTATTACACATCCTGCATTTTTCATTGTTTCAGTCTCCTATCCAAAAATAAATTCAGTATTTACATTACAAATATCTTTGTTTGCAATAAACTTCTTCTGTATCTTTTTTTCATTTAATGCTTGATTAACAAGTTCAAAGGCCAAGTTTAGTTGTGTTTTTTTAGAACCTTCTCCGTAAAATGCACTGTGACAAGTAAGGATGACATTATCCATT
>NZ_JAWRYQ010000675.1:0-229 GCF_046534565.1 Brevibacterium sp. SIMBA_078
GGTCAAAATGGCGTGCAAGGTCCTCAGGGTGAACAAGGACCAGCGGGTCAAAACGGTGTTGACGGTTTAAATGGTACTGATGGCACTAACGGTAAAGATGGTGTTGATGGTTTACAGGGTCCAATCGGTCCGCAAGGTCCAGCAGGATCTGACGGCATCAATGGTCAAGATGGTGCGCAAGGTCCTCAGGGTGAACAAGGAGCAGCAGGTCAGGATGGTATCGACGGTG
>NZ_JAWRYQ010000676.1:0-229 GCF_046534565.1 Brevibacterium sp. SIMBA_078
GTAAAAAATCGGTTTATTACTTTATAAACCCCGGTTAAAAATCTTTAAATTAAGCGTTTATATAGTCAAATTAAGGGTTAGAAAGGCAAATCTACCCTTAATAATGAAGAGAATGGCTGTTTTTATCATGGTTAGTTAAAACCTGATCTGTATTTTAACTAGCTAGTTAAATCGTGATCTGCTTTTAGTAGCTTAGGGTCTGTTGACCTTTGCGGATTAAAATTTGTTC
>NZ_JAWRYQ010000677.1:0-229 GCF_046534565.1 Brevibacterium sp. SIMBA_078
GCAGGCGGTACGCATACTTTCGTCGCGATAGATGATCGGGGATTCAGTAACATTCACGCCGGAAGTGAATTCAAACAGGGTTCTGGCGTCGTTCTCGTACTGTTTTCCCCAGGCCAGTGCTTTAGCGTTAACTTCCGGAGCCACACCGGTGCAAACCTCAGCAAGCAGGGTGTGGAAGTAGGACATTTTCATGTCAGGCCACTTCTTTCCGGAGCGGGGTTTTGCTATC
>NZ_JAWRYQ010000678.1:0-229 GCF_046534565.1 Brevibacterium sp. SIMBA_078
GAAGGACAGTTGCTTCATTACCGATATCTAATTGGCCTAACACTGGAGATGAAATATTTGGTTCAGACCTTATATTTAAGTGATTTACTTGTGAAATAATTGTTGTGTTTGTTGATGATTGTTCTACTTTGTTCTTTGATGACGTTAGCCAAGAAGCGACCCATCCATCGTATCCTTGAAAACTAACATGATACCAATCATTCTGTTTCTCAATAAATTCTAACTCTTG
>NZ_JAWRYQ010000679.1:0-229 GCF_046534565.1 Brevibacterium sp. SIMBA_078
CTTGTTCACTATTAATTTGCGCATAAAGTGGTTCACTTGGCCAACAAGGTAGTTTTTTAACATTAACCAGTGGTTGATACTCTGCGTCTGCGAGCAAAGAAACTTGTTGCTGAAGTTCAACGGTCTCGACAAAACTCTCTCCTTGCTCACTTAGGCTGGGAGTCAGGTTTTGCAATTGATGAAAATACTCAAACTTAACCCCTCTTTTTTTTAGTAGTTCGTATAAGGG
>NZ_JAWRYQ010000680.1:0-229 GCF_046534565.1 Brevibacterium sp. SIMBA_078
GTCGGTTTACCAAAGGCATATTGTCGTGGTTTTAGGCGAGAAATGAAATGGTAAAACCAAAATTTATTTTAGTTTTAGAAAGATTGCTGCGATAGGTAGTGAAAGTGCTCGAATAGAGGGTAAGAATAAAGTCAAGTGTCCATAAGCATTAATTTATAAAAACTTAAATTTTTTGAAGTTTATGCGCTATATGGCAGTGTTGATATTTATACCACAGCGCTTATATAAT
>NZ_JAWRYQ010000039.1:0-399 GCF_046534565.1 Brevibacterium sp. SIMBA_078
GGGTTTTGACCGGGTTTAAGGCCAAAACCGTACCCGAACTCGTAGGTGTTTCGGCCCATGATTGCCGTTTTGTAGGTCTCAAGGCGCTTTAAGTAGTCGTCTACCACAGGCCCTTCAGGCGCGAATTTCGATATGTCTCCAGACACGCCGGAGATAAAACCGTCCAGCGAAACGGCAACGTCATAAATTATGGGATGCATGAGATGCTCCTGATAAATAATTTCCCTAAAAGCCATTCGGCTTCTGAATGAGTTGGGAATTATTTGATCACTGGCAGAGCACTCCTCGGTTGAAGGTATTTTTAGAGGAAGCTGTTTGGCTGGTCAACACGCAGCCAAATGTAAGCTGACCTTCGAACTCAGCGCAGCATTTGGAAGTATGGGCTCGAAGCGGACATGC
>NZ_JAWRYQ010000681.1:0-228 GCF_046534565.1 Brevibacterium sp. SIMBA_078
CTTTAAATTCTAAGGGAATATCGTGTTTTCCTGTTCATCAACACGGCGCAGTAGCCGGTGTTATATTATTTTTTACTGCACTGTCAGCCGCCTTAGCACCTTTATTTATGGGTATGATCAGCGATTACTTTGGACACGTGCGCTACGGGTTTTATTTAGCAACGGGTTTTGCAGTCATATTATTTTTGGCTATGTTATTTAATTATATTCGTGACCCATCAGCAACAG
>NZ_JAWRYQ010000682.1:0-228 GCF_046534565.1 Brevibacterium sp. SIMBA_078
CCAGTGCGACCTTTCATAAGGCCATCGGACAGATGATTTGCCACCATTGTGGTGACCAATATCAAGTACCGCATCAATGCCCTGATTGTGGTAGCACGCAGATATTTCCTAACGGTAAAGGCACTGAACAAATAGAAGAATTTTTGAGTACTGAATTTAAAGACATTCCAATTAGCCGAATAGATCGCGACTCTACGAGGCGCAAAGGCAGCCTTGAAAAAGCATTGG
>NZ_JAWRYQ010000683.1:0-228 GCF_046534565.1 Brevibacterium sp. SIMBA_078
CCTAAGCAACTAACAGCAACTTAAAACGCTGGCTGACGCTTAGGTACCGCACCCAAAAATTCATTACGCGCCGATGCAGACGCCGATGCAGACGCCGATGCCGATGCCGACGCCGACGCCGATGCCGACGCCGATGCCGATGCAGACGCCGATGCAGACGCTGATGCCGATGCTGATGCCGATGCCGATGCCGATGCAGACGCTGATGCCGATGCTGATGCCGATGCT
>NZ_JAWRYQ010000684.1:0-228 GCF_046534565.1 Brevibacterium sp. SIMBA_078
TTAATGGCGATATTAAGCTGACCACTGTAAATGGTGACATCAAGGCAAAAGCACTTAATGGTAAAGTTCAATTTGAAACTGTTAATGGTTCGATTGATGATCAGCAATCTAGCGGTGAAGTTCGTTTTAGTGCGGTTAATGGCGATATTACATCAAACTCGACGGCCAATGATATTCGCTTAGAAAACGTAAATGGCGATATTAACTTTAATTTAGATACAATTAAAG
>NZ_JAWRYQ010000685.1:0-228 GCF_046534565.1 Brevibacterium sp. SIMBA_078
CTTTTTGACTATCCTTTTCAATCACATGCAACCTGTCAGTGATTGCAGCCGGAATTTTAACGCCGATCTGTGCAAGGTTTTCTACGATCGAAAGACCTTCGTTTGCAATATAAAAAAGCACTGTCCCAAAGGTCAGCACTCCATTTAAACCCATAATCTGATCAATGATGTTAGCCACAATCACGACAACAAAACTAAGCATTTTTCGCACGTAACCGAACCAAGCCG
>NZ_JAWRYQ010000686.1:0-228 GCF_046534565.1 Brevibacterium sp. SIMBA_078
GTTGGCGGTAACCCTGCAAAATTGATAAAAAAGCGTTTTGATGATGCGACAATTAATAAACTTCTAGCGATTGCATGGTGGGACTGGAGCAGTGAAAAAATCACCGCTCATTTAGATGCCATTACACACTCTGATATAGACGTATTAGCTAAAATTTAATAATTACCACTCAAACATGTAAGCCATTTTACTAATCGTTTTTAACGGTATGTTATGGCTATTGCGTTT
>NZ_JAWRYQ010000687.1:0-228 GCF_046534565.1 Brevibacterium sp. SIMBA_078
CCGACAGCATGGCCGCCCATTTCCTGAATCAGCGGCTCCATCTGGTAATAGAACGCATCTTTGCGCAGTTGCTTCGCCGCGACGCCGCCGGTTTGAATGAAGTTGCGCCACTCGTCACCGCCGACGCGACCGCCCGTCGCCGTGATGACCTTTTGCACCATGTTCGCTTCATCCTTGAACGTGCCTTCGTTTTTCGTGCCGCCGCGCAGCTCGATCACCTTGAGCATG
>NZ_JAWRYQ010000688.1:0-228 GCF_046534565.1 Brevibacterium sp. SIMBA_078
TAAGAGCGGTTAACTGCTCATCAAGACCAATTACCTTATCGTCAGATAATTTAAGCCCATCAACGTTTAAATTCGCTTTTACAGCCTTGATGTTTTTCGCCTTTGCATCACGTAAAGCACTTTCGAGAGCAAAGTCAAAGGCTTGTTTGTCCAGCTTTTGCTGATATTCCTCAGACACCTTTTTATTTTCTTCGTGCAGCTGCTCAATTGCGTTTTGCAGCTCTTCGT
>NZ_JAWRYQ010000689.1:0-228 GCF_046534565.1 Brevibacterium sp. SIMBA_078
GCAACTGACAGATGATTCAGTGTGCCTATTATAGAGCCAAAAAATGCCCCCCGCTCCTCGCTGAGTTGCTCGTCAGATAACTGAGAGCATGCGTCATAGAGTTTGAGATTCATCCATTGGTTATATTCGGCCATCAGACAAACATAACTGTTTTGTAACACAGGAGTTTCTCCTTAGGTTTATTTTTCAGTAACCCAAACGAGCCCGCTTTTACTAACCGACGAATTT
>NZ_JAWRYQ010000690.1:0-228 GCF_046534565.1 Brevibacterium sp. SIMBA_078
GGTAACCTGATGATGGAGGCTCTATTTGATGCTCTAACTGTTGCCAATCCAAAGTCAGCCAATTTTGACTTTGGCGATTTCTCTGTCATCAATGAGCCTGGGCGTGAAGTAACCACCAAGAGTAATAAAAGGATTGACTTATTGTTAGAGGGTAATGACTGGGTGATGGTGATTGAAAATAAAATCTATCACCATCAAGTAAATCCATTTAAAACTTATCAAAAACAT
>NZ_JAWRYQ010000691.1:0-228 GCF_046534565.1 Brevibacterium sp. SIMBA_078
GCGGTCAAATATCAGGGCTCGGACGGGTCGCCGGAAGGATGGTTCGCGGATGACCCGGAGATCGCTTTCGATACCGTGCTGTACTCGGGGGCGCCCAGAACAGTGCCTTTCGACAGCCGCGGGAAGGCTGCGGTACTCGCGCCGGGTCCCGACGGAGGCGTCGTCGCCATCGCTGCAGCGACCGGGAAGAGGGCGTGGAAAGCTGGCGACTACAGATCGACGACTCCG
>NZ_JAWRYQ010000040.1:0-397 GCF_046534565.1 Brevibacterium sp. SIMBA_078
TCTTGGAATTTTTTATCAAA
Source organism: Brevibacterium sp. SIMBA_078 (assembly GCF_046534565.1). Lineage (NCBI taxonomy): Bacteria > Bacillati > Actinomycetota > Actinomycetes > Micrococcales > Brevibacteriaceae > Brevibacterium > Brevibacterium sp. SIMBA_078. The sequence goes on from NZ_JAWRYQ010000040.1 coordinate 21, forward strand.
TATTAATACTCTTCCACTATAGTGATGTAAAAATCGTCCAGCCCGACCAGCAATATTCTTTGCATCAAAAGTTTTTAGATCTTTATCACCCTTTTTAGCATTGAGCACTAATAAATTTTTTGCGGAAGTATTAACTCCTTCAGTGATAGTGGTAGTAGAGACTAAAATATCTAGATCACCACTATTAAAAAAGTTAATGATTTCTTTTTGAATATATTTAGGCACTAAGCCATGATGAATTCCAATTTTGTGTTTCAATGCATGAATGACAATCCAGTCATCGTATTTATAACTGCCGATCAAGTGGCTAATAAACGCAGTGAGTTCATCTGATAAATTATGATGTGTTGTCGAAGAGTACTTTATGATGCTTTTAG
>NZ_JAWRYQ010000041.1:0-397 GCF_046534565.1 Brevibacterium sp. SIMBA_078
CTGTATCGAAACGGCAAGTTAACACGCGTCTAGGCATATCACCTACCAATGTAATGTTATTGCCTGTCAGAAGTAATATAGCACGGTTGGGTGTCTCTACATGCTGAGTTCTGCCTAATATGCGCCCAGAAAAGCTTTCAGAAGTTAAAAATGATGCCATGGTCGCACTACTGAAAGTTCCCATAATATTGTCCCAAACTATGAAACGGTGGCCTTGTAATAACATTGATAACAGTAGCTTTCTTATTTCCTCCTCGTTCTTTTCAATACTGGGTGTCATGGCTGGCGTATTTCCCATTGCGAGTAATCCTAGACATTCACAAAAGTCAGTCTTACCGCTACCTTGCTTTGGTGCATCAAATGCAAAAGCTGGTGCTGTAGGTAAAGCTGCTCTAGT
>NZ_JAWRYQ010000042.1:0-396 GCF_046534565.1 Brevibacterium sp. SIMBA_078
CATTCCATTCTCTATATGTTCAGCAACCCCTGTAAAGAGTTTCTTATCACCCACAAAAATGCAGTCGTCACCGTGTCCTGCCACCCATAATTGAGGGAACAGTTGCAATATTTTGGCGATATGTACGAACAGAGAAAAAGTCTTAAAATGAGAAGTATTTGCTATCAGTGAGAAGTATTTGCTAGAATGCGGCTATACGGGATTCGTCTGATCAAATAACGCTGTAGAAGAGCTTATTTGTTCGTTACAGTAGTCGCCAAACTGCTGTAACCGTTGATCAACATAGTAATACCAAACGCCCAGACTATTCAACCAGTCTGGGCGTTTTTTATTTAGTTATGCTTAACATCCTTAGAAAAAAAATCACGAACCTACGCGCTCATTGGTTTCTTAGAT
>NZ_JAWRYQ010000005.1:0-354820 GCF_046534565.1 Brevibacterium sp. SIMBA_078
TCCGAAACAAGCAACCTCCTGACCAGGAGGAATATGCTCCGTGGCCCCGAAAACCTCATCTACTTGTGCAAGTCAGGCGACACGTAGCTATTCCTTCTTGTAGGAGATGGGCTATCGTGCAGCTATGTGAGGACTGTTGAATCTTAGGTATTCTCTTTAGCATGGGCCGAGGCAGAGTCGACTTCTCGCGCGGAATCAATCGCCTGTCGTCATACGCCCGCGCCCACGGCCATGCAAACCCCAAGTCAGGTGAAATCTGGCTGGGATGGACCATCGGTTTGTGGGTTTCCAACTTGAGACTCAAATTCCGAACAGGAAAGCTGAGCGAAAATCAAATAGCCGAGGCCGAGGCCATAGGCGTCAGGTTTAGTCCGCCGTATCGAGATCCCAAGCCGAAACCCCCGACTCGTGCAGAGCGCCGAGAATCAGACCTCATTCTTCGGCTTACTAGCTTGGAACCGTTCTACCGCGAACACGGCCACATCAATATTAGGCAGCTGTATGGAGTCGATGGTTGGTCGGGTGCAGGGCGATGGATCGCAGCGCTTCGCGGGAAATACAAGCGAGGAAGTCTTCCCGAGTCAGTGATCCGGAAGGCCGAAGCCATGAACATTAAGTGGGATATGCATAGCGGACGACAGCAGAACCAGCGTCTCGATCACTAGTGCTAGTCATCGCACGAAGTAGGCGAGAGTTTCTGCGCACTCGGGGGTGCAGGTCGCATTATTCTCGTCATTACAGAGTATGCAAGCCTCGAAGTTGCTCGACCAAGGGTCCGGTGAATCGGCTCGCGGAACGAGTTTTGGATTTAAGTCGGCTAGCTTGACGCTACCGGCAACCGGAGGCACTACACCGCGTTGGCGAATCAACGGGTGCCCTAAGTTCAACCACTCGTATAGACCGATCGTCTGCCCCCCGGCCTATATGGTGTTGCTATGACTCCTTGGACACCGAAAAAGCTAGCGAACTTGCTAGGCGTTGCTTCGAATGAACACGTCCGACAGCCATTACGCGAACGAGCTCCGAACCGACCTGCACGCAGTCGCTGGTACCTGGACCGGGACGACGTCGCCTTCGTCGGAAGACACAACGTCGATCTCGGACGAGTTAGTGCAGACAAAGTTTCCGAAGTCCTCGAACTGTTCGACAACGAACGTGACGAGCAGACCGGCGCTCATGGCTCGTTCGACGTTGAACCACCCGAGTTCACTGTTCTTGACCACGAGGGGCCGGTCATACGCGAAGCCGAACATCTCCTAAATGTCGCCCGAAATGGCGGCTCCGTGCTCACCGATCACAACGTGTGGACAGACGCGAATATCAACGTGATCTTTGAACGCTTCGTCAAGCAGCCGGACATCTCTGGATCAGACTTCTTCACCAAGCTCGATGCACAACTCGCTGGAGTCGACGACGACGCCCGGGTACTTTTCGCCGAAGTATTCCTTCTCCAGATGCTCCCCATCTCCCAGTTCCGCATGGAAACGAAGATCGGCAACATCGAACGCGTGCTCCGAGATACCAAAGTTGAGTACGAGATTACTCCCGGCATCATCGAAGCATTCGAATCACCTGTCTTTGGAGGTGGAGTCGCCTTTGCAATTCGCCGCTTCCAGCAACTGTCCATGCTTATCGAGTTCATCCGCTACCTCCGCGCTCTCTCGGACGACGAATGGGATGATGCTCGCGAAGATCCGTTGGCGTGGCGCGAGCTCGTTATGGGCTCACCTGGAACTCCTGAACCCTCGTTGCGGGGCTCGCTTATCTATCTCGGTCACCCTGAGTATTTCTTCCCCATCGTCTCGGAACCTCACAAGCACCAGATCGTCGATGCTTTTTACCCTGAATGGACGAAACGATCGGCGACCGGCGACGTCGATGTCGACCTTGCGGCGCTCCGGGATTGGATGTCGCCAGAGGCAGGCACCACTCCCAATTTTTACAGTGAACCGCTCGATTCCTACTGGATGTACTTCGACGAGGACGAGGACGACGAAACTGTTGCCGAAGATGTACTGCCTGAGGCTGCCGAATACACAGTCGAGTCCATCCTCAAAGACGGTGCCTTCCACTCCGCCGTCGATCTACGCGCTGTCATATCACGCTGGTCAGCGACGAAGAACGTAATCCTGCAGGGTCCACCTGGAACCGGCAAGACCTGGATAGCCCGCAGACTTGCCTTCGCCCTCATTGGTCGCAAACTAGACGAAGCCGTGCGTTCGGTTCAGTTCCATCCCGGAACTTCCTACGAGGACTTCGTAAGAGGCTGGCGACCAGGCAGCGATGGAAAACTCGATCTTGTCGATGGACCCCTGTTGCAGCACGCCGAGCGAGCCCGAAACAACCCTGATGTCGAACACGTACTCATCATCGAAGAATTCAACCGCGGAAATCCGGCACAGTCGCTCGGCGAAATGCTCACGCTTTTGGAGAACACAAAACGCAGTTCTCGAGAAGCCCTCGAACTCACCTATATGTACGACGACGAGCCGGCCTACTTCCTTCCAGAAAATCTCTATGTCATTGGCACGATGAACACCGCGGACAGATCACTCGCCTTGGTGGACTTCGCACTGCGTCGACGGTTCGCATTTTTCGACCTGGCTCCACAACTTAACGATGCGTGGGTCAACCACCTCAAAGACCGATTCCGTGCAGAGCCTGGTTCCCGCATCGACGATGCTTCACGCCGAGTCACGGCAATGAACCAAGAGATCGCTGAGAACCCTGGACTAGGTCCGTCCTTCAGGATTGGGCACTCGTTTTTCGTGCCCGAGAAGGAAGCCAGCGAGTTCACGCCGTGGTTCAGGTCCGTCGTTGAATCCTCCGTCGCTCCGCAACTCGCGGAATACTGGCATGACGATCCCGAGACCGTCGATCGTATAGTCGAACAGCTCCTGTCGGGGTTCTGAGGTGTTCGTCGCTGGCGAAGGTGCCACACGCATAAGCGTTCGAAGCGTTTGGTTTCTCCTCCTCTATGCCTCCGACCTTCTCGACAAGCTAACAGGAGAGGACCGCGAGAGTTTGCTGCGGGGAGAGCACGATAACGACCTGCTCGACGCGCTTGCGGTAGTTCTTGCGATGCGCGTCGAGAAACGTGCACGAGGCATGCTTGCGCGCGGATACCACCGCCGGATCCAACCACTAAACCGTGTACGCGGACGTATCGATCATCTGGGAACGGCACGAGGTCGGCTGATGGAATCCGGACGTGTCCTGTGCCGTTACGACGAACAGACTGTAGACCTACCCCGCTATCGGTACATGCTCATTACGTTGCGTCGGGCCGCTCGTCGTGCGGTTTCCGCCGACGTACGCCAGGAGTGCCTGACCACGGCTCAAATGCTCGAGAGAAGCGGCGTCTCCCCCATCGACCCGACCGCAATAGAAATGTCCAAGGCGCAGTTCGGTCACTTCGATGCCGAAGACCGCACTCTGCTAAGCCTCAGCCGACTAGTCAGAGACATGTGCGCGCCTGAGCACTCTCCTGGTTCCGATGAACTGCCAATGGTCCTGCGCGACGAGAGCGCCCTGCGCAGCCTGTTTGAGAGAGCAGTTCGCGGGTTCTATCGCTATCATCTTGGCCCAAGGGGATACACAATCCGAGCAGAGAACCGTCCATGGCCGGCCGAAGGCGAACATGCCGATGTCGCGTTCCTTCCTCGGCTCAATGCCGACGTCGTCATTCGAGGCTACGGGTCCCAGACGATCGTTGAGTGCAAGTTTGCGCCGATCTTCACCTGGCATAAGAGCAAACCTATGCTCAAGCCGGACTATGTGCGCCAACTGTTCTCCTACGCCACCGTGTTCCGCAACGAATTCGACGGAGAGACTCGAGCAGTGCTCCTGGGCGCGCTTGTAGCCGGTTCGCCTGGACACGATCTCAAAATGACAATCGAAGACATCCCATTCGCTGTGCGCCAGATCGATCTGTCGGAAGGGCCCACTACGATCCGTGCAGCGTTGTCAGGGGCGCTCGGACTCCCGCCATCAACGATCGATAATATCCATTACAAGGCATAATCTGGCCGAGATAGCCGCCCAGTGATCACTAAGCACCTAAAATGAACATTTTGTGTGACGCCGCGAAGATGAAGGCTAACTTTCGAACTCTGTCTCCATCGCCCGTGGGGCAGGTCTAGCTGCTGGGCCGATTACTCATGCGCGATCAGATAGATAGTGTCGAATCTTGATAGAACGGTGTCGACGCGGCACTCAATGCAAACCCAGTTGGACCTCGTTCGCCGCTGGAAAGACCGTTGATTATGAAGCCCTCGGCAAGGCGGTTATTGCCAACAGTGTCAACGCGCCTTGGCAATACCCCGTCAGGACAGGATCCACCTACATCTTGCAAGCCCAAGTCGCCCTCACGTCTGCGAGGCGGTGCACCAGGGATAAAAGGTCGACAGAGTGTCGATTTCCCTAGCTTGGCACCGCTTCACTATCGCAATTGTTCGTGCCAGACTTTCCCGAATCTACAGATCTGAGTGCTGGGACATTGCCAATGTGTTGCTGCCAGCTGAGTTCTGTCCGAGTGACGCTGTTGAAACTTCGAGAACAGCTCAATTCGTAAATCTGTCAACACCATGGCAGACTTCAACTACGCCCCACGTCGAGGTGGAGGTGATAGCGTGAGAGCGGAGAAACTGACCGATGAAACTTACTGATGTTTCAATTCGTAACTACCGTTGCATACAGAAACTTGATTTGGCGATCGACGACTATACCGCACTCGTCGGCACGAACGGCGCAGGGAAGTCTTCAGTACTTTATGCGCTGGATTGGTTCTTCAACGGCCACGATTTAGAAATAGATGACCTCACACAACGTGGGGGCAAACCACTCGGTTCACAAGTTGAAGTCACAGCGACATTCAGCGATCTGACGAATCGCGATCGCGAAATCCTTCGCGAGTATGGGAGAAGCGAGCGGGCTACCTTTCGACGAACCTGCACACCCGGACAGAAAGGCACCAAAGTAGTCGGCCGTGCTATGCAAGGTCCTGGCTTCAGCAATGTTCACAACGCAAAAGGGATCGCTGACATGCGTTCAGCATACAGAGCGCTCGCTTCAGAGCTAGACGGTCTCGAAACTTTAACAGGATCTTTTTCAAGGGATCAGGCAAAAGCCGCTCTCGCCGATTGGGAAGACAACCCCGATAACGAAAGCCAATTGGTCCCGGTTGATAATATTGACGCAAATCATATGTTCGGAATCAACGGCACCAATGCGATTCGTGAATGCATCAATTTTGTGCTAATTCCGGCCGCAACCGATATGCAAGCGCAGTTTCAAGATGGTGCGCGAGGCGCAGCTATAACTGAACTTCTCGGGGCCCTGGTAAAAAATGCCGGCGATCAAGCGCGTGACGCCTGGATGGAGGAGAACAAAGATCTTGTAACCCAACTCAACAGAAGCGTAGAGAAAGGAGTAGAGAAATCTGTTTCTGAACAATCAAAACGAATCAATCAGCACTTACAAAAGACGGTACCTAACGCAAGCGTGAAGTTCAATCCGTCCGTCCCGACATGGACACCGAAGAACGAAGCCTCGATTTCTACTGCCGTGACGGTTGACGGTATTACGAATGATATTGCCCGCCAAGGTCACGGCGTCCAACGGTCAATATTGATAGCTCTCTTCCAGTCCCTGGTCCCGAACTCCCCGGGCGCAACTCACGCAGATACGGAAGCAAACCAGGAAAATGATGCCCCTACGGAAGAAGGCAGCGAACGCACTGGTCCGGCGCTAATAGTATCCATCGAGGAGCCGGAGATCTATCAGCATCCCATTCGAGCGCGCGCGTTCGGTCGAGTACTTAGTGAATTATCAAACCAGCAACTTACGCAGGTTCTGATCGCCACGCACAGTCCGTATTTCGTGCCACCCAAAAAGTTTGGTTCGATTCGCCGATTCCGCACTGATGGCGGATTCACACGACCGTCGTCAACTTCTATCAGTCTAGTGACCGAACAAGCCAACTCAACTGCTGCACAAGTACAAAAGACAGTCGATAAGCAACTTCCTACGAATTTCTCGGAAGGGTTCTTTGCGGACGCAGTAGTCGTAGTTGAGGGAGATACGGATCGCGCAGTGCTCGAAGCCCTGGCAGAACGTTTGAACACGCCGCTCGACGAGCGTGGCATATCAGTACTCGAACTGGGCGGAAAGGGAAGCTTGAGAATCCCGTACCAGATGCTTTCATCACTTGAAATTCCGACCTATCTGATTGCAGATGGAGACGCAGATGGCGCATCGCGAGTCAAAGAGAAGGCAGGCGAGGATATCGACGAGAGACGGCGAAATGTAAATGAGAGCCATCGGAGTTCAACCGAGAAACTTATTGGGTGGCTACCACCGGCCACGGCGAGTCAAGGATTTTGGCCATATGCTTACGGTGCCCCCTCAGTTGTTACAGACAAGTTTACGATCTGGCGTGATGATCTCGAGACCGAACTAGGTCAGTGGACTTCTTTCGTCAAGGCACTCGAGCATAACAATGGAAAGTTGCGCCAAAAGCATGCCATTACATACCGACTAGCAGTCCAAGAGGCCAAAATGTCCGACGTCCCTTCTTCATTAACGGGTCTCATCGACGAAATCTTGAAGTTTTCATCGTGAGTAGAGTCTCATACGTGAACAGCTTGAGTCCTTACAAAGCCGCTCACCATCCGAATCTTCATTACGTAGATGGACAAATACCTATCTTGCACCTGCTGCACCATCTACGATGGGTAGGTCCGTACGTCAGATTAAGGGTAGCCCACGCAGACGAAACTATTGTGCTGTAATCCATAGGCAACGGTATCTCCCCGTTGCTTGCGTGGAGTTTCAGTATGTATCTATATGATTGAGTCCAATCCTAGGTGGCATTAAGCCAGCGATGCTGTACACGAATACAACGTGTAGGTCGATAAAGAATAATTCACAGAAAGCTACGAGTTCGAGGACGGGTCAGCCAGTAGGTCACTAAACCTTTCAAGCAGCCATGCAGCCGTCAAAGTCGACGAGGTCATTGGACCTGTGCAGTCAGTTCGACCCGCCATTTGATTGACATTCAAGTAGCGAAGGACCCACCCGACGAAGTCGAGTGGGTCCGAATGTTGAAAACATATTACGTCGGGCTTTGCTCGTTCACAACTTGTTCCTCCCCGGCGGCAAGTACGACGACTTCGACATGGCTACGCCAAGGCGGGAATCAGGTGATGAACGAATCGTCGCACACCCTAAGAGCGTGACAGTGTAGAAACTGGTGAAGTCGGTTCTCAATTTTGTGGGCGCTCGTTGAACTGGAGCTTGTGGCCATCGGGCGCGTCAACCGTCGCGTATGTCCCCCAAGTTTCGGGTATTACTTCGGAGGTCCTTGCGCCGCGGGCACGCAATTGTTCAACTGTGGCCACGACATCGTCGGCAATGAACGTTAGGAATGCGCCGTCGCCAGGTTATTTTCCGAATGTTTCAGCCGAAGCGAGCACGATTGATGTCTGAGCATTACCGGGCTTGACCTCCAGCCAACGCGAGTCTTCATCCATATCTGCATCCATGACAACGTCGAAGCCAAGAACGTCTCAGTAGAACTCCAGCGCGGAGTCTTGATCGCTAACGTACAGAATGGCCGAAGCTACTGCGGTGATCATGTGTCTGAGGCTACCGACAGCCGCTCTGTTGCACCACAGCGCGACAATTCGAGTGGATAAACGTCTAATGTCGCTATCCGACGTCCGCTCCCCCACAACGCGCCCCACCGGTCGTGACGAATCCGAATCGATGGCGGCTCGACCACCTGATCGCTTAAGAAGGCAGGAAATTTATCGAGGCTCAGATGTCTGTGGAGCCAAGCCGAAACGAAACTGAAGATGAAGCGCAGCACCGTCGCCTAGGCCTCGATTACCAACTCCTTTAGTTAGACAACACCAACAAGGTGTTTTCAAGCCTGATCACCTCAGCGCCGGCCGGAAGGCCGGTAAAACCCACCGGGCTGTTCCTAAATCGTCTCGAGGTGTTCTGACCTTGGATCTCCTGCACCGAAGCGTCTACTGCTGAAGTACCCAAGACAGTTGACTTCAACATCACGCGCCATTATGGTGAAGTAATCGCCCAGCGAGAATCGATAATCACTCTGCGATAATCTAATGAGAGTGAGTTTACCGATTCGCCATTCAGAGTCGATTGGAGAACTCATGCCCAGAGTTGTATATGTCAGCCCCGATGGGGGCCAAACGGCCGTCGAAGCCGAGGGCGGCACGAGCGCCATGCGCGCTGCTCTCATCGGTGGCGTCCGGGGAATACTTGCTGACTGCGGCGGCGAGGCCGCTTGCGCCACCTGCCATGTCTATGTGGATGAAGCGTGGACGGAAAAGGTGGGCGAGCCAGGCCTTGACGAAGACGACATGTTGGATGTCACAGCCTGCGAGCGAGGAGCGAACAGTCGACTCTCCTGCCAAATCGATGTAACAGATGACCTTGATGGTCTCGTGCTCAATCTTCCTGAGGAGCAGTAATGACGGGCTTGGTGGTTATAGGCGCAGGTCAAGCTGGAGCTCAGCTGGCAGTTTCATTGCGGGAATCCGGATATTCAAAGCCGATCACAGTCATTGGCGACGAAGTGCACGCCCCATATCAGCGTCCACCTTTGTCCAAGGACTTCTTGCGGGGCGAGCTCTCGGAGTCGCAGCTGTATTTCCGAGGCTCCGAGGTTTATCGGCGCGAAGACATAACCTTGCGCCTCGGTGCAGCTGTCAAATCTGTCGATTGCGCAACCCACTCGATTCAGCTGGATGACGGTTCTGATCTTTCGTACGACTCCTTGGTATTTGCCACAGGAGCTCGAGGACGAGAACTTCCCTGGGAACATGACATACCGAGCAACGTCTACGCGTTGAGATCCCTCGACGATGCAATTTCGTTGCAGGACGTGCTGACGAAATCCAAACATGCGCTCGTCATTGGAGCCGGCTTCATCGGTCTTGAATTCGCTTCTGTCGCGAGGGCCAATGGGCTCGATGTGACAGTCGCAGAGATGGCTGATCGTGTCATGGGACGAGCGATTTCACGACCGACTTCGGACCACTTTGCTAGTCTGCACAAAGCAGACGACGTGCATCTAGTTCTCGGTAGCGGCGTGAGCGAGTTTTCGTATGACGCAGATGGCAAAATCTCCGGTGCCTGGCTAGAAGGGCAGTTCACCCCGGTTGACGTCGTGGTCGTCGGAATCGGAGTCCATGCCAATTCTGAGCTCGCCGAGGAGGCTGGGCTTGAGGTCAAAAACGGCATAGTCGTCGATCGGAACCTGCAGACGAGCGAACCAGGCATTTATGCGATCGGAGATTGCGCGAGCTTCCCGGACCCTCAGTCCCAGGAACTAGTCCGTCTGGAGTCCGTACCGAATGCGGCAGAACAGGCGAGGTATCTCGCTCGAGTACTGACCGGTGAGACAGCCGAAGGTTACGGCTTTGTGCCATGGTTCTGGAGCCTCCAAGCCGGGGCCAGACTCCAAATTGCAGGATTGTCGCGCCCCGACGACGACGCCGTGGCTCTTGCGTCAGCAGATCCGCACCGCTTTTCCATCGGCAGGGTGAGAGAAGGCAGACTCGTCGCCGTTGAGTCGATCAACCAGCCGGGTGAGCATATGGCGGCTAGGAAGATCCTCTCCCGCTCAGCTCAGCTCTCCCTCGAGGAAATCACCTCACCGGGCTTCTCTCTCAAGCACGCTGCGCGAAACGAAACCGCGACAGTTTAGAACCTACTCATCGTAAAAATAGAAAGGATTGCCAATGCCAGCGATCAATCTTGGACGTCAACCAGTAAACGTCGACGGACTCATTGATACCGAGAGCGGCTACATCAGTCGTGAACTGTTTGTTGATCCAGCGGTTTTCCATCAAGAGCTGAAGAAGATCTATACTCGCTCCTGGCTCTTCGTGGGACACGAGAGCCAGATACCTGAAAACGGTGACTTCTTCACCTCGCGGATGGGCGATGAGTCAGTCATCATGTGCCGTGACAAGCGCGGCACCGTCCAGGTGTTCCTCAATTCCTGCCGCCATCGTGGCATGAAGGTGTGCCGTTACGAATCGGGAAACACATCATTGTTCACGTGCCCTTACCACTCGTGGACCTATACCACCGACGGCAAACTCCAAGGTGTCCCGCAATACCGCACTCTGTACGACGGTGTACTAGATCGTGAGAAGAACTCGCTCGTCTCAGTGGCGAAACTCGAAATCTACAAGGGAACCATTTGGGCAACTTGGGATGCAGACGCCCCCGACCTCATGACCTACCTGGGCGATGCGAAGATACACCTCGACCAAGCACTTGATTGCCGAGATGGTCGCCCAGGCGGTTCTGAAGTCATCGGCGTCCACAAGTGGATTTTTCCCGCAAATTGGAAGTTCGCGGCCGAAAACTTCCTCGGAGACACTTACCACAACCCTAGCCACCGCTCCGTCGACCTGATCGGCATTGGCCCAAGCGCAGCCTCAGGCAAAAAGGGGCGACGGGACGACGAGCTGGAAAAGGCGCAGCACATCTGGGTCAGCTTCGATCAGGGACACGGAGTGCACTCTGCCGTGCAACCGACCCTGAACGAATACATCGAGTCATTCCTCGATCAGCCGGTCCTCGAAGAGTACTTCCGCCATTGCTTCGAAGAGCGAAAGGCCAGGCTCGGAGAAGAAGCACGACTGCTTCCATTCGTCGGATCAATCTTCCCGAATGTCTCTTATCACGGACGTCAGCCCCGCAATCTCTGCGTCTGGCACCCCCAAACAGCGACCTCGACTGAAGCCTGGCGCTTCTTCCTTGTCGACGCCGACGCCCCCGATGAAGTCAAAGACTATCTGCGCCACTACTACATGCGGTACTCCGGACCTGCGGGCATGACCGAGCAAGACGACATGGAGAACTGGCTTTACGCAACACAGTCCAGCATGGGCACAATTGCTCGGCAGTACCCCTTCAACTACCAGCAATCAATGAATCTGTCACAGCCGGAATACGAGGGCTACCACGGTAACATCACGCTGCAACCCACCGAACAGATGGCGCGTGGATACTACCGATCGTGGGAACGCTATATGCGTGGAGCAGGCTGGGACGAACTACTGGGGAACGCATGACCGATATGCGCACAGTCATTGTCACCGGCGGCACTTTTGGGCTGGGCCGAGAGATGTCTCTTGGTTTGGCACAGAAAGGCCACCGAGTAGTCGCCGCCGGGATCGACTCGAAACAGGTATCAAGCACGGCCGACGGCTCCGTCTCCGCGTTTCGTCGTGAAGTCGAAGACAGCGGACTGCGCACCATTGAAGTGGTCGAAACCGATGTGAGCGACGCAGACCAGGTAGACGAGCTGGCTCGGGACGCGATCACTCGATACGACCGAGTCGATGCACTCGTGAACAACGCAGCTATCGGTCCGCTTGGCACCGTACTGGACACTGAGGAAGCCCTTTTCGAACAGGTGCTTGCGGTGAACCTCAAGGGGCCATTCCTCACCTCGAAAAGCTTCATCCCGCATTTCGCCGAGCGAGGAGGCGGATCGATCATCAACGTGGGCTCAGGAGCTGGCTGGGGAAAGCCCAACATGTCGGCATATGGGGCCAGCAAAGGCGGCCTCGCCACCTTGACCACTTCCATGGCATACGACTTCTTCCATGATCGAATCCGAGTCAACCTACTCATCCCTGGAGGAGGAGGTATCGCTGGAGGCATTTCCTTCGGCCGAGTCGGAGAAGGCGGCTCACTAGTAGCCGCGACCGGGTCCGTGGCTGGACGACCTGTAAACGGATACGACATGGCTGAGACTGTGGACTTTCTCATCGGGGAGAGCGGAACCACGATCTCAGGGTCAGTAATTGATCTCGGCTGCTTTGCGAATCAAGGCGGTCGAATCCAGGAGAAAGGAAACGAATGACTGACGGGATTGTCGCTGATCAGTTAGCGAAACAGATTGACACGAGCAGCGGGAACTATTCTCGACTCAAATCCGAGATAGAAGATTTCTACTATTCTGAGGCGGATCTGCTCGATAGCAGAGACTTCAAAAAGTGGCTGGACCTATTCACCGAGGATACTCTCTACTTCATGCCGATTCGGCGGAATGTGAAGTTCGGCCAACAGGCCGAACGAGAGAATACGAAGCAGGGCGAGGGCATGCACTGGTTCGACGAAGGCAAATGGACTCTCACTAAGAGAGTCGAACAGATTCTGACCGGAGTGCACTATGCCGAGGAGCCTCTGTCGCGAGTGACTCACATGATCACCAATGTTCAACCACTTCGGGACCGTCAGACCGACAACGGACGAGAGCTCGACGTGAGGTGCCGCTTCTTGGTCTACCAGAACAGGGTGCAATACGAGACCTACTTCTTCGTCGGACGTCGTACCGACAAGCTGCGAGAAACCGAAGAGGGGTGGAAGATCGCACGCCGTGAAATCGTCCTCGATCAGAACATACTCCTAGCGAAGAATCTCACCACGTTCTTCTGAGCAATCACAGGACCCAACAGCGAGGAAACACAGTGATAAACACTTTCTATCTCAAGCCCGGCGACCGTATCATCCATGTCGACGGACGCACAGTGACCGTCACGGACAATATGGACGAGGGCCAATGGATCGAAGCTGTCGAAAGCGACGGCGAAGCACCGGAACTAGTACATAGCCAAGACATTGTGGACTATGCAAAGGAACAGTGAGGTCTAAGTATGTTCCGTTTCGAGTTCATGTCCAGTGATTTCAATCCGCTGTTCTTGTTTCTCGGCGACGCTGAAGAACTCAAACAGTTCGCTGCGGTATTTCGAGACTTCGAGCAGAATCCCCGGGTAATCAGCCTTCGGGAGACATTCCCAAATGCGGAGGGTCGGGCGTCTCTATGGCTGGTCCATGCGGAAGGAGATGATCACCCTTATGGCCTTCGGGCTGCAGAAGGCAATGACACATTCACCTGGTGCCTCAACGTATGGCAAGCGGGTCAGGTGGCGAAGAGAATCGACGCATTGACACCAGAAGAAATGAAGTCGGGCAATGACATTCTTGAGTTCGGCCTGGAAGGTGAGATTCCCATCAAAGTCTCCCGGGGCGAGTTCACCGAGAATTTCCTCACTCCGAAGCACCACCTACATCCGGACTACATACCGCCGGGGACCTGAAACACGAGGCAGAATCAAAAAGGGGCTCGCCTCATTTCATTTGTGGATAGGTCGCATTAGCCTTAAGCCGAGGCGAGCTCCTTGACGATAAATTATTGCCCAGGTCGATCTTGCATTGAAAAGAGGAAGCCGGTTGCCAGTAGTTTCGCAATGTGTCGTTGCGATCCTACAAAAAAGGCAAGGCCCTCACGATCAGGGCCGGCTTTGCCCTCCCCCTAGTGCAGTAGCGATTTCAGCTGCGACTTTGCATACTGAGTCTCGCACAAGCTCCTCTTTCTCAGCATCGATGCGGACCGTCGGGCACGGCACAGAGATTGTGGCAATTACCTCGTGCGACACCTTGACGAGTGCAGCGGCACTCCATACTCCCTCGTCAATCTCAGCGCTACTCGTTGCCCAACCAAGATCTCCTGCACGCTGAACATCATCGAGGAATTCTTCGATCTCCACCGTAGGTTCCTGCTCGCCTTCAGACAGTATTTGCTCTACGTAACTACGTCGCTCCTCTATGGATAGGCCGGACAGGAGCAGATGGCTACTAGCGCCACGAAGCGCTGGCATTCGCTGACCGACTTCGAATGAAAGACGCAATCTGCGACTAGCCTCCACACGGTAGGTGCACACTGGTTTGCCAGAGATGAGTTGAACAAGAAGGACGGTTTCCCCGAGGTCCGCGCTGAGCCGTTGCAAAAACGGAGCGGCGACATCAATAGTTGAGTTCGCATTTCGAGCGGCGCTTGCGAGGCCGGCCATCCGCATCGTCAACCGATATGCATTATTGCCCGCCTCAGAGACCAGCCCTATATCTTTCAGCATTGCCACGTAACGGTGCGCAGTGGGCAAAGGAATCGCCGTAAACTCCGAAATCTGTTTGATCGTAGCAACGGGATATTCCTCGAAAGCAAACAAGACATCAATTGTCCTGAGTGCACTTTCAGAGCCAGTTCTTTGCTGTTTCATTGAATTTCCTTTTGCATTGCGGAGACATTTCACTTGACAGCGAGATGCACGGAACATAACGTAATTATCGCATACAAATAACACTCTATCACATACTGATAATGATGCAACGATGCATTGCAGAAACTCAGTAGTCGGGAGAAGTAATGCCCATAACCACAAGTGTGGCCAGTTCGAATGAAACACCTGTCTCTGGATACCGCTGGGTCATCCTTATCGCTGCGTGGCTGTCGTTCACACTCACATCAATTGATCGCTCCACATGGGGTCCGGCGTCCATCTTCGTAGCCGATGACCTCACAGTTCCACTGGCAAGTCTCGGAGCATTTGCCACCGCTTATTACATCGGCTACGTAGCTTCAAACGCACTAAGCGGATTTCTCACAGACGCATTCGGCGGGCGCATCATGCTCGCAGTCTCCTTGTTTGGAGCCGGAGCTGCAATGTTTTGCTTCGGCTCGGTAAAGTCCGCGGCTCTCGGCATTGCCATCCAGGCCGTGGTCGGCCTCTTCGCCGGCGCAGACTACTCCGCTGGAGTCAGGTTGATCACCAGCTGGTTCCGAACAGACAAACTTGGTCTCCCCCTAGGTATATTCACTACCGCCACATCTATCGGCACTGCGGCTGCCAACATCGTCGTCCCCGCACTGATTGCTCAATCAGGCTGGGAGCTCTCCTATCACCTCTTCGGAGGAATCTCGATTGTTATTGCTATTGCGCTGATCTTCATCGTCCGTTCCGGACCGTTCCTACCAAAAAAGGAGGTAGGTGGGGAAGGCCGTCGAGGACTCGCGCTTCGACCACTGGCCAAGAACCGGAACTTTATTCTTACTTGCCTGGCCGGCTTCGGAGCTTTCTGGGGCCTCTACGGGTTCATCACTTGGTCCAACACCCTGATGATCAAAGGGTACGACCTCGGCTCTGGGACCGCTGGCACAGTCGTTGCCATCGTCGCGATCAGCGCCATCTTCTCCAAGCCAATCATCGGCTTCGTCTCTGACCGCTTCTTTGGCGGAAGTCGAAAAGCCCCATCTCTTATATTATTCGCGTTGTTCGCTGCGGCGCTGATCACCTTCGGCAACCTGAGCACAGCGACAGCATTCATTATCGCTGCCCCGTTCCTGGGCATAGTCGCCTATGGCTGGTCGCCACTCCTGGTCTCCCTCGTACCTCGATTGGTTAGTGGTTCGGTAACCGGCGGCGCATCGGGACTAGCGAACGCCACATGGCAGCTGGGCAGTGTATTCGCACCGCTCGCAGTGGGTGCTGTCTTTGCCGCATCCCAGTCATTCAATGCCGCGTTTCTGACTCTTGCCGCAGGACCCATAGTTGGCATTGTGTTCTTAGCGATGGTTCGTGAACAGAAAGCGACCATGCCTAGTTCTGCCTCGAGAACGGCACAAAAGATGAAGACCGCTAAACAATGATCTGTATAAGTCCGTTCCGTGTAGGTGACTTCTAAGGACTCCTGAGACGTGTACACGAACGATCAAACGCCAGCGGTCAACGTCCGGGCGACGCTTGCAAGAATGGTGGTGGACCTGCGCTAGAGCCTCAAAACTCACAGGGCAGCATCCGGTTAGTGGTCTCGGCAATTCCTATCTGAGACTCCTACTTATGGGAGAGAGTGTTCGAGACTGGGACGTCCACGCCTTACGAATGGGCGTGGGCGTCTCAATTAGGTGGTGTCTACAAGACGGCGAACGGGAGGGACTGATGCAGGGTTTGGTGACAACATGGAAGCGTGAGACAACCGTCAAACACCCTTACGCAAGGTCAAGGCGTCCCGCATGGATCTTCGTCGGGCTCCCGATGTTGTCTCCGGAAATAGTGATGCACTGCATTCCCGGCTGAGCCTTGCAGTAGGGACATTCAAACTCGATTGCCGCCGCGTTCGCTGGCGACAACTTGTTCTTGCTCCGCTCGCTGTGGAAGTGTGCAAGACCAAGCAGGACACTCGACATGGCGATGCCTTCTGTTCCGAAGAAGTGCACCAGATAGGTTGGCAGACTGTACATCACAAATGTGTAGACGATAGAGCGTGATGCGATGTTCAGTTCAGCGATGACTCGACTTGAAAGCTCTGGGTAGTGGTCTTGCCACCAGGTGCTGAATCCGGCCAGCCGGCGGAAGACAGCTTCGAGGATGGGGTCCTCGACATCAGTATTAATGTCCGAGCCCGTCGTCGCCTGGGTATCGTCGTGCTCTGGCTCTGCAAGCTCTGTGTTGTCATGGAACTCGGTGAGTATCGATTCGATGACCTCGTCGCTCAATGAAGTTGCCAGAGCGGCCCCGGTTTGAGTTATGGCCTGCGAGATTTTGTTCAGGCTCGATATTTGAACAGTCGAGGTGATGCCTTGCCAGTCAACGCCGCTGTAGACCCCCTTCCACCACTCCTGCTGGTCGATTCTTGCTCCGGCGATTTGGGCCACCACAGACGAGGTCATCGTCGACTGGACCTTGTCCATCCATGCCAGTGTGTTCACCTTTGGATAGACATTAGTGAGCCATGACAGCGTATCGACTCTCGGGACGATGTCGTTCAGGAAACTATGGGTATTCAGTTGCTTGAAAACATCGCTGATGGAGTCCATGGTTGAGGGGTGTGGCAGCACGTTTGCGAACCACTGAAGGTTATCCAGCTTCGCGTAAGACCGATTCATCAAGCCCAACTGTGTCGGTGTAGGAATGGTGCTCTTGAACCACGCGGTGTTGTTCAATGCAGAGAATTGACCGGCGAATGTAGGACGAGCGATGTTTCTGACGATGCGTCCGAGGTCATCGTTGGAAGATTCATCATCATCCGATGTGAGAGTCGCGTCCATGAGACTACTATGCCGTAAGTGACAGTGATTTAGTACTTCATGCATTAGTGGTTCGTCGCCGACTCAGCTTGCTCTTCGCGAAGCTCAAGGCCAGGGCCTTCCAAAAAGAAGTAGTAGTCCCCGGTTGCTGTTTGACGATGAATGTAACTGGGAGAGATCTTCGCATCTTCATCAGGTGATCTGCATGACGACGACCTTGAACTGCGGCAGAGATGAATGGCTGTTTGGAAATAGCCACAACGGGAACACTGGTGCGCAGCGGACGATTCGTCAAAAGCCCACTGCACACCAGTCCTTGTCACTACTTGAGTTTTACCTTGATGCTGGTGCCCTTACTGATGAGGGTGGCATAATCGGTGAGCTCCCGATCTGAGAATGAGCCGCCAAGTTTCATCGACTCTCGCTTGAGCGCAGATTTGACCGCAGCGACCGGTTTGCCCGAGTACTGCTTAGTGAGCGAGTCAAACAACTTCTGCCACTTCTGGGCAAGAGCTTTGATCTCGTCTTTCAGCAGTTTCTTCAGCTCACGGTCGAAGTTCCTGGAGAAATCGATCGTCACAGAAGAACCCATCGTTACACTCTCTGCTTGATCGTCTTGCCGGGGTGACGCTCAGCTGTCGACTCTTTGACGAAACGACCGGTCGATGCCGAACGATTGACCGACGTCTTGTTCGACGTCCCGCGCCCCACTCGTTCAGTCACTGTTGTGGGGACGGGCTTCGACGGGCTGTCGAAGCCTTGACGAATCGCCCTGTACGAGCGCTCCTACTGACGGTGCGTGCCATCTGGCACCACCTCCGTTCTGGACCGTGGCCCATTGCGAGCACTACCTACGGAGCTGATAGTCTCGATATCCTAGTGTGCCAACTAGACATCAAGCCCTGGACAGCTCCTCCCCCGGAGATTTCCGGGGCTTCGGTGCTCTGAGAACTATTGTAGTGAACACGGCTGACACGAGATTGGTGTTTCGTCCCCAGTTTCGCTTCAGGGAGAGCGGACTGGGCCAAAACCCCGCATCTATCCCGCACTTTCAGTAACAGCCCATGAAAGTTCCCGATAGCCAAATGGACTCCTCACCTGGGACGACCAAAGTTGTTGCTATCCCGCAGAAACTCCTGATAGCGCGGAACTCTTACTCGAAAGGTCACCGGACGGATGGACTTGCTCCGGCCGCGGGCTCGTTGCCACCCCGAGTTGAGGGCGACTCATCAATGGAAAGATCGCTTGAATAGCGTCTAATGTCACAACCTCAGCCAAACCAAAGTCAAGGTTTCAACAGTGGCATCCAGAACACTCTGATACTGATGCGTTCAGTACCCGTGATCACCCTCAGGCACCCTCAGGCACCCTCACGAACCCAGATACTCGCACCGTGATCTTCCTGGTCAAGTCCCCACGAGCACCTCCCAGCACCCCACATAACTCCAATCACCGCCCGAAAAGGCCAAAACACGCACAAAACCCCGCACAGTGGACAGAAAATCGACAAATTTCGCTGCGCCAACGCAAGAGTGCGGCCCAAGCCTGGGAGCTATAGCGAAGCGACCCGGAGGGCCGAGAAGGAGTCCTATGAAGGCAATACACTGGGCATAAGAAAGACCCTCTGACCTGCGGTTATGCAAGCCAGAGGGCCATTCCTTACTACTCAGATGTTGAAGCCGAGGGCACGCATCTGTTCGCGGCCGTCCTCGGTGATCTTCTCCGGACCCCATGGCGGCATCCAGACCCAGTTGATCCGGTAGGCCGGCACGATTCCCTCGAGCGACTGTGCGGTCTGGTCCTCGATGACATCGGTCAGCGGGCAGGCCGCCGAGGTCAGGGTCATCTCGATCACGGCAGTGCCGTCGTCTTCGACCGAGAGTCCGTACACGAGGCCGAGATCGACGATGTTGACACCGAGCTCGGGATCGACGACGTCCATCATCGCTTCGCGCACTTCGTCGACGCTGGCATTCTGCGGTGCGTCAATGACTTCAGGCATTGTGTTTCTCCTCACGAGCTGCTTGTGCTTGGTTGAGTGCGTCCTTGAACGCCATCCATGCCAGGAGAGCGCATTTGATCCTGGCCGGAAACTTCGACACTCCGGTGAACGCCGCGGCGTCCCCGAGAATCGACTCATCCGCCTCCATTGTCCCACGGGAATGCATGAGTTCGTGGAACGCGCCTTCGATCTCGAGCATCTGCGGGGCGGAGGATTCGGCGGCCAGCTCCGACAGCACCGAGGCCGAAGCCATCGAGATCGAACAGCCGTCGCCGGTCCACCGCACCGCGATCGTGCCGTCCTCACGCAGTTCGGTCTCGAGCTCGATCTCATCGCCGCACGTCGGGTTCACCTGATGCGAATATCCGTGCGGTGACGATGCTGCGTCACGGAGCAGTTCGGTGTTGCCGATGCGTGCCCGCGACTGGTCGAGGATGACCTGCTGGTAGAGCTGCTGCATCTGTGTGCTCATCGCTTCGCTCCCCTCCTCACGCGACTCCGAAGAAGGGCCGCACTTCCGCCAGAGCAGAAAGGAAGCGGGTGCAGTCTTCGACGTTGTTGTACAGGTATGTGCTCGCCCGCGTCGAGGCGGTGACTCCGAAACGGCGGTGCAGCGGCTGAGCGCAGTGGTGGCCCACCCGCACGGCGATGCCCTGCGAGTCGAGATACTGTCCGACATCGTGGGCGTGCACGCCGTCGACGTCGAAGGCCACAGTTCCGATCCGGTCCTCGGCCTCGCCGAGGATGCGGATTCCGGGGATCTGGCTGATCCCGTCGAGGAGGACTCGGGCGAGTTCCTTCTCGTGCTCGAGAATATTGTCCAGCCCCACCTCGGTGAGGTATCCGATCGCTGTCGCGAACGCCGCCACCTCGGCGACCGGCTGAGTGCCGGCCTCGAAGCGCTGCGGAGCGGGCATGAACTCGGTCTCGGCCATGGTCACCGTGGTGATCATGGATCCGCCGGTGAGCACCGGCGGCAGAGCGTCGAGCAGTTCGGACTTGCCCCACAGCGCACCCAGACCGGTGGGGCCGAGCGCCTTGTGAGCCGAGAAGGCCGCGAAGTCGACATCGAGGTCGACGAAGTCCACGGGCATATGCGGAACGGACTGGCAGGCGTCGAGCACGACGTAGGCTCCGACGGCGCGGGCCCGTTCCACGAGGCGGTCGACCGGGTTGATCGTGCCGAGGACGTTGGAGACGTGCGTGAACGCGAGCACCTTCGTCGATTCGTCGACGATCGTGTCGAGATCGGTCAGGTCGAGTTCACCGGAGTCGGTGACCGGCAGCCAGCGCAGCTGTGCTCCCGTGGCGGCGGCCAGCTGCTGCCACGGCACGAGATTCGCGTGGTGCTCCATCTCGGTGACGACGATCGAGTCACCGGGGACGAGGGCGAAACGCTCTGCGTCGTCTCCCCCGAAGCCATGGCTGGCCCGATCCATGCCGAGGGCCACGATGTTGAGCGCCTCGGTGGCGTTCTTCGTCCAGCACACCTGTTCCGGTGCCCCGCCGACGAGTCCGGCAGCGGCGATCCGACCGTTCTCGAAGGCGTCGGTGGCCTCGACGGCCAGGGAGTGTGCGCCTCGGTGGACGGCGGCGTTGCGCTGCTGGAAGTACTCGACGAAGGTGTCGATGACGCACTGCGGCTTCTGCGATGTCGCTCCCGAGTCGAGATACGACAGCGGCGACTCCCCGACCCTCACATCGAGGATCGGGAAGTCGCCCCTCAGACGTGAGAACATCAGACGCCGGCGGTGAAGAAGCGGTCGTAGCCTTCGTTCTCGAGGCGTTCAGCCAGTTCCGGTCCGCCTTCCTCGGCCACCTTGCCCTTGATGATCACGTGGACGTGGTCGGGCTTGATGTAGTTGAGGATGCGCGTGTAGTGGGTGATGAGCATGATGCCGACGTCGGTGGCGTCCTTGACGCGGTTGACGCCTTCGGACACGATGCGCAGCGCGTCGACGTCGAGGCCGGAGTCGGTCTCGTCGAGCACAGCGAACTTCGGCTTGAGCATCTCGAGCTGCAGGATCTCGTGACGCTTCTTCTCGCCGCCGGAGAAGCCTTCGTTGACGTTGCGCGAGGCGAAGGCGGGATCCACGCGGAGGTTCTCCATAGCCTGCTTGAGGTCCTTGGTCCAGTTGCGCAGCTTCGGAGCTTCACCGTCGATGGCGGTCTTGGCCGAACGGAGGAAGTTCGTCACGGTCACGCCGGGAACCTCGACGGGGTACTGCATGGCCAGGAACAGTCCGGCCTTGGCACGCTCGTCGACGGACATCTCGAGGACGTCCTCTCCGTCGAGGGTGACCGAACCGGAGGTCACTTCGTACTTGGGGTGACCGGCCAGGGCGTAGGCCAGGGTCGACTTGCCGGAGCCGTTGGGGCCCATGATGGCGTGGGTCTCGTTGGAGTTGATGACGAGGTTGATGCCGTTGAGGATGGGTTTGAGACCGTTTTCGGTGTTGACACCGACGTGCAGGTCTTCGATCTTGAGAGTGGACATAATGATCCTTCTTCTTCGGTCTTGAGTCAGTTCAGGGTGGTGTTCGGGTCGACGAGGATGCGGCCGGCGATCTCTTTGCAGTCATAGACCGCGACGGGTTCGAACGCCGGCGGATTCACCGGCTTGCCCGTGGTCAGGTCGAACTGCGAGCCGTGCAGCCAGCATTCGATGGTGCAGTCCTCGACGTCTCCTTCGGCCAGCGACACCTCACCATGGGTGCACAGGTCGTCGATGGCGTGGATCGTGCCGTCGGAGTCGCGAGCGATGCAGATCTCGAACTCGCCGACCTCGATGCGCATGGTGCCGCCGGGGGCCACCTCGTCGGTGGCCGCCACGTCGATCATGGTCACAGAACACTCCGGGACAGTTCGTCCTCGATGCGTTCGTTGAGCACGCCTTCGATCTCGGGCACCTGGATCTTCTGGATCACTTCGTTGAAGAATCCGCGGACCACGAGCTGACGAGCGACGTCCTCGGGGATGCCGCGGCTCATGAGGTAGAACAGGTGCTCCTCATCGAAGCGACCCACCGAGGAGGCGTGGCCGGCACCGGCGATGTCGCCGGTCTCGATCTCGAGGTTCGGCACCGAGTCGGCGCGGGCGCCATCGGTGAGGATGAGGTTCCGGTTGAGCTCGTAGGTGTCGATGTCGAGGGCTTCGGGACGGATGAGCACATCGCCGATCCACACGCTGCGCGCGTCCTTGCCCTGCAGAGCGCCCTTGTAGTGGACGTTCGACTGAGCCTTCGGCGTGTTGTGGTCGATGTAGGTGCGGTGCTCGAGGTGCTGACCGGCGTCGGCGAAGTAGAGTCCGAGCAGTTCGGCCTCTCCCCCGGCTGCCGAGTAGCGCACGTTCGTGTTCAGGCGCACGACGTCACCGCCGAGGGTGATGTGGATGTGCTTGAACTTCGCGTCCTTGCCCACGATCGCATCGTGCTGACCGAGGTGCTGGGAGCCGTCTTCCCACAGCTGCAGCGAAACGAAGGTCACGTCCGCACCATCGCCGATGACGAGGGAGACGAGCTCGGAGTACCGGGCCAGTCCCTCGTGTTCGACGACGATGGTCGCCTTCGAGTTCGCGCCGACGGTGACGACGACATGGCCGTGGCCGAGTGCCTCACCGGTGCCGTCGGCGTGGATGATCGCGGCCCGCTCGAGTTCGGTGTCCGCGGGGATCGAGTAGTGCGTCACCGCAGAGGCGCGGTTGGCGGCGACGGCCGCGGCCCGGTCCTCGGGCTCGAGGATGCCCAGTTCCTGAGCCGACTCGAGCGAGATCTCCTCGACGGACAGTCCCGCGGGCAGATCCGCCTCGAACTTCAGCTTCGCCTCGGTGGCGGTGTCCTCGAAGAACTCGCTGAACTTGCGGACGGGCGAGAAGCGCCATTCCTCCTCCCGGCCGGTGGACACGGGGAAGTCGGCGACATCGAAGCTGCGCGTGCGCGCATCGCGCTTCGAATCGGGCACCTGGACCTCGGAACCGTGCGAATGCTCGGAGAGGCCAAGCGGATTGGTGGTATCAGTCACAGATTTACTCCTTTGAGTGCAGTGGGCGCTGGGTCGGTTCTCAGCCGACCGCGCCTTCCATCTGCAGTTCGATGAGGCGGTTGAGTTCGAGGGCGTACTCCATCGGGAGTTCTCGCGCGATGGGCTCGACGAAGCCGCGCACGATCATCGCCATCGCCTCGGTCTCCTCCATGCCGCGGGACATGAGGTAGAAGAGCTGATCCTCGCTGACCTTCGACACGGTGGCCTCATGGCCGAGTGTGACGTCGTCTTCGCGGATGTCGATGTAGGGGTACGTGTCCGAACGGGAGACGTTGTCGACGAGCAGGGCGTCGCAGAGGACGTTGTTCGACGAGCCCTCGGCACCCGGGTGGACGTGGACGAGTCCGCGGTAGCCGGCACGTCCGCCGCCGCGGGCCACGGACTTCGACACGATCGACGAATGGGTGTGCGGAGCGGCGTGGACCATCTTCGCACCGGTGTCCTGGTGCTGTCCCTCGCCGGCGAAGGCCACGGACAGCGTCTCGCCACGGGCGTGCTCACCGGTGAGCCAGATGGCCGGGTACTTCATGGTCACCTTCGAGCCGATGTTGCCGTCGACCCATTCCATGGAGGCGCCCTCTTCGGCGATGGCGCGCTTGGTGACGAGGTTGTACACGTTGTTCGACCAGTTCTGGATCGTCGTGTAGCGGACCTTCGCATCCTTCTTCGCGATGATCTCGACGACGGCCGAGTGCAGGGAGTCCGTCTTGTAGATCGGAGCGGTGCAGCCCTCGACGTAGTGGACCGAGGAACCCTCGTCGGCGATGATGAGCGTGCGCTCGAACTGGCCCATGTTCTCCGTGTTGATGCGGAAGTAGGCCTGCAGCGGGATCTCGACGTGGACGCCCTTGGGGACGTAGACGAAGGAACCGCCGGACCAGACAGCGGTGTTCAGAGCGGCGAACTTGTTGTCGCCGGACGGAATGATCGACCCGAAGTACTCTTCGAAGATCTCCGGGTGCTCGCGCAGGCCGGTGTCGGTGTCCATGAAGATGACACCCTGAGCCTCGAGCTCCTCGTTGATCTGGTGGTAGACGACCTCGGACTCGTACTGAGCGGCGACACCGGCGACGAGGCGCTGCTTCTCGGCCTCGGGGATGCCGAGCTTGTCATAGGTGTTGCGGATGTCCTCGGGCAGGTCCTCCCAGGACGTCGCCTGTCCCTCGGTGGAGCGGACGAAGTACTTGATGTCGGCGAAGTCGATTCCGGTGAGATCGGCGCCCCAGTTCGGCATCGGCTTCTTGTCGAACAGACGCAGAGCCTTGAGCCGACGCTTGAGCATCCACTCCGGTTCGTCCTTGAGCTTCGAGATGTTGCGGACGACTTCCTCGCTGAGGCCGCGGGTCGCGGTCGCGCCGGCGTCGTTCTCGTCGTGCCAACCGTATGCGTACTGCCCGAGGTCTTTGAGCTCGGGATTCGCATCGATGATCCGATTTCCTGTGTCAGTCATCGTGAACCTCCTTGAGGTCGATCATTGCTGTGGATGAGTGGTCTGGTCAGTTCCGAAGTCGGAATGTGGGTGGTGCACACATGGTCGCCCTGCGCCAGCGACGACAGCCGCCGCACGTCGACGCCGAGGTAGTCGGAGAACATCGCGAGCTCTGCTTCGCAGATCTCCGGGTACTCCGCCGCCACGGCCTGGATCGGGCAGTGTCCCTGGCACAGCTGCATCGCCTCCAACGGGGTTCCGGCCGCAACCGGGGTCGCCGAGGCGGCGTACCCTTCCCGTGTGAGTGCGGCGGCGAGTGCACGTGAGCGAGACGCCACTGTGGTGCCGCCGCGCTTCTCGAGTTCCGGTCCGAGTCGCTCTCGCAGTCGGCTCACGAGGTCTTCTGTGAATCCGTCCACTGCCGATCGGCCGTGCTTGTCCTCCATGAAGCGCAGGATGTTCACGGCCAACTCGTCGTAGGAATGACTGACCGAATCGTGTCCGGCCGTCGTGACCACATAGTGCCGGGCCGGTCGGCCCCTGCCCGCCTGTTTGCCGGCGAGTTCACGGACCTCGAGGAGACCCTCACTCTCCAGCGCGTCCAGGTGACGACGGATCGCCGCGGGAGTCAGCTCGAGGGCTTTGGCCAAAGACGAAGCAGTGATCGGCCCTTCGTCG
This sequence comes from Brevibacterium sp. SIMBA_078, assembly GCF_046534565.1. NCBI lineage: Bacteria > Bacillati > Actinomycetota > Actinomycetes > Micrococcales > Brevibacteriaceae > Brevibacterium > Brevibacterium sp. SIMBA_078. The sequence continues at coordinate 25,068 of NZ_JAWRYQ010000005.1, forward strand.
AGCACCGACTGGAATACCTTCTGCCGGGTTCGGCGATCTTCCGTGTCGTTTGCAGCCATAATCCACCTCCTTGACTAACACAACAATATTGTTGCGTAATTTGTTTCGTAAAACTAGGTGAGCCTAACCCCCGCCCGCATCGCGCGCGGACACCTGCGGTTTCGACACCGGTTTCGACGCGTCGTAGAATAGCCTGGTGTCATCTCCGGCCCTGACCATTCGCGGTCTCCAGTACTCCTACGGCACCCACCGTGTCGTCGACGGAATCGACCTCACGGCCGAGTCCGGATCCGTCCTCGGCGTGCTCGGACCCAACGGCGCTGGAAAATCCACGACCATCTCTCTGGCCGTGGGCACCCGCCGTCCCGACTCGGGCACGGTGGAGATCTTCGGACACGACCCCGTCACCGAACACGCGACGACGTCGCAGCTGGCCGGGGTCATGCTCCAGGACGGCGGCCTGCCGATGAGCTCGAAGCCCCTGCAGGTGCTGCGGCACCTCTCCACCCTCTATGAGAATCCCGTACCGGTCGACGAACTCGCCGATCCCCTCGGCCTCCACGACTTCGCCGGACGCACGATGCGCAGGCTCTCCGGAGGACAGAAGCAGCGAGTGGCGTTGGCAGCGGCCCTCATCGGACGGCCGCGCCTCGTCTTCCTCGACGAGCCCTGCGCCGGTCTCGATCCGCAGGCTCGCGAAGTCGTGCACAGCTTCATCCGCGATCTCGCCGACCGCGGAGTCGCCGTCGTCCTCACCACCCACGACCTCGCCGAGGCCGAGGAGCTCTCCGACGAGGTCGTCGTCATCGATCGCGGACGGATCATCGCGCAGGGAGCACCCGAGGAGCTGCGCAGCGCCTCCGCCGGGTCACGGTCGCTGACGATACGCCTCGACTCCGCCGTCCCCGCCGCTCTCGTCGATCGACTCACCGAGCTCGGTCCCGCCTCGGCGCAGGGCTCACTGATCTCCCTCGACGGAGCACCGACTGCGAGCCAGATCGCGGCTGCGTGCACTGCCGTCGCCGAGGCGGGCCTGCAGATCACGGACATCGGCATGCAGAGGCAGTCCCTGTCCGATGTATTCTTCGAACTGACAGGGAGGCCGTTGCGATGACATCGACCCGCATCGTCTCGCAGGCGAAGTTCGAGACCCTGTCCGTTCTGCGCAACGGCGAACAGCTGCTGCTCTCGATCATCTTCCCGCTGGGTCTGCTCGTCTTCCTCGCCAAGACTCCCCTGCTCACCGGACTCGGGGTCATCGATACCGGTGCCGATTCGCTGTCGATCGCCGTCCCCGGGGCGCTGAGCCTGAGCCTGGCCTCCAGCGCCTTCACCGGGCAGGCGATCGCAACCGCCTTCGATCGCCGCTACGGAGTGCTGCGGCAGCTGGCGACGACTCCGCTGGGGACGAACGGACTCATCCTCGGCAAACTCGGCGCCGTCATCGGCGTCGTTGCCCTCCAGTACGCGCTCGTCTTCGCCGCGGCGGCGATTCTCGGCTTCCGGGGCACCGTCGACGTCCTCGGACTCATCCTGGCCACACTGTTCGGCACCGCAGCGCTGCTCTCGCTCGGTCTGCTCATGGCCGGCACGGTGCGCGCCGAGGCGACTCTGGCGGTGACGAACCTCCTCTGGGTGCTCATGGCAGGCGTCGGTGGCCTCGTCATCGCGCATCCGGGAGAATGGGGAACGGTTGTGGGCTACCTGCCCTCCGGTGCGCTCGGCGACGCCATGCGATCCGCCATCGGACACGGCGGCACAGACATCAAGGCAATCATCGTGCTCCTGATATGGGGGCTTGTGGGAACGCTTGCGGCACGCAGGTGGTTCCGTTTCGAATGAGGAGTGAAGTGGTCACGAAGAAGATCCGCATCGCCGCTTGGGCCATGCTCATCGCCCAGGCAGGAATCATCCTGACCGGCGGAATCGTCCGGCTCACCGGCTCGGGGCTCGGCTGTTCGGACTGGCCGAAGTGCACCCCGGATTCGCTCGTGGCCACCAGCGAGATGGGCATCCACGGCGCCATCGAGTTCGGCAACCGCCTGCTGGCTGTGGCGCTGGCGATCCTCGGCGTGTGCATTGCCCTTCTGCTGTGGAAGAGCCGGAAACAGCGCCCGGATCTCTTCTGGCTCAACATCGGGCTGCTGGCCATCGTGCCCGTCCAGGCCGTCGTCGGCGGAATCACCGTGTGGACGAAGCTCAACCCCTGGGTCGTCGCCGGACACTTCGTGCCCTCAGCCGTCGCGGTCGGGGTCGCCGCCTACTTCGTCCGCCGCACCTATGACACGGGAGTGCGGCTGGGGACCAAGGCCCCGGCTCCGCTGCCGACCTTGGGCTGGATCATCCTCGGCCTCACCGCGATCATCGTCGTCTTCGGCGTGCTGACCACGGGGGCCGGGCCCCATTCGGGCTCGACGATCTCGACCCGCAACAACCTCGACAACATCTGGGTCACCCGTCTGCATGCCGCGCCGGTGTGGCTGCTCGTCATCGCCACGATCTCCGCGCTCGTCGTCGCCTGGAAGAAGGCGCAGACGGCGATGGTCGCCCCGCTGACCGTGCTCCTCGTCGTCGAGGTCGCCCAGGGAATCATCGGCTACGTCCAGTACTTCCTCGGTGTTCCCGAACTGCTCGTGGCCTTACACATGATCGGCCTCTCGGCTACGATTGCGGCAAGCGTTGCCGTCCTCGACAGCGCGTACCCGAGGAGCACCGATGTCAATACCGATCGTTCCATGTCTGTGGTTTCCTGACTGCGCCGAGGAGGCCATGGAGTTCTACTGCTCTGTCTTCCCCAATTCGCGCGTCCTGTCCATCGAACGCTATCCCGACGAATCCCTCGACGAACACTTCAAGGGGATGAGCGGGAAGGTCCTGACCGGCCGGTTCGTCCTCGACGGCACAGAGTTCATCTGCCTCGACGGCGGACCGGTGTTCACATTCAACGAGGCGATCTCGCTGACCGTCGAATGCGCGGACCAGGCCGAGATCGACCGTTACTGGTCACACCTCTCGGCCTCCCCCGAGCACGAACAGTGCGGCTGGCTCAAAGACCGGTTCGGAGTCAGCTGGCAGATCGTTCCGGCGAACCTCGGCGAGCTGATGACCGGTCCGGCACAGACTCAGGCGCTCATGCAGATGAAGAAGATCGTCATCGACGACCTCGTCAACGCCGGCTGAGGATCTGAGTTCCGGCCCGAAGCGCAGGGCACAGACGCACAACGGCACAGTTTGAGTTGGATAGCACTGTTTCAAACGTGTGCTATCCAGCCCAAACTGGGCCGAATGGATCAGCGGGTTCTTCGGCGAGTCACCAGATCCCGGGGATCAGGGTGGGCACGAACGGGTCGATGGCCACTGCCAGGAAGAGCAGCGACAGGTACGTGATCGAACCGTGGAAGACCTTCATCGCCTTGAGCGAGGTGCCGTCCTTGCCCTGCTTGGCACGGGAGACCAGCGAGTAGCAGGACCACAGGAACCAGACTCCGGCGCCCACGGCCACGATCGTGTAGACCGGGCCCATCGGAGCGACGGGAATGAGCGCGAGTGAGCAGGCGATCATCGCCCAGGTGTAGAGGATCATCTGACGGCCGACGGATGTCGGCGGAACCTTCGACGGCAGCATGGGCACGTCGGCGGCGTCGTAGTCGGCCTTGTACTTGATCGCCAGCGGCCAGTAGTGCGGCGGGGTCCAGAAGAAGACGACGAGGAAGAGCAGCACGGGCTCCCATGCGATCCCCCCGGTCACGGCCGACCAGCCGATGAGCACGGGCATGCAGCCTGCAGCGCCGCCCCAGACGATGTTCTGTGAAGTGCGGCGCTTGAGGACAAGGGTGTAGAAGACTGCGTAGAGCAGGATCGCCGAGGCGGTGAGTCCCGCCGTGACCCAGTTCGTGAATCCGCCGAGCCAGAAGATCGAACCGATGCCGAGCACAAAGGCGAAGATCAGTGCAGAACGGGGGCTGATCTCACCGGTGACGAGGGGACGGTCCTTCGTCCGCTCCATCTTCGCGTCGATGTCACGGTCGACATAGCAGTTGAAGACCGAGGCCGAGGCCGCAGCGGCGGCTCCGCCGATGAGGGTGTTGATGACCAGCCAGATGTTCGGCATTCCCTGAGCGGCCAGGAACATCACGGGCGCGGTCGTGACGAGGAGGAGCTCGATGACCCGCGGCTTGGTCAGCGCGATATAGGCGCTGATGATCGAACGCGGTCGGGTAGCGAGACTCTGCTCGTCGATGGCCCTCTGCAGAGGTCGTTCACTCTGCTCTTCCCGGTTCTGACGAAGTTTGCTCACGCCCTAGATTCTACCTGTTGTCGAAGTTTTTGCCAGTCGCACGCAGGCGAGTCGAGTCACTGACGATGCGGACGAGGAACGCCACCGCCGCACACACCGGAGCAAGCACGACGACCTGGACGATGAGCACTGAGATGAAGCTCAGCGAGGCCGACTGCGGATCCGTGCCGAGGAGATTCACATCGACGCACAGTCCGATGATTCCGGCGATGACGGAATAGACGAGGGCCGTCGTCCACACCAGACCGCCGCGCCGTGCGTTGAGCATCACGGTCAGCGCTGCCGCGAAGGGTGTGAGCAGGAGGAGCGTGCCCAGCGTCCACAGACCGAGCTCCCCGATGTCGACGCTGCCGCGCAACGGCTGGGCGATCGCCGACGACACGGCGACGGTCATCACGGCGAAGAGCACCGGGCACGCGGTGCCGATCCGGGAGATCCGCCGACGGAGACCTCGTGTCTGTTCGGCCACCTCGGCGAGGTCCGGGCGTCTGCCCGCCAGCCGAACGGATCGCTGGTCTCCACTGTCTGCGACAGCGGCATCGATCACGGGTTCAGCACCTTTGCCCACCCTGTCACCTCTCCTATCAGCACCGGCCTCTGGTCAGTCTCTTCGGCGCGCTGCAGTTGTTGAATATCGAATCACAGCTGTGCGCGAGACCACACTTTACCCGTCGGTAGCCTAAATGTCTTGCTCCCCGTCGGCACGGCAGGTGAACAGGGGCGGCGCTTCAGGCATCCGACGGGTAGAGTTTGAATGCACGCTCTTCAGACGAACGAAGGATCGCTCGACGACATGACAACTCTGTCCTGGACTGAACTCGACAATCGCGCAGTCGACACTGCCCGCCTCCTCGCCGCGGATGCGGTGCAGAAGACAGGGAACGGGCACCCGGGCACCGCAATGAGCCTGGCCCCCATCGCCCATTACCTGTATCAGCACGGACTCACTCACGACCCGGCCGACCCGACTTGGGTCGGCCGTGATCGTTTCGTCCTCTCCTGCGGTCACAGTTCGCTCACCCAGTACGTCCAGCTCTACCTGGCAGGGTTCGGGCTCGAGCTCGACGATCTCAAGGCGCTGCGCACATGGGGTTCGCTGACCCCGGGTCACCCGGAGGTCGGCCACACCGCCGGCGTCGAGATCACCACCGGTCCCCTGGGCTCCGGACTGGCCTCGGCCGTGGGCATGGCCATGGCCGCTCGCCGTGAACGCGGACTCTTCGACCCCGAGGCGGCTCCCGGCGCCTCACCGTTCGACCACAACATCGTCGTGCTCGCCTCCGACGGTGACCTCGAAGAAGGAGTGTCGGGTGAGGCGTCATCGCTGGCCGGGACACAGGAGCTGTCGAACCTGCTGGTGATCTGGGACGACAACAAGATCTCCATCGAAGACGACACCGCGATCGCCTTCGGCGAGGACACGGCCGCCCGGTACGCCGCCTACGGTTGGCACGTCCAGCACGTCGACTTCACCGCCGGCGGTGACTACCACGAGGACATCGAAGCCTTCCACGCCGCCGTCGAGGCCGCTCGCGCGGATTCCCGCCCCTCGTTCATCCGTCTGTCCACGATCATCGCCTGGCCCGCCCCGAACGCGCAGAACACCGGCGGGTCCCACGGTGCGGCCCTCGGCGAGGACGAGATCCGTGCGACCAAGGAGGTCCTCGGCTTCGACCCGGAGTCGACCTTCGCCGTCGATGACGAGGTTCTCGCCCACACTCGTCAGGCCCTGGACCGCGGTCGTGCCGCCCACCTCGAATGGGACAAGTCCTTCGCGCAATGGCGCACCGCGAACCCGGACAACGCCGCTCTCTTCGACCGTCTGTCCAAGCGCGAACTGCCCGCCGGCCTCGATGCGGCCTTCCCGGTCTTCGAAGCCAGCGAGAAGGGCATCGCGACTCGCGCGGCGTCCGGTCAGGTTCTCAATGCGATCGCCGAGACCATGCCCGAACTCTGGGGCGGATCCGCCGACCTCGCGGGTTCGAACAACACTCTGATCAAGGGTGAGCCGAGCTTCCTGCCCGCTCACCGGTCCACGGGTGCGTTCTCCGGCCACGAGTACGGACGCAATATCCACTTCGGCGTCCGCGAGTTCTCCGCCGGTCTCATCGGCAACGGCATCGCCCTGCACGGCGGAACCCGCCCGTACAACGGCACGTTCCTCGTCTTCAGCGACTACCAGCGTCCGGCAGTGCGCCTGGCTGCCCTCCAGCAACTGCCGAACCTGTTCGTGTGGACCCACGATTCGATCGGCCTCGGCGAGGACGGACCGACCCACCAGCCGATCGAGCACCTCTCCGCGCTGCGGGCGATCCCCGGCCTCGACCTCGTCCGACCGGCCGATGCGAACGAGACCGCGGTCGCGTGGCGGAAGATCCTCGAACGCACCGACGGCCCCAGCGGACTCGTGCTGACCCGACAGGCCGTGCCGGTCCTCGACCGTGAGAAGTACGCCCCCGCCTCCGAGGCCGCACGTGGCGGCTATGTGCTCACCGATACCGGTGACGAACCCGAGGTGGCCATCATCGCCAGCGGTTCCGAGGTCGCCATCGCCCTCGAGGCCGTCGAGGCTCTGCAGGCATCGGGCACAGCCGCTCGCGTCATCTCCATGCCGTGCCAGGAATGGTTCGACGCTCAGCCGGAGGACTACCGGGCCACCGTGCTGCCGCGTTCGCTCAAGGCACGGGTGAGCATCGAAGCCGCCTCGGCGATGAGCTGGCACAAGTACCTCGGCGATGCCGGTCGTGCCGTGTCCATCGAACACTTCGGTGCATCCGCGGACTACCAGACCCTGTACGAGAAGTTCGGCATCACGGCCTCGGCCGTCGTCGACGCAGCCCAGGAATCCATCAACGCAGCAAAGGCGGAAGCATGAGTGAACGTCTCCAGCAGCTCAGCGCGGCCGGAGTCTCGATCTGGCTCGACGACCTCTCCCGCACCCGACTCGAATCCGGGGATCTCGCCCGCCTCATCGCAGAATCCTCCGTCACGGGTGTGACGACGAATCCGACGATCTTCGCGAACGCGATCTCGGCTGCCGACGACTACGACGCTGCGGTCGCCGAGCTCGGTGCCTCCGGCGCCGATGTGGATGAGGCCATCGAGGCGCTGACCACCGCGGATGTCGCCGAGGCGGCCCGCCTGTTCCGTCCGGTCTTCGAGTCCACGGACGGCGAGGACGGTCGCGTGTCGATCGAGGTCGCTCCCCCGCTGGCTCATGATGCGCAAGGGACCGTCGCCTCGGCGAAGGCCCTGTGGGACCGCGTCGGCGAACCGAATGCGATGATCAAGATCCCGGCCACCGAGGAGGGACTCCGCGCGATCTCCGAGACGATCGCAGCCGGGATCAGCGTCAACGTCACGCTCGTGTTCTCCCTGACCCGCTACCGCCACGTCGTCGAGGCCTTCCTCCAGGGGCTGGAGAAGGCCCGCGCCGCCGGCCATGACCTCTCGACGATTCGGTCGGTGGCCTCGGTGTTCGTCTCCCGAGTGGACTCGGAGATCGATTCCCGTCTCGACTCCATCGACGACCCGAAGGCCGTAGAGCTCAAGGGCAAGGCGGGCATCGCGAACTGCGTGCTCGCCCACGAGATCCATTCGCAGCTGTTCACTTCCGAACGCTTCCGAGTCCTCGAACTCGCCGGGGCACGTCCGCAGCGTCTGCTGTGGGCTTCGACCGGAGTGAAGAACCCCGACTACGCCGACACGATGTACGTGACCGGGCTCGTCGCGCCGAACACCGTGAACACGATGCCCGAGCCCACCCTGGAGGCGTTCGCCGATCACGGTGAGGTCACCGGCCAGATCACGTCCGAGCACTACCGTGCCGCCGACGAGGTCTTCGATGCTCTGGCACGACTGGGCATCGACTACGCCGAAGTCATGACCGTGCTCGAAGAGCAGGGGCTGGAGAAGTTCGACGTCAGTTGGACCGAACTCCAGGAAACGATCCGTACGGCTCTGGACCGCTCATGAAACTGTCACTCTCTGTTCCCGTCGATGAGGAGTTCGAGGCAGAGGCCGCGCGTCTCATCGACGCGGGCCTGGCTTCCCGGCTGAGCGCCAAGGATGCGGAACTGTTCGACGGGGCCGCCGATGCCGCGGACCGGATGGGCTGGGTGGACCTGCCGCAGAATGCCGCAGATCTGCTCGATGAGATCGAATCCCTGCGGGCGCGCCTGCAGGAGCAGGGTCTGCGCACGATCAGCTTGGCCGGAATGGGCGGGTCATCGCTCGCTCCCGAGGTGATGGCTCAGACGGCTGGTGTCCGACTCGAGATCATCGATTCGACGGATCCCCATCAGGTCGCCGAGGCGATCGGCACCGACCTCGAACACACGGTCCTCATCATCGCGTCGAAGTCCGGAACCACGGTGGAGACGGATTCGATCCGCCGCAGCTTCGTCGCGGCCTTCGAGTCGATCGGCGTCGATCCGGCGTCCCGGACGATCGCGATCACCGATCCGGGAACCGAACTCGAGGCGTTGGCCGCCGATCAGGGCTTCCTTGCGACCTTCCTCGTCGACCCCACGGTCGGCGGACGCTTCAGCGCGCTCTCGGCCTTCGGACTCGTCCCCGCGGGTCTGGCCGGCGCCGATGTGCGCGGAATCGTCGCAGAGGCCGCCGCGGCCGCCTCCGACCTGTCTGCCGACGGTCTGGACAATCCTGCGCTGCGGTTCGGTGCGTGGCTGAGCATCGCCCACGCCCGGACGACGGAGAAGCTCGTCCTCGCCGAGACCGCTGAGAAGCTCAGCGGACTCGGTGCATGGGTCGAGCAGCTGATCGCCGAGTCCCTCGGCAAGGACGGTCAGGGCATCCTTCCCGTCGTCGTCGACTCCCCCGCCGACATCGGGTTCTCCGATGCACGTGCCGACGCCCTCCTGTGCCTGCTCGGGCCGGCAGCCGATGACTCTGAGCTGGGTGCACCGTCCGGATTCGAAGCGACGATCACGGGTGGATTGGGCGAACTGTTCCTGTTCTGGGAATACGCCACGGCCATCGCCGGATACAGTATCGGGGTCAACCCCTTCGACCAGCCCGATGTGGAGGCAGCAAAGGCACAGGCCAGGCACCTGCTCGACGGACCGGACTCCGGTTCGACGGGGCAGGCGCGGTTCCGTGAGAGAGACATCGACGTTCTCGAGGTCATCGATGAGGCCACGGATCTCGTCGGGGCCCTGGAGGAGCTGTTCTCGCAGGTCGACGAGTACGGATATGTCGGTATCCAGGCCTACCTCGATCGGATCGCCGATGCCGAAGCTGAGGACCTGCGTCCGCTCGTGTCCACACATGCCGGAGTGCAGACGACCTTCGGCTTCGGCCCCCGCTACCTGCATTCGACCGGTCAGTACCACAAGGGCGGTCATCCGAACGGAGTGTTCCTCCAGATCACCGGTGAAGCGCGCACGGACCTGCTGGTGCCGGGACGCAACTTCGGCTTCGCTCAGCTGCAGCGTGCCCAGGCCGCCGGAGATGCGGCGGTGCTGAGGGAGAAGGGCCGGCCCGTGCTGCGCCTGCACCTGCTTGATCGTGCTCGTGGGCTCGAACAGCTGCGGGAGGCAATCGGGTCGATCAGCCCGCGCCACCACTTCGGCCACGACTGATCTGCCGGAAACGGCACCGATCCGCCGGCACGACGGACAGAGCACGAATGAGAAGGACCCCGACCGAATCGGTCGGGGTCCTTCTCATTCGTCCACCCGGGGCGGACGGTGTCTCACGGTCTCGGCATCAGCGGGTCGCGATGACTCAGGAGTTGAACCGGGTGAGGACGCCCAGCAGGATGATGCAGGCCGCCCAGATGATCGCCATAAGCGTCGTGAACCGGTTGAGGTTGCGCTCGGCGACGCCCGAGGATCCCAGCGACGAGGACATTCCGCCGCCGAACATGTCGGACATGCCACCGCCCTTGCCCTTGTGCATGAGGATCAGCAGGGTGAGGAAGATGCTCGTGAGCACGAGCAGCGCGATGAGAATGATGTTGAGGATTTCCACGTCGGATTCAACCTATGTTTCGTCGAGTGTTTCGTCGAATGATGCGTCTGTCAGTCTACTTCGCGACCGCGGCCTTGCACAAAGCGGCGAAGTCCGGGCCGCTGAGGCTCGCACCTCCGACCAGTGCGCCGTCGACGTCCGCGGAGGCGACGATCTCGGCGACGTTGTCGGCCTTGACCGACCCGCCGTAGAGAATGCGGGTGGTCTGGGCAAGAGCGTCGCCGTACTTCTCACCGATGCGTGCGCGGATGGCCGATGCCATCTCGGCGGCATCGGCGGCCGTGGCTGTCTCGCCGGTGCCGATCGCCCACACGGGTTCGTAGGCGATGACGAGGCCGGAGAGGTCGGCGGCGTCGAATCCGGCCAGCGACTCCTCGAGCTGTCCGAGGGTGAACTCGACGTGGCTCTTCTCCTGTCGCTGCTCCAGCGACTCCCCCACGCAGAGGATCGGAGTGAGTTCAGCCGACAGCGCGGCCTTGATCTTCGCGGCCACGACCTCGTTGGTCTCATGATTGTCGGCACGGCGTTCGCTGTGGCCGATGACCACGTAGCTGCAGCCGAGCCGGGAGAGGAACGATGCGGCGATCTCTCCGGTATGCGCTCCGGGAGTGTGCTGGGAGACGTCCTGGGCACCGTACTTCAACCACAGCTTGTCGCCCTGGACGAGTGTCTGCACCGAACGGATGTCGGTGAACGGCGGAATGACGACGACTTCGCAGCGGCTGTCGTCGAGTTTGGCGTCCTCGAGTGCCCAGGCGAGCTTCTGGACAGCGGAGATCGCCTCCAGATGATCGTGGTTCATCTTCCAGTTGCCTGCCAGCAGCAGGGTGCGGTCGCTCATGGTGTCTGTCTTCCTCATCCGAGTGCGTCGAGTCCGGGCAGCGTCTTGCCTTCGAGATATTCGAGGCTGGCACCGCCGCCGGTGGAGATGTGTCCGAAGGCGTCATCGGCGAAGCCGAGGCTGCGCACGGCGGCTGCGGAATCTCCGCCGCCGACCACGGTCAGTCTCTGCCCCTGACCGCCGGCGTCACCGGTCAGGGCTTGGGCTACGGCTTTGGTGCCGGCGGCGAAGGCGGGGAACTCGAAGACTCCCATCGGCCCGTTCCAGAACACGGTGGTCGAGTCCGCGATGATCTCGGCATAGGCACGAGCCGATTCGGGTCCGATGTCGAGGCCGAGTCCGTTGCCTCCGGCCGGGGTGTCTTCGAGTTCGGCGACGGGCCGGACCCAGTGCTCTGCGTCGGCGGCGAAGGAGGCGGCCATGACGATGTCCGTGGGCAGGACGATGCGTGCGCCACCGGATCGCGAGCGTTCGAGGTAGCCCTTGACGTCGTCGATGCGGTCTTTCTCGACGAGGCTCGAGCCGATGTCGTGGCCGAGTGCGGCAAGGAAGGTGAAAACCATTCCGCCGCCGATGAGCAGATTGTCGGCACGGTCGATGAGGTTGTCGATGACGCCGAGTTTGTCCGAGACCTTGGAACCGCCGAGAACGACGGTGAATGGCGATTCGGGGTTGTCGAGCAGCCTGTCGCTGACTTCTACTTCGGTACGCACGAGTGAGCCGGCATAGTGCGGAAGGAGGCCTGCGATGTCGTAGACCGAGGCCTGCTTGCGGTGGACGACGCCGAATCCGTCGGAGACGAAGTCATCGGCCAGTGCTGCCAGCTGGGTGGCGAACTCCTGGCGCTCGGCATCGTCCTTCGCCGTCTCGCCGGGGTTGAAGCGCAGGTTCTCCAGCAGCAGCACGTCGCCGTCGGTCAGGGCTGCAGCCTTCGTCTGCGCATCGTCACCGACGGTGTCGGCGGCGAAGGCGACCGGACGGCCGATGGCTTCGGCGAGTTCGGGGACGATCGGGGCCAGCGAGAACTGCGGGTCCGGTTCTCCCTTCGGCCGGCCCAGATGCGACATCACGATGACCTTGGCTCCCGCCTCGGCGAGGGACCTGATGGTTCCGACCGAGGCCAGGATGCGACCGCGGTCGGTGATGGTGCCGTCGTCCATCGGCACGTTGAGATCGCTGCGGACGAGCACCGTGTGTCCGGCGAAGATGCCCGCATCGTCGAATGTCCTCATGAGTCCCTTTCGCTGAGAATGTAGCTGACCATGTCTTTGAGTCGGTTCGTGTATCCCCACTCGTTGTCGTACCAGGCCACGACCTTGATCTGGTCGCCCAGCACCATCGTGAGCTTGGAATCGACGATCGCCGAGGCGGTGGTGCCGACGATGTCGCTGGAGACGAGTTCGTCGGTGGAGTAGTCGAGGTAGGGCGATCCGTCCGCGGCGGAGGCGAGGATCGCGTTGACCTCGTCGCGGTCGGCGCTCTTGGAGGTGGTGAAGGTGAAGTCGATGATCGATCCGGCGGGCACCGGCACGCGAACGGCCAGTCCGTCGAGCTTGCCCTCGAGGTGGGGCATGACACGACCGACGGTGCGTGCGGCTCCGGTCGTGGTCGGCACGATGTTGACGGCGCCGGCGCGGGCGCGACGCAGATCCCGGTGGGGTCCGTCGACGAGCATCTGGTCGCCGGTGTAGGCGTGAACGGTGTTGAGCAGCCCGGATTCGACGCCGAGGGCATCGTCGAGCGCCTTGACGACGGTGGCCATGCAGTTCGTCGTGCACGAGGCATTCGAGACGACGGAGTGCGCGGACGGGTCGAACGTATCCTCGTTCACCCCCATGACGAGGGTCGCGTCGACGTCCTTTCCGGGGGCGGAGAGCACGACGGTCTGCACCGTGCCGCCGAGGTGGGCCTCGGCCTGATCCTGCCGGGTGAAGCGTCCGGTGGATTCGACGACGAGTTCGACCTTGTGCGAACTCCAGTCGATGACGGACGGGTCGGCTTGGCTGGTCACCGCGATCTCTCGTCCGTCGACGATGATCGCCTCGTCGGCGGCGTCGACGTCATGGTCGAAGCGCGGCCACACGGAGTCGTGGGAGAGCAGATGAGCCAGGGTCGTCGTATCGGTGAGATCGTTGATGGCCACGATCTCGAAATCAGCATCGGGTTCGAGGGACAGACGGAACAGGGCACGGCCGATTCGGCCGAAGCCGTTGATGGCGATTCGTCTCATGCCTCGATCTTAGCGATCCTCGAGCATTTCGGGGGTCAGGCTGGCCTCGGTGCCGGGAATTCCCAGTTCTTCCGCATGCTTGTCCGCTGTGGACAGCAGCCTGCGGATCCGGCCGGCCACCGCATCCTTCGTCATCGGCGGGTCGGCGAGCTGACCGAGCTCCTCAAGGGACGCCTGTTTATGGGTCACTCGAAGCTGACCAGCGTAGCGGAGGTGTTCGGGGACTTCGTCGCCGAGGATCTCCAGGGCGCGTTCGACCCGGGCGCCGGCGGCCACGGCGGCGCGAGCCGAGCGACGCAGGTTCGCATCGTCGAAGTTCGCCAGGCGGTTCGCGGTCGCACGGACTTCCCGCCGCATCCGCCGTTCCTCCCAGACCAGCACGGCGCTGTGGGAGCCCATGCGGGTGAGCAGCGCGGCGATATCGTCTCCGTCGCGGATGACGACGCGGTCGACTCCACGGACTTCGCGGGCTTTCGCGCTCAGTCCGAGCCGGCGGGCTGCGCCGACGAGGGCAAGAGCCGCCTCGGGGCCGGGGCAGGTGACTTCCAGCGCCGAGGAGCGCCCCGGCTCGGTCAGTGAGCCGTGAGCGAGGAAGGCTCCGCGCCAGGCGGCTTCGGCATCGGCGACGGAGCCGTTGACGATGGCCGAGGGCAGTCCGCGCACGGGACGGCCGCGGTTGTCGACGAGTCCGGTCTGGCGGGCCAGGGCTCCCCCGTCACGGGTGACGCGCAGCAGGTAGCGGTTGGAGCGGCGGATTCCGGCGGCGTTGATGACGACGATGTCGGCATGCTGACCGTAGAGATCCTTGATCTCCGCGCGCAGCCGTTTGGCGGCCTGGGCGGTGTCGAGTTCGGCTTCGAGAACGATCGAGCCGTTGACGAGGTGGAGGGCGGAGGAGAAGCGGAAGATCGAGGACACCTCGGCCTTGCGGGCGGAGGTGCGAGTGATCTTCACTCGCGCCAACTCGTCCTTGACCTGAGCGGTCAGTGCCATAGCTCGTCCTCCTGCACCTGAAGTTCTACCACTGCTCGGCGACGCCGATCCCGGCGTCCAACAACATGTCACGGTAGCATGCCGCCAGCTTGAGGCTGTCATGCTGTCCCTGCCTCCGTGAGCGCAGGGGACGTTCCCAGAGTTGCGCTCCGAACATGTCCTCGGCCCGCTGCGGCAGGTCGGGTTCGAGTTCGGTGGCCGCCTCGTCGACGAGGACATAGTCCAAGGTCAGTGAGCGGGCATGACGGTGGAGGGAGACGAGGTGTTCACCGAGGCTCAGGTCCTTCGTCTCGCCGTCGGTGGAGCTGAGGTTGAGCGTGAGGGATTTCACCGCTTTCGAGGCCACGATCGCCTCGGCCAGCGACGGCACGAGCAGGTGCGGCATCACCGAGGTGTACCAGGAGCCGGGGCCGAGGTTGAGGACATCGGCCTCCTCCACGGCTTCGATCGTCTCGTAGCGAGCCGGCGGGGCTGCCGGGTCGAGGCGCACGGTCTCGACGTGGCCGATCGTGGAGGCGAGCACGGACTGACCGCGCACGACCTGGAAGGAGCCGGGGAACTTCACATCGGCTTCGATCGTCAGCGGCACCGAGGACATCGGGAGCACGCGACCGTGAGCGCGCAGCAGGCGGGCCATCCAGTCCAGACCGGCCACATGGTCGCCGTGGATCTGCCACAGTGCTGCGATGAGCAGATTGCCCACCGCGTGACCGTGCAGCTCACCTGTCGATTCGAAGCGGTGCTGGATGACATCACGCCAGGTCTGGCCCCACGTGCCGTCATCGCAGAGTGCGGCCAGCGCCATTCGCAGATCGCCGGGAGGCAGTCCGCCGAGCTCATCGCGCAGTCGTCCGGATGAGCCGCCGTCGTCGGCGACTGTGACGACCGCGGTGAGGTCTTCGGTGAGCAGGCGGAACGCCCTCAGCGCCGCGTAGAGTCCGTGGCCGCCGCCGAAGGAGACGATGTTCGGACCGTCCTTCTGTGCGCCCGTGGAGATGACGGGCAGGTCTTCGGTCTCCATGTCATTCTCTTCCCAGATCGCGATGACGCACGGCCACCGGGATCCCGGTCTGGGCCGACAGCAGTCGTCCGACGCGTTCGCTGATCGCCACGGAACGGTGTTTGCCGCCCGTGCAGCCGATGCCGATCATCGCGTAGCCGCGGCCCTCGTGCAGATAGCCCTCGGCGACCGTGGACAGAGTGGCGGCATAGCGTTCGATGAATTCCTCGGCGCCGTTCTGCTCGAGGACGTAGGCTGCGACATCGGAGTCGAGTCCGTTGTGTCCGCGCAGGTGGGGAATCCAGTACGGATTCGGCAGGAAGCGGACGTCGGCGACGTGGTCGGCGTCCTTGGGCAGGCCGTATTTGAAGCCGAAGCTCATCACCGTCAGCCGCAGCGGCGGGGTGTCGTCGTCGCTGAAGCGTTTGCGCACCTCCGCGGAGAGCTGGTGCACGTTGAGGTCGGAGGTGTCGACGATGATGTCGGCACGGTGTCTCAGCGACTCGAGTTCGACGCGTTCGGCTTCGATGCCCTCGAGCAGGGTCCCCTCCCCCTGCAGTGGGTGGGGTCGCCTGGTCGATTCGAAGCGTCGGACGAGGACTTCGTCGGAGGCGTCGAGGAAGACGATGCGCAGGGACAGACCCTGATCGACGAAGTCGCTGATCGTCTCCTGCAGTTCGGTGTATTTGGTCCGCCCTTTGGCGTCGATGACGATGGCGATCTTCGGCAGGGCGCCGTCGGCACGGGCGACGAGTTCGACGAGCGGACGCATCATCTGCGGCGGCAGGTTGTCGACGACGTACCAGTCCATGTCTTCGAGCACATTGGCCACGGTGGTGCGGCCCGCTCCGGACATGCCGGTGACGAGCACAACCTCGATGGGGTGGTCGGCTCCGTTCGATTCGGCCTGCACGCTCACTCGTCCTCCTCTGCTCGTGCCCGATAGGTCGGTGGGCACTGTACCTCTCGGCACTACTCTAGGGCAGAATCGCAGAGCTCAGTCGGCCAGAGCCGTGACGATCTTCGCGGCGAGGGAGGGACCGATTCCCTTGACCTCGCAGATTTCTTCGGCGGTGGCAGCACGGACCTTCTTCACGGATCCGAAATGGCGCAGCAGAGCGGTGCGCTTCGACTCTCCGAGGCCCGGAATGTCGTCGAGCACCGAACTCGTCATCGCCTTCGCACGTTTCGACCGGTGATAGGTGATGGCGAAGCGGTGGGCCTCATCACGCAGGCGCTGCATGAGGAAGAGCCCTTCGGAGTTGCGTGGGAGGATGACCGGGAACGGATCGTCGGGTACCCAGATCTCTTCGAGCCGTTTGGCCAGACCGACGACGGAGATGTCGACGATGCCGAGGTCGATCAGTGCCCGCGTTGCTGCGGCAACCTGCGGTCCGGCACCGTCGACGACGAGCAGGCTGGGTCGGTAGCCGAAGCGCTCGTCGGGCTCTTCGGAGGTCATCTGTTCGAGGTAGCGGCTGAAGCGACGGGAGACGACGTCGTACATCGAAGCCGTGTCGTCGGCCGCGGCTTCACCGTGGATGGCGAAGTGTCGGTAGTCGCGCTTCTTCGCCATTCCGTCTTCGAACACGACGAGTGAGGCGACGACGTTCGATCCCTGGGTATGGGAGATGTCGATGCATTCGATGCGCAGCGGTGCTTCCGGCAGGTCGAGGTGCTCCTGGATCTCCTTGAGAGCCTGGCTACGGGTCGTCAGGTCGGAGGAGCGTTTGAGTTTGTGCTGGATGAGCGCTTCCTTCGCGTTCTTCCCCACGGTCTCCAGGGCCGCCTTCTTCTCGCCGCGTTCGGGCACCCGCACGGTCACGCGCGAACCGCGCTGCTCGCTCAGCCAGGCTTCCAGGGACTCCAGATCCGCCGGCAGGGTGTCGACGAGGATCTCCTTCGGGATGGCATCGGCATCGAGTCCGGAGTAGGCCTGTCGCAGGTAATCGGTGGTCAGTTCTGCGGGAGTGTGATCGTCGGAGCGTTCGATGATCCAGCCGCGTTGGCCGCGGATACGACCCTGGCGCACGTGGAATACCTGGACGGAGGCTTCGAGCTCCTCGGTGACGAGGGCGAAGATATCGCAGTCGGCGCTCACCGACAGGACGACTGCGGATTTGTCGAGGACCTTCTGCAGGGCGGAGATCTCGTCGCGCAGACCGGCCGCGCGTTCGTAGTCGAGTTCGGCCGCGGCATCGGCCATCTCCTTCTGCCGGTAGCTGATGAACCGACCGGTGTTTCCGGACATGAAGTCGGAGATGCTGCGGGCCAGGTCTTTGTGATCGTTTTTGCTGATCTGGCCGACGCAGGGAGCTGCGCATTTGTCGATATAGCCGAGCAGGCAGGGCCTGCCGCTGCGTTCGGCCCGCCGGTAGACCCCAGCTGTGCAGGTGCGCATCGGGAAGGCCTTGAGCAACAGGTCGAGGGTGTCCTTGATCGCCCACACCTGCGCGAAGGGACCGAAGTACTTCACTCCCTTGCGTCGTTTTCCGCGAGTGATGAAGGCCCGAGGCACTTCGTCATTCATCGTGATCGCGAGGTAGGGGTAGGACTTGTCGTCGCGGAACATGACGTTGAACCGCGGGTTGAACTCGTTGATCCACGTCCATTCGAGCTGCAGAGCTTCGACCTCGGTGTCGACGACGGTCCATTCCACCGAGTTCGCGGTGTGGACCATCGTCGAGGTGCGCGGGTGCAGCTGGGCGGGGTTGGCGAAGTACGAGTTGAGTCGGTTCCGGAGGTTCTTCGCCTTTCCGACATAGATCACCCGCCGGTCGGGGTCGCGGAACTTGTAGACCCCGGCCGATGTGGGGATCGACCCGGTGGCCGGACGGTAGGTGGATGGATCAGGCATTCGGATCAGGACTTGAGCATCGGCTTGAGGAACCGTCCGGTGTGCGATTCGGCCACCTCGGCGACCTCTTCGGGAGTGCCCTGGGCGATGATCTGCCCGCCGCCGCGACCGCCCTCGGGTCCGAGATCGATGATGTGATCGGCATTGCCGATGACATCGAGGTTGTGCTCGATGACGATGACCGTATTGCCTTTGTCGACGAGTCCCTGGAGGACCATGAGCAGCTTCGAGATGTCCTCGAAGTGCAGACCGGTCGTCGGTTCGTCGAGCACGTAGACGGTGCGGCCGCGGGAGCGCTTCTGCAGTTCGGCGGCGAGCTTGACACGCTGTGCCTCACCGCCGGAGAGCGTCGTGGCTGGTTGGCCGAGTCGGACATAGCCGAGCCCCACCTCGACGAGGGTCTTGAGGTGTCGCGAGATCGCGGGAATCGCGGCGAAGAAGTCGTTGGCCTCCTCGATGGGCATGTCGAGGACCTCGGCGATGTTCTTGCCCTTGAACGTGACCTCCAGGGTCTCCCGGTTGTACCGGGCGCCCTGGCAGACCTCACAGGGGACGTAGACATCGGGCAGGAAGTTCATCTCGATCTTGATCGTGCCGTCGCCGCTGCAGTTCTCGCAGCGTCCGCCCTTGACGTTGAAGGAGAACCGACCGGGCAGATAACCGCGGACCTTCGCCGATTCGGTTTCGGCGAACAGTCGGCGCACATGGTCGAAGACGCCGGTGTAGGTCGCGGGATTCGACCGCGGGGTGCGACCGATCGGCGACTGGTCGACGTGGACGACCTTGTCGAGATTGTCCAGGCCGGTCACGCGCTTGTGCCGTCCCGGCACCCGGGAGGCGCCGTTGAGGACGTTGGCCATCTGTGTGTAGAGGATCTCGTTGACGAGCGTCGATTTGCCCGAACCGGACACGCCGGTGACGGCGGTGAGCACACCGAGGGGGAAGGACACGGTGACGTCGCGCAGGTTGTTCTCCACGGCCTTCTCGACGGTGACCATCCGCTCCTTGTCGACGGGGCGGCGCGTCGGCGGGATCTGGATCGCCCGCCGGCCGGAGAGGTAGTCGCCGGTGATCGATCCCTCGGCGTCCTTGAGGCCGGTGACGGCACCTGAGTAGACAACCTCTCCCCCGTGCTCGCCGGCGCCGGGCCCGATATCGACGATCCAGTCGGCGGATTCGATGGTGTCCTCGTCGTGTTCGACGACGATGAGGGTGTTGCCGAGATCCTTGAGCTTGTTGAGTGTTTCGATGAGTCGGCGGTTGTCGCGCTGATGCAGTCCGATGGAGGGCTCGTCGAGGACGTAGAGGACGCCGACGAGGCCGGAGCCGATCTGCGTGGCCAGACGGATGCGCTGGGCCTCGCCGCCGGAGAGCGTCCCGGCGGCCCGGTTGAGGCTGAGGTAGTCGAGGCCGACGTCGAGGAGGAATCCGAGTCGGGCGTTGATCTCCTTCATCACCTGCGCAGCCACGGCGGCATCGCGGGAGCTCAGTTCGAGGGAGCCGAGGAAGGAGGCAGCTTCGTCGAGGGCGAGTTCGGAGACCTCGGCGATGGACCTGTCGCCGACCTTGACGGCGAGGATCTCCGGTTTGAGGCGCGTACCGTCACAGCTGGCACACGGGATCTCACGCATATAGGACTCGTAGCGTTCCCGCGACCACTCGGATTCTGTTTCTTCGTGTTTGCGCTGAATGTACTGGTAGACGCCTTCGAAGCCCGTCGAGTACGTGCGTTCACGACCGAAGCGGTTCTTGTACTTGACGTGGACTTTGTAGTCCTTGCCCGTGAGAATCGCGGTCTTCGCGGACTTCGGCAGCTTCTTCCACGGCGTCTTCATATCGAAGCCGAGCTCGTCGCCGAGCCCCTTGAGCAGACGGTTGAAGTACTTCGAGACCTGCTTGCCTCCCGACCAGGGGGCGATGGCTCCGGAACCGAGGCTGAGGTCTTCGTCGGGGACGACGAGATCTTCGTCAACCTGCAGACGCGTGCCGATGCCGTCGCAGGTGGGGCAGGCTCCGAAGGGCGAGTTGAAGGAGAACGAGCGGGGTTCGATCTCGTCGATCGTCAGCGGATGCTCGTTCGGGCACGACATGTGCTCGGAGAATGTGCGGGTCGTGCCTTCGTCGACGAGGTCGATGTCGATGCGTCCGTCGGCGAGCCCCAGGGCGGTCTCGACGGAGTCGGTCAGCCGCGGGCGCATTCCCGATTTGGCGACGAGACGGTCGACGACCACGGAGATCGTGTGCTTGTACTGCTTCTCCAAGGTCGGCGGTTCGCTCAGGCTGATCTGCTCGCCGTCGACGATGGCCCTGGAGAAGCCCTTGGACTGCAGGTCGGTGAAGAGGTCGACGAATTCGCCCTTGCGGTACCGGACGACGGGAGCGAGGACGAGGAACTTCGTCCGCTCCTCGAGTTCGAGCAGCTGGTCGACGATCTGCTGCGGGGTCTGCTTCGTGATGACCTCACCGCAGACGGGGCAGTGCGGGATGCCGATCCGCGCCCACAGCAGGCGGAGGAAGTCATAGACCTCGGTGATCGTGCCGACAGTCGAACGCGGGTTGCGCGATGTCGACTTCTGGTCGATCGACACCGCCGGAGACAGCCCTTCGATGAAGTCGACGTCGGGTTTGTCCATCTGCCCGAGGAACATCCGGGCATAGGAGGACAGGGATTCGACATAGCGTCGCTGCCCCTCGGCGAAGATCGTGTCGAAGGCCAGCGAGGATTTGCCGGAACCGGACAAGCCGGTGAACACGACCATCGAGTCACGCGGCAGCGCGATCTCGACGTTCTTGAGATTGTGTGCTCGCGCTCCCTTGACCCACAGGGTGTCGAGATGGGAGACGCCTGTCACTTGCTCACCGTTATTGGTTTTCATCACCTGACCACTGTATTACTCGGCACTGACATTGCTGTATTCGCAGCGGTTTCCGGCTCATCTGCCGATCTCTCCGACGGAGAGGATGCGGAGCACGATATCGCCGGATTCGTCGCTGGCGGCCACGTCCACCTCGGCGTCGATGGCCCAGTCCCTGTTGTCGTCGGGATCAGCGAGGATCTGTCGGACGCTCCATGTGTCTGAACCGGGTGTGATGTCGATATATTCCCGACCGCGGGCCTTCTGGTCGACGATGAGCTCCCCGTATTCGTCATAGAAGTCCTCGATCGCGTCTTCCCAGGCCCGTGAGTCGAATCCCGATTCGGCGTCGAGGCGGCCGAGCTCGGTGTAGTTCGCGCGTTCGGCCAGCAGCACGCGGTGGAACAGGGCGTTGCGGATCTCTGCGGTGAAGACCTTCGTGTTCTCGGAGAACCGGCGATCGAGTGCCGGCAGATCATCGTCGTGTTCGGTGGGGTCGAGTCCCTGCAGGGTCCGCCATTCGTCGAGCAGCGACGAATCCGTCCGGGCGATGGTCTCCCCGAGCCATTCGATGATGGTCTCGAGTTCCTCGGTCCGGTTCTCTGCGGGGACGTTGTGGAGCAGTGCACGGTAGACGTCGGTGAGGTAGCGCAACAGGCTGCCTTCGGCCCGGGCGAGGCTGTAGTAGCCGACGAACTGGGTGAAGCCCATCGCCTGCTCGATCATGTCGCGGACGACGGATTTGGGTTCGAAGCCGCCTCGGTGCAGCCAGGGATGGGTTTCGACGAAATGATCGAAGGCCGGATCGAGCATCTCAGCCAGGGGTGCGGGGCTTTCGATCTCGTCGAGGATCGCCATGCGTTCGGCGTATTCGACGCCTTCGGCCTTGAGCTCGGCCAGGGTCTCTCCCTTGATCCGGTCGAGTTGGCCCTTCAGGATCTGGAACGGCACCGAGGTGGTCGCCTCGACGATGGACACGACGTCGAGGGCGTAGGTGTCGTCGTTCTCATCGAGAAGCTCCAGTGCGGCGAGCACGAAGGGAGCCAGAGGCTGGTTGAGCGCGAACTGGGGTCCGAGGTCCTGGGTGGCGATGAGTTCGCTGCCGCGGACCTCGATGAGTCCGGCATCGATGAGGGAGCGTCCGATGCTGATCGCGGTGAGTTTGAGGTCGAGCCGGCGGTCCCTTGTCTCATGCGTCTTGTCGATGAAGTCGCTGATGGTCGACACATCGGAGCCGGGGCGGGCGACGAGGTTGAGGATCGTCGAATGGTCGATCTTCATCCGGGGCCGCAGGGTCTCGGACTCGCCTTCGATGAGTTTGGTGAAGGTCTCTTCGGACCAACCGACGAAGCCCACCGGGGCGGCTTTCTTCTTGACCTTCTTCTTTTTCTTCTTGTCATCGTTCGCAGCCTTGGCTTCGGCCTTGAGGTTGTCGATGACGTGGTCGGGGGCTTGGGCGATCACGTAGCCGCGGGTGTCGAATCCGGCGCGGCCGGCACGTCCGGCGAGCTGTTGGAATTCGCGGACGCTGAGTCTGCGCATCTTCCGTCCGTCGAACTTCGTCAGTCCGGTCAGGAGCACGGAGCGGATGGGCACGTTGATGCCCACGCCGAGGGTGTCCGTGCCGGAGATGACGAGGAGCAGGCCCTTGAGCGCAAGCTGTTCGATGAGTCGGCGGTACTTCGGCAGCATTCCGGCGTGATGGACGCCGACGCCGTGCAACAGCAGTTTGCGCAGGCTCTGCCCGAATCCCTTGCCGAAGGTGAAGCCCTTGATGGCTGCGGCGATCGCGGCTTTCTGCTCCTTGGAGGCGAGGTCGACCGAAAGCAGGTTGGTGGCGAGGTCGATGGCTCCGTTCTGGGAGTAGGAGACGACGTAGACCGGGGCTTTGTCGTTGCGGACGAGTCCGCGCAGAGTGTCAGAGAGCGTCTCCGTCGAGTATTCGTAGTCGAGTGGGACGGGCCTGGTCGCGGAGGTCACCACGGAGGATCCGCGTCCGGTCGTCTCCGTCATGGTCGACCGGATGTCGGTCGTGTCGCCCAAAGTGGCGGACATGAGAACGAACTGGGTCTGCGGCATCTCGAGGAGGGGCACCTGCCAGGCCCAGCCCCGGGAGGGATCGGCGACATAGTGGAACTCGTCCATGACGACCATTCCGGCGTCGAGCATTCCGCCCTCACGCAGAGCCTGGTTGGCCAGGATCTCTGCCGTGGCGCAGATGACGGGAGCGTCGGGGTTGACCGTGGAGTCGCCGGTGATCATGCCGACGTTCTCGGCACCGAAGGCGTTGATGAGGGAGAAGAACTTCTCGCTCACAAGGGCCTTGAGCGGGGCCGTGTAGTAGGACCGGATCCCCCGGGTGAAGGACTGGTAGAGCGCGAAGAGAGCGACGAGTGACTTCCCCGAACCGGTCGGGGTCGCCATGATCGTATTGTCGCCGGCGAGGATCGTGAGGAACGCCTCGTCCTGAGCCGGATACGGCTCCACTCCGATCGCTTGGCAGTATTCGCCGAAGGACTCATAGATCGTGTCGTCGTCCGCGAATTCCGCTGGGATCTCCTGCAATCTGGCCACGCTGATGCACAGACCTTTCCGATTAGACTGGTTCCATCCTATTGCTCGACACCGAGGAGTCACATATGCCGGTCTTCGCCGTCACCTATCACTACGGTCCCGATACCGATACGCGGATGGAGCACCGCCCCGCGCACCGTCAATGGCAGGCGGAGATGAATGAGGCCGGAACGATCCTCGCCTCCGGTCCCCTGGACAACGATCCGCAGCCGGGAGGTCTGCTGATCCTCCGCGCCGCCGACCGCGCAGAGGTCGAAGGGCACCTGTCCGCCGATCCCTATGCCTCGCTCGGTGTCATCGAGTCGACGGACATCCGCGAGTGGACTCCCGTGTTCGGGCCCTTCGCCCAGGGCTGAGCGGCCTCCTTCCGGTTCGGGTCTGCCCGGACGGAGCAGACACGAGCGGGGTCCGTCTCGAGAGATCGAGACGGACCCCACTCGTTCTGTGCCGACACCGAGGCGGTGTCGGCACGACCGAATCCGATCGGCTCAGGCCTCTTCGGACTCATCCGACTGGTCGGCGCTGACATCCTTGAAGGAGATTCCGTCCTTCTTCATCTTCATCAGCGAGGCGATCGTGGCGACCGCCATGGCGAGGACGATGACGGTCAGGGACAGCCACGTCGGCACCTCGGGGATCGAATGTCCCCACGCCAGGAACTCCCAATCGCTCGAGTGCAGAGCGTGGATGATGAGCTTGATGCCGATGAACCCGAGGATCGCAGCGATTCCGTAGTGGAGGTACACGAGCTTGTCGACGAGCCCTCCGAGTAGGAAGTACAGCTGACGCAGCCCCATGAGGGCGAACACGTTCGCGGTGAACACGAGGAACGCATTCTGCGTGACGCCGAAGATCGCGGGGATCGAGTCGAGTGCGAACATCACATCGGTCGAGCCGATGGCGATGAACACGATGAACATCGGGGTCCAGTACTTCTTGTTGTCGTCGAGGGTCACCCGCAGCTTGTTGCCGTGGTATTCGTCGACGACGTTGATCCGCTTCCGCAGGAACCGGATGAGGCCGTTCTCGCCGTCGCCCTCGTCTTCGGAGCTGAAGGCCTGACGGTAGGCGACGATGAGGAGGAAGATGCCGAAGATGAAGAAGACTTCGACGAAGGCGCTGATGATCGCCGCACCCGCGAGAATAAAGATGCCGCGGAAAATGATGGCGATGATGATACCGACCATGAGCACTTCCTGCTGGTACTTCCGCGGTACCGAGAAGCTGCCCATGATGATGATGAAGACGAACAGGTTATCGATGCTCAATGAGTACTCGAGCAGCCAGCCGGTGAGGAATTCGCTGCCGTGCTGGGCATCGCCGATGGCGAAGAGTGCGCCGGCGAAGATCAAAGCCAGGGCGACGTAGAACGCGACCCAGATGCTCGCTTCCCGCATCGACGGGGTGTGTGGTCGCTTGACGACCAGCAGGAGGTCGAAGACGAGGATCGCAACGACGATGATTCCCGAGGTGATCATGAACCAGACGGGAATCGGAGATTCGCTCGCTGCAGCGGCGTTGCCGCCGGCCGCGAGCGTGGAGGACAGAATATCCATGGATGCCTTTCGTGGTGAACAGGATGTATCCAGGTCGAAAGTCTCTCCCACGCGGTGAAGCTGCGTGCGCTCCGCGGCCGGACCCCGTGAGGGGTCGTGGTGACGACCGCGGATGGACGGGATACTCCCTTTCGCCAGCACACCAGTATAAACACGCGCGCGTCACCGGTGCGGCTCAGGCGTGCCCGGCCTCCTTCATCTGACGCAGCTCCTGCTTGAGATCGGAGAGCTCATCACGCAGTCGCGCGGCGAGCTCGAACTGCAGCTCCGCGGCCGCCGAATGCATCTGCGAGGTCAGCGATTCGATGAGCTCGGTGAGGTCGGCAGCCGGCGGACGCAGCGAACCGGGCTTGCCGGCGGCTTCCCTCTGTTCGTCGGTCAGCGTCGAGTTGTAACCGCGCTTGCCCTTTCCGTAGTCGAATTCGGTGAGCAGCTCGCGCGTGTCCTCGTCTTCGCGCTGCAGACGTTCGGTGATGTCTGCGATCCGCTTGACCAGCGGTGCCGGGTCGATTCCGTGCTCTTCGTTGTAGGCGATCTGAATGGCCCGCCTGCGGTCGGTCTCGTCGATGGCGGTGCGCATCGAATCCGTGATCGTATCGGCGTACATGTGCACCTGGCCGTTGAGGTTACGTGCGGCACGACCGATCGTCTGGATGAGCGAGGTCGATGACCGGAGGAAGCCTTCCTTGTCGGCGTCGAGGATCGCCACGAGGGAGACTTCGGGAAGGTCGAGGCCCTCACGCAGCAGGTTGATGCCGACCAGCACATCGAACTCACCGGCCCGCAGCTCTGTGAGCAGTTCCACACGGCGCAGAGTGTCGACGTCGGAGTGGAGGTACTGGACGCGGATGTCGTGTTCGAGCAGATAGTCGGTGAGATCTTCGGCCATCTTCTTCGTCAGCGTCGTCACGAGCACACGCTCGTTCGCGTCGACGCGCGTCTTGATCTCATCGAGCAGATCGTCGATCTGGCCCTTCGTCGGTTTGACCTTGATCTCGGGGTCGACGAGGCCGGTGGGACGGATGATCTGCTGGACGTAGCCGTTGGAATTGCCGAGTTCGAAGTTGCCGGGGGTGGCGGACAGGTACACGCTCTGTCCCACCCGCTCCCGGAACTCGTCGAACTTCAGCGGCCGGTTGTCCATGGCACTGGGCAGGCGGAATCCATGTTCGACGAGGGTGCGCTTGCGCGACATATCGCCTTCGTACATGCCGCCGATCTGCGGCACCGTGACATGGGATTCGTCGATGACGAGGAGGAAGTCCTCGGGGAAGTAGTCGAGCAGACAGTTCGGTGCCGAACCGGGATCGCGACCGTCGATGTGCCGGGAGTAGTTCTCGATCCCGGACGTGAAGCCCATCGACTCCATCATCTCGAGGTCATAGGTCGTGCGCATCTTCAGCCGCTGCGCTTCGAGCAGCTTGTTCTGCGACTCGAACTCGCTCAGGCGCTTCTGCAGCTCCTCCTCGATCCCGCTGATGGCCGTCGCCATCCGGTTCTCACCGGCGACATAGTGGCTGGCCGGGAACACGTGGATGGTGTCCTCGTCGCGGACGATCTCGCCCGTCAGCGGGTGGAGGGTCTGCAGCGATTCGATCTCATCGCCGAAGAATTCGATCCGCAGAGCGAGTTCCTCGTACTGCGGGATGATCTCGACGGTGTCTCCGCGGACCCGGAAGGTGCCGCGGGTGAAGGCCATATCATTGCGGGCGTACTGCATGGACACGAAGCGTTTGAGCAGTTCGTCCCGGTCGCATTCGTCGCCCTTGTGGAGGGTGACCATCCGGTCGACATACTCCTCCGGAGTGCCAAGACCGTAGATGCACGACACCGTCGAGACGACGACGACATCACGCCTGGTCAGCAGCGAGTTCGTGGCCGAGTGGCGCAGCCGTTCGACTTCGTCGTTGATCGAGGAGTCCTTCTCGATGAACGTGTCCGTCTGCGGCACATAGGCTTCCGGCTGGTAGTAGTCGTAGTAGGAGACGAAGTACTCGACAGCATTGTTGGGCAGCAGCTGTCGGAACTCGTTCGCCAGCTG
Source organism: Brevibacterium sp. SIMBA_078 (assembly GCF_046534565.1). NCBI lineage: Bacteria > Bacillati > Actinomycetota > Actinomycetes > Micrococcales > Brevibacteriaceae > Brevibacterium > Brevibacterium sp. SIMBA_078. Next base: position 52,306 of record NZ_JAWRYQ010000005.1, read on the forward strand.
CGCGGCAAGAGTCTTGTTCGGCGCCATGATCAGGGTCGGTCTCTGCACCTGCTCGATGAGCCAAGCCGTCGTCGCCGACTTGCCTGTGCCGGTGGCACCGAGGAGGACGATGTCCCGCTCTCCCGCGTCGAGCCGGTCGGAGATCTCTCGGATCGCCGTCGGCTGATCACCGGAGGGCGAGTACTCGGAGACAACTTCGAAGGGCGCCACCTCGCGGGTGACGTCGGGGCGGTGGCCGATCGCTGGCAGGGGGCGTTCTGAGCTCATAGTCCAACCCTAGCCCCCGCCCCTGACATTGGGCAGGCCGGAGCCGGAACGACAGCCTCGGCGAAGTGCCCGCCGACGTGCGACGCCGCGTCAGTCGAAGCTGTCTGGCACCAGTCGACGGCGCATCTGCAGGAAGTACGGTTCCTTCGACTCCGCATATGTTCGGATCATCTGCCCGCTCGTTTTGCCCGCAGCCTTCGCTTCGGCCAAGTGGGCTCTCTTCAGCTCGAGGTAACGGTTCCGCTCCCCCGCGTCCGCAATGAGCAGGTCCCGGAACGCGCGGGCGAAGCGCACCCCGACCGAATCCGCGGTGCGCACATGCAGATTGACGGCCCGACCAGGATCCGTGTTCGCGTGGAACCACTTCGGCTCGGTTCCGCCCTCGCCGAGGTGGTCACTCATCTCTGTGCCCGGATACCCGAGCTCGGCCAATCGAGGCTCCAGCTCCCGGGCGGCGATGAGATCGGGGACGAGGAGCTGCAGGTCGATGACGTCCTTGGCGGGCAGTCCCGGCACCGAGGTGGAGCCGATGTGCTCGACGGTGAATTCGTCGCTGGTGCCGTGCCTCAGCTTTGCGACCACTCGCTGTGCGTCACCGGCCCAGTCCGCGTCCGCGGGGTCGACGAGGTCCAGAACAGTTCGCGGGGCCCGCCGGCCGGCCGTGAGATTGGCGGCGAAAGGGCGGATCCGCGATTCGATGAGGCGTCCGACAGCAGCTTTCGTCTCCTCGACCGGACCGGAGTTGTCGATGATGACGTCACAGGCCGCACGGCGGGTGTCGTCGTCGGCTTGGCGGGAGATCCGTGCGGCGGCGTCGTCGCGGTCCATTCCGCGGGAGTCCATGAGTCTGCGCAGCCGCACCTCGGCGGGCACATCGACGAGGAGGTTGAGGTGGTAGGCAGGTGTCATCGAGTTCTCGACGAGCAGCGGCACGTCGTGGACGACGATCTCGGCATCGGCGTGACTCGCGAAGTGTTCGGCCGTGCGGTCGCGGATCGCCGGATGCATGAGTCCGTTGAGCCGTGCCGTGTGGTCGGAATCGACGAAGGCCGCCGAAGCCAGGGCCGGTCGGTTGAGCGAACCGTCGGAGTGCAGCACCTGCGGTCCGAAGGCCTCGGCCAGCTTCTCGAGCAGCGGCTGTCCGGGTTCGACGACTTCGCGCGCGATCCTGTCGGCGTCGACGAGCACTGCCCCGTGTTCGACGAGCATTGCGGACACCGTTGACTTTCCGGCGCCGATTCCGCCGGTGAGACCGATTCTCAGCATGGGATCATCCTACTGATCCAGTCGGTACACCCGCACTCCCTCGTCGGCGAAGATCGGATCTCCGACGGCGGCATCGAGGAATTCCGCATAGTCTCCGTCGCCTCCCGGCAGCAGCGGAGCTTCGGGGGCGAAGACGATGAAGTCGACCCCTGTCTCCCTCAGTTCGGCGATCGCCGAGGCGACTTCCGGACTGTTCACATCCGGCATGGGTTCCCCGTCGAAGACGGAGCCGTGCAGGAGTTCGTCGAGGGCATCCTCGGGGGCGGAATAGGTCACCGGCGATTCCGGGCTCGAACCGATGAAGTATCCGCCGGTCTCGCGGTAGCGGAATCCGCTGACCGACTGCCAGACCATGGCTTCGTCGGCGTGGGGCTCAGCCCATGCCAGGGGGCGGGGGAAGGTCTTGACGACGGATCCGGCGGGGACCACCTCGGCGATGGAGTCCTCGTAGAAATCGGGAACGGTCACCTCATGGGCGGTCTGCGCAGCGGGGAGGACGGCCACCGCGGCGAGGACGAGCAGGGTGAGGAGGGCGCGGGCGCGACGCAGCTTCCGGTGGTCCAGCGCCCACTGGAGGCCGATTCCGAGCACGGCGAAGAGCGCGATCGTCGAGTGGAGGACGAGCCGCATGGGCAGGATGTTGTTAAGCACGGGGATGGCCTCGATGAGGGCGAACGGCCCCGTCTCGAGGGCGATTCGGCCGCCGAGGAGGATCGGAGAGCCGAGTGCCAGCAGGCCGACGAGGATGCCGGTACTCGCTGCGATGCGCACCGGCACCGTGTGCGCGGATCTGCGGGCGAGGCCGATGACGATGAGGACTGCCGCCGCCAGTGCTGGTGCGCCGACGTAGGCGCCGAGTTCGGCGGGGTCGATGTCCATGATCCGGGGCAGAGGGGACACTCCGGAGCTCAGCCAGGCCGGGGCGGCGGGCAGGATCGGGTCGAGCAGGTCGGTGTTCCATACTCCGTGCGGGCGGATCGCGCCTTGTGGAGAGTTCGGGCCGGACATGGTCACCAACAGGGGGATCGCACACAGCACGGCGATGCAGCCGGCGACGGCGGACCCAAGTCCGAGGGCCAGCCATGACCGGGCGCGGTAGAGGCGGCGTCCGAAGACGGCGAGGCCGGCCAGGAAGCAGAGTGCGGCGAGGAAGGTTCCGGCCAGGACTTCGGTGGAGACGTAGAACTGGAAGCCGAGGAGGAGCCCGAAGCCTCCGCCGAGCAGCCACAGGCGACGGCTGCGCAGCAGGGCGGGGCAGGGATCCGCCAGTGTCGCGCGGCCGAGGTCGAGGAGGGCGAGGATCGCCCAGGCGGTCAACGGCGGAGTGACGATATAGGCGAGGTTCGGGTGGCCGCCGAGTTGGGCGATGACATAGCTGGAGAAGCCGACTCCGGCAGCGGCGATGAAGGCGGGCAGGCGATCGAGGAAGCGGCGGAAGAGTACCGCTGTGGCCAGGCTGCCCAGCACCGGGGAGGCGAGGATGAGCAGGTTGTAGCTCACGATGGGGCCGGCCACCCACGTCACGGGAGCGAGCAGGATCGCGAAGCCGGCCAGGGAGGTGTTCCACGCCCCGTTGACTCCCCCGCCGAGGGCGTTCATCGATTCTGTGTACAGCAGCCTCCCGGTCTCCCCCGGTCCGAAACCGAGGGCGTCGGCGAGCACCTGTGCACCGTGTCCGAGCCACCAGATGAACAGGGAAGTGTCATCGTTGGAGGCGACGACGCTGCCGCCGGGATCGGCGGCGACGGAGCCGAAGACGGACAGGCTGCCGACGCAGAGGATGAGGGTGTACCACAGCCAAGGGCGCAGGCGCGCCCTGATTGTGGGGGCATACACAAAGGGCTCCCGGCCTTCCGACCGGGAGCCCTTGTGGGAGCTGTTATCAGCTGCCTGCAAGCTTCTCACGCAGAGCTGCGAGAGCTTCGTCGCTGGCCAGGGTGCCCTCGTCGTTCGCCTCTTCGGAGGAGAACGATCCGGTGGCCGGAGCGGCTTCGGCAGAGCCGACGGCATCGGCTGCGGAAGCCTCGGCGTCCGCTGCGATGGCCTTGGCGACCTGCTTCTTGTGCTCTTCCCAGCGTTCCTGAGCGGCGGCGTACTGCTGCTCCCAGGTCTCGCGCTGAGCCTCGTAGCCCTCGACCCATTCGTTGGTCTCGGGGTCGAAGCCCTCGGGGTACTTGTAGTTGCCGTCCTCGTCGTACTCCTGCGGCATGCCGTAGAGAGCGGGGTCGAGGAACTCTTCGGCCTCGGGGTCGACGCCTTCGTTCGCCTGCTTCAGCGACAGTGAGATGCGGCGGCGTTCGAGGTCGATGTCGATGACCTTGACGTAGATGGTCTCGTCGACCGAGACGACCTGCTCCGGCAGATCCACGTGGCGCACGGCCAGCTCGGAGATGTGGACGAGGCCTTCGATGCCGTCTTCGACGCGCACGAACGCACCGAAGGGAACGAGCTTGGTGACCTTGCCCGGCACGATCTGACCGATGACGTGCGTGCGAGCGAAGTGCTGCCAAGGATCTTCCTGGGTGGCCTTGAGCGACAGCGAAACGCGCTCACGGTCCATGTCGACGTCGAGGACCTCGACGGTGACCTCGTCACCCACGGTGACGACCTCACCCGGGTGATCGATGTGCTTCCAGGACAGTTCGGAGACGTGGACGAGTCCGTCGACACCACCGAGGTCGACGAACGCACCGAAGTTGACGATGGAGGACACGACACCAGGACGGACCTGGCCCTTCTGCAGGGTCTGCAGGAAGTCGTGGCGGACGGCCGACTGGGTCTGCTCGAGCCAGGCGCGGCGCGACAGGACCACGTTGTTGCGGTTCTTGTCGAGCTCGATGATCTTGGCTTCGACCTGCTGGCCGATGTAGGGAGCGAGGTCGCGGACGCGGCGCATCTCGACCAGCGATGCGGGCAGGAAGCCGCGCAGTCCGATGTCGACGATCAGGCCGCCCTTGACAACCTCGATGACGGTGCCGGTGACAACGCCGTCGTCTTCCTTGATCTTCTCGATGTCGCCCCAGGCGCGCTCGTACTGAGCACGCTTCTTGGACAGCATGAGACGACCCTCTTTGTCTTCCTTCTGAAGGACGAGGGCTTCGATGTCGTCCCCGACCTCGACGACTTCGCCGGGATCGACATCGTGCTTGATGGAAAGCTCACGTGCGAGGATGACGCCTTCCGTCTTGTATCCGATGTCGACGAGGACTTCGTCACGGTCGACCTTGACGACTTCGCCCTCAACGATGTCGCCATCGTTGAAGTACTTGATGGTCTCATCGACGGCGGCGAGGAAATCCTCAGCGGTTCCGATGTCGTTGACAGCGACCTGCTTCGGCTGCACCGATTCCGGCGTGGTGGTGGTCATATAGGTAGGGACTCCGATGGAATATTGGTCCAGATCCGGTACCCTGGCGGCAGGTCGTGTAAGTTGCCGCAAGAACCGAATCCGGTCTCGATTGCGAATTTGGACTTGTATGCACAGGCGCATACGGTTGTCAATGCTAGCACCTTTTCAGGCGTGAATGCACGCCGAAGAGTCGAATTATCACCACCTGGGGCCACGGAGGAACCATGAGCGAAGGAACTGACGGAGCCGAGGTCATCAGCGGTGGCTATCTCCCCATCGACGAAGAGGCTTCAGTCCGGGCCAATCGCAGCTATTGGGACAACTCTGCCGAGGAGTACCTGGCCGAACACGGCACGTTCCTCGGCGCTTCGGATTTCATCTGGTGTCCGGAGGGAATTCACGAATCCGATGTCCGCCTCCTCGGCGACGTCGACCGGAAGCAGGTGCTCGAGGTCGGCTGCGGTGCCGGTCAGTGCTCCCGGTGGCTGGCCGAACAGGGAGCGATCACCACGGGCGTCGACGTCTCCGCCGGAATGCTCGAACAGGCCTCACGTCTGCAGCGGGAACATCCCCTGAGCACCGAGGCGACTCCCCCGACATTCCTCCTCGCCGATGCCCGGCAGCTGCCGTTTGCGTCGAACAGCTTCGATCGCGCGTTCTCCTCCTATGGGGCCCTGCCCTTCGTCAAGGACGCCGAAGTGGTCTTCGCCGAGGTGGCCAGAGTGCTGCGCAGCGGCGGGCAGTGGGTCTTCTCGACGACCCACCCGATGCGGTGGATGTTCCCCGACGTCCCCGGTGAGGCCGGGCTGACCGTCGAGTATTCGTATTTCGATCGCACTCCGTACGTCGAGCTGTCCTCGGACGGTCAGCCGGTCTACGCCGAGCATCACCGGACGATGAGCGACTGGGTCAGCCTCCTCGTCGACGCCGGCTTCACGATCGATTCGGTGACCGAACCCGAATGGCCGGAAGAGAATCGGACCGCTTGGGGCGGCTGGTCGCCGCTGCGCGGTGCTCTCATGCCCGGTACGGCGATCTTCTCCACAACGCTGACCAAGGACTGAGGCGCCGCCCAGCCGAGCACTGAGGCGAAAGCTCGGTCAAGCAGCGCCGCGCGCAGCAACCTCGTTCAAGCGCCAGCTCGCATTTTGACAGGTACACGCCGCGTTAAGTGGGCGCGGCCCTGATCGAGCACGGGCAGCATCGATTTCTGCGCTGGCCCTTGAACGAGGAACGCTATAGCGCTCAGCCGGTCAGTGGGCGGCGGCGTGCCAGGAGCGACCGGTGCCGACGTTGACGTCCAGGGGGACATCGAGTTCGAATGCCGAACCCATCTCCTCGGTGACGATGGTCCTCACCTCATCGATCTCGTCGGGACGGACGTCGACGATGATCTCGTCATGGACCTGCAGCAGCATCGGCGACTGCAGGTCTTTCAGCCGCTCGGCGACCTTGAGCATGGCGATCTTCATGATGTCGGCGGCCGAGCCCTGGATCGGTGCGTTGAGTGCGGCGCGTTCGGCCATGTCGCGCAGCTGCCGGCGGTCGCTGTGGAGAGCCGGCAGATAGCGGCGGCGGCCCATGATGGTCTCCGTGAACCCCTTCGCCCGGGCCTGTTCGACGATGTCGTCGAGGTAGGCCTTGACCGCTCCGAAGCGTTCGAAGTACTGGTCCATCAGCCCCTTGGCTTCGTCGACGCCGATCGCCAGCTGACGAGAGAGCCCGTAGGCGGAGAGCCCGTAGACCAGCCCGTAGGACATGGCCTTGACCTTCGAACGCATCTCCGAGTCCACCTCGTCGATGCCGACGCCGAAGACCTTCGAGCCGACATAGGAGTGGAGGTCCTCGCCGTTCTTGAACGCCTGGATGAGCGCGGCGTCTCCGGACAGGTGAGCCATGATGCGCATTTCGATCTGCGAGTAGTCGGCTGTGAGCAGAGTCCCGCCCGACACCTCGGGGTCGGCGATGAAGATCTCCCGGATGCGGCGACCCGATTCGGTCCGCACCGGAATGTTCTGCAGGTTCGGGTCCAATGACGAGAGCCGACCGGTGGCGGCCACGGTCTGCTGGTACGTGGTGTGGATGCGGCCGTCGTCGGCGACGGTCTTCAGCAGTCCGACGACCGTCTGCTTGAGCTTCGTCGAATCCCGGTAGGCCAGCAGGTGCTGGAGGAAGGGGTGTTCGGTCTTGACGAACAGTTCGGCCAACGCTTCGGCATCCGTCGTATAGCCGGTCTTCGTCCGCTTGGTCTTGGGCATATCGAGCTCGTCGAAGAGCACGGTCTGCAGCTGCTTGGGAGATCCGAGGTTCACCTCGTGGCCGATTGCGTCGTAGGCCCCCTGAGCGCTGGCTTCGGCCTGCTTGGTGAATTCGTCGATGAGGTTCGACAGTCCGGCCTCGTCGACAGCGATTCCCGTCGCTTCCATGCGCGCGAGCACGGGCACGAGCGGCAGCTCGATCTCGCGGTACACCTGCGTCATGTTCGCGTCGTCGACGGCTTTCGCGAGCACCTCGTGGACCTCGAGCAGGGCCGCGGCGCGTTGGCCGTGCGTGGTCACGGCCGCATCGGAGTCGAGGTCGAGGGCGAGCTGTCCCGAATCGGACTCGGGTTCGCTGAGATCGATACCGGCACGGTCGGCGGCGATCTGACCGAGTTCGTAGGACCGGGCATCGGGAACGAGGAGGTAGGCAGCCAGGGCCGTGTCCCCGGCGACGTCCGTCACGGACAGTCCCATCGACGCCCAGGCTTTGATCTGCAGCTTCGAGCTGTGGAGGATGAGCGAATGCCCACCCAGGGCGGAACCGAGCGCACCGACGGCTTTCTGCCCCGCCTCGGCGAGGTCGACGACCCAGACCTGGCCGGGTTCGGCGGAGACCGCCAGGGTCCGTGCCTGACCGTGGCCGAGTTCGAAGGAGGCGTCGGAATCGAGCGCCAGCACATCGTGGTCGGCGATCTTCGTCAGCAGAGCGTCGATGTCGACGGTTTCGATGTTCGTCTCGCGTGCCGGTGCCGGCTCGGATTCGGCTCCGGCTTCGGGGAAGATCGCGGCCAGACGCTTGCCGAGGGCCTGGAACTCGAGTTGGTCGAACAGGCTCGACAGCTCGGCCGGATCCCCTTCGCCCCAGATCAGGTCGTCGAACTTCAGTCCCAGGTCGACGTCGTCGAGGAGGCGGTTGAGTCGGTAGTTCCGCTCCACCTCGGTGATATGGTCGCGCAGCTTCTCCCCGACCTTGCCGCCGATCTTGTCGGCGTTGTCCAGCACGCCTGGCAGGTCGCCGTGGGCAGTGAGCCATTTCGCGGCGGTCTTGTCGCCGACTCCAGGCACGCCGGGCAGATTGTCGGCCTTCTCACCGACGAGTGCGGCCAGACCCCGGTAGTTCGCGGGGCTCACCCCGTACTTCTCCTCGACCGCGGCCGGCGTCATCCGGTTGAGATCGCTGACTCCGCGTTTCGGGTAGAGGATCGTCACCCGGTCGGAGGCGAGTTGGAACGAATCCTTGTCTCCGCTCATCACCTCGACGAACGAGCCGGCGTCCGTGCCCATCTTCGCCATCGTCGCCAGAGCGTCATCGGCTTCGAACCCCTCCTTCGTCACGACCCGGATGCCCATCGCCGTGACGATGTCCTTGATGAGGTCGATCTGCGGGTGGAACTCGGGCGGAGTCTTCGCTCGGCCGGCCTTGTACGCGGGGTACTCCTCGAGGCGGAACGTCTGGCGTCCGAGGTCGAAGGCCACGGCCACGTGACTGGGCTCTTCATCACGGAGGACGTTGATGAGCATGGAGATGAAGCCGTAGATGGCGTTCGTCGTCTGGCCGGTGCTGGTGGAGAAGTTCTCGACCGGCAGGGCGTGGAACGCCCGGTAGGCCAGGGAGTGTCCGTCGATGAGCAGGAGGGATTCGTTTGAGTGACTCACATGGCATAGCCTAGCGTTCGAAGCTGACTTGAAGGAGAACTGATGCTGCGTCCCGACGTGTCCCTGACCGCTCACACCACCCCGGAGGAGATCGACACGCTGCTCGGGCAGCTGCGCACGCAGGGGTCAGGGGGTGAGCTGGCCGAGAGGATGGGAATCGAGTTCGTCGAACTCGCCCACGATCATGTCGTGGCCACCGCTCCAGTCGTCGGCAATCGGCAGCCGATGGGTCTCTTCCACGGAGGCGGCCATGTCGTTCTCGCCGAATCCCTGGCGTCGATGCATTCGTATCTGCTCTCCGGCGGCAGGAACGTCGTCGGAGTCGATCTCAACGCCACTCACCTGCGCGCCGCGCGTGAGGGCGTGGTGACCGGCCGCGCCGAGGTGCTCCACCAGGGACGCACGATCGTCTCCCATGAGGTGAAGATGACCGACGAGGCGGGGCGCCTGCTCTCGATCGTGCGGATCACGAATATGATCCTGAAGACCGAGCCGAAGGGCTGAGGCACAGCGCCTCCTCGGCGAAAGTCCGCGGCGAAAGCAGAGGGCCGACGAATCCATCGCGGGATCCGCCGGCCCTCTCGGGTTCCGGGTCCGGACCTTCACCGGTCCGGGAGGTGATTACTTCTTCGTGCCGATCTGTTTGAGCACGGTCTCCGCGACCTCGCGCATCGTCAGGCGGCGGTCCATCGACGTCTTCTGGATCCAGCGGAAGGCTTCGGGCTCGCTGAGCCCCATAGAAGTCTGCAGCAGGCTCTTGGCGCGCTCGACGAGTTTGCGGGTCTCGAAGCGTTCGGTGAGATCGGAGATCTCGGACTCGAGCGAGCTGATCTCGGCATGGCGAGAGAGCGCGATCTCCAGGGCCGGGATGAGGTCGGCCGAGGTGAACGGCTTGACGACATAGGCCATGGCACCGGCATCGCGGGCCCGCTCGACGAGCTCCTTCTGCGAGAAGGCGGTGAGCAGCACCACGGGGGCGATGCGGGCGCGGGCGATGCGCTCGGCGGCGGAGATTCCGTCGAGGATGGGCATCTTGATGTCCATGACGACGAGGTCCGGGCGCAGCTCCTCAGCCAGGCGGATGGCGGATTCGCCGTCCGCAGCCTCACCGACGACGTCGTAGCCGACCTCGCGGAGCATTTCTACGATATCGAGACGAATCACGGCCTCGTCTTCGGCCACGACTACGCGGCGGACCGGCACGGACTCATCTGAAGTTGATTCTTCGCTGTTTGAAAGCACGGCACCAGTCTAGACCAGGCGCTCAGCGTCATGGCCAGCGGACCCGGAAGTTTATTCTGTGAGGGTGGCCACGGGCGGTGATGGTGGCCACCGGAGGGCATCCTCGGCGGGTGGCGATTGTGCAATCGGTCCGCGCGCGCAGTAGAATCGTCCCCGTTGCACAGGCGGTCCGCAAGGGACTGCTCGTGACGAGCCGGATTGGCGGAATCGGTAGACGCGGTGCACTCAAAATGCATTGTCGAAAGACGTGCGGGTTCGAGTCCCGCATCCGGTACGGACGAAGGCACTGTCGAACGTGATGTCGACAGTGCCTTCTGTGTTTCCCGGGAGCCGATTGGCGACCGAGTATCAGCGCCCCGTGCGCAGGTCGAGAGAGTACAGCAGCGTGTCGTACCGCTTCTCCCCCACCGCCACGAAGTCCGGAAGTCGTCCGTATCGGGTGAAGCCGAGGGATTCGTAGAGCCCGATGGCGGCCACATTGTCTCCGCGCAGATCGAGAGTGACGACCTCAGTCCCGTGGAGACGAGCCGCCCGAATGAGCGCCTCCATCAGCTTCCTGCCCACCCCCTGCCCTTGAGCATCCGGGGCGACAGCCACCTTTTCGATGTCGACATGTGGGCGGAACGTCGGGCGAGTGTACCGATTCCAGTACGCGAAGCCGGTGACCTCGGTTCCGGTGCGAGCGATTGCCGCAGCGGAATCCCCGGTGTCAGTGCCCGCGGCCAGGCTGCCGACGAGATCCGCAATCTCCACGACAGGCGGAGCTGAGACCCAGCCGAGCGCGGCACCTGCCTCGACGAGGCGGCCGAGAAGTGAGGTCACTTGCCCGACATCATGCTCGGCCAGCCCCTCGGCCGGGAGGAGATCAACTCTGGCTGCGGGCATCCTCGGTGCGGGCCTCGTCGACATCTGCATCCTCCTCGGTCGGAACGTAGCCGTTGATGCGCGAAGCATCGTAGCGTTCGACATTTAGGATCTCATGCCGCTTGGCCACGATGGCCGGGACGAGTGCCTGACCGGAGACGTTGAGCGCGGTGCGGCCCATGTCCACGATCGGCTCGATGGCCAGCAGCAGGCCGACGCCCTCGAGGGGCAGGCCCAGGGTCGACAGGGTCAGAGTGAGCATCACGGTCGCACCCGTCGTGCCGGCCGTGGCGGCCGAGCCGATGACGGCGACGAAGATGATGAGCAGGTACTGGATGAGTGAGAGATCGATTCCGAAGAACTGTGCGACGAACACCGCGGCGATGGCCGGATAGATCGCGGCGCAGCCGTCCATCTTCGTCGTCGCGCCGAAGGGCACGGCGAAGGCGGCGTAGGAGTGGGGCACTCCGAAGTTGTCGGTGGCGACCTTCTGCGTCACGGGCATGGTGCCGATCGAGGACCGGGAGACGAAGCCCATCTGAGTGGCCGGCCAGACACCGGAGAAGTACTGGCGCACCGAGAGTCCGTTGGCGCGGGCCAGGGCGGGGTAGACGATGAAGAACACGATCGCGAGGCCGATGTAGACGGCGACGACGAACCACAGCAGCGAGCCCATCGTCGACCAGCCGTAGGAGTTCACGGCGTTGCCGATGAGGCCGAGCGTGCCGATCGGGGCGATGCGCACGATCCACCAGACGACCTTCTGGACCACGGCCAGGGCCGCCTCGGTGAACTGGAGGAACGGCTCTGCGGCCTTGCCGACCTTGACCGCGGCGATGCCGATGGCACCGGAGACGATGATGAGCTGGAGGATGTTGAAGTTGACCTCGGAGGTCATGACTCCGGCGTCATCTGGCGCGGTGGCCACCTCGAGACCGAGGAAGTTCACCGGGATCAGTCCGGTGAGGAAGCCCAGCCAGCTGCCCTGGGAGTCGGGTGCACCGGCGTTGAGCGAAGCGGCATCGGCGTGGGCGCCGGGCTGCATGACGATGCCGATGATGAGTCCGAGGACGACGGCGATGAGGGCGGTGAGGGCGAACCACAGCAGGGTCGACATCGCCAGTCTGGCGGCGTTGGTGACCTTGCGCAGGTTGCCGATGCTCGCGATGATCGCGGTGATGACCAGTGGGACGACAGCGGCCTTGAGCAGCGTGACATACGACGAGCCGATGGTGTCGAGGGTCTGGCCGAGCCAATTGTCAGCGGTGTCGCTGACCGGTCCCCATGAGCGGGCGATGAGCCCGAGGATGACACCGGCGATGAGTGCGATGGTCACCTGCACTCCGAAGGACTTGCTCCACGCGGGCAGTCTCATTGAATTCCTCTCCTAGCGGGTCCTCCCCCTGGCAGATCCGCAGGGAGGATTAGGCAACAGAGAGCACAACTGTTGAGCAATCTGCAAAATTCCCCGCTTTCCTGTGATCTGTCTCGCAGTTCGGAATCGGTCCGCATCCGGCTCCGAACACAGAGACACCGGCGGCGTCCGCCCCCGTGATCATGGGGGCGGACGCCGCCGGCGTTTGAGCCTGATGGCGGTCAGTGTCGGGGTGAGTGGCCCTCGCGCACGATCGGCACCTCACGGGTGATAGGCGCTTCGGCCACGACTCCGTATCCGGCCAGCGGGTCCTCCTCGGAGTCCGAGGCGTCCTGGTAGGCGGCAGCCACACCCTTGGCGGCATCACCGATGGTGTGGATGCGCAGAGCGTTCGTCGAACCGGGGATCCCGGGAGGCGACCCGGCCACGAGGATGCTCTGATCGCCTTCGCGGGCCGTGCCGTCAGCCAGCAGAACGGCATCGACCTGGCGCGCCATCTGGTCGGTGTGGCGCACGGTCTTCACGAGGTACGGACGGACTCCCCAGGTCAGCGCCAGCTGGTGGCGGACCTGCGGATCGGGGGTGAAGCCGAGGATCGGCCAAGCCGGACGCAGCCGCGACATGCGCCGCACGGAGTCGCCGGTCTGTGAGAAGGTGCACAGGAGATCGATATCGAGCTGCTCAGCAATCTGCACGGCCGCGGCGGTGACGGCTCCGCCCTTCGTGTGCGGGACGGTGCCCAGTTCCGGAATCCGTTCGAGACCGTGCTCTTCGGTGGAGCCGATGATCCGGCTCATCGTCCGGATCGCCTCGACCCAGTGAGCGCCCACCGAGGTCTCGCCGGAGAGCATGAGCGCATCGGCGCCGTCGAGGACAGCGTTCGCGCAGTCGCTGGCCTCGGCACGGGTAGGTCGCGGAGCATCGATCATCGTCTCGAGCATCTGCGTGGCCACGATGACGGGCTTGGCCTGCTGGCGGGCGATCTCGACGGCCCGCTTCTGCACGATCGGCACCTGCTCGAGCGGCAGCTCGACGCCGAGGTCGCCGCGGGCGACCATGATTCCGTCGAAGGCGTCGATGATCTCATCGAGCTGGTCGACCGCCTGCGGCTTCTCGAGCTTGGCGATGACAGGAGCCGTGATGCCGACCTCGTCCATGACCGCGCGCACATCGTTCATGTCCTCGGGGCTGCGGACGAAGGACAGGGCCACCCAGTCGAAGCCGAGTTGCAGCCCCCATTTGAGATCGTCGACGTCCTTCTCCGACAGGGCGGGGACGGAGACCGGGACGCCGGGGAGGTTGATGCCCTTGTGGTTGGAGATGGTTCCGCCGATCTCGACCTCGGTGACCACATCGGTGTCGGTCACCTCGGTGGCGCGCAGGCGCAGGCGCCCGTCGTCGATGAGCAGCGGATCGCCCACGGAGACGTCTTCGGCCAGGGTAGGCAGGGTCGTGGACACGAGCTCTGCGGTGCCGGGGACGTCACGGCTGGTGATGGTGAAGGAGGCCCCTTCGACGAGCTCTTCCTTCCCGTTGGCGAAGGTGCCGACGCGGATCTTCGGACCCTGCAGGTCCAACAGGACGGCGACGGGCCGTCCGGTGTCGAGGGCGGCCTGGCGGACCCAGGCGAACTTCTCTTCGTGCTCTTCTCGTTTTCCGTGGCTCAGATTGAATCGGGCGACATCGACGCCTTCATCGACGAGCTCGCGGATCTCTTCATAGGAGTTCTGGTTCGGACCTAAAGTTGCGACTATCTTTGCACGCCTCATACGCTCCACCCTACCTAAAGTCTCAGCGGGCGGTCGCCACCGCTCTCCGCTGGTCACGGGCTGTGCGGGTGCGGCACTTCGCTGTACCGCCCCCACCACCCGTTCTCAGTGTCTGACATGAACTATCTTAGCATTTGAACCCCGTGTCGGTGGGCTGAACGGGCGCCGGCAGCCTCGTCGACCCGGTGAGGAACCGGTCGACTTCGGCGGCCGCGGCGCGCCCCTCGGCGATGCCCCACACGATGAGCGACTGTCCGCGTCCGGCATCGCCTGCGACGAAGATTCCGGGGGTCGCCGAAGCGTAGGAGTCATCACGGGTGAAGGCTCCGGTCTCGGCGACGTCGAGACCGAACGATTCCGACTCCGGTCCGGAGAATCCCAGTGCCAGCAGCACGAGATCGGCCTCAAGGACGTGTTCGGTGCCCGGTGTCGGAATCCGGCGGCCGTCGACGAACTGGGTCTCGGCGACCTCGATCCCGCTCACGCGGCCGGTGTCGTCGCCGACGAAGCGCGTGGTCGAGGCGAGGTACTTCCGCGTTCCGCCCTCCTCGTGCGAGGACTGGACTTCGAAGATGCGAGGAACGGTCGGCCACGGATCGCTCTCACTGCGTTCGGCGGGCGGCTGGGCGCCGATCGCCAGGGTCGTCACAGAGGCCGCCTTCTGGCGCAGGGCCGTGCCCAGGCAGTCGGCGCCCGTGTCCCCGCCGCCGATGATGATGACGTGTTTGCCCGCGGCGTCGATGAACGCCGACGAGTCGGCCTCGGGCCCGCGATGGTCGCCCGCCTGATCCCGATTCGAGGGCACGAGGTAGTCCATGGCGAATTCGACCCCGTCGAGATCGCGGCCGGGGATCGGCATGTCGCGCGGAACCGTCGCACCCGTGCACACGATGACGGCATCGAAGCTCGAACGCAGGGACTCGAGCGTCACATCGCGTCCTACTTCGACCGAAGTCTTGAAGCGGGTGCCCTCCGCACGCATCTGATCGAGTCGACGATCGATGTGGTGCTTCTCCAGCTTGAAGTCCGGGATGCCGTAGCGCAGGAGCCCCCCGAGGCGGTCGGCGCGTTCGTAGACGACGACCGTATGCCCGGCTCGGGTCAGCTGCTGGGCTGCGGCCAGCCCGGTGGGACCGGATCCGATCACGGCGACCGTGTGGCCTGTGATCCGCTCGGGGATGATCGGCTGGATGAGACCGGCGTCGAAGCCCTGATCGACGATGGTGACCTCAACCTGTTTGATAGTCACTGCCGGCTGGTTGATGCCGAGAACGCAGGCGTTCTCGCACGGGGCCGGACAGGCACGCCCGGTGAACTCCGGGAAGTTGTTCGTCGCGTGAAGCAGTTCGACGGCGCGGGGGAGCTCGCCGCGGTACATCGCGTCGTTGAATTCCGGGATGAGGTTGCCCAGCGGACAGCCCTGATGGCAGAAGGGGATGCCGCAGTCCATGCAGCGTGATGCCTGCCGTCGCAGCTGCTCGGGATCACCCGCCTCGTAGACCTCCTTGTAGTCCATGAGACGGATCGGGACGGGGCGCCGCTTCGGCAGCTCCCGGTGTTCGACTGTGAGGAATCCGTGCGGATCAGCCATTGGTGGCCTCCAGAATTGTGTGCCAGGCCTCGTCCGAGTCGACGGCCTTGCCGGCCGCGGCGAACTCGTCCTGGATGTCTTTGACCGTCGCGTAGGCGACGGGGATGATCTTCGTGAAGCGGGAGAGGACGTCCTGCCCTCGGCGCAGTCCGTCGAGGAGCTCGCCGGCCAGCGGTGAGGCAGTCCATTCGACATGCTCACGCAGCAGCCGCTCGAGAATCTCCATATCGTCCACGCCGACACCGGTGAAACGGAAGACGCCGGCCGCCCGCTCCTTCGGATTGAGTCGGGCGGGATTGAAGTCGAGCACATAGGCGGTGCCGCCGGACATGCCTGCGGCGAAGTTCCGGCCGGTGCCGCCGAGAATGACGGCCACACCTCCAGTCATGTACTCGAGGCCGTGGTCGCCGATGCCCTCGACGACCGCCTCGGCGCCGGAGTTGCGGACGAGGAACCGCTCCCCCACCTGTCCGGAGACGAACAGCTTGCCAGCCGTCGCCCCGTAGCCGAGCACATTGCCGGCGATGACGTTGTGTTCGGGTCGGGTGGGGTTCTCCGCATGCGGCCGAACGCTGACGATTCCTCCGGACAGGCCCTTGCCGACATAGTCGTTTGCATCACCGTGGAGTTCGATGCTGACACCCTTCGGCAGGTAGGCACCGAGGGACTGCCCTGCAGTTCCGCGCAGCTCGAGCCGGATCGTGTGCTCCGGCAGGCCCGCCTGCCCGTGGGCGAGAGTGACGTGATGGCCGAGCAAGGTGCCCGCCGAGCGGTCGGTGTTCTCGATCGCCGAGGTGATCGTCGTCTCCGTGCCCTCCGAGATGGCGTCTCGGGCCTGCTCGAGCAGTTGGAGGTCGAGCTCGTCGGCGAAGCCGCGGTCGACGCGTTCGCCGCATTTGCGTGCGACGTCGGAGCTGCCGTGGAGGTCGACGGGGACCTTGAGGATCGATGCGAGATCGAGGTCGAGCCCCGTTGCGGCTGCCCGCTCCTCGTCGATGCTCAGCCGCTCGACCGCGCCTATGGCCTCATCGAGGCTGCGCAGGCCGAGCGCCGCCAGGTAGGCGCGGACCTCCTCGGCGATGAAGGTGAAGAAGTTGACGACGTGATCGGCCTGACCGTGGAAGCGCTCGCGCAGCTTCGGGTTCTGGGTCGCCACACCCACCGGGCATGTGTCCTTGTGGCACACGCGCATCATGATGCAGCCGGAGACGACGAGGGCCGTGGTCGCGAACCCGAACTCCTCCGCGCCGAGCAGGGCTGCGATGATGACATCCCGGCCGGTCTTGAGCTGACCGTCGACCTGTACGCTGACCTTCTCGCGCAGACCGTTGAGCACGAGGGTCTGCTGGGCCTCGGCGAGGCCGAGCTCCCAGGGAGTGCCCGCGTGCTTGAGCGAATTGAGCGGACTCGCTCCGGTTCCGCCGTCGTGCCCGGAGATGAGGACGACGTCGGCACCGGCTTTCGCCACTCCGGCAGCCACCGTGCCCACGCCGATCGCGGACACGAGTTTGACGTGGACCCGGGCCTTGGCGTTGGCGCGACCGAGATCGTGGATGAGCTGGGCCAAGTCCTCGATCGAGTAGATGTCATGGTGCGGCGGCGGCGAGATCAACCCGACGCCCGGAGTCGCGTGGCGAGTCTTCGCTATCCACGGGTAGACCTTCGTCCCTGGCAGCTGCCCGCCCTCGCCGGGCTTGGCTCCCTGCGCCATCTTGATCTGCAGATCGTCGGCTTCGGTGAGGTAGTGGCTCGTGACGCCGAAGCGTCCCGAGGCGATCTGCTTGATCGCCGAACGGCGCTCGGGGTCGATGAGCCGCTCGGTGTCCTCGCCGCCTTCGCCCGTGTTCGACTTGCCGCCGATCCGGTTCATCGCGATCGCCAGGGTCTCATGGGCCTCTTGGGACAACGAACCGTAGCTCATCGCTCCGGTCGAGAACCGCTTCATGATCTCCTCGGCGGGTTCGACCTCGGAGATGTCGATCGGGCCCGATTCGCGTGGAACGAGGTCGAAGAGACCGCGCAGCGTCATGAGTTCGCGCGACTGTTCGTTGATCTGTGCCGTGTACTGGCCGAAGATGTCGAAGCGTCCAGTGGCGGTGGAGTGCTGGAGCTTGAAGATCGTCTCCGGGTTGAACAGATGCTCCGGCCCTTCGCGACGCCACTGGTACTCCCCGCCGACGTTGAGGTTGCGGTGCGAGGGGCGGGGGTGATCATCGCGGTAGGAGTCCCCGTGGCGGGCATTCGTCTCCGCTGTGATCTCCCTGATGCCCCTGCCGCCGAGCTGGTGCGGAGTCGATGTGAAGTACTTGTCGATGAATGCCTCGGACAGACCCAGAGCCTCGAAGGTCTGGGCCCCGTGGTAGGACTGCACGGTCGAGATGCCCATCTTGGACATGATCTTGAGCAGTCCCTTGTTGAGCGCGGTGAGCACGTTGGCAACTGCGGCCTCTTCGCTGATGCCCCGGATCCGGTCCGAACGGACGAGCGCCTCGGCGGACTCCATGACGAGGTACGGATTGACCGCGGATGCACCGAAGGACACGAGGGTCGCGACATGGTGGACCTCGCGGACGTCACCGGCCTCGACGATGATGCTCACCCTCGTCCGCGAGCGTTCGCGCACAAGGTGGTGGTGCAGCGCCGAGGTGAGCAGCAACGACGGGATCGGAGCGAGATCGGCCGTCGAGTCCCGGTCGGAGAGGATGATGAACACGGCGCCGGCCTCGATCGCCGCGCTCGCCTCGGCGCACAGCGCCTCGAGACGATCGGCCATCGCGTCATCTCCCCCGTTGACCGAGTAGAGGCCGGAGAGGATCACGGAGGGGTGTGCGTTCTCCACGCCGAGGTGGCTGCCCTTGACGTGCGCGATCGCCGTGAGCTCGTCGTTGTCGATGACCGGCTGGTCGAGCAGGATGTGCGCGGAGTCGGGCTTCGAGAACTCGAGCAGATTGCCCTCTCGGCCGATCCCGGCAGCCATGCTCGTCACGATGTCCTCGCGGATCGAGTCGAGCGGCGGATTCGTCACCTGAGCGAAGTTCTGGTGGAAGTAGTCGAAGAGCAGACGAGGTCGCTGACTCAACGCGGCGATCGCGGTGTCCGTGCCCATCGCACCCAGCGGTTCGGCCCCGGTCTCGGCCATCGGCGAGATGAGGATTCGCAGCTCCTCCTCGGTGTAGCCGAAAGTGCGCTGACGGCGCCTGACTGAGGACTGCGGGTGAGTGACGTGGACGCGGGTGGGCAGATCCTTCAATCGCTTCGAGCAGCTGTCTACCCAGTCGGAATAGGGGTGGTCGGTGGCGAGCTGGTTCTTGATCTCCGTGTCGGAGATGATGCGCTCGGACTCGGTGTCGACGAGGAACATGCGGCCCGGGGTGAGACGGCCGCGTGCGACGACCTCGGACTCGGGCAGATCGACGACTCCGACCTCGCTGGCGAGCACCACCGTGTCCTCGGTCATCACGTACCGGGCCGGGCGCAGGCCGTTGCGGTCGAGGACGGCGCCGGCGAGCCGGCCGTCGGTGAAGGCCACACAGGCGGGACCGTCCCAGGGCTCCATGAGCAGCGAATGATATTCGTAGAAGGCCCGACGCTCCTCACCCATGCCCGGATTGTTCTCCCAGGCCTCGGGGATCATCATCAGCATCGCCTGCGGCAGCGATCTTCCGGAGGCGACCATGAGCTCGACGACGGCATTGAACGACGCCGAGTCGGAGGCACCGGGCGGCACGATCGGGCACAGCCGGTCGAGGCTGCGCGAGGTCTCGGGCACGGGAGAGACGAGGAGTTCGGAAGCGAGCTTCGATTCCCTGGCCTGCATCCAGTTGCGGTTGCCGCGCACGGTGTTGATCTCGCCGTTGTGAGCGATCGTGCCGAATGGCTGGGCCAGCTGCCACGACGGGAAGGTGTTCGTCGAGAAGCGCGAGTGGACCAGTGCGATCCGCGACGTCAGCCGCTCGTCGTGGAGTTCTGTGTAGAACGAGGCGAGCTGACCGGTCGAGAGCATCCCCTTATAGGTGATGGTCGCCGGGGACAGCGAGGGAAAGTAGATGCCCGCGTGGTCGAGTCGCTTGCGCACGATGTATGCGCGACGGGTGAGGTCCGCGTCGTCACGGGCCGGGTAGCGCTCGTCGCAAGCGAGGAAGACCTGGCGCATCCGCGGCATGGTCGATCGGGCGATTTCGCCGAGCACACTGTCATCGTGGGGCACATCCCGCACCGCGAGGACGCGCAGGCCCTCCTCGGCGGCGATGCGGGCGACGAGGTCGTCCTGGGTTTCGTCGCCGGCCGCGGCGCCGGCACCTAAGTCCGGGGACACGTTCTCCGACAGCGGCGGGGTTGCAGCCTTGAGATCGCGGCCGTAGTCCTGGGCGAAGAATCCCACGCCCACGGCGTAGGCGCCGGGCTCGGGCAGGTCGATGCCGTCGGCGGCGAGCACCTCGGCGAAGTAGTCATGGGGCACCTGGAGAGTGATGCCCGCACCGTCGCCGGTGCCCTCGTCCGAGCCGATGCCGCCTCGGTGCTCGAGCTTGCGCAGAGCGGTCAGGGCCTGTTCGACGACCTCGTGGTCGGCAGATCCGCGGTAGCGGACGATGAGTGCGAGGCCGCAGTTATCGTGTTCGAGCGCCGGATCGTAGAGCCCGATACGGCCAGGTGGGGCCGTGGTCTTGGGGATCGACTGAGCGCTGTGGTTCATATGCTGCCTTCTCGGTGTTGAGTGCTTCCCGAAAAGACGGCGCTGTCCCTTGCGGTGTGGACGAGTCCGAAAAACAGCGTTTCCGAACCCGGCTGTGAGATCACTCTCACAGCCGGAGTCCTAATTTACACCATGTGCAATTTCAGAAAAAGCAGACAAAGGAACGAACCGCGAACCAATTCGTCTCATTTGTCGGACGTTCGCGGGTTCACTTCGTGGTTGGCAGGCGCCGAATTTCCGCGCACATCGGGCACGATCGAGATCGCCGAGGTCACGGCTCCGAAGAAACCGAAGCTGTGGCGGCCACTGAGATCGATGTCTGATTCGCGCTCGATCTCCCTATCGTCAGCCTCGGTATCAGCCGCGGCGACGGGCACGTCCGCGATCGCGCGGTCATCGGGGTCGGCCACCCGCGCCACGGATGGCAGCGGAGCTCCGGAGGTCTCGGCCGCCTCGGCGATATTGGGTGCATTGATCTCGAAGGTGTGCTTTCCGCGGCGATGGCGGCGCAGCAGGGTCCGGGACCCGTGCATGTAGACGCCGGTCTCGTAGGTGCGGTGACGCAGGCGGGAGACGATGAGCCAGCCGAGGCCGATGAGCAGGGCGAGGATGGCCGTCCACACGTTGAACGGCAGTCCGAGGAGCAGGCGCGCGTCCTCGGCGGCGGGGGTGCCGATCCGCAGGGCCTCGAGCAGAATGCGGCCGAGGCCGAACAGGCACAGATACAGGGCGAATACCTGTCCGTAGCCGAGCCGGAGGCGTTTGGACACGATGATGAGCACAACACAGGCGATGAGGTTCCACGCCGATTCGGTGAGCACCGTGACCAGTTCGAGGCGACCGTCGAACCAGTCGCTGAAGGCTCCGGCGACGTGGCCGAGGATGAGCCCCGGTGCGACCGAGTCGAGCAGCGGTCGGAACCTGATGCCTTGGATGCGGGTGAGCACCCAGACGGAGAGGAAGCCTAAGATGGTGGCTCCCCAGAAGCTGAATCCGCCGTCCCAGACGGCCAGCGCCCGGACAGGGCTGCCGTCGGGGCCGAAGTAGGTCTCCGGCGCCGAGAGCAGATGTCCGAGGCGTCCGCCGATGATCGCTGCAGGCAGACCGACGACCGTGATGGCCCACAGGTCTCCCTTATGGCCGCCGCGGGCGCGCCATTGGATGCCTGTCATCCACAGCGCGAGTCCGATGCCGAGGACGGTGAAGACGACCCATGCCGGGCTGAAGCTCATGCACACCCTTCTGCGAGCTCGGCGGCGAGTCGACCGACTCCGGCCACTCCCTCGGAGTCCAGCGCCCGAACGAGCGCGGAGCCGACGATGACGCCGTCGGCGTATTCGGCGACCTCGGCTGCCTGTTCCCGGTTCGACACGCCGAGGCCGACGCAGGCGCGTTCGGCGCCGGCTTCCTTCAGCCGGGCGACGAGATCGCGGGCATGGTTGTCGACTTCGGAGCGGACGCCGGTGACACCCATGGTCGAGGCGGCATAGACGAACCCGGAGCTGTGCTCGACGATGCGGGCGAGTCGCTCGGGCGTCGACGAGGGGGCGGCGAGGAAGATGCGGTCGAGGTCGTGCTTCTCAGACGCTGCCAGCCACGGGCCCGCCTCATCGGGGATGAGATCGGGGGTGACGATTCCGCCGCCTCCGGCCGAGGCGAGATCACGGGCGAAGCTGTCGACGCCGTACTGGAGCACGAGGTTCCAGTAGCTCATGACGACGGCGGTGCCGCCGGCTTCGGCGATGGCCTCGACTGCGGTGAAGACATCGGAGGTGCGCACACCGTTGTCCAATGCAGCCTCACCGGCGCGCTGGATGACGGGTCCGTCCATTCCGGGGTCGGAGTACGGCAGACCGACCTCGATGATGTCGACGCCGTTGCGGACGAGTTCGACCATCGCCTCGGTCGAACCCGTCACGGTCGGGAAGCCGACGGGCAGGTAGGCGATGAGTGCGGCCTTGCGGCCCGCCTCGGCGACGGCGTCGAGGGTGGTTCCTGTGCGTGGACCTGAGTGCGTCATACCTGCACCGCTCCTTCGTCGATGTAGTCGAACCATTTCGCGGCGGTCGTCATATCCTTGTCGCCGCGGCCGGAGAGATTGACCAGCAGGACCGCATCGGGTCCGAGCTCACGACCGACGCGCATGGCTCCGGCCAGAGCGTGAGCGGATTCGATGGCGGGGATGATGCCCTCCGTGCGGGAGAGCAGTCGCATGGCCTCCATCGCCTCCTCGTCGACGACGGGTTCGTACGTCACACGTCCGGTGTCGTGGAGGTGGGAGTGCTCGGGGCCGACCGATGGGTAGTCGAGCCCGGCGGAGACCGAGTGGGAGGCCTGGGTCTGTCCGTCGGCGTCCTGGAGGATGTAGGTGGCGGAGCCGTGGAGGACACCAGGGCGTCCGCCGGAGAACCGGGCGGCGTGATGGCCGGAGTCGACGCCTTCGCCGCCGGCCTCGAAGCCGAAGATCTTCACGTCCGCATCGCCGAGAAATGCGGCGAAGAGTCCCATCGCGTTCGATCCGCCGCCGACGCAGGCGCAGACGGCGTCGGGCAGGCGACCGACCATGTCTTGGATCTGTTCGCGGGCTTCGACCCCGATGACGTTCTGGAAGGAGCGGACCATCGCCGGGAACGGGTGAGGACCGGCGACCGTGCCGATGACATAGTGGGTGTCGTCGACGTTGGCCACCCAATCGCGCATGGCCTCGTTCATCGCGTCCTTGAGGGTGCGGGTGCCGTTGGTCACGGCGTTGACCGTGGCTCCGAGCAGACGCATGCGCGCGACATTGAGGGCCTGACGCTGAGTGTCCTCTTCGCCCATGTAGACCACGCAGGACATGTCGAGCAGCGCTGCGGCGGTCGCCGTGGCGACGCCGTGCTGACCGGCTCCGGTCTCGGCGATGAGACGGGTCTTGCCCATCCGCTTGGCCAGCAGAGCCTGAGCCAGCGCGTTGTTGATCTTGTGGCTGCCCGTGTGGTTGAGATCTTCGCGTTTGAGGAACACGCGCGCACCGCCGCAGTGCTCGGCGAAGCGTGTCGCCTCGGTGAGCAGAGAGGGCCGACCGATGTAGCTGCGCTGCAAGGTGAGGAGTTCGTCGGTGAAGGCCGGATCCACCTGGGATTTGCGCCAGGTCTCTTCGATCTCGTCGAGTGCCGGGATCAGCGCCTCGGGGATGAACCTGCCTCCGAACTCGCCGAAGTACGGTCCGGTCTCCTCGCTCAAATCGGTCATTGCGGTCCTTCTCGATCTCCTCGTGGCGCCGACCTGTGGGACGGAGGGACTCCGCCTCACCGGACGCCGGAATGGGTGCAGTGTCAGCCCATCGTCGGTCACGTGCAGCGGCCGACGCGGGCGGGGTTCAGGATGCGGACAGGGAGCGGCGTTCCCGGCCGAGTGCGGTGTACTCCTCGACTGCGGCCTGCGGACGGCCGCCGGTGACGAGGGCTTCGCCGACGAGCACGAGGTCGGCTCCGGCGTCAGCGTACTTCGACACCTCGGCCGCTCCGGCGACGCCGGACTCGGCCACGAGGGTGCATCCGGCGGGAGCGAGTTCAGCCAGGGGCGCGAACCGGTCGGTGTCGACGCTGAGATCCTTGAGGTTGCGGGTGTTGACGCCGATGAGTTCGGCACCGAGCTCCGTCGCGATCTCCAGCTCTTCGCGGTTGTGGGTCTCGACGAGCGCCGTCATCCCCAGTTCCGTGGCCAGGGCGTGGAATTCGGCCAGCTGCACGGGATCGAGGGCCGCGACGATGAGCAGAACGATATCGGCACCGTGGGCACGGGCCTCATGGAACTGGTATTCGTCGACCATGAAGTCCTTGCGCAGGACCGGGATGTCCACGGCAGCGCGCACCGAGTCGAGGTCCGCGAGGCTGCCGTTGAAGCGGCGGGATTCCGTGAGCACGCTGATGGCCCGGGCTCCCCCGGCGGCGTACAGACCGGCGAGAGTGCCGGGGTCGGGGATTTCGGCGAGGTCACCACGGGAGGGCGACTTCCGCTTGACCTCGGCGATGACGCCGAAGTCGGCGGACAGGTCGAAGGGGCGGACCGGTTCGGCCGCCGCGGCACGCGCCGTGATCTCGCTCAGCGGAACCTCGTTCCGGCGTGCCTGCAGATCTTCCCGCACGCCGGAGATGATGTCGAGGAGGACTGTCATTTCTTCTTCGGCTTGTTGCCCAGTCCGACGGCGCGCAGGATCAGGCCGACGACGACGCCGAGGGCGACGATGCCGATGGAGATGTAGGTGATCGTGGGGTTGTGGATCGTGAAGCCCACACAGCCGACCGTGACGCCGATGAGCATGATGATGACTCCGGTCCATCCCGCCACCGAGTTGCCGTGACCGGGATCGGCGATCGCTGCATAGTCGATCGTGGATTTGTCGAGATCTGCGGCTCCGTTGCGGGCGAGGGACTGCGACATGGCGCTCCTTTGTGTGAGTGCGTGACACGCGTGTGGAATCTTTCCTCCATTGTGTCACGCTTCTTCGGCTGACCGGACACCGACCCGGTCACAAGGTCATTTCGAATCCGGGTCGGCATCCGGGTCGGACGACGTTTCGTCGTCGGGTGCGTCTTCGACGTCTTCTCCGCGGGACAGTGCGTCCCAGGTCGCGGCAGAATCGAATTCCCCGGAGGCGGATTCGGCGGTGCGGGCGTAGCGGTTGGAGTTCGTCCACCCGTTCGAGGCGACGGCGACCCAGACGATGCCGATGACGCCGATGCCTGCGGCCACTGCGGCGATGATCGCCCAGGAGGTGGCTCCCGGCGCCGAGGCGGCGCTCAGTGCGGTGATCCCGTAGCCGATTCCGGCGATGCCGGCCAGTCCCAGGACGACGAAGCGGCCGATCCGTCCGAGCATCGCGGCGAGCAGTCCCGAAACCGCGATGATCGCCACACACGCGGTGGCCACGGGTGAGGTCTGGGAGCTCGCATCCTCGGTGACCTTCGCCACTCCGCTGGGTCCGAGCGTGTCGCCTCCGGCGCCGGCCTGCCAGGCGGAGATCGTCAGCGCCCACAGTGCAGCGGCGATGACGAGGATGATGAGGACTCCGCGTGATTTCGTCATGGCCTCACCTCTGACTTCCTTCTGCCGCATCCAATGCGTCGGCCGCGGCGGCGGCACGCAGCACCGCTGCGGCCTTGTTCTCGGATTCCTGGTACTCGGTCTCGGGCACGGAGTCGGCGACGAGTCCGCCTCCGGCATAGACGCTCATCGTGCCGTCCCGGAGCACCCCGGTGCGGATGGCGATGGCGAGGTCGAGGTCGCCGGTGAAGGACATATAGCCGACCACTCCCCCGTAGATTCCGCGTCCGACGGGTTCGAGCTCGTCGATGATCTGCAGCGCCCGGGGTTTGGGCGCGCCCGACAGAGTGCCGGCGGGGAACGTCGCCCGCAGCACATCGATGGCCGTGGTTCCGGGTTCGAGTTCGCCGCGCACGGTCGAGCTGATGTGCATGATGTGGCTGTAGCGGACGATGTCCATGAACTCGCTGACGTCGATGGTTCCGGCTGCGCAGACCTTCGCCAGGTCATTGCGGGCAAGGTCGACGAGCATGAGGTGCTCGGCTCGTTCCTTCTCATCGGCCAGGAGTTCTCGGGCCAGGGAGTCATCGGCTTCAGGTGTGGTCCCGCGGGGGCGGGAACCGGCGATCGGGTGGGTGACCACCTCTCCTGACCGGACGGTCACGAGCGCTTCGGGTGAGGAGCCGATGATGCTCACCGGTTCCCCTCCGTCGTCATGGAGGTTGAGCAGGTACATGAAGGGGCTCGGGTTCGCATGTCGCAGCATCCGGTACACGCTCAGCGCATCGGCATCGCACGGGGTGTCGAATCGTTGGCCGACGACGACCTGGAAGATCTCCCCGTCGACGATCTTCTGCTTCGCCGTCTCCACACCGTCGAGGTACACCTGCGGCTGAGTGCGGGTGGCCACCTCGGGGTCGGCTTTCCGGGGGCGCAGGACATCTGCCGGGTTGGGCTGCTGCAGACGCTCACACATCGCGGCGATGCGGGCGACTCCTGAAGCATGGGCGTCGTCGATGCCGGTATCGGCGCCGTTGACGTTGAACACGTTGGCCACGAGGGTGACCATTCCCGAATAGTGGTCGAAGACGGCGATATCGCCGGGGATCATCAGCTGCACGGTCGGCAGGTGGTGTTCATTGGGCCGCGGCGGCCCGAGCCTCTCGAAGCGACGGACGATGTCCCATCCGAAGTAGCCGACGAAGCTCGAGACCATGGGCGGCAGCGCCGATTCCGCTTCGGCCACGGCGAGGAGATCGAGGGTGGCGGTGACCGCGTCGAGGACGTCGCCCTCGGTGGGGATGCCGACCGGAGGGGTGCCGGTCCAGTGGAATCCGTCTTCGGTCGAGATGAGGGTGGCCACGGGCGCCGAGCCGATGAAGGAGTACCTGGCCCAGGATCCGGCGACGGCGGATTCGAAGAGGAAGCTGCCCGGTCCGCCGTCGGTGAGTTTGCGGTAGAGGCTCAGCGGTGTCTCCGAGTCCGCAAGCACCTGGGTGTGGACCGGCACCAGCCGATGATCGGCGCCGAGGGCGCGGAACTGGTCGAGGCTGGGTCGGATCGGCAGGTTCGTGGGGTTCGCCGCTGGGTCAGTCGACACTGATGGTCCTTCCGGTGAAGCAGGTCGGGGTGTTCGTATGGCAGGCGGGTCCGGTCTGGTCGACGAGCATGAGCAGGGCGTCGGCATCACAGTCGAGGCTGAGCGAGCGAAGGTGCTGGACGTGGCCCGAGGTCTCCCCCTTCACCCAGTACTCCTGCCGGGAGCGGGACCAGTAGGTGGCCCGCTTCGTCTCCAGTGTGCGGGAGACGGCTTCGACGTCCATCCACGCGAGCATGAGCACCTCTGCGCTCGTGGCCTCTTGGACGATGACGGGGATGAGCCCGTCGGCGTTCGTTCGGATGATCTCCCGCCAGTTCTCCGGAGTCGCGTCGATGTCGCTGCTCATCGGACGTCGATTCCCTGGCCGCGCAGGGCGTCCTTGACCTCGGCGATGCTCAGTGTGCCGAAGTGGAAGACGCTGGCGGCCAGCAGGGCATCGGCTCCGGCTTCCACCGCCGGAACGAAGTGTTCGACCGCTCCGGCACCGCCCGAGGCGATGAGCGGCACATCGACGGCGGCGCGGGCGGCACGGATGAGTTCGAGGTCGAATCCCTCACGTGTGCCATCGGCGTCGATGGAGTTGAGCAGGATCTCGCCGACCCCGCGGTCGGCGGCTTCCCGGATCCAGTCGATGGCGCAGCGGCCCGTGCCTTCGCGGCCGCCGCGAGTGGTGACCTCGAAGCCGGATTCCGTACTCGCGCCCTGAGCGCGGCGGGCGTCGAGAGAGAGGACGAGGACCTGGTTGCCGAAGTGTCGGGAGATCTCGCTGATGAGTTCCGGGTTCTTCACCGCCGAGGTGTTGACCGAGACCTTGTCGGCTCCGTCGCGCAGCAGCCGGTCGACGTCGGCGACGCTGCGGATCCCTCCGCCGACGGTGAGTGGGATGAATACCTCTTCCGCGCAGGCGCGGACGACGTCGTGGACGGTCTCCCGATCACCGCTGCTGGCCGTGACGTCGAGGAAAGTGAGTTCGTCGGCACCGGACTCGCCGTAGCGGCGGGCGAGCTCGACGGGGTCGCCGGCGTCCCTGAGGTCGGCGAACTTCACTCCCTTGACGACGCGTCCGCCGTCCACGTCCAGACAGGGGATGACTCTGACAGCTACCACGCAGTCCTCCTAGATTCCCAGGCCCCGGTAGCGATCCATCCGGCGGGCCAGGCGCCTGGCCGAAGGTTCGCGCATGAGCGAGATGAGTTCGTATTCGAGTGTCTCACCGACCCGGGCGACGAAGTCGAGCGGTTCGTCGCTGGCGTCGGGATGCTCGGCGATGATCCGGTCGACGACTCCGTTGGCCTGCAGCATGGGAGCGTGCACGCCCTGGCTCTGAGCCATCTCGGCGGCTCTCTCCGTCGTGCGGTGCACAATCGCCGAAGCGCCTTCGGGCGGCAGGGGCGAAAGCCAGCCGTGTTCGGCGCTGAGCACCCGATCGGTCGGGATGAGGGCCAGTGCTCCGCCCCCGGATCCCTCACCGAGGATGAGCGAGACGGACGGAGCGTCGAGGTTGGCGAGGTCGGCGAGGCTGCGGGCGATCTCGCCGGCGATGCCGCCTTCTTCGGCTTCCTTCGACAGGGCAGCGCCGGGGGTGTCGATGACGGTCACGAGCGGCAGGTGCAGCTCCGCGGCCAATCGCATTCCGCGTCTGGCCTCACGCAGGGCCGCCGGGCCCATGGGTGCGCGGGAGTCCTGCCGGAATCGGTCCTGGCCGAGGACGATGCACGGTGCGGAACCGAACTTCGCCAGGGCCAGCAGCAGTCCGGGGTCCTTCTCCCCTTCGCCGGTGCCGTTGAGCGGCAGCACGGTGTTCGCTGCGGTGCGCAGCAGATCACGGACTCCGGGGCGTTCGGGGCGACGCGAGCTGGTGATCGCGGCCCAGGCATCGGAGTTCGGGTCGACGCTGTCCGGGGCCGTGTCCGGGTCCGGCACCGGGCTGGGAACTTCCTTGGCGCCCATGAGCACGTCGAGGACGCGGGAGACCGTGCCGGCGATGCGTTCGGGTCCGATGACGGCGTCGACGATGCCCATCTTGTGCAGGTTCTCCCCGGTCTGCACGTTCTCCGGGAACTTCTCTCCGTAGATAGCCTCGAAGACTCGGGGGCCGAGGAATCCGATGAGGGATCCGGGTTCGGCCACGGTGACGTGCCCCAGCGATCCCCAGGAGGCGAAGACTCCTCCGGTGGTGGGATGGCGCAGGTAGACGAGGTAGGGCAGTCCGGCCTTGCGATGGGCGATGACGGCGTTCGTGATCTTCACCATCGACAGGAAGGCGATGGTGCCCTCCTGCATGCGGGTGCCGCCCGAGGCGGGACCGGCCAGCAGGGGCAGACCTTCGAGCGTCGCACGTTCGATGGCGTCGACGAGACGTTCGGCCGCGGCCACGCCGATCGACCCGGCGAGGAAGCGGAATTCGCCGGCGATCACGGCCACGCGACGGCCGGCGATGGTGCCTTCGCCGGTGATGATGGATTCGTCGACTCCGGACTTCTGCGCCGCTGCGTCGAGTTCAGCGGCGTAGGCATCAGAGATCCCGCCGGCGGGCTGGACGGGGGTGGTGTCCCAGGACAGATACGATCCCTCGTCGAGGACGATGTCGACGAGCTCGAGTGCGTTGAGACGCGTCATGGCGGTTCCGTTCAGTTTCCGTCGGCGAGCCACGCCACGATGGATTCCGCGTCTTCGTCGAGCAGCGGCGGGGCATCGTGAGCGGTGCGGGTGGTTTCGACCTCGCCGGAGGAATCGGCGTCGAAGAAGCGCAGCGGCGGTCCGGGCAGGTCGATGTCGCCGAGCACGGGGTGGTCGACGGAGACCTTGAGTCCCTGGCTGAGCGCCTGCTCCCACTCGTAGACCTCGGGCAGGGTGCGCACCGTGCCGGACGGGATTCCCGCCTCGGTGAGTCTGTTCAGCAGATCGGCTGCATCGTAGGCGGAGAAGCGGTCTTCGATGAGTTCGATGACCGCCGGGCGGTTCTCCACCCGCTCGGAGTTGACGGCCATGCCCTCGGTGGCGGGATCGATGTCGAAGGCAGCGCAGAACTTCTGCCACAGGTTCTCGTTGCCCACGGAGATCTGCACGGCGCCGTCGCGGCAGGTGAAGAGGCCGTAGGGCGACAGCGAGGGGTGGTGGTTGCCGCCGGGCTGCGGTTCCTGACCGGCGACCGTGGCACGGGTTCCCTGGAAAGCGTGGACGCCGACCATTCCCGCGATGAGCGAGGTGCGCACGACCTTGCCCTTGCCGGTGCGTTCGCGTTCGAGCAGGGCCGCCAGCACACCGTATGAGCCGTAGATTCCGGCGAGCAGGTCGGCGATCGGCACTCCCACGCGCTGCATATCATCGGGTCCCGAACCGGTCAGCGACATCAGCCCGGCTTCGCCCTGAGCGATCTGGTCATAGCCGGCGCGGGAGGCTTCCGGACCGTCATGGCCGAATCCGGTGATGGAGAGGATGACCAGGCGCGGATTGATCTCCATGCAGCGGGCGGTGGAGAAGCCGAGGCGGTCGAGGACTCCGGAGCGGAAGTTCTCGATGAGCACATCGGCGCGTGCGATGAGTCCGGTCAGGGTGTCCTTGCCCGTGTCGGATTTGAGGTCGAGGGCGATGGATTCCTTGTTGCGGTTGCACGAGAAGAAGTAGGTGGCCTGAGGGTTGTCCTCGGGGCCGACGAAGGGAGGTCCCCAGGACCGGGAGTCATCGCCCTTGCCGGGGTTCTCGACCTTGATCACCCGCGCACCGAGATCGCCGAACATCATTCCTGCATGAGGGCCGGCCAGGGCACGAGAGAGATCGACGACGGTATATCCGGTCAGGGGTCCAGCCTCGGGTGTCTCGTTCGCCATTCCTAATCCTCCTTGAAGTGGGTGCGTCTCTTGATGAGCATACGCAATCGTGCGACCTCCGCATGGGCGCGGCGACCGTCTGCATGCTGGATCGCCATCACCGCGCAGGTGGTGCCGTCCGTGAGGTCCAACAGGGGCCACGGGTCATCGCCCTCGGGTGAGAACGTCACACCGAGGATCTGTCCCCAGTCGAGCCGACGGGTGCGCACCATGTTCTTGACCACCAGGCCCTCCTCGGTCGGGCGGGCCTGGATATCGGAGATGCGCAGCAGGGCGGCTCCGAAGAGAATGCCCAGCAGGTTCATCCATATCATGTCGAGGACTGTCCACGGTTCCCAGTCCACGACGAACAGCGCCACGGACAGGACCGCGAACCCAGCGGTCACGGCAACGGCACCGACGATGCTGACGACGCGCACCTGTCGGGGCCGGAACACGGCCAGATCAGATTCGGCAGGCGCCAATGTTCGTCACCAGAATCGCACGCGCCCCGACTCCGTAGAGACGGTCCATGACGTTGTTGACTTCCTTCGCTTCGACCATGACGCGCACGGCGACCCACCCGGTCTCCTGCAGCGGGGACACGGTCGGGGATTCGAGTCCCGGAGTCAGCGAGATCGCCTCGGGAACCAGGCGCTGTTCGATGTTGTAGTCGACGAGAACGTACTGGCGGGCGACCATGACCGATTCGAGGCGTCGTTTGAGCACGTCGATGCGGGATTCGGCTCCGTCGCGCTGGATGAGCACACCTTCTGATTCGAGCAGCGGCTCGCCGAAGGTTTCGAGTCCCGCGGCGCGCAGCGTGGAGCCGGTCTCGACGACATCGGCGATGGCGTCGGCGACTCCGAGCTGGATGGAGACCTCGATCGCTCCGTCGAGCTGCACAGTCGTCGCATCGATTCCGCGTCGCTGCAGGTCTGCTTCCACGAGGTTCGGGAAGCTCGTGGCGATGCGGGCACCGGCCAGCTGGTCGGCCGAAGTGAAGGAGCCGACGGTGCCGGCGTAGAAGAACCGCGAGGCGCCGAATCCGAGTCCGAGCACCTCATCGGCTTCGGCCTGTGACTCGAGCAGCAGATCACGGCCGGTGATTCCGGCGTCGAGGATGCCCGAGCCGACGTAGATGGCGATGTCGCGGGGACGCAGGTAGAAGAATTCGACTCCGTTGACCTCGTCCTGATGGACCAGGGTCTTGGTTCCGCGTCGAGTGGAGTATCCGGCCTCGCTGAGCATGTCGGAGGCGGCTTCGGACAGTGCGCCCTTGTTGGGCACGGCTACACGCAGCATAGGGTCCCTTTGGAGTTCGATGGGGTCGGGTCGGTCAGGTTCGTGGGAGGGTCTTACAGGTGGGTGTTGACGTCGTCGAGGGTCAGTCCCTTGGCGATCATCATCACCTGCACGTGGTAGAGCAGCTGCGAGATCTCCTCGGCGAGATCTTCCTTGGTTTCGTATTCGGCGGCCATCCACACTTCGGCGGCCTCTTCCACGACCTTCTTGCCGATCGCATGGACTCCGGCGTCGAGTTCGGCCACGGTCTTCGAACCGGTGGGGCGATCGAGGGATTTCTGCTGGAGTTCGGCGTAGAGAGTCTCAAAGGTCTTCACTTCTCCAGCCTAATGCATCCGCATCGGCCGCAGCATTCGGGGTCTCATGTTCTAAAACGCGGCGGACCCGGGTCTCACCGGTGCTGCCGGCGGCTGACCTCAGTCCTCGGGGTCGCGGCCGATGTCGGTGGCCGGACGGTGAGGCGCAGAGATCGTCTGGCGTGACCGCTTCGACCAGTCGATGAGTCCGAGGATGACCATGACGAGGAAGAACAGGTACACGGCACCGGAGAAGACGAGTCCGCCGGAGATCGCCAGCGGGATGCCGACGAGGTCGACGGCGAGCCAGACGAACCAGAATTCGACGATGGCCCGGCCCTGGGCGTACATGGCCACGATCGAACCGATGAAGATATAGGCGTCGGGGTAGGGGTTCCAGGACCATCCGCCCGCGGCGAGGACCCAGCCGAAGACTCCGGTGCCGATGACGAGAGCCGCGAGCAGGATCGCCCGTTCCTTCCAGCTCGCCCAGCGGACGAGGACTTCACCGGCGGCGGCCTTGGACTTCTTCCATTGCGTCCATCCCCAGACCGCGGCGACGATGATGACGACCTGCCGAGAGGCATTGCCGCCGAGACCGGCGGAGAGGCTGGCCGAGAAGAGCAGGATGGAGCCGAGGATCTGCACCGGCCAGGACAGGATGTTCCGGCGCAGCGCCAGGACGACCGTGGCCAGCGCACAGATGTTGCCGAACAGGTCGGAGTACGGCACAGGCTTGCCCAGCAGTTCGAATGCCGGGGTGTTCAACCAGTCGAACAGGTCCATCGCAGGCTCTCTTCAGGTGTGGGCCGTGAGTATGGTCCGGCCCGGTTCGGTCAGTGGGTGTGTGCGGCGGCGAGCGTGCGCAGTTCGCTGATCGCGGCTGCGACATCGTCGGCACCGTAGACGGCGGAGCCGGCGACGAGGACGTCGGCGCCGGCATCGACGACACGGTCGATCGTCGCCGCGGAGACTCCCCCGTCGACCTGCAGCTTGATCTCGAGTCCGGAGGCAGAGATCGCTTCGCGGGTCCGCGTGATCTTCGGCAGGCACACGTCGAGGAACTTCTGACCGCCGAATCCGGGTTCGACGGTCATGATGAGGATCTGATCGAATTCGCCGAGGAGGTCGATGAAGGGTTCGATCGGGGTGGCCGGTTTGAGCGCGAGGCTGGCCTTGGCCCCGAGGCGGCGCAGTTCCCGAGCGAGACGGACGGGGGCGGCGGCCGCCTCGGCGTGGAAGGTCACCGAGGCGCAGCCGATCTCCGCGTACACGGGAGCATTGCGGTCGGCATCGGCGATCATGAGGTGGGCGTCGAGCGGGATCGGTGAGATCGCCTGGATGCGTTCGACGACGGGCGGGCCGAAGGTGAGGTTCGGCACGAAATGGTTGTCCATGACGTCGATATGGGCCATATCGGCGGTGCTGATCTTCGTAAGCTCACCGCGCAGATCGGAGAAGTCCGAGGACAGGATGGAGGGGTTGATGTCGATCGACATGGGTCATTTCGCCTTTCGCAGGAGAGCCAGGAACATTCCGTCGCTGTTGTGGACATGGGGCCAGAGCTGGGCGTATCGCCCGTCTTCACGGGTCACCGAGGCGAACGACTCCGCCTCGCTGCCGGTGATCGCCGACAGCACGGCCGGGGTGTCGAGGATCTCCACGTCAGCGCTCACGGACTTGGCTCGCAGGCGCAGAACCTCGTCGACGATGAGCACGGTCTCGGCGTAGTGCGGTGAGCACGTCGAGTAGGCGACCACTCCCCCTGGTGCGCAGGCCTCGAGGGCCGCAGAGAGCAGTTCGCGCTGGAGTCCGGTCAGTGCCGTGATGTCTTCGGGTGACCTGCGGTAGCGGGCTTCGGGGCGGCGGCGCAGGGCGCCGAGTCCGGAGCAGGGCACGTCGACGAGGATCTTCGAGTAGGGTCCGCGAGCGTCGCGGCCATCGCGGACGGCGGCGGTGACATTGGTCAGCGCCTTGGTGGAGTCGCGGACGAGGTCGACACGGTGCTCGCTGGAGTCGAAGGCCTCCAATGTCGTCGATTCGCCCGCGGCCGCGGCACCGAGGACGGCTGCCTTGCCTCCGGGTCCGGCGCACAGATCGGCCCAGGTTCCGGCGGGTGCGTCGACATCGGCCAAAGCGAGGGCGACGAGCGCGGATCCTTCGTCCTGGACGCGGGCGCGTCCGTCGGCCACGGCTGCCACGTCTCGAGGCACTGCGGTCTCCAGGGTGACGCCGATCGGCGACAGCGGGGTGGGTTCCCCCGGCAGTTCGGTGCGGTCGATGAGTCCGGGCAGGGCGGTCACGCCGACCTTTGCCGGAGCGTTGTCGGCTTCGAGGAGGGCTTCGAGCTCGGCGGCATCGCGGCCGTGTCCCTTGAGCGCCTGGTTCAGTGCACGGACGACCCATTCGGGATGGGAGTGTTCGATTGCCAGTCGGGTGGTCTCGTCGGCCTCGGCGGTGACGCGGTCGAGCCACTCGACGGGTTCGGCTTCCGAGATGCGGCGGAGCACGGCATTGACGAATCCGGCGGTCTTCGCCGCCGATCGTTTGACCACGGCCACTGTTTCGGACAGTGCAGCATGGTTGGGCACCCGCATCGACAGCAGCTGGTGGGCGCCGAGGCGCATCGCGGCCAGGGGTTCGGGATCGATTCTGTCGACGGCTCGGGACGAGGCGATTTCGATGACCGCGTCGTAGAACTTCTGCCGACGCAGGGTTCCGTATGTGAGTTCGGTGGTGAAGGCAGCGTCCTGAGCGCCCATATGTGTGCGGGCGAGTTTGGCCGGCAGCAGCAGGTTCGCGTAGGCGTCTTTCGTCGCCACGTCGAGGAGGACTTCCCAGGCGATGCGCCGCGGCAGGTTCTTACCCGCTCGTTCGGCCTGCGGTGCTCGGCGGTCCTGACGTGGGCGGTCGCGGCCGTGGCCGCCGCGTCGGTCGGTGTCTCGGGGGCCGCCTCGGCGCTGCCCGCGATTGCCGTCGTTGCCGCGGCTGCCGCCTCGGCGGTCTCTGCCTGCTGACTCAGCCATGGCTCTTATGCTTGCCTCTCGGTATAGGGGTCGAAGGTCACGTCTCCGCGGCCGCGCAGGAAGTCGGCAGTGGCCATCCGGGCCTTGCCGAAGGGCTGGATCTGCTCAACTCGGACCCAGCCGTCACCGCAGCGCAGCACCGGCTGATGCTGCCAGGTGGTCAGTTGCCCGACAGCGCCGGGGGTCGTCACTTCGGGTGCGGGTATGAGCCCGAAGAGCTTCGTCCTCTTGCCGTCGAGTTCCACCCATGGCCCCGGTGCGGGACTGGTTCCGCGGGCCCGGTTGATGACCTGGGCTGCGGGTGCCGACAGGTCGAGGTGGGCATCGTTGACGGTGATCTTCTCCGCGTGGCTGGACTCACCGGACTGCGGAGTCTCCACAGCGGTGCCGGCGGCCAGATCGTCGAAGGCGGCGACGAGTTCGGGAGCGCCTCTGCGCGCATATTCCTCGAGTGCAGAACCGACGTCGGGATGATCGAGCGGCAGTTCGAGTCGGCGCAGCACGGGGCCGGTGTCCATGCCTTCGTCGATGCGGAACACGCTGACTCCGCTGGTGATCTCGCCGTCGATGAGTGCGCGTTGGACAGGGGCGGCTCCGCGATAGGCCGGCAGCAGTGAGAAGTGGAGGTTGAACCAGCCGAGTCGGGCGGTGGCCAGTGCGGCGGGTCCCGCGATGGCGCCGAAGGCGACGACGGCGACGGCGTCGACATCGAGTGCCTGCAGCTGGGAGATGACCTCGCCGCGCAGACGACCGGCTTCGATGACGGGCAGTCCGAGTTCGAGAGCGCGAGTCTTCACCGGTGACGGGGTGAGGACTCTCTTCCTTCCGACGGGCGCATCGGGTCGGGTGAGCACCGCACGGATGCGGTGGCTCGATTCGGCCAAGGCCTCGAGGGCGGGAACTGCGACATCAGGGGTGCCGGCGAAGACGATATCCACGTGGGGAAGTCTACTGGTTCGCCGCGCCGTCACAGCGACCGGGGATCATCGATGCGCACGCGCACCTGTCGTTGCTTCTTGGCGGACCGGGAGGCGATGATCTCGGCCGCTCTCGTCCCGACACGGTCTCCGGCGGAGAACGGGTAGGCGCTCACGCTGCGCTGGCCGTCCTCGGCGTCTTCGCGCAGGAGTTCCTCGACCTCGCCGATCTGTTCCAGCACCTCGTCGATGTCGGCGCCCGCTCCCGTGAGTTCGAGGATCCGTCGGTAGGGCGGGAACCCGAGGGCCTTCCGGTCGCTCAGCTGGCGTGACATGAATGTCGTGGGGTCGAAGGCGGTCAGGGTCTGCCGGATGAGTTCGTCCTCGTCTCTGAGGTAGACGGCTCCTCCGTCATCGCGAGAGCGCACGAGTGAGGCGGCACGCAGTCGACGTGCCACACTTTCGTCGATCGAGCGCATCCAGGGTCCCGGCCACAGCGAATCCAGAAGGATCGCCGCGGCATAGCCGCCGAGCACATAGGGTTCGGCTCCCGTGGTGGCGACCACGAGCCGCGGGGTCTCGTCGAGGGCAGTGGAGATGTGGTCGCCTCCGGATTCGACGATCTCGATGTCGGGCAGCGCCCGGGCGAACTCTTCGACGGTGCGGGCCCGGCCGCGCACGATCGATCGCACACGGTTCGAACGGCAGCGCAGGCAGCTGAACGCCTCCGAGTGGTAGCCGCAGGACCGGCAGGCGAAGGGACCGACCTCGGACTGAGTGGTCAGCGTCGCCTGACATTGCGGGCAGCGGGCGACTTCCTGGCAGCGGGCACAGGCGAAGACGGGATAGTAGCCGGAGCGCGGCACCTGCACGAGCACCGGACCGGGCACTCCGCCGTCCCGGGGACGCGGACGCAGCGCCGTGCGCATGATCTGCCAGGCGCGGCTGGGAATGCGCTGCCAGGCGAAGGGGTCCCGGTCCTCATCGGGGACGAAGACGACCGGCGCGGCATGCCGCCTGGCCGGACCGACCGGTGTGACGTCGGCCAGCCAGCCGATCTCGACGAGACGCTGCACTTCGGCGCTGCGGTCGGTGGAGACGAAGAGCAGCTCGGTGTCCTCGATCGTCGACCGCAGCAGGCAGACCTCCCGGGCGTGCGGGTACGGGGCGTGCTGATCGAGATAGTTGAGGTTCGCGTCATCGGTGCAGATGATGAGACCGAGGTCCGCGACGGGGGCGAAAGCCGCCGCACGCGTGCCGATCGTGATCCGCGTGTGTCCGAGCAGTCCGCGCAGCCAGGCCTGCCACCGCAGCTCCGGTGACTGGTCGGCGCTGAGCACCGAGACCTCCGCGATCCCCGCTCGGGTGAGGGTCGACTGGAGCACGGCGAGTTCGCGATGATCGGGCACGAGCCAGAGCACGGACCGGCCGGCCTCGAGACTCGCCCGTGCGGCATCGAGTCCGGCACGGATCCAGCTCAGCCCCGGCGTCGGCCCGGGTGTGCACGCCACGGCCCTGCGCCGAGGCAACGCCGAAGCATCGTCGGCCGTGGGCTGGTCCCCCGCAGCAAGAACCCATTCGCCGAGGCGGTTCAGCAGCTGCGGATCATCCGCCGGCCCGTCGTTCAGCGAGGTCACTGGGTCCGCGGCGTCCGCATCGGTCTGCGCGGCCGGGTCTCCCGCCTTCTCCGCCTTGAGCACGGTTTTCTCGCCGCGGGCATGGCGCGGTGGGATGGCCAGGCGCAGCACATCGGCGAGGGTGCCGCCGTAGCGACGGGCGACGGCTTCGCTCAGGGCGAGCAGATCGTCATTCAGCACCTGAATGGGGCCGCTGATGCGTTGGATCGTCGCGAGAGGACCGACGTGGTCCGATGTCTCGACGCGTTCGAGCAGATAGCCGTCACGCAGCTTCCCGGCGAACTTCACCCGCACCCGCACACCGGGCAGGGCAGCCTCGGCGAGCTTCTCCGGCACCGCATAGTCGAACGTCCGCGCCAAGTGCGGGACGGGATGGTCGATGAGCACTCGGGCGACCGGTTCGGTCGGGGCCAGGGGAACCTGGCCCTCGGCCGAGGTGCCGGTGTCGATCGGGAGGGGTTCGTCCACGCCGACGGCAGACTAGTTGGAGGACACGGCGCGCAGCAGGTCCTCGGCGCGGTCCGTGACCTCCCAGGTGAAATCGGGCAGTTCACGGCCGAAGTGGCCGTAGGTCGAGGTCTGCGAGTAGATCGGGCGCAGCAGGTCGAGTTCCTGGATGATCATCGCGGGGCGGAGGTCGAAGACCTCTCGGATGGCGGCCGAGATGGCTGCCGGGTCCGCCTTCTCCGTTCCGAAGGTCTCGACGTAGAGCCCCATCGGATCGACTCGGCCGATCGCATAGGACACCTGCACCTCGGCGCGTTCCGCGAGACCGGCGGCGACGACGTTCTTCGCCACCCAGCGCATCGCGTAGGCCGCCGAACGGTCGACCTTCGACGGGTCCTTGCCGGAAAACGCACCGCCGCCGTGGCGGGAGAACCCGCCGTAGGTGTCGACGATGATCTTCCGACCGGTCAGACCGGCATCGCCCATCGGTCCGCCCGTGACGAAGGGACCGGCCGGGTTGATGTGGATGTTCGCTCCCGAGGTGTCGAGACCGGAGTCGGCGATCACCGGATCGATGACGAGTTCCTTGATCTCCGTGTGCAGCTGGGACTGGCTGGTGTCCGCCGAATGCTGGGTGGAGACGACGACATTCTCGATCGAGACTGCCTCGTCGCCGTCGTAGCCCAACGTCAGCTGCGTCTTGCCATCGGGACGCAGGTAGTCGAGTCGACCGGACTTGCGCACCTCGGAGAGCTGTTCGGCCATCCGGGAGGCCAGGTGGATGGGCAGCGGCATGAGCACATCGGTGGAGTTGTCGGCATAGCCGAACATGAGTCCCTGATCTCCGGCGCCGAGGCTGGTGCCGTGGTCTGAGGATTCGACGGCTTCGCGGAAGTCCAGCGGATTCGTCACGCCGGAGTGGATGTCCGTGGACTGGCTGCCGATGGACACGGAGACTCCGCAGGAGTGACCGTCGAAGCCGGTGTCCGAGGAGTCGTAGCCGATGCCCGTGATGAGGCTGCGCACGATTCCGGCCACGTCGGCGTAGGCGGCCGTATTCACCTCACCGGCGACATGGACGAGGCCGGTGGTGACCATGGTCTCCACGGCCACTTTGGCGTTGGGGTCCTGCCGGAGCAGGTCGTCGAGCACCGCATCGCTGATCTGGTCGCAGATCTTGTCGGGATGTCCCTCGGTGACGGACTCGGATGAGAAGAAACGCAGATTTGTGTGTGTCACGTTGTCGATTCTACGTGGGTGAATTGG
Source organism: Brevibacterium sp. SIMBA_078 (assembly GCF_046534565.1). Lineage (NCBI taxonomy): Bacteria > Bacillati > Actinomycetota > Actinomycetes > Micrococcales > Brevibacteriaceae > Brevibacterium > Brevibacterium sp. SIMBA_078. The sequence continues at coordinate 91,967 of NZ_JAWRYQ010000005.1, forward strand.
TCGGAGACGGCCGCAATGACCTTTTGTGAAACATGGTCCTTCGACCCGTGGAATTCCTCGCCGACGACGATCTCGCCGCGGTCGGAGGAGATGATCTGGACCATGGTGTCATCGTGGCCGAAGGCGCGGTCGTCAGAGACGTCGTTGAATACGAGCAGGTCGACGCCTTTGCGCTGGAACTTGGCTCGAGCGTAGTCGAGGGCGGCGGTGGCGGCGTCCCCGGTCTCGGCGGCGAATCCGACGATGATCTGATGGCGCAGTCTGGTCTGCCGGCTGCGCTCGTCGACGAGTCCGCGGAGGATGTCCGGGTTCTGCACGAGACGCAGAGTCAGACCGTCGTCTCCGGACTTCTTCATCTTCGAGTCCGTCGTCTCGGCCGGTCGGTAGTCTGCGACGGCGGCGGCCATGATGATGGCATCTGCGCGCGTCTGGGCGCCATGCATCGCCGACTGCAGCTCCAGAGTGGATTCGACCGAAGTGATCGTGACGCCCGCAGGCAGTCCCGTCAGCAGTCCGGTGTCGATGTTCGCGGCGACGAGCTCGACTGCTGCGCCCGCGGCATGCGCGGCCTTGGCCAGCGCAATGCCCTGCTTGCCCGAGGAGCGGTTGCCGAGGAAGCGCACGGGGTCGAGTGCTTCCCTGGTGCCGCCGGCGCTGATGACGATGCGGCGACCGGACAGACCACCGCTGGGGTCAGCGGGTGCGTCTGCCGAGCCGCCGGCTGTGCCGTCCTTGATCGAGAGCGCGAAGTCGACGATCTCTTCGGGTTCGGGCAGACGTCCGGGACCGGAATCGGGGCCGGTGAGGCGTCCGACAGCAGGGTCGAGGACATGGACGCCGCGGGAGCGCAGGGTCGCGATGTTGGCGACTGTGGCGGGGTTGAGCCACATCTCGGTGTGCATGGCCGGGGCCACGACCACCTCGGCGGTGGTGGTGAGCACGGAGGCGGTGAGCAGGTCATCGGCTCGCCCGGCTGCGATCTTCGCGATCAGATCGGCGGTCGCCGGGGCGATGATGACGAGTTCGGCTTCCTGTCCGATGCGCACATGATTGACGGTGTCGATCTCGTCGAAGACATCGGTGGTCACGGTCTGGCCGGACAGGGCCTCAAGAGTGGGGGCACCGATGAATTTCAGTGCGTTGGCCGTCGGAACGACCTTGACGCTGTGGTCGAGCTCCCGGAGTCGCCGGATGATGTGTGCCGCTTTGTAGGCGGCGATCCCACCGGCGACGCCGAGTACGATTCTCACTGGTCGCTGAAGTCGATCGCGCCGTCGTTGCTCACAGGAGCGGTGGCTTCGGCCTCGGGTGCGGCCTGGATGAAGTCGGCTTCGGAGACCTCGCGGGCGACGATCTTCGACTCGTTGACCTCACGCAGAGCGATCGACAGAGGCTTCTCGTTGGTGCCCGGAGTGACGAGCGGACCGACGTTCTCGAGCAGTCCCTCCTGCAGCTGGGCGTAGTACGAGTTGATCTGACGGGCGCGCTTTGCCGCGATCGAGACCAGTTCGTACTTCGAACCGGTGACGTTGAGCAGATCGTCGATCGGAGGGTTGGTGATGCCTTCAGGCTGTGCGGGCAAGGAGATTCCCATCTAATCGGAAGTGGATATACCCATCAATGATAGGAGTTCTTCGGCCGCAGTGCGAACGTGGTCGTTCACAATGGTCACATCGAACTCCGATTCGGCGGCCAATTCGCGTTTCGCGGTGGCCAGTCGTCGCTCCTGCTCCTCCTCCGTTTCGGTGCCTCGACCGGTCAGTCGGGAGACGAGTTCCTCCCAGCTGGGCGGGGCGAGGAAGACGAAGCGGGCATCGGGCATCTTCTCTTTGACCTGGCGGGCTCCCTGCAGATCGATCTCCAGCAGCGCGGGAATCCCCTGGTCGAGCTTCTCCTCCACCGGAGCCGAAGGCGTGCCGTAGCGGTGGCGTCCGTGGACGACGGCGTATTCGAGCAGCCGATCCTCGGCGATGAGGGTGTCGAAGGCGTCGTCGGTGAGGAAGTGATAATGGACACCATCGATCTCACCGGGTCGCCTGGGGCGGGTCGTGGCCGAAACGGAGAACCAGACCTCGGGATGGTTCTGCCGAATATAGGTGCTGATGGTGCCTTTTCCGACGGCGGTCGGACCCGCGAGAACGGTGAGTCGATTATTCACAGATCTGAGGTTGTCACACTCAGGAATATTTCTCCAACAGGGCGGACTTCTGGTGGACGCCCAGACCTTTGATCCGACGGGAGGTGGCGATGCCGACCTCTTCCATGGCGGCTTCGGCGCGCCGGTCGCCGACTCCGGGCAGAGCTCTGAGCAGATCGAGCACACGCATCTTCGCCAGTGCTTCGTCGTCTGCTGCCTTCTTGAGCACGGCCGCGAGATCGGTATCGCCGGTCTTCAGCGCCGACTTCACTTCGGCTCGTGCCTGACGTGCCTTGAACGCTTTGTCCAACGCAGCGGAACGCTGTTGCGGGGTCAACGGTTCGAGTGCCACTTTGTCTCCTCTGTCACCATGAACGGGCAGGTAGGGAAGTTGTCTCAGTCTAAGACAAAATCCCTGCCGAGAGGCGATATGAGCAGAAATTTGTGGTGTGGCGAGCCGGAATCCGCCCGTCGACGGAGCACCGAATCCGGTGTTCGGACCGCCCCGCGATCCGAACGCCGGTGTTCAGTCGGTGATCGTCAGCGCACGATTGAGAGCGGCGGCGGTTTCGGCCAGACCGTCGGGTCCGGCGCCGAGCACCGCCCGGGAGGCGGTGGCGAGCACCTGTCCCGATTTCAGCGCCCGGTCGCCGAAGACGGCACGCAGCTCGGTCAGGCCCGCGCCCTGTGCGCCGACGCCCGGGGCGAGGATCGGTCCCCCGCAGTCACGGGGATCGAATCCCAGATCGCGCGCGGCGGTGCCGATGGTCGCGCCGACGACGAGTCCGAAGGGACCGAGCTCGCCGGGTGACCCCAGTGCCTGAGCATTGCGCTGCCGCACTCGGGACACGATCGATCCGGCCACGGATTCGCGGTCTCTCTCGGCATGCTGGACCTCTGCCCCTTCCGGGTTCGAAGTCAGTGCCAGGACGAACACGCCCTTGCCGTGAGCGGCAGCGAGTTCGAAGGCCGGTTCCAGGGCGCCGAATCCGAGGTAGGGCGAGACCGTGATCGAGTCCGCGGCCAGCGCCGAGGCGGGATCGAGATAGGCCTTCGCGTAGGCACCCATGGTCGACCCGATGTCACCGCGTTTGATATCGAGGACGGAGAGCAGTCCGGCGTCCCGGGACGCGGCCAGCGTGTCTTCGAGAGCAGCGACTCCGGCGGAGCCGTACTGTTCGAAGAACGCGGACTGCGGTTTGACGGCGGCCACCGAGCCCTTGAGCTCGGAGACCGTGCGGAGGGCGAACTCCCGGACGCCTGCGGCGCTGGCAGGCAGCCCCCAGGAGGCGAGGAGATGCTCGTGCGGGTCGATGCCCACACACAACGGTCCGTGCTCGTCCATGGCGGCTGCCAGTCGGGTGCCGAACATCAGGCGCTCCAGTCCTGCAGGCTGCGCACATCGAACTTCGAGTCGCGGATGACCTCGAGGGAGGTCACGGCGGCGGCGAATTCGGCCAGCGTGGTGATCAGCGGCACGGAGTTCGCGGTCGCCGCGGCTCGGATCTCATAGCCGTCGGCGCGTTCCTGCCGACCCGACGGCACGTTGATGACCATGTCAATGGTGCCCGCGGTGAGGTAGTCGATGACCGTGCGGTCTTCGGCATCGGCCTCGAAGTGCTTGTGCACCTGGGTGGTCTTGATCCCGTAGCGGGAGAGCACGGCCGCAGTGCCGGTGGTCGCGACGACGTCGAAGCCCATGTCGACGAGCTCCTTGACCGGCAGCACCATGGCACGCTTGTCCCGATCGGCTACCGACACGAAGACGGTGCCCGAGGTCGGCAGCTTCACGGATGCCCCGAGCAGTCCCTTCGCGAAGGCGGTCGGGAAGTTGTGGTCGATGCCCATGACCTCACCGGTCGAGCGCATCTCGGGACCGAGGATCGAGTCGACGATCTTGCCTTCGACGGTGGTGAACCGTCGGAACGGCAGGACCGCCTCCTTGACGGCGATCGGATGGTCGAGCGGCAGGGTCGAACCGTCGCCCTCTGCGGCCAGAAGGTCACCGCGCAGATCCTCGATCGTGCGGCCCACGGCGATGAGCGCCGCGGCCTTGGCCAGCTGGGTCGAGGTCGCCTTCGAGACGAAGGGCACGGTCCGCGAAGCCCGCGGGTTGGCTTCGATGACGTGGAGAACATCCGCGGCGATGGCGAACTGGATGTTGAGCAGTCCGCGCACGCCCACACCTTCGGCGATGGCCTTCGTGCCCTGGCGGACGCGCTCGAGCACGTCCTCACCCAGAGTCAGCGAGGGCAGTACGCAGGCGGAGTCACCGGAGTGGATTCCGGCTTCCTCGATGTGCTCCATGATTCCGCCGATGTAGACCTCGTTGCCGTCGTAGAGGGCGTCGACGTCGATCTCGATGGCGTCTTCGAGGAACCGGTCAACGAGGACCGGACGATCGGTCGAGATCTCCGTGGCGCTGGCCATGTAGTCGAGCAGCTGCGTGCGATCGTAGACGATCTGCATTCCGCGTCCGCCGAGGACGTAGGAGGGCCGCACGAGCACCGGGTAGCCGATGTTCTCCGCGATCGCTGCGGCCTCCGCGGCGGTCACCGCGGTGCCGTGCTTGGGCGCGGTGAGTCCGGCCCTCTCCAGCACGGCTCCGAACTCACCGCGGTCCTCGGCCAGGTCGATGGCCTCGGGCTGGGTGCCGAGCACCGGCACACCCGCGGCCTTGAGCTTGTCGGCCAGACCCAGCGGTGTCTGTCCGCCGAGAGTGCACACGACGCCGAGGACCTCGCCGGCGGCGAGTTCGGCGTGGTAGACCTCCATGACGTCTTCGAACGTCAGGGGTTCGAAGTACAGACGATCGGCGGTGTCGTAGTCGGTCGACACGGTCTCCGGATTGCAGTTGACCATGATCGTCTCGTAGTCGGCGGACCCGATCGCCATGGTCGCGTGCACGCACGAGTAGTCGAACTCGATGCCCTGGCCGATGCGGTTCGGGCCCGAGCCGAGGATGATCACGGCCGGGCGCTCGCGCGGCATGACCTCGGTCTCGGAGTCGTAGCTCGAGTAGTGGTAGGGAGTCTTCGCTTCGAATTCTCCCGCGCAGGTGTCGACCGTCTTGAACACCGGGCGCACGCGCAGTGCGTGGCGGATGCCGGTGACGACGCTCGTGTCGAGGCTGCGCAGTCCTCCGATCTGCTCGTCGGAGAAACCGTGGTTCTTCGCGACCCGCAGGACCTGCTCGTCGAGTTCGTCGGCGTCGCGGACATAGGCGGCCACCTCGTTGATGAGCTGGATCTGGTCGAGGTACCAGGGGTCGATCTCGCAGGCGTCGAAGACCTCGGCCGCGCTCAGCCCGGCGGCGAGTCCGCGCTGGACCGAGTGGATGCGGTCGGCAGTGGCGTGCGAGATCGCTTCGAGCACAGATTCGCGGACGTCGTCGTCGGAGACGTCGGGCAGGTCGGCCCAGCTGAACGCGGAGTGCTTCTGCTCGAGTGAGCGCATCGCCTTCTGCAGCGCGGTGGTGAAGTTGCGGCCGAGGGCCATCACCTCACCGACGGATTTCATCGTCGTCGTCAGGGTCGGATCCGCGGCCGGGAACTTCTCGAAGGTGAAGCGCGGGATCTTCACGACCACATAGTCCAGGGTCGGTTCGAAGCTGGCCGGGGTGACCTTCGTGATGTCGTTGGGGATCTCGTCGAGCGAGTAGCCGACGGCGAGCTTCGCGGCCATCTTGGCGATCGGGAAGCCGGTGGCCTTCGACGCCAGCGCCGAGGACCGGGAGACGCGTGGGTTCATCTCGATGGTGATGATGCGGCCGGTCCTGGGATCGACGGCGAACTGGATGTTGCAGCCGCCGGTGTCCACGCCGACGGCACGGATGATGGCGATGCCGATATCGCGCATCGATTGGTATTCCCGGTCGGTCAGCGTCAGTGCCGGCGCCACTGTGATCGAGTCGCCGGTGTGCACGCCGACCGGGTCGACGTTCTCGATCGAGCACACGACCACGACATTGTCCTTGTTGTCGCGCATGAGCTCGAGTTCGTATTCCTTCCACCCGAGGATCGATTCCTCGAGCAGCACCTCGTGGGTGATGGAATCGGACAGGCCGGCGCCGGCGATGCGGCGCAGATCGGCTTCGTCATAGGCCATGCCCGAGCCGAGGCCGCCCATGGTGAACGAGGGGCGGACGACGACCGGGTAGTTGAGCTCCTCGGCGGCGGCCAGGGCTTCGTCGAGGGTGTGGCAGATGGCGGATCTGGCCACTTCGGCACCGCAGGCCTCTGCGATGTCTTTGAACTTCTGACGGTCCTCGCCGCGCTGGATGGCGTCGACGTCGGCACCGATGAGTTCGACGCCGTACTTCTCGAGCACTCCGGCGTCGTGGAGGGCGATGGCCGCGTTGAGTGCGGTCTGTCCGCCTAGGGTGGGCAGGAGCGCGTCGGGGCGTTCCTTCTCGATGATCGTCTCGATGACGTCCGGATCGATGGGCTCGACGTAGGTGGCGTCGGCGATGTCCGGGTCTGTCATGATCGTCGCCGGGTTCGAATTGATGAGGATGACGCGCAGGCCCTCAGAGCGCAGCACGCGGCACGCCTGAGTGCCCGAATAGTCGAATTCGCAGGCCTGGCCGATGACGATGGGGCCGGAGCCGATGACGAGGACGGATGTGAGGTCGTGTCTCAGTGGCATGGGGTGTTCTCCTTAGGCCTGGGCAGCCGAATCGGCCTGGGAAACGGACATGAGGTCGACGAAGCGATCGAACAGGTAGCTCGAATCGTGCGGGCCGGCCGCAGCCTCGGGGTGGAATTGGACGGAGAAGGCGGGGATGTCGAGGCAGGCGAGTCCCTCCACGACGTCGTCGTTGAGGCACACGTGGGAGACGGTCACCCGGCCGTAGTCGGCCTTGTGCGGAGCGGTGGTCTCCCCTGTCAGCGGAGCGTCGACGGCGAAGCCGTGGTTCTGCGAGGTGATCTCGACCTTCTCCGTGGTCCGGTCCATTACGGGCACGTTGATTCCACGGTGGCCGAAGGGCAGCTTATAAGTGCCGAAGCCCAGGGCCCGACCGAGCAGCTGGTTGCCGAAGCAGATGCCGAAGAACGGGATTCCGGCGTCGAGCACGGCGCGCAGCAGTTCGACCTGGTCGTCTGCGGTCGCGGGGTCGCCGGGGCCGTTGGAGAAGAAGACTCCGTCGACGCCCAGGGCCCGGATCTCTTCGAAGCTGATCGTCGACGGCAGCAGGTGCACGTCGATTCCGCGTTCGCTCAGTCGTTCGGGGGTCATCGATTTGATGCCGAGGTCGACGGCGGCGACGCTGAAGCGCTTCTCCCCGCGGGCGGGGATGAGGGTGGGTTCGGTGATCGAGACTTCGTCGACGAGGTTGGCTCCGGCCATCTGCGGGGACGCCTGGACACGGGCGAGGAGTTCGGATTCGGGCGCCTCGGCGGCGGGTCCGGAGAAGATGCCCACACGCATGGCTCCCTTGTCGCGCAGGTGGCGGGTCAGGGCTCGGGTGTCGACGTCGGAGATGCCGACGATCCCGGACTCGGTCAGCCAGTCGGCCAGGTCGCCTTCGGAGCGCCAGTTCGACGAGATGCGGGAGGCATCGCGGACGACGTAGCCGGCGGCCCAGATCTGGGCGGATTCGTCATCGTTGCGGTTGACTCCGGTGTTACCGATGTGCGGAGCGGCCTGAATGATGATCTGTCGGTGATAGGACGGATCTGTCAGCGTCTCCTGGTAGCCGGACATGGCGGTGACGAACACGGCCTCACCGGTGGTTTCGCCGATGTGTCCGTAGGCGGATCCGTGGAAGGTCCGGCCGTCTTCGAGGACGAGGACGGCGGGGGTGGTGGAAAAGCTCATTGTGCCTCTTCGATCATTTCGCGGATGCGGTCGACGGTGGGAGTGGTGGATGCGGCGTAGCGGGCGCGGAAGCCCGTGTCGACGAGGGTGTCGCCCAGGTGCCAGGTGATGCGGATGATGCCTCCGCGTTCGACGAATTTCCCGATCATCCCGTTCGTGGTGTCCACGGAGACGATGTCGCGGCGCGGGATGAGGAAGTCCTCGCGTCCGGCCAGGTCCATGATCACTCCCCCGTCGGTGACGACGAGTTCCCCGGTGGTGCGGATGCCCAGACCGTGGACGGCGACGCGTTCGAGCGGATGGCCGGCCTTCGTCGTCGACACATAGGAGCCTTCGACGGGATCGCCCACTGCCTTGATTCCCATATGGGGCTTCGGCGGGGTGACGACCTCTGACTGGGCCTGTTTGCGTCGGCTCCATCCCCAGGCGATCGCGACGATCACGAGGAGGATGACGGCGGCGACGATGAGTGTGCCTACTGTTGTGTCCATGTTGCTCCTGCCGGGTGGGGTGTGGTGAGTGCCCCTGCGGCCAAGACCCGGTGGCCGTAGAAGAAGGTGTCGGTGACCCGCGCCGTGACTTCGACGCCGGCGAAGGGGTTGTTGCGTCCCTTCGTGGCGTGGTCGGCGGGTTCGATGCGGTGCGGTGCGGCCGGGTCGACGAGGACGATGTTCGCACTCGCCCCGATCTCGAGGCTGCCGTGCCCGGAGGCCCCGGTGATCCGAGCCGGAGCCGAGGACATCACGCGGGCCACATCGCCGAAGTCGAAGTCGTGGTCGGCCATGGCGGCGACGACGATCGACAGGGCGGATTCCATGCCGACCATGCCCATGGCCGCTGCGGTCCATTCGCTGCATTTGTGTTCGGCCGTGTGCGGGGCGTGGTCGGTGCCGACGACGTCGATCGTGCCGTCTGCCAGCGCTTCACGCAGCGCCTGCACATCGCGGTCGGTGCGCAGCGGCGGGTTGACCTTGTAGACGGGGTCGAACGTGCGCACGAGTTCGTCGGTGAGCATGAGATGGTGCGGTGTCACCTCGGCGGTCACGGCGATCCCCCGGGCCTTGGCCCAGCGGATGAGGTCGACGCTGCCGGCCGTGGAGACGTGGCAGATGTGCAGCCGGGATCCGACGTGTTCGGCCAGGAGCACATCGCGGGCGATGATCGACTCCTCGGCCACGGCGGGCCAGCCGGGCAGTCCGAGTTCGGCCGAGACCGTTCCCTCATTCATCTGTGCGCCTTCGGTCAGGCGCGGCTCCTGTGCATGCTGGGCGATGATGCCGTCGAAGGTCTTGACGTATTCGAGGGCGCGGCGCATGAGCAGCGGATCGGAGACGCAGATTCCGTCGTCGGAGAACATCCTCACGCGGGCTCCGGAGCGCGCCATGGCTCCCAGCTCGGCGAGCTGCTTGCCCTCGAGCCCGGTGGTCACGGCGCCGACGGGTACGACTTCGGTGAAACCGGCGGAGCGGCCGAGGCGGTGAACCTGTTCGACGACTCCGGCGGTGTCGGCTGCGGGCGCGGTGTTCGCCATGGCGTGGACGCAGGTGAACCCGCCCGAGGCGGCTGAACGTGATCCGGTGAGCACGGTCTCGGCGTCTTCCTTGCCCGGCTCACGCAGATGAGTGTGCATGTCGACGAGTCCCGGCAGGGCCACGAGTCCTGCGGCGTCGACGGTCTCATAGTCGCTTGAGCTCAGCAGCTCGGGATCGACGATGCGACCGTCCTGGATCGCGATATCGGCGGCTCCGCGTCCGAGCACATCGGCACCGCGGATGAGGTAATCAGTCATTGGTCTCCTCCTGACCGGTCAGCAGACGGTAGAGGACCGCCATGCGCACGCTCACTCCGTTCTCGACTTGGTCGAGGACGAGGGCGCGGGGTGAGTCCGCTGCGGCAGCGGAGATTTCGAAGCCGCGGTTCATGGGCCCTGGGTGCATGATGAAGCTCGTCTCCGGCAGTTTGGCCAGACGGGCCGCGCTCAGACCCCACAGGCGGGCGTATTCGCGTTCGTTGGGGAAGAAGGATTCGTGCATCCGCTCGTGCTGGACCCGCAGCATCATCACGGCCGCGAAATCCTCGCCGCTCAGCGCCGAATCGAAGTCGTAGTGGACGGTCACCGGCCAGCTCTCCACTCCCCAGGGCAGCAGCGTGGGCGGAGCGATGAGGTGGACGTCCGCGCCGAGGCGGGCGAGCAGGTGGACGTTCGACCGTGCCACTCGGGAGTGCAGGATGTCTCCGACGATGGCGACCTTCGCTCCGTCGAGTCCCTGACCGCGCGGTCCCCCTTTCACCGGCCCCGAGGCGGGGACTCCGGCGAGTGCCCGACGCAGAGTGAACGCGTCGAGGAGCGCCTGGGTGGGGTGTTCGTGAGTGCCGTCGCCGGCGTTGACGACGGGGACGTCGATCCACCCGGTATGGGCGAGGCGGTGGGCGGTGCCTGCCCCGGAGTGGCGGACGACGATGGCATCGGCGCCCATCGCCGAGATCGTCTGGATCGTGTCCTGGAGGCTCTCGCCCTTCGAAACGGAGGAGCCCTTGGCGGAGAAGTTGAGCACATCGGCCGAAAGGCGTTTGGCTGCGGCTTCGAAGGACAGTCGGGTGCGTGTGGAATCCTCGAAGAACAGGTTGACGACTGTGCGTCCGCGCAGCACGGGCAGCTTCTTGACCTCGCGTTCGGAGACGAGAGTCATCTCCTCGGCGATGTCGAGGATGCCGATGGCGTCGTCCCGGCTCAGCGATGCGGTGTCGAGCAGATGCTTCATTCGCGGCCTCCCGAGATGCTGACGGAGTCGTCACCGTCGATTTCGGTCAGGGAGACGTTGACGCGTTCGCTGCTCGAGGTCGGCAGGTTCTTGCCGACATGGTCGGCACGGATCGGCAGGTCCCGGTGGCCGCGGTCGACGAGGACGGCGAGGCGGACCTTGGCGGGCCGACCGACATCGGCGAGGGCGTCGAGGGCGGCGCGGATGGTGCGTCCGGAGAAGAGCACATCGTCGACGAGGACAACGGTCTTCGCATCGATTCCCGCACTCGGAATGGTGGTGGGTTCGGGTGCCCGGTATGAGCCGCCGCGCAGATCGTCACGGTACATCGTGATGTCGAGGCTGCCGGCGAGTTCGCCTGCGGCCTCGGGCCGACCGGAGATGGAGGCGATCGCCTCGGCGAGTCGGTGGGCGAGCGGGACTCCGCGGCGCGGAATGCCCAAGAGGACGAGGTCGTCGCCGCCCTTGTTGGATTCGATGATCTCGTGCGCGATGCGGGTGATCGCCCGCGAGATATCGGGGGCGTCCAGCACTGTTCGCTGTGTCATATTTCCCCTTCTCCGCCTCTCTGGACGGTGGTTAAAGGAGTGGTTCGATTCGATTGTAGACCCGGTGGGGTGCCCACCGGCGGGCGGGTCCGGAGTGCGGACCCGCCGCCTCAGATGAGTGTCGGTTTGACGTCGAGGATGCGGGAGAGCAGCCCCGAGACGAAGCCGGGAGAGTCATCTGTGGAGAACTGTCTGGCCAGAGACACTGCTTCGTCGATGGCCACTTTGTCGGGAACCTCGTCGTTGAACAGCATCTCCCAGGTTCCGATCTCCAGCAGCGATCGGTCGACAGCCGGCATCCGATCCAGGGTCCAGCCTTCTGAGTAGGTGGAGATGATCTCGTCGATCTCCGCCTGCTTCTCGGTGATGCCCTTGACGATCTCGACCGCGTATTCCTTCATCGGGTAGTCGGGATCGTTCGACCGCATGGTGACGAGTTCGTCCATGGCCAGTCGACGCTGCCCGGCTTCGAAGAGCAGCTCGAGAGCCCGGCGACGGGCTCGGGTACGTGCGGACGCCACTTACTTGACGCGACCGAGGTAGTCGCCGCTGCGGGTGTCGACCTTGACCTTCACGCCTTCTTCGAGGAACAGGGGCACCTGGATCTCGTACCCGGTCTCGAGGGTCGCGGGCTTCGAACCGCCGGTCGAACGGTCGCCCTGAAGTCCGGGTTCCGTGTGGGTGATGGTCAGTTCCACCGAGGGCGGCAGCTCCACGGAGAGCGGGGTGCCCTCGTGGAAGGAGATCTGCAGATCCTGGTTCTCGAGCATGTAGTTCGCGGCGTCGCCGACGAGCTCTGCGGAGATGTTGACCTGGTCGTAGTCCTTGGCATCCATGAACACGTAGTCGGTGCCGTCATGGTAGAGGTACTGCATATCGCGGCGGTCGACGTTCGCGGTCTCGACCTTGGTGCCGGCGTTGAAGGTCTTGTCGATGATCTTGCCGGAGATGACATGCTTCAGCTTGGTGCGGACGAAGGCCGGTCCTTTTCCGGGCTTGACGTGCTGGAATTCGAGCACCTGCCACAGCTGGTTGTCGAGGTTGAGCACAAGGCCGTTCTTCAGGTCGTTCGTTGTCGCCACTAATTCGTCCTTCTTCGGTTCAGTCCTGATCACCGAATGGTGATCGCAGTCGGCACGACGCGCCGGAGAACCCCGAGGTGCGGGGTCGACGAACGCGCCACTGGGCAAGTCTAGCAAGCCCAGCGGGACGCTTCCATCCGGGCGGGGTCAGTTGAGGCCGAGGCCGATCCCGAGGGGAACCGTCGGCGAATCCTCGCCGATCTCCTGGTAGGCGGTGAAGAGAATGGAGGCATCGGGGATCTCGACGGTGCTCGGTTCGCCGATGTCGCTGAGCAGCACCATCCGCAGCATCGCTCCGCGGGCCTTCTTGTCTCTCTTCATCGTGTCCAGCAGCTGCGGCCACACGTCGGAACGGTAGCCCACCGGCAGTCCGAGCTTGCCGAGCAGTTCACGGTGGAGGTCGACGACTTCGTAGGGCAGGCTCTTGATCATCGACGCCACCTCGGCGGCGAAGACCATGCCCACCGATACGGCGGCACCGTGGCGCCACTGGTAACGCTCCTTGTGCTCGATCGCGTGGCCGAGGGTGTGGCCGTAGTTCAGTATCTCCCGGCGTCCGGACTCCTTGAAGTCTCCGGAGACGACATCGGCCTTGACCCGGATGGAGCGTTCGATGAGTTCGCGCAGCACGGGGCCGTGCACATCGGCGATTTCGTCCTTCGAATGGTTCGACACGAGATCGAGGATCGCGGGGTCGGCGATGAATCCGGTCTTGACCACCTCGGCGAGGCCGGTGAACAGTTCGTTCTCCGGCAGGGTCCCGAGCGTGTCGAGGTCGACGAGGACACCGGCGGGTGCGTGGAAGGAGCCGACGAGGTTCTTGCCTTCGGCGGTGTTGATCCCGGTCTTGCCGCCGACGGAGGCATCGACCATACCGAGCACGGTGGTGGGGATGTGGATGACCTTGATTCCGCGCAGCCAGGTGGCGGCGACGAATCCGCCGAGGTCGCTCACCGCTCCCCCGCCGACGGTGATGATCGCGTCGGTGCGGGTGAAGTCGGATTGGCCGAGGACCTGCCAGCAGAATGCAGCGACCTGGACGTGTTTGGCCTCTTCGGCGTCGGGGATCTCCGCGGCCACGGCCTCGAGACCGGCGGCGGCGAGGTCGTCGCGAACGGTCTCACCGGTGGTGCGCAGGGCGCGGGGGTGGATGACGAGGACCTTCTCGACACGGTTTCCGAGCAGCTCGGGCAGTTCGCCGAGCAGTCCCTGGCCGACGAGGACGGGGTAGTTCCCGCCGGCGTCCACATTGATGCGTGTGAGGCTCATTCGTCCGTCTTCCTGATCGTTCATCGTCTTCTCTCAAGGCTCGGCCGCCCGGTGAGTGCTCGGAGTCGAGCCACCTGTTCCGTGGGCCGGATCCAGCCTAGCCCTCACAGGCTCCCGGCGGCGAAACGGGTGACCGATGTGGTCGCAGGCGTCTCACCGCCGGGGCTGTGCTCAGCGCTGCTGACCGGATCCGTCGTCGTCGGGATCGGCGTACTTCGCGTACTCCTCGGCTCGCTGCAGACCGGTGAGGACGTCGACGACTCGGTTGACCACCGTCGACGGTGGGGAGTTCGAGGCCTGGACCCGGAAGGTCGCGACCTGTTCGTACAGCGGTTCGCGTTCGCTGACCAGGGCCAGCCAGTTCTCCACCGGGCTGCCGGCACCGCGCAGCAGCGGTCGGTGCGGGGCGGTCAGCCGCTGGGACACGGTGTCGACATCGATATCGATGTGCACGACCTTGATCGCCGGGTGTCGAAGCTGGGCTCGGGTGCCGGGGTTGAGGATCGCTCCTCCGCCCAGGGACACGATGCCAGGACGATCGAGCAGACGACGCAGCGCTCTGCGCACGACCTCCCGTTCGATGCGTCGGAAGTGATCTTCGCCGCGTTCGACGAAGATCTCCGAGATGACCCCGTACTTGTCGACGATGTTCGCGTCCGTGTCCGTCAGCGGCAGGCCGAGCCGGTCGGCGAGCAGCCGACCGATCGTCGATTTCCCTGCCGCCGGCGGACCGGAGAGCACGATGCGCGAGAGCGCGGCGGGGACCGGTTCCAAGGGCGGAACCGGTTTGGGCAGCGGGGTGTGGTTCATTGTCCGATGCGGAGGTTCTCCGGAATGGCCGCGACATAGGCGTCCAGGTTCCGCTTCGTCTCGGCAACGGAGTCTCCGCCGAACTTCTCGACGACGGCTTCGGCGAGCACGAGTGCCACCATGGCTTCGGCGACGACTCCCGAGGCGGGAACTGCGCACACGTCGGAACGCTGATGGTTCGCCTTCGCGGCCTCACCGGTTTCGACGTCGACCGTCGCCAGGGCACGCGGCACCGTGGCGATCGGCTTCATTCCCGCCCGCACACGCAGCGGGCCGCCCGTGGACATTCCGCCTTCCGTGCCGCCGGCACGATTGCTCGTGCGGCGGAATCCGTCGGGTCCGACTTCCAGTTCGTCATGGGCCTGTGAGCCGGGACGCTTCGTGGTGAGGAAGCCGTCTCCGACCTCGACGCCCTTGATCGCCTGGATGCCCATGAGGGCACCGGCCAGGCGGGAGTCGAGACGACGGTCCCAATGCACGTGGGAGCCCAGGCCCGGAGGCAGGTTGTAAGCGAGCACTTCGACGACTCCGCCGAGGGTGTCCCCGGCCTTCTTCGCCGCGTCGATCTCGGTGACCATCGCCGCCGAGAGGTCGGCGTCGAAGCAGCGGACCGGATCGGCGTCGAGGGCCTCGACATCGGCTGCGGTCGGCAGCGCGGGCAGCGCATCGTCGGCATGTTCTGCACCGCCGATGGCTACGGTGTGGGAGACGAGGGTGATGCCCAGTTCGCCGAGGAACTTCGCGGCCACCGTGCCCAGTGCCACGCGCATTGCGGTCTCACGCGCCGAAGCGCGCTCCAGCACGGGGCGGGCTTCGTCGAAGCCGTACTTCTGCATGCCGACGATATCGGCATGGCCCGGACGCGGCCGGGTCAACGGGGCGTTGCGCGCCAGTCCTTCGAGTTCGGACGCGTCGACGGGATCCGGGCTCATCACGGATTCCCATTTCGGCCATTCGGTGTTGCCGACCTCGATCGCCACCGGTGAGCCCAAGGTCTGCCCGTGGCGGACACCGCCGAGGAGACGCACCTCGTCGGCTTCGAACTTCATCCGTGCGCCGCGGCCATAGCCGAGTCGGCGGCGAGCCAGGCTCGCACGAATATCGTCCCTGGTGATCGGTACATGGGCGGGAAGCCCCTCAATGATCCCGGTCAGCGCTTCGCCGTGGGATTCGCCTGCAGTCAGCCATCTCAACATTCCACCGATTCTACAAAAGTATTGGGGCGAACAGGCACCCGAGCCACATGCCGGAAAGCATGGCCGGTCCGAAGGCGATGGTCACCCCGCGCACCCGACCGGCACGGATCGCGCCGATGAGCGCCCAGACGCCGCTGATGAGCATCATGGCGACAAGCACGAGGGCAGGTGCCCACGGGTCGAAGAGACCGGGCACGGCGAAGACGATGAACGCGAGCTTGACGTCCCCGAGCCCCATCGTCCGCACTCCCAGCAGTCGACCCACGAGGTGCAGCGCGGCGAAGGCGACGAGTCCGAGGATTCCGGCAAAGAATGACCAGAACCACATCGGCAGTTCTCCGAGCACGGAGCCCGTGATCAGGAGTCCCACGGCGACCAGAGACAGGGGGATGACGATCCGATCAGGCAGTCTGCGGACGCTCAGATCTGCGGAGATGAGGAATGGTGTGGCTCCGGAGACGAGTCCCAGCAGCAGGGCGGAGAGGATGCGATCGGCGGAGTTCGGCTGGTCTGGGGCGAACGTCGCTCCGTCCAGCGGCGCATAGGCGCTCCACCCTGTCTCCAGTGGTGCGAGCACGAAGAGGGTGAAGACGACGGCGACTGCCGCGGCGATGATGGGGCCGAGCAGCATCGGTCCCGGACCGCGTGCCCATCTGGATGACTGCCACCGCTGCAGGTGCGCGGAGTCGTTGAGCCAGGTCCGTGGGGTCACGGCGAGGATGAGACCGCAGGCCAGAGCGGCCAGAACCGTGACTCCGATGGTCATCCCGTGCAGCACCCCGGTGTTCATCGCGATCGCCGGTTCAGTCCTGAGCGCGGGCGGGTGGGCCCTCGAGTGCTGCGTACATGGCCGCCGTGATCCGCGCGGTCAGGTCGTCTGCCGCCGGCGGGGTGTTCGAGGTCGGCTGGGTCTCCGTCTCGGTTGGGTCGTCGGCCCTGGCTGCGGCGAGGAACATCTCGAACTGGGCGACGGCCTGTTCGACGAGCATGGCGGTTCCGGCGACGGGGCGCAGACCGTGTGCGGCGGCCGCGGCGAGGAAGGTCGAATCGGCGGCGTAGGCGACGTCGAGGGCGATCGCTCCGGGGGCGAAGGAATCTTCCCAGATCGGGTCGGGCGCCGCCTCGGCGGGCAGCGTGGAGATGACGATCGACGATGGACCGATCCGGGTCAGGTCGCCCACCGAGGCGGTCAGCCCGATCCGTTCGGCCAGCTCGAGAACCCGGCGGGCACGGTCCGGGTTGCGGACGCGGAAGTCCACGTGTGCGATCCCGAGATCGCGGCAGGCCACGAGCGCCGAGGCGGCCGTGGCTCCGGCGCCGAGGATCGTCGTCCGACCGGCTCCCGCGCCACCGGCCGCGGACGGACCCGATTCCCTGTGCGAGGCGATGGCACGCACGATGCCCTCGACGTCGGTGTTCGCCACCTGCACTTCTCCGCTGCGGCGGACAAGGGTGTTGCCGGCCGCCGTCAGTGCTGCCGTTTCGTCGACGGTCCACCCGCGTTCGGCAGCGAGCGTGACGAGTCGGTCCTTCAACGGCATCGTCAGTGAGAAACCGGTGTGATCGGGGTGGGAGTCGAGGAATCCCTCGAGCTCGTCGGCTCCGATTTCGTACCGGGAATACTCGCTGGATGCCAGGTTCAGCGCTGCGAAGGCGGCTCGGTGGAGCAGCGGGGATTTCGAGTGTGCGATCGGCGAACCGAGCACCGCGGCAACGATCTTCACCGGCTATCCGTCGTCCTTGCTGTGCTCGCGCAGCCACTTGCGGTAGATCTCGACGTTCTTCTTGTGGTCCTCGTAGTTGTCGGCGAACTTGGTCTCCCCCGTGTCCGGGTTGGTCGCGACGAAGAACTGCCAGTCACCGTCGGCGGGTTCGAGCGCAGCTTCGACGGCGCCCTTGCTCGGCGAGTTGATGGGACCGGGAGGCAGACCCTTCTTCTTGTACGTGTTGTACGGCGAGTCCGACTGGCGTTCCTTCTTCGTCGTCGTCAGGTCGGAGCGGGCACCGTGGATATAGGCCACGGTCGCATCCGATTGGAGGAGTCCTCCGGTCTGCGATTCGTCGGAGATGCGGTTGAGGAAGGACCTGGCGACCTTCGAGCGCACTTCGGGGTCACCCGGGGATTCCTTCTCCACGAGGCTGGCCAGAGTGAGGATGCGGTTGGCGTCCTTGCTCTCGATTCCCAGTTCGTCGAGTTCGGTCTCGGTCTTGTCGACCATCTCCTGGACGATGTCCTCGGCGGTCTTCTGCTTGTTGAGGTCGTAGGTCGCCGGGTACAGATACCCCTCGAGGATCGGTGCGTCGATCTCGAGTCCGTAGTCCTTCGGGGTCTTGTCGTCGATGGCTTTGTCGACCTCATCGGCGTTCATCCCCGATTCGATCATGATCGCCTTGATCTCTTCGACCTGTTTGCCTTCGGCGACCGTGATCTTCGGCGGGGCGATGGGGTTGATGAGCGCTTCGACCGCGGCCTTCGAGCTCATCTTCTCCCGCATCGTCCAGGTTCCGGCCTGGATGGTCGCCTCACGGCGTTCGATCTCGTCGAGGAAGGGTTCGGAGTTCATGATCACTCCGGCTTCGACGAGCTGGTTGGCCACGGTGCGGGCCGAGGATCCGGGAGCGATCTCGATCGAGACCTCGTTCGTGCCCTGCCCCTCGTAGTCGCCTTTCGGTCCGAACAGGTCATCGAAGACTCCCCCGGCCGCGCGCACACCGAAGAATCCCCCGATGCCGAAGACGAGGATGCAGATGATCACGATCGTCGTCGTGCGTCGCCGGCGCATCATTCTGCGCCGCTTCTTCGCGCGGATCTCTGCGCGGGACAGTCCTTCGTCTGTCGAGAACTCTCCGGTGATCGGGCTCATACGTCGTTCTCCTCGTCGGGCATCTCACGGCCGGCGGGGACACCGGTGTTGTGTTCGTACTCGAGGGCGTTCTGGAGGATGATCACGGCAGCTTGGGCATCGACGATCTCGCGTCGCTGGCGTGACGATTTCCCGGCTGCAGCGAGAGCCTGGTGGGCCTCGACTGTGGTGAATCGTTCGTCGACGAGACGGACGGATGTGCCGGTGGCCGCGGCGATCCGGCGGGCGAATTCCAACGCCGAGGTGGCTGCGGCCCGGGCGGCGCCGTCGAGGGACTTCGGGTCCCCCACCAGGAGTTCGATGGGTTCGTATTCGTCGACGATATCGCGCAGCTGCCGCAGCGCCGCCGGTTCATCCCCTCGCCGAACGACGGTGAGCGGAGTGGCCAGAATCCCGTCGGGGTCGCTGGAGGCGACACCGATCCGCACGGAACCGATGTCGAGACCCAACCGGCGACCTCGGCGGAAACTCACTGGATGGCTGCTTTGACGGCCGCGATGGCTGACGGGATCGCCGCGGGGTTGCTGCCCCCGCCCTGGGCGAGGTCGGGCTTGCCGCCGCCTCCGCCGCCGAGTTCGCCGCAGGCCAGCGACACGAGCTTTCCGGCCTGCAGACCGGCGGCACGGGCCGCCTCGGTGGTGGCGATGACGACGACGGGCTTTCCGCTGCTGACTCCGATGCCGAAGATCACCGCCTGACGGTCGGCGACCCGGTTGCGCAGGTCGGTGACCAGTGTGCGGATGTCTCCGGCATTGGCGATATCGCCGAGTTCGGCCTGCACGAACAGCGTCTGGCCCACGGTCTGTGCCTCATCGAGGAACTTGCCCGAAGAGGCCAGCAGCTGCTGGGCGTTGAGGCGAGCGATCTCCTTCTCAGCGTCCTTGAGCCGGCTCATCAGGTCGGACACGCGTGATGTGACATCGGTGCCGGGGACCTTGAGCATCTCCGAGAGCGAGGACACGATGGTCCGCTCGGCGGCCAGGGACCGGAAGGCATCCATGCCGACAGCGGCTTCGATGCGTCGGACTCCGGAGCCGACGGAGGCTTCGGAGAGCACGGAGATCGGGCCGACTTCTGCCGAGGCACCGACGTGGGTGCCGCCGCAGAGTTCGCGGGAGAAGGGTCCGCCGATGTCGACGACGCGCACGACGTTCGGGTATTTCTCGCCGAAGAGCGCCATGGCACCAGACTTCTTGGCGTCGTCGAAGGACATGTATTCGGTGCCGACTTCGTAGTTCGAGCGCACTGCGAGGTTCGCGACCTCTTCGATCTCGGCCCGCATCTGGGCGCTCGGGGCTTCGGGGAACGAGTAGTCGAAGCGCATGTATCCGGGCTGGTTGAGCGAACCGGCCTGCACGGCGTGGCTGCCGAGGATCTCGCGCAGCGCAGCGTGGACGAGGTGGGTGGCGGTGTGGGCCTGTGCGCCTTGGAACCGGTGGTCGTGGTCGACGGCGGCGAGCACCTCGTCGCCGACGCGCAGCTCTCCGTCGATGACCTCGACCCGGTGGGCGGGCAGACCCTTGACCGGGTTCTGCACGTCGCTGACCCGGGCGGTGAAGCCGTGGCCGGAGATGAGGCCGACGTCGGCGCGCTGACCGCCGGATTCGGCGTAGAAAGGGGTCAGGTCGAGGACGACGTCGCCGCTCTGGCCGGCGGTGAGCACCTCGGCGGCCACACCGTCGACGACGATTCCGCGCACGCGTGAGTCGGATTCGAGTCGGTCATAGCCGACGAATTCGCTCTTGCCTTCGTCGAGCAGCGCCGAATAGGCGGACAGGTCGGTGTGGCCGCCGCCCTTCTTCGCCTTGGCATCGGCTTTGGCGCGGGTGCGCTGTTCGCTCATCAGCTCACGGAACCCGGCCTCATCGACGCTCAGTCCGGCTTCGGAGGCCATCTCGAGGGTGAGGTCGATGGGGAATCCGTGGGTGTCGTGGAGGGCGAAGGCGATGTCTCCGCTGATGGTCTTGTCCGCGCCATCGAGTGACTTCGCGGCATTGGCGAACAGCTGAGTGCCGGATTCGAGGGTGCGCAGGAACGCCTTCTCCTCGGCGTAGGCGACCCGGGAGATGCGGTCGAAGTCGGTTTCGAGCTCCGGGTAGGACAGCTTCATCGCCTGCATGGAGACGGGCAGCAGCTCGGGCAGGACTTCCTTCTTGACTCCGAGCAGACGCATGGCGCGCACGGCACGGCGGAGCAGGCGGCGGAGGATGTAGCCGCGGCCTTCGTTTCCGGGGCGCACTCCGTCGCCGATGATGATCAGTGCCGAACGGACATGGTCGGCGACGACGCGCAGCTGCACATCGGCGTGCTCGTCCTCGCCGTAGGTCCGATCGGCCAGACGGCTGGCGGCCTCGATGACGGGGAACACCTCGTCGATCTCGTACATGTTCTCCACGCCCTGGAGCAGGAAGGCGACACGTTCGAGGCCCATGCCGGTATCGATGTTCTTCGCCGGCAGCTCGCCGGCCACGTCGAAGTCGACCTTCGAGCGAACCTCGGAGAGTTCGAACTCCATGAACACGAGGTTCCAGATCTCGATGTAGCGGTCTTCATCGGCCACGGGGCCGCCGTCGACGCCGTAGGCGGGGCCGCGGTCGAAGTAGATCTCCGAGCAGTAGCCGCCAGGGCCGGGCTGGCCGGTGTGCCAGTAGTTGTCCTCGTTGTCGCGCAGCTGGATGCGCTCACGGGGAACGGAGGTCTCCTCGAGCCACATGTCGATGGTCTCGAGGTCGTCCTCGTGCACCGTCGCCCACAGCAGCTCCGGGTCGAAGCCGAGTCCGCCCTCGGCGACGGGGGTCGTCAGCAGTCCCCAGGCGAACTTGATGGCATCGCGTTTGAAGTAGTCGCCGAAGGAGAAGTTGCCGTTCATCTGGAAGAAGGTGCCGTGGCGGGTCGTCTTGCCGACCTCTTCGATGTCTCCGGTGCGCACGCATTTCTGGACGCTGGTGGCACGGTTGAACGGGGCCGGCTCACGGCCGGTGAGGTAGGGAATGAACTGGACCATTCCCGCGATGTTGAACAGGATGGACGGATCGGAGCTGATCACCGACGCCGAGGGGACCACGGTGTGCCCGTTCGCTTCGAAGTAGTCCAACCAGCGTTGTTTGATCTCTGCCGTCTTCAATCCAAGGCCTTTCAGATATTGCCTGTGCGCCGCCGGGCGAATGAGCCCGACGCGACACTTACTCGTGCATACCCGCACTTAACAGGGACTAGTTTAATGGCTCCGTCGCAATATGCGATGTGGCGCGGCGTGCCGTGAATGCACGACTGCCCGGAACCGTGCGGTCCCGGGCAGTCGCGGTGGCGCGATGCGCTGTGTTCGGCAGATCAGCGCGAGTAGAACTCGACGACGAGCTGAACGTCACAGGTGATCGGCACCTCTTCGCGCTTCGGGGTGCGCAGCAGAGTTGCCTGCAGGCCCTCGAGGTTCACGTTGAGGTATCCCGGCGTTGCGGGCAGAACGTCCTTGTGACCACCGGCGGCGGCGACCTGGAACGGATCCATCGAAGCCGAACGCTCGTGCACCTGGATGGTCTGGCCTTCCTTCACGCGGAAGGAGGGACGGTCCACGCGCTGTCCGTCGACCGTGATGTGACGGTGGACGACGAACTGACGGGCCTGGGCCATGGTGCGGGCGAAGCCCGAACGCAGGACGAGGGCGTCGAGACGCGACTCGAGGAGCTCGACCATGGTCTCACCGGTCAGACCGGGCAGACGGTTGGCTTCCTTGTAGGTCTTGAGCATCTGGGCCTCGCGGATGCCGTACTGCGCGCGCAGACGCTGCTTCTCCTTGAGGCGGACCGAGTAGTCGCTGTCGTTGCGACGACGGGCGCGACCGTGCTCACCTGGAGGGTACGGGCGACGCTCGAAGTACTTCTCGGCCTTGGGTGTCAGAGCAATGCCGAGGGCGCGCGAGAGGCGCGTCATGCGGCGATTACGTGCTGGTGCTGGCACTGTATTACCTTTCATCAATGTGTTCTGCCGCGGTGGGCCTTTGCGGTTCTCGCCCCGAACGCGACTGTTGTTTCCCCGGATGGGAAAGAGGGATTGAGCGTCGAGATCCGCTCGCACCGACCGCCTTTAGGGTGCAGGCACAACAGCTGTCTATCTTAGCGGGTGCAGGCGGAGTGTCGCAAAGCGGATCGGCGGCCTCGCCGCTGTGATCTTCCCGACTGCTGCGCACCGACAGCTCCAGCCGACCGCCTGGTCCGCGCTCACCGCTGTCACCGGCGGCGGCCGTCTTCGTGGCTGTCGATGGCGGCATCGGCCACGGCCGCTCCTGACCCGCTGTAGATGTTGATCACTGCGTGGACCCCGGCACGGGCGAAGTGCTCGGCCTGATCGGGGCGTTGAACGACGGCGGCGATGGTCCCGGGGAAGCCGGCGATGCGCAGCTGTTCGAGGGCGAAGGTGTTCGAATCGTGCAGCGCCATGGCGAGGACGACGGTGTGAGCGCTGCCGCCGACGACGAGGCGGTGCCAGAATTCGTGGTCGGTGGCGTCGCCTTCGAGCACTGTGAACTCATCGGCGTGCAGGGCTTCGATGACTGTGTGGTCGTTGTCGATGCCGATGACGCTGCGGTCGCCGCGTTCGACGAAGCGCTCGTAGGCTCCGCGACCGATGCGGCCCATGCCGAGAACGACGACTTCCGCATCTCCGGTGTCGAGCGGCCGATCACTGGCCCGCAGCCGGCTCTCGTTCTCATCCGGCAGGATCGCGTCGAGCTTCGCGACGATCCGGAGGCTGTAGGCGTTCGCCAGGGAGGAGCCGATCATCCCCAATGCCACGGCGAGGGCGGTGATGGTCAGCCAGTTGTCCTCGAAGAGTCCGTTGTCGACTCCGACGGCGACGACGATGAGTGCGAATTCGGAGAAGTTGCTCAGGGCCAGGCTGGTGCGCACGCTGGTGCGGTTGCGCAGGCCGAAGAGGCGACCCATGAGGTAGAAGCTCGCGAAGTTGAACGGCAGCAGCACGACGCACAGGGCCAGCGCCATGAGCAGATCCGACCAGGTGGGGACCGCTTGGAGCCCGATGACGACGAAGAACCCGACGAGGAAGAGCTCTTTGACGCTGAACAGCGACTTCGACATCTCCACGGCTCGCGGGTGGGTGGAGAAGAGAAGTCCGAGCACCAGGGCTCCGAGGTCGCCGTGGATGCCGACTGATTCGAAGGCGACATAGCCGGGGCCCAAGGCCATGACGACGCCGAAGAGGACGAGCAGCTCACCGCGTCCGACGCGATCGAGGATCCGTCGCAGCACCCAGACCACGGGAAAGATCAGGACGAGCGCGAACGCCCAGGGGCTCGGCGGCTCTTCGCCTCCGATCGTGATGAAGGCGACCGCAGCGAGGTCCTGGAGGACGAGGATCGCAATGGCGATCTGCCCGTAGTAGGACCCGTCGTCGGAGCGGTCTTCGAGCACTTTGACGACGAGCACCGTGGAGGAGAAGGAGAGGGCGAAGCCGAGCAGCGCCAAGGTGCCCAGTCCCCCGCCGACGCTGACGATTCCGATGGCGGCGGCAGCTCCGATCGTCCCGGCGCCGAGGAGGACCACCGTGATCATGTGCAGCGCAGCGGTGCCGTGGGCTTCGGGTTGGAGCAGGGAGCGCAGATCGAATTTCAGTCCGATCGTGAACAGCAGCAGGACGACTCCGATGTCCGATACCTGCTGCAGTCCCGCGAAGGCGGTGAAGCCGAAGACGTGCAGGAGGAATCCGGCCGCGAGGAAACCGACGAGCGGCGGGACGCGCAGCTCATGGGCGATGAGTCCCAGCGCCAACGCGGCGGCGATCGTGATGACGATGTCTGCCATGCCGTCCTCCTCGATCGGCGCTGCCCGCGACGGTGCCGCGACTGTTCCAAAGCTATCAGGGTCGCAGCAGCCGCCTGAGGTTCTCGAGCCTCTCAGCCATGCTGCGTTCCATTCCGTTGCCCGTCGGAGAGTAGTAGCGCTTCCCCCGCAGCGTCTCCGGCAGGTACTCCTGATCGGCGACCCCGTGCGGATAGTCGTGGGAGTATTTGTAGCCTTCGCCGTGGCCGAGCTCTTTCGCCCCCGGATAGTGGGCGTCGCGCAGATGCATCGGCACCTGACCGGCGAGTCCGTTCTTCACATCGGCGATCGCGGCGTCCAGGGCGCGGTAGCTCGCATTCGACTTCGGGGCCAGCGCGAGGTAGGTGACCGCCTCGGCGAGGGGGATCCGTCCTTCGGGCATGCCGATGTTCTGGACTGCGGTCGAGGCGGCCACGGCGATCGGCAGCGCCTGCGGATCGGCCATGCCGATGTCCTCGGCTGCGGAGATGACGACGCGACGGGCGATGAAGCGCGGGTCCTCACCGGCGACGATCATCCGCGCGAGAAAGTGCAGGGCCGCGTCGACATCGGAACCGCGGATGGATTTGATGAAGGCGGAGACGACGTCGTAGTGCTGGTCGCCGTTCTTGTCGTAGCGCAGGACGGTCTCGCTGCTCGCCTCGGCGCAGGCGGACTCGGTGATCGCGATCGGTTCGTCGCTCGCCTCCTCCGTCTGTGCGGCGGCGATTCCGGCGGCGGCTTCGAGGATTGTCAGCGACCGTCGGGCGTCGGCTCCGGCGATGCGGACGATGAAGTTCCTGGCCTCCTCGGTGAGGGTGAACTGTCCGGCCAGACCGCGATCTGATTCGACGGCACGGTCGAGCAGATTGCCGACCGCCTCGTCGTCGAGCGGACGCAGCGTGAGCATGAGCGACCGCGACAGCAGGGGCGAGATGACGGAGAACGACGGATTCTCCGTGGTCGCGGCCACGAGCACGACGAGCCGGTTCTCCACCGCCGGCAGCAGGGCATCCTGCTGGGCCTTCGAGAACCGGTGGATCTCGTCGAGGAAGAGGACGGTGGTCCGTCCGTACATCTCCCGTTCGCGGCGGGCGCTCTCGATCACCTGGCGCACGTCCTTGACGCCCGCGGTGATGGCGGAGAGCTCGACGAAAGTGCGGCCCGGGGCATGGGAGATGACATGGGCCAGCGTGGTCTTCCCGACTCCGGGCGGACCCCACAGGATCACCGAGGAGGCTCCCGCCCGGTCTCCCCCGCTGGCTTCGACGAGTTGGTTAAGCGGGGACCCCGGGAAGGTCAGGTGCTCCTGGCCGACGACCTCGTCCAGGGACCGCGGACGCATCCGCACCGCAAGCGGATCCAGGGCCCTGCCCGAGGAGGTCGCGGAGGAACCGGCGAAGCCCGGACCCGGTGTCTCCTGGTCCGGGCCGTCGGAGAACAGATTGGGTTCTTGGCTCATCAGGCCTCGGCGTCGTCGTCTTCCGGTTCGAAGTCGACGCCGGCCTCGGCGCGCTGGGCGCCGGTGATCGGTGCCGGTGCCTGGGTCAGCGGATCGAATCCGCCGCCGGACTTCGGGAAGGCGATGACCTCACGGATCGAGTCGACGCCGGCCAGCAGGGACACGATGCGATCCCAGCCGAAGGCGATGCCGCCGTGCGGGGGTGCTCCGAACTTGAAGGCTTCGAGGAGGAAGCCGAACTTCTCCTCGGCCTCTTCGGCGGAGATGCCCATGATCTTGAAGACGCGTTCTTGGACGTCCTTGCGGTGGATGCGGATCGAGCCGCCGCCGATCTCATTGCCGTTGCAGACGATGTCGTAGGCATAGGCCAGTGCCGCGCCCGGATCGTCTTCGAGGCGGTCGAGGAATTCGGGCTTCGGAGCGGTGAAGGCGTGGTGGACGGCCGTCCACTGTCCGCCGCCGACGGCGACGTCTCCGGCCGCCTGCGCCTCGGCGGCCGATTCGAACAGAGGCGCGTCGACGACCCATACGAAGGCCCAGTCTCCGTCCTGGATGAGACCCGTGCGCTCGGCGATCTCGTTGCGGGCGGCACCGAGGAGGGCACGGGAGGAGTTCGCCTCACCGGCGGCGAAGAAGATGGCGTCGCCCGGCTGCGCACCGGCCGCCTCGACGAGTCCCGCCTTCTCCTCATCGGAGATGTTCTTGGCCACCGGACCGGACAGGGTGCCGTCTTCGGCCACGAGCACATAGGCCAGGCCCTTCGCCCCGCGCTGCTTGGCCCAGTCCTGCCAGCCGTCGAGCTGACGCCTGGGCAGCGAGCCGCCGCCGGGGTAGACGACGGAGCCGACATAGGGCGACTGGAAGACGCGGAACGGGGTGTCGGCGAAGAATTCGGTGAGGTTGTGCAGCTCGAGGCCGAAGCGCAGGTCCGGCTTGTCCGAACCGTAGCGCTCCATCGCCTCGTGGTAGGTGATGTGCGGGATCGGGGTGGTGATGTCGTAGCCGATGAGCTTCCACAGCGCGGTGAGGATCTCTTCGGCCAGAGCGATGATGTCCTCCTGCTCGACGAAGGAGGCTTCGATGTCGAGCTGCGTGAACTCCGGCTGGCGGTCGGCGCGGAAGTCCTCGTCGCGGTAGCAGCGGGCGATCTGGTAGTAGCGTTCCATACCGGCGACCTGAAGCAGCTGCTTGAACAGCTGCGGCGACTGCGGCAGGGCGTACCAGGAGCCGGGCTTGAGGCGGGCCGGGACGAGGAAGTCGCGGGCACCTTCCGGAGTCGACTTCGTCAGCGTCGGCGTCTCGACCTCGACGAAGCTGTGGGCGTCGAGCACCGAACGTGCGGCCTTGTTGACATCGGAGCGCAGACGGATCGTCTTGGCCGGGCCCGAACGGCGCAGGTCGAGGTAGCGGTAGCGCAGACGCGTCTCCTCGCCCACGGCGCCCGAGTCCTCGGCATGGTCGGAGACCTGGAACGGCAGGGCCGCTGCTTCGGAGAGCACCTCGACGGTGGTGTCGATGATCTCGATCTCGCCGGTGGGCAGGTTCGGGTTCGTGTTGCCATCGGGGCGCACCGAGACGGTGCCGGTGGCCTTGACGACGGTTTCGTTGCGCAGCTGGTGGGCATCGTCCTCACGGACGACGACCTGCACGATCCCCGAAGCGTCGCGCAGATCGATGAAGGCCACACCTCCGTGATCGCGACGACGATCGACCCACCCGGTGAGGGTGACGGTTTCTCCTGCGTTCGCGGCTCGCAGGCTTCCGGCTTCGTGGCTTCGCAGCACCTAGGGCTCCTTTGTGATGTTGTGGTCTAGCGCCTGAACAATGATAGTCGCCCCGCGCTCAGCTCCGATACACGCGGGGCCAGAGGTCGTCTTCCGCGGGTGTCCACGTGTCCGGGTCGGCCGTGGTCTGCTCTCCCGAGCGGATGTCCTTGACCTCGTGGCCGGACTCACCGTCGGTGAACCAGACGAACGGGATGTCGCGGCGTTCCGCGTAGCGGATCTGTTTGCCGAACTTCGCAGCGTTCGGCGAGACTTCGCACGGGATGTCCCGGGACCTCAGCGTCGCGGCTACGGCGTCAGCGTCGGCCCGTCGGGCTTCCTCGGTGACTGCGATGACGACGGCCGAGGGGGTACCGCGGGTGGCGCGGATCTCCGAGGTCTCGCCGAGGATGAACGCCATGAGGCGGGAGACGCCGATGGACATGCCCACCCCGGGGTAGTTCTTCTTCCCCACGGTCACCAGCGAGTCGTAGCGCCCGCCGGAGGATACGGAGCCGAGCTCCTCGTGGCCGATCAGCTGGGTCTCGTAGACCGCGCCCGTGTAGTAGTCGAGGCCGCGGGCGATCTTGAGCTGGGCGACGACGACTCCGGGGGCGCGAACGGCGGCGGCTCGCAGCAGCGTCGTCAGCGATTCGAGTCCGGCTTCGAGCAGGGGGTGGTCGACGCCCAAGGCGCGCACCTCGTCGGCGAAGTCCGGGGAGTCGGATTCGATGGCGGCCAACTCCAGGCACAGGCGCTGCTGCTCCTCATCGGCGCCGGCTTCGGCGGCCAGCAGCTTCGCCACTTCGTCGGGACCGATCTTGTCGTATTTGTCGAGGCAGCGCAGCACGGCTTGGATGTTCGTCAGCCCGATTCCGCGGGCGAAGCCCTCGAGCAGCCTGCGGTCGTTGACGACGATCTTGATTCCGGGCACGCCGAGCGGGGCGAGGCGGGAGAACGCATCGGCCACGGCCAGGGGGATCTCGACCTCGAAGTGTCCGGGCAGCTCCCCATCGGCGATGACGTCGATATCGGCCTGGATGAACTCACGGTAGCGACCGGCCTGCGGCCGTTCGCCCCGCCAGACGGGCTGGACGCGGGCGGCCTTGAACGGGAAGCTCAGTTCGTTCGCATTGTCGGCGATGTAGCGGGCCAGGGGCACCGTGAGGTCGAAGTGAAGTCCCAGAGGGTTGCGTTCGGCGCCCTCGGAGTGGAGGCGGGAGACGGCGAAGATCTCCTTGTCGATCTCGCCGTCCTTGGCCAGCTGGCTGATCGGTTCGACGGCGCGGTGGTTGAGGGCGGAGAACCCGTGCAGGGCGAAGGTGTGTTCGAGGGTGTCGATGATGGTCTTCTCGATCACGCGTTCGGCCGGGAGTCGTTCCGGGAATCCGGACAGACGGGCTGACTTCGCCATGGTGCTCCTTGCTTTCGGTGCGGTTTGAGTGCTGTGAAGTGGTGGGAGGTTTCAGAAGAACGGATTCGTCGCGAGTTCCGTGCTCACGCGTGAGCCAGGGCCGTGTCCAGGATAGATCTGCACGTCCGGCAGTGTCGCGAAGGCCCGCAGCGATTCGGCCATCGCCTGAGGGTCTCCCCCGGGCAGGTCGACGCGGCCGATGGCTCCGGCGAAGACGACGTCACCGGTGAAGATGACTTCCTCGTCCCCGTCCTTCACTCGCAGCAGCATGGAACCTTCCGTATGCCCTGGTGCGGAGACTGCGGTGATGGTGAGTCCGGCGATCTCGAAGCTCTCACCATCAATGATGTCAATGGCTGCCGGGGCGTTCCAGTCTGCGACGAGCGGGGCCAGCATTGCCGCGAACTGCGGGTTGAGCGTTGTGGCGGGCGTTTCCAGGCGGTACCGGTCGGCGGCGCCGAGGTGGACGGGCACGTTCCAGCGGGCGAGCACGTTGGTCAGGCCCAGGATATGGTCGGGGTGGCCGTGGGTGAGGAAGATCGCCCGAGGTTCGAGTCCCTCTTCGCTCAGCAGCTTCTCGAGGCCGGGGGCGCAGTCGTATCCGGAGTCGATAAGAATGCAGTCGCTGGAGCCGTCTGCGCGCACGGCATAGCAGTTGACGTCGAGGAATTCGGCGTTGGTCGAGAACACATCCATGTGCAAAGTCTATCTACACGCCCGCCGATGGTTATGCTGGGATAACGTCTATCCCACAATCGAGTGATCGGCGGGTGGAATGACCTGCCGGTTCGACCGATGGAAACAAGGTGAGAACCATGTCGACCCCGACACCGAAGCCGACCCCCCGTCCGTCGTCGCTGCCGCGTCCGCAGGCGGCACAGGTGGTCAATGCCAGCCATATCGACCACGACGCCGAGGTGGCTCGCGCGGTGACACATGGTCGTGCCGATGCGGACGGCAATGTGTTCGTCACCACACCGGAGGGCGAACGTGCCGTCGGTCAATACCCGGACGCCACTCCTGAGGAGGCTCTCGAGTACTTCGCGAAGAAGTACGTCGAACTCGCCGAGAGCGCGGTCCTGCTGCGCAATCGTCTCTCCGCCGGCGCTCCCGGCCGTGAGGTCGTGTCTGCGGCGAAGACGCTGCAGGAAACACTGCCGGAAGCCAACGTCGTCGGCGATCTCAAGGGGTTGAGCGCCACTCTCGACACACTCATCTCCGATGCCGAGGCCACGGAGTCCCGTCAGGCGGCCCGGGCGCAGGCCGCGAAACTCGCCGCCGCCGAGGATCGTGAGGCTCTCGTCGTCGAGGCCGAGACCCTGGCCAAGCAGGACCCGTCGAAGATCCAGTGGAAGCAGTCGGGCGCTCGCCTGCGCGAGCTCTTCGCCCAGTGGAAGGACATGCAGCGCAGCGGACCCCGCCTGCCGCGTGCCGTCGATCAGGAACTCTGGGGCAGGTTTTCACAGGCTCGGAACACCTTCGAACACAAGCGCAAGGAGTTCTTCGCCGAACTCGACAAGCTCAATGCCGAGGGCAAGCGTATCAAGGAGAAGATCGTCGCCGAGGCGGAGTCGCTGTCGGCCTCGACCGATTTCCGCACCGTGTCGCAGAAGTACAAGGACCTGATGAGCCAGTGGAAGCGCGCCCCGCGTGCCTCGCGGAAGGACGATGATGCGCTGTGGGCACGATTCCGTGCAGCACAGGACGTGTTCTTCTCCGCCCGCGATGCCGAGAATGCCGCTCTGGACGAGGAGTTCAAGGGCAACCTCGTCGTCAAGGAAGAGCTGCTGAAGAAGGCTCAGGCGCTGCTGCCGATCACCGACCCGGTGGCGGCCAAGCGCGAGCTGCGCACCATCCAAGACCAGTGGGAGGACGCCGGGAAGGTCCCTCGCGCCGATGTCCCGCGGATGGAGAACGGTCTGCGCGATGTCGAACGCGCGCTCGCCGATGCCGAGGAAGCCGCGTGGCAGCGCAGCAACCCTGAGACGAAGGCCCGCACCTCGGGTGCGCTGAGTCAGCTCGACGAGTCGATCGTCGACCTCGAGAAGAAGCTCGAGGCCGCGAAGGTCGGCGGAGATGAGAAATCCGTCGCCGAAGCGCAGGAAGCTCTCGACGCTCGCCGCGCCTGGCGGGATCAGCTCGCCCAGACCGCCGCAGAACTCGACTGAGACCGCAGTGCTCGGCTGAGGCTGAGGCGCTCGTCCACAGCTTCTGACGTTCGAGTCAGCACCTGTCCACAGGCGCTCACCGAAGTCTTGTCACCGCCTCCACATCCGACGATAGTTCGGGTATGGAGGCGTTGTTTCATCTGCGGGACTTCGGGTACGAGCAGCTCACCGAGCTCACCCTCGACGGCCTGCTCATCAGACTGACCGAATCGACCTGGGTGCGCAAGGGTGCGATCCTCTCCCCCGCTGAGCGGATGGCGGCCCTGCATTCGCTCATCCCGCCCGGACTCGCGCTCTCCCACGACAGCGCCTGGTGGGTGCACCGCGGACTCGGCAGGGCCCCCGCTCCGCTGAGCTTCATCACGCTGCCCAGGCGCCGGTGGATCGCCGATGACGGTTTCGATGTCCACGAGACGAATCTGGCGCAGAATGATTGGTGCCTCATCGACGAGCTGCCGATCACGACGGAGGAACGCACGCTCTACGATCTCCTCTTCCCGCATTTCCGGAACCAGTCCGCGGACTCGCCGCGTGCGCTCAAGGGCATCATTGCGGAGATCCCCAGCGGTCTGCGTCAGCGTCTCCGGGACTACCTCACCGTGGTGGCCCGTCGGCCGTTCGTCGCCCAGATGCGCGCGGCGCTGGACGGAGAGGATCAGCCGCCGGAGATGCGGTAGACGTCGAAGACGCCTTCGACCTTGCGCACGGCCGAGAGGACAGTGTCGAGATGGCTTGCATCGCTCATCTCGAAGACGAACTTCGATTGCGCCACGCGCGCCCGAGACGTTCCGACCGATGCCGACAGGATGTTCACATGGGTCTCGGAGAGCACCTTGGTGATATCGGAAAGCAGACCTGCACGATCGAGGGCCTCGACCTGGATCTGCACGAGGTAGATTCCGCTCGTCTTCTCACCCCACGAGACCTCGACCATACGTTCGGGTTCGCGTTTGAGCGAGGTGATATTCGGGCAGTCGACGCGATGCACGGAGACTCCCGAACCGCGGGTGACGAAGCCGAGGATCTCGTCTCCCGGCACCGGGGTGCAGCAGCGAGCCAGTTTGACGAGCACATCGTCGACGCCTTTGACGATGACGCCTTCGGACGAGGAATGATGCCCCGAGGACTGGCCGGTGCGGTTGCGCGGCTCCGGCGGCAGCACGACGGACTCGTCGTCCTCCCCGACTTCCTTGGCCAGCAGGTCGACGACGTGCTGAGCCGAGGACACACCGTTGCCGATCGCGGCATAGAGTGCGCTGACGTCGGGCAGACGCATCTCCGTGGCGACGACCTGAAGAGCTTCCTGGCTCATCAGCGAAGCAGCGGAGATCGTGTGACGGCGCATCGCCCGGGCGAGCTGTTCGCGACCGTTCTCGATCGCCTCTTCGCGGCGCTCCTTCGAGAACCACTGACGGATCTTGCTGCGGGCACGCGGGCTCTTGACGAAGCCGAGCCAGTCGCGGCTGGGTCCGGCGTTCTCGTCCTTCGAGGTGAAGACCTCGACGGAGTCCCCGTTCTTCAGCTCCGTGTCCAAGGCGACGAGGCGACCGTTGACCCGGGCGCCCATGGTCTTGTGTCCGACCTCGGTGTGCACCGCGTAGGCGAAGTCGATGGGGGTCGCACCCGACGGCAGGCTCATCACCTCGCCCTTGGGCGTGAAGACGTAGACTTCCTTCGAGTTGACCTCGTAGCGGAGGCTGTCGAGGAATTCGTCGGGGTCGGAGACCTCTCGCTGCCAGTCCAGCAGCTGTCGCAGCCAGGCGGCGTCGTCGACCTCACCGGCGTCGGAGACCTTCACCGAACGCGCGGTGTTCGAGGTCACGGCCTTCGAGGACTTGTTCAGATCCTTGTACTTCCAGTGAGCGGCGACGCCGAATTCTGCACGTCGATCCATCTCGTGGGTCCGGATCTGGATCTCGACGGGCTTGCCGGCCGGCCCGATCACCGTGGTGTGCAGGCTCTGGTACATGTTGTACTTCGGCATCGCGATATAGTCCTTGAACCGTCCGGGAACAGGATTCCAGCGGGCGTGGACGATGCCGAGCGTGGCATAGCATTCGCGTACGGATTCGACGAGGACGCGGACTCCGACGAGATCGTAGATGTCGGCGAACTCGTGTCCGCGCACGACCATCTTCTGATAGATCGAGTAGTAGTGCTTGGGGCGCCCCGTGATGGAGGCGTCGATTCCGGAATCCTTGAGTTCGCCCTGGAGCTCCTCGGAGACCGTGGCCAGATACTTCTCACGCTCGGGAGCACGATCCGCGACGAGCCGGACCACTTCGTCGTAGACCTTGGGATGGAGGACCTGGAAGGACAGGTCTTCGAGTTCCCATTTGATCGTGTTCATGCCCAGCCGGTGGGCCAGTGGGGCGAAGATGTCGAGGGTCTCGCGAGCCTTCTTCGTGCTTGACGAGGCGGGCACGAATCGCCAGGTGCGCGCATTGTGCAGACGGTCGGCGAGCTTGATGACGAGGACGCGGATGTCCTTGGCCATCGCCACGATCATCTTGCGCACGGTCTCGGACTGCGCGGCCTGCCCGTAGGTGAGCTTGTCAAGCTTCGTCACCCCGTCGACCATGGCCGCGACTTCGGAGCCGAATTCCTCGGTGAGTTCGTCGAGCGAATACGAGGTGTCTTCGACGGTGTCGTGCAGCAATGCGGCGGCGAGCGTGACCGGCAGCATGCCGATCTCCGCGAGGATCGTCGCCACCGCGATAGGGTGGGTGATATAGGCATCACCGGACTTGCGGGTCTGCCCGCGGTGGGCCTCCTCGGCGACCTTGTAGGCCCTGACGACGAGGTCGGTGTCCGCCTTCGGATGGTTCGACTGCAGGGCCCGGATCATCGGGCCGAGCACTCGCGGGTAGCCAGGGTTGTTCTGTGCCCTGGCCGCCCACCAGGCTAAGCGGGAGATGCCTCGCGGACGGCGCGAATCAGCGGACGAAGCCACACCATCTCCTCTCTCGGGAATCAGACTTCGGCGTGAGTCACCGGTGGGACGTCTGCTCCCCCATCCTTCAAGCGTAGTTCACGCACGGCCTCCTCCTGTGCCTTGACCGCCGGTTCGTTTGCCCGGAGGAGGGCGTAGAGGGGGCTCGCGACGAACAGCGTCGAAGCGGCTGCCACTATAGTACCGATGAACAGGGACAGTGAGATATCGACCAGTGTTCCAGCGCCCAGCAGGAACACGCCGATGAAGAGGATCGAGGCGATCGGCAGCACCGACACCACTGAGGTGTTGATCGAACGCACGGTCGTCTGATTCACACCGAGGTTGACGAGTTCGGAGAACTTGAGATTCCGCTTCTCCTCGAATCTCGTCGTGTTCTCTCGGATCTTGTCGAAGACCACCACCGTGTCATAGAGCGAGAAGCTGAGCACGGTGAGGAAGCCGATGATGGCCTCCGGCGTGACTTCGAAGCCGGTGGCCGAGTAGATGCCCATGGTCACGATCATCACGACGAAGAGGCCGACGATCGCCGCGAGCGACATCTTCCACGTGCGGAAGTACAGGGCCATGACGACGAGGGCGATGGCCACGAAGATGACGAGTGCGCGGATCATCTTCGACGTCACGTCCTGGCCCCATTCGGGTCCGACGAACGTCGAGGTGACGTCTTCGACCTTCACGTCGTAGCCGGCGACGAGGGCGTCACGGACTTCCTGCATCTGCGGGTCGGTGAGCTGGTTAGTCTCGATCTGGACGGCCGTGTCACTGGTCGGAGTCAGGCGCGGCTCGGACCCGGAGACGACATCGGTGATGATGCCTTCGCCCTTGGCGGCCGAGGTGTCGCTGACATGGTCGACCTGGAACTGCGAACCGCCCTTGAAGGCGATGCCGAAGTTGAAGCCGAAGATGAGCGGGACGAGCAGGGACAGGAGGACGAGGACGCCCGAGATGGCCAGCCACAGCTTCGCCTTGCCGACGAAAGGGATCGATGATTCGCCGCTGTGCAGGCGGTTGCCCCAGGCAAAGAACCGTTTCACTTGTCAGCCTCCTTGCCGTCGTCAGCCGTCGAGTCTTCGACGGCATCGTCTTCCTCGGCCCGTCGGGCCGCGGCCTTCCGCTCGGCGATGGTCATTCCGCCCGTCGCAGCCGCGGACTTCGCCGCCTTCTTGCTCTTCGACTTCGTGGTCTTCGACTTTGTGGTCGTGGCCGTGCCGGTCGTGGAATCGTCTGCCGTGGACGTCGTCGTGGTCTCCTCCGGCTCGGACGCAGCTGCCGCCGCGGCTGTCGCATCGGAGGAGTCGTCTGCGCTCATTCCGGCCTTGCGCATCCGTGCCTTCTCGCGCCGCTTGGCCTCGGGCGACTTGTCCTTGTCGTCGATGGACAGGTTGAGCGCTCCGCGGTAGGCGGCGGGTTTGACGCCGAGCAGACGCGGATCCATTCCGGACATCGGGTGGCCTTCGCCGAAGAACTTCGTGCGGGCCAGGAACTGCAGCATCGGGTGGGTGAACAGGAAGACGATGAGCACGTCGATGATCACGGTCAGACCCAGGGTGAAGGCGAAGCCTCGCACCGAGCCGACGGCCAGGATGTAGAGGATGACCGCGGCGAGCATATTCACTGCCTTCGAGGCGTAGATCGTGCGCTTGGCACGGTCCCAGCCGACCTCGACAGCGGAGAGCAGATTGCGGCCGCTGCGCAGTTCGTCTCGGACACGTTCGAAGTAGACGATGAACGAGTCCGCCGCCATGCCGATGCCGATGATGATACCGGCGACACCGGCCAGGGACAGTCGGTAGCCGTATCTCCACGATGCCAACAGCAGCAGCAGGTAGGTGAGCACACCGGCGACGACGAGGCTCGAGACGGTGACGAGGCCGAGCACCCGGTACTGCAGCAGCGAGTACACGACGACGAGGAGGAGTCCGACCAGGCCGGTGAGCAGACCGATCTTGAGGTAGTTCGATCCCAGGGTCGGTGAGATCTGGTCCTCGCTCTGGACCTGGAAGCTCAGCGGCAGCGAACCGTTCTTGAGCTGGTTGGCCAGAGTCTGTGCCTCGTCGAGGGAGAAGTCACCGGTGATCTGGGCGTTGCCGTCGTTGATCACCGCGTTCGAAGACGGAGCCGACAGCACGAGACCGTCGAGTTCGATCGCGAACTGGTTGTAGGGCTGCTGTTTGCCGGTGATGTCCGAGGTGATCTGCTTGAAGATCTCACGGCCGGTGGAGTCGAAGGAGAGGTTGACGGCAGGGTTGTTGGTCTGCACGCCGTTGGCTCCTGCGGCGTAGCCGGCACTGGCATCGGCGAGGTGATCGCCGGAGAGTTCGACGGGGCCGAGGATGTACTTCGCCTGTCCGTCTTCGGAGCACGAGACGACCGGTTCGTCCGAGGGTCGCTGTTGCCCGCCCGTCCGGTTCTTCTTGTTCGTGCAGTCGAGCTCGGTGTACTCCTTGATGATCTTGTCGGACTGCCATTCGGAGGCGTCCTTCTCCGGATCGAAGAGCGGCCGAGGCGTCGAGTCGGTGACCTTCGTACTGTCGCTCGATCCGCTGCCTTCTCCGGACCTCTCCGCGTCCTTGCTCTCCGACTCCGAGGACTTCGTCTTCTCGGAGGACTCGGCCGTCTTCTTCGTCTCGCCGCCGGCATTGACGACATCGCCGCCGCCGGACGGAGCCTGGTCCTCGCTCTGTCCGTCGCCCTGCGAGTCGGCGCCGGTGAGGTCCTCGAGGCGTTTGCGCTCTTCGTCGCTCAGCCCGTCATCGCCGCCCGATTCCTCGCCGCTCTTCTCCTGTTCCTTCTGGATCTGCTCCTGTGAACGCGGGTCACCGACCAGCGCCACACGACGGAAGACCAGCTGAGCAGACGAGCGGACGAGGTTTCGGGTCTCCTCGTCGGGGTTGCCCGGCAGATTCACGACGATGTTGCGGTCGCCCTGCGTCGTGATCTCGGCTTCGGAGACACCGGTCGAGTCGACGCGCTGGCGGATGATCGCCACGGCCTGATCGAGCTGCTCCTTGCTGATGTCCGTGCCCTTGGACACCTGTGGTTCCAGAATGATCGACGTTCCGCCCTCGAGGTCGAGCGCGAGCTTCGGAGTCGTCGTGGCATTCGACCAGATGACACCGCCGGCGATGATTGCGGCCAGCACCAGAGTGATGATGGTCAGCCACAGGAAGCGCAAACCAGGGCGTGGTTTTTCTTCGATATCGGACACGTTTCAGCTTTCAGTCGGGAGAAGAGTGCGAGAACGGATCAGTTCTTCTTGTCGGAATCCGAATCAGTCGGGTCCGTGGACTCCGCAGCGGCGGAGTCGGCCTCGGTCTCAGAGGCGGCCTCGGTGTCGACGTCCTCGGTCTCAGCGACTGCTTCGGCGTCCTCGGTCTTCGCAGCGGACTCATCGGCGATGACGTCATCGGATGCGTCCTCGTCCGGGGTGTCCTTCTCGGCGCGTTTGCGTTCGTTCATGGCGTCGAGCTCGGCGTCGGTGATGGCCGGCTTCTCGTCTGCGTCGACATCGGCATCGGCGGCGGGGGCGGGGGCGGCGGCATCGGGAGCGTCGACGGGCGCCGCGGCCTGGTTGTTCTCGATCTGACCGATGGCCTGGCGGTGGACGCGCAGTACCGTGCCGGGACCCGACTCGATGGTCACCTGGTTGTTCTCTTCGTCGATGGAGAGCACGGTGCCGAAGACACCGAAGGTCGTCATCACGGTCGCGCCGGGCACGAGACCCGATTTGATCTGCTCCGCACGCGCTTTCTGCTTACGCCGAGAATTGAACAGGAAAAAGATCAGCAGCGCGGCAAGCGCAAGAGGGATCAGCAAATCCACAGATATCAGCCTTTCATATGAATGAATCAGTGAACCAGCTTAGTTCGTCCTCACCTCTCATAGCGAACTCAAAGGCAGGGTCAGAACTCATAGTTTGCTGGGATCTGCATTTTCAGGTGCTTCCAGGCCGCTGTGGTGGCCACTCGTCCACGTGGGGTGCGGCTGATCAGGCCCTCTCGGACGAGGTAGGGCTCGGACACGGTTTCGACCGTATCGGCTTCTTCGCCGACGGAGACGGCGAGGGTGCCCAATCCCACCGGGCCCCCGCCGAAGCGCTTGCACAGCACCTGCAGAACCGACCGGTCGAGGCGGTCCAGACCGAGCTCGTCGACCTCATAGACGCGCAGGGCATTGGTGGCGGCCTCCTCGTCGATGATTCCGCTCCCCCGCACCTGTGCCCAGTCGCGGACGCGGCGCAGCAGTCGGTTTGCGATTCGCGGGGTTCCCCGTGACCGCGTGGAGATCTCTTCGAGCCCGGCGAGTTCGGATTCGATGCCGAGCATCCGAGCCGAACGCTGCAGAACTGTGAGCAGATCGGCGCTCGAATAGAAGTCGAGCAGGGCGGTGAAGCCGAAGCGGTCACGCAGCGGCGCGGGCAGCAGACCGGACCGGGTGGTCGCCCCGACGAGGGTGAATTGCGGGAGGTCGAGCGGGATGGCGGTGGCACCGGGCCCTTTGCCGACGATGACGTCGACTCGGAAGTCCTCCATCGCCACGTACAGCATCTCCTCGGCGGCCCGGGCCATGCGGTGGATCTCGTCGATGAAGAGGACTTCGCCTTCCTCGAGGGAGGACAGGATGGCAGCGAGGTCACCGGCATGCTGGACGGCCGGGCCGGACGTCACCCGCAGGCTCGAGTTCATCTCGTGGGCGATGATCATCGCCAGTGTGGTCTTACCGAGCCCGGGAGGACCGGAGAGCAGCACATGGTCGGGAGCCTTCTGTCTGGCCTTCGCCGCGTCGAGGACGAGTGAGAGCTGCTCACGCACCTGCGGCTGGCCGATGAAGTCGGCCAGCCCCTTCGGACGCAGTGCCGCCTCGGCATCGCGTTCGGCCGTCTCGGCACGGCCGGAGACGAGCCTCTCCTGTTCGGCTCCGGTCAGGTCCTGGTCACCGAAGTCCACCTCGTAGGAGTCGGAGTCGAACGAGCCCGTCATCTCTTCGCACCCAGGACCTTCAGAGCGGCCTTGAGGACCACGGAGGTGCCGGCATCAGCACCGGTCTCCTTGACGACGTCGGCGACGACGTCCTCGGCCTGCGCTTCCTTCCACCCGAGTCCCACAAGGGCGTCGACGACCTGCTGGTTGCCGCCGCCGAAGGACAGAGTGGGTCCGGGAGAGGCAGCGGTGAGCTTCGGCAGTTTGTTCTCCAACTCGAGGATGATGCGCGAGGCGCCCTTCTTCCCGATTCCGGGGACACGGGTGAGCGCGTTGGCGTCCTGATTCGTGATCGCGGCGGCAAGTTCGTCAGGTCCCATCACCGAGAGGATCGCCATCGCCAGACGCGGACCGATTCCGGAGATCGACAGCAGCACCTCGAAGGTGTGGTTCTCGTCTTCGGTGCCGAAGCCGTAGAGCGTCATCGAGTCTTCGCGCACCACGAGGCTGGTGACCAGTTCGATCTCGGCGCCGTGCCGAGTCCCAGCCAAAGTATCGGGGGTGACGTGGACCTTCCGACCGACACCGTAGGTGAGAACGACGAGGTGGTCAGCTGCGATCCGATGCACCGTACCGCTGAGGAAACTGATCACGGACAGCCTTTCTTAAGGGGAACACGTGTACGAATCCAGGTTAGCAGGCGCCCGCTCCCCCATGCTCACTTGGCGCGCCGCATGGCCTCGGCCCACTGCTGCTGGGCCTTCGTCAGTCCGCTGCCCTGCCTCCCGCCGGCCTTGCGTTCGGTCAGATCCTTATTGATCCCCGGCGTCGATTGGGCCGACAGCGCGCCGCGCCAGGAATGGCAGATCGCGATCGCCAGGGCGTCGGCGGCGTCGGCGGGCTTCGGCGGTGCGTCGAGACCGAGGATCCGCGTCACCATCGAGGTGACCTGCTTCTTGTCCGCACGGCCCGAACCGGTGATCGCGGCCTTGACCTCGGATGGGGTGTGCATGGCCACCGGCAGTCCGCGGCGGGCGGCCAGTCCCATGGTCAGTCCCGATGCCTGGGCGGTGCCCATGATCGTGGACACATCGTTGCGGGCGAAGACGCGTTCGATGGCCACGACATCGGGACGGTACGTGTCCAGCCAGCTGTCGAACGCCTCGGCGATCGCACCGAGACGGAGGTCGACGGAATCGGCCGAAGGAGTCCGCAGGACGTCGACGGCGATCATCTTCGCCTTCCGGGCGGGCAGGGTGTCGATGACACCGAGCCCGCACCGGGTCAGTCCGGGATCAACACCGAGGATGCGCATCAGGCATCGAGTTCGGCGAGGACCTCATCGCTGACATCGGCGTTCGAGTAGACGTTCTGCACCTCGTCGCTGTCTTCGAGCGCATCGATGAGGGAGAAGACCTTGCTCGCGGTCTCTGCATCGAGGCTGACCTCGAGTTCGGGCACGAAGGAGGCCTCGGCCGAGTCGTAGTCGATGCCTGCGTCGACGAGGGCCGTACGCACGGCCACGAGGTCGGTGGCCTCGCAGATGATCTCGAACTTCTCGCCGACTTCCTTGACCTCTTCGGCTCCGGCGTCCATGGTCGCCAGCAGAATGGCCTCTTCGTCGGTCTCCTCGGCGCCCACGGTGATAACGCCCTTGCGGTTGAAGTTGTACGTCACCGAACCGGGATCGGCCATCGAACCGCCGTTGCGGGTTACGGCCACGCGCACCTCGGAGGCGGCGCGGTTGCGGTTGTCGGTGAGACATTCGATGAGCAGGGCCACACCGCCGGCGGCGTAGCCTTCGTACATGATCGTCTCGTAGTTGACTCCGGAGCCGTCGAGACCGCCGCCGCGCTTGACCGCACGGGTGATGTTGTCCGCGGGGACCGAGTTCTTCTTCGCCTTCTGGATCGCATCGAACAGCGTCGGGTTGCCGTCGGGATCGGGTCCACCGTTGCGTGCGGCCACCTCGATGTTCTTGATCAGCTTGGCAAAGAGCTTGCCGCGCTTGGCATCGATGGCAGCCTTCTTGTGTTTAGTCGTTGCCCATTTGGAATGACCTGACACTGGTGTTCCTTCCTGTAGTTACAGCCTCTCAAGTCTATACGCTGACCGCG
Source organism: Brevibacterium sp. SIMBA_078 (assembly GCF_046534565.1). Taxonomy (NCBI): domain Bacteria; kingdom Bacillati; phylum Actinomycetota; class Actinomycetes; order Micrococcales; family Brevibacteriaceae; genus Brevibacterium; species Brevibacterium sp. SIMBA_078. The sequence goes on from NZ_JAWRYQ010000005.1 coordinate 133,067, forward strand.
CCGACTCGTGCAGACTTCCCGTTCGCGATTCCGTCCGGGCTCGCACCGGACCTCATCGCGGACCTGTTCCGGAGCGCGCTCGTGCGCTCAGTCGATGACCAGCGGCACGTCGGGAACGGACCCGGCGGTGGCCAGGTCGATGAGGCCGAGGAGGTTCTTCGGATAGATCGTCTCCGTCGTGGCCAGGAGTTCCTCCCGGGTCCACCAGCGGAATTCGAGCAGGCTGCGCTTCTCGATGTCCGTCCAGACCGCGTCTTCGAGTTCGATGTCCTCGCTGGTGCGGAACGCGAAGTAGGTTTCGACCTGGCGCAGCGACTTCTCCGTGAATTCGAAGACCTCGTCGCGCGTGGCCAAGGGACCGATGAGTTCGTGAGGTTCGCATTCGATCCCGGTCTCCTCCGCGAGTTCCCGGGCCGCCGTCTGCGCTGCCGACTCCCCGAGTTCGGAACCGCCTCCGCAGGTCATCCACCATTGGTGACTGGGGGTCAGCAGATCCTGGGCACGGATCAGGAGAACCTCGTCGCGCTCATTGAGTAATACGACCCGTGAGGCTTTACGAGGTTTCATGTTTCTCCAGTGGTCGGCGACGAAGGGAGGCAAGTGTTTGCAGAATAATGACGCTGGGGGATTTCGGCAAGAGCGCGACAGCGGTCCAGAGAACGATATCGGCTCTGCGCGGTCCCGGCCAACTCGGCGCTCATGACGCGGAGTCGGCCGCTGCGGCCACAGCGGGATCAGCCGTTTCAGGACGATGTCGTCCGTCCTGCGACTGCCCCCGATCTTCGCCGCTCAGACGGCGATCCCACCAGTCGAGGATCGCTTCGAAGCGCTGCCTGCGGTGGCGGGGCTGCCCGGCCCGGGAGAGCTCGTGGTTCTCCCCGGGGAAGATGAGCATCTCGGTGTCGACCCCGGCTCTCTGCAGGGCCGCATAGTACTTCTGTGCCTGCTCCAGCGGGCAGCGCAGATCGAGTTCCGAGTGCATCACCAGGGTCGGTGTGCCGACCTGTGGAGCGTGGGCCAGAGGTGATTGCGCCGCGATCGCCTCACGGCTGCGGCTCGTGTACTCCTCGGTGAAGAAGCGGCCGATGTCGGAGGTCCCGACGAAGCTGTCCGGGTCGAGGTAGCCGCGTTCGACGATGGCGGCGCGGAAGCGATGGTCCGCGGCGATCGTCATGGCTGTGAGATATCCCCCATACGATCCGCCCTGGATGCCCAGACGGCTGCGGTCGAGGGAGGGATCGAGGTCGAGGGCATGGTCGAGGACGGCGAGCACATCGGCCATCGCCGGTGCCGCCATGTCTCCTTGGACGGCGGTCCCCCAGCTGCGGGTGCGGCCCCCGGATCCGCGCGGGTTCGAGAACACGACGGCGTAGCCTGCGGACGTGAGCACCTGGGTCTCGTCGAACCACGAATGCGTGTACTGGGCGAAGGGCCCGCCGTGGATGTTGAGGATGACGGGAAAGGGTCCCTCCCCGTGCGGTTTGGCCAGCCAGCCGGTGATCGTCCCGGAATCGCCTGGCACCCGCAGGACCTGAGGCAGGACGGAGTTCGCCGGTGCCGGATGCTCCTTGACGATGACAGAGGACCCCATCGCCGAGGCGGCCCCGGACGCCGTGGGCCCGCCGAGAGCGATGCAGCCGAGCACGGCCGGAGAGTGCGGGGTCGATCCGGTGAAGACGAGCGTCTCGTCGTCGGCATCGAAGCCGTTGACGACGGTGGTGTCGTCGGTGAGGAACTCGAGGTCGTCGATGCCGACCTCTGCGGCGTCGAGGCCGATGCGAACGATCCGGGTGGCCCCGTCCGTGTCGACAGCGGCGACGACCGCTCCCCCGCGGATCTGCGGCGGGATCGGTGTCAGCGCCACGGTCTCCGGGTCGGTCAGCCGCCTCGTGGAGCCGGTCGACACCGTGTGGATGAAGAGCCCGGGCATTTGTCCGACGAAGTCGAGTTCGTCACGGGTCAGCGCATTGCCGAGCAGCAGCACCCGATCAGCGTCGATCCACACGTGCAGACTCACACTCATCGGCGGCAGGTCAAGCGGGCGCGACTCCTCGCGGCCGAGCAGCCACACGGTGCTGCGCAAGTCGGGCCGCCCGCGATCGGGTTCGACCGCTGCGATCACGCTTGCCCAGTGTCCGTCCGGGGAGAACTGCGGATCGTGGACGTCGCTGTCCGGGGTCGTCAGCAGAGTCGACAGCGGAACTTCGGATGACCCGCGCAGACCCACGGTGCCGAGACCGGGTTCGGCGAGGTCGACGAGGAAGGCCCGCGCCGGACGGTCGTTCGTATAGCCGAGGCCGTTGGCCAGGTACGAGGCCGTGGTGATCCGGCGTGGGGCTTCCTCGGCCGCCGGAATGTCATCATCGAGCCCGTAGCGTCCGGGTTCGGCGACTCGGGCGACGTAGAGGGCCCTGGAACGGGTGTCGTCGAGGGCGAATTCGGACACGCCGAGATGGTTGTCCGTGATCTGGTGTGCCGTCTCCAGGCTGTCGCCGACGAAGAGCTGCGGGGCGGCCTTCCTCTCCGCGCTCAGGTACCCGGACCAGTTCGGGCCGCACTGCGGGTTCGAGTCAGACCATGAGTGGGTCAGCCGTCTGGAGCTGGCGTCGCTCAAGGAGAACAGCTGGGAGAGGTAGCTGTTGGTCTCGAGGTCGGGTCGTCGGATCGTGATGACGGCTTCGTCGCCGCGCAGCACGGGTGAGGAGTACTCGGCAAGAGTGCCGAGGTCTTCAGGATTCATCTGTTCCATTCCTTTTTGAGCCGCGCCTGCACATCGGCGTGCACTTGCGGCAGGGCCTTGGTCTGGGCGATCACGGGCAGAAAGTTCGCGTCTCCGCCCCAGCGCGGGACGACGTGCTGGTGCAGGTGGGCGGCGATTCCTGCGCCGGCCACGGGTCCCTGGTTCATTCCCAGGTTGAATCCGTGAGGTCCGGATACGGCCCGGATGACGCGCATCGCCTTCTGTGTGAACTCGGCGAGTTCGACGGTCTCCTCCTGAGTCAGATCCGTGTAGTCGGCCACGTGACGATAGGGGCAGATGAGCAGGTGGCCCGGGTTGTAGGGGTAGAGGTTGAGCACCGCGTAGACGTGCTGACCGCGGGCGACGATGAGCCCGTCCTCATCGGTCTTCGACGGAGCCGTGCAGAACGGGCACTCCTCGGCGCGGTCGTCCTTCGGTTTGTCCTGACCGTCGATGTAGACCATCCGGTGCGGAGTCCACAGGCGCTGGAATCCGTCGGGTTCCCCGGGGAACCCGGCGGCCGCCTCGGGGTAGGGAGTCCCTTCGCCGAGGCGGCCGCCCGGGTTCTCCTGAGCGGATCGGTCGTCGTCGCCTCCGCTCATACCTGAGCCTTGGTTTCGATCGAGTCGAGGATCCGTCGCACCGCCTCGGCGACGGGGACGCCGTTCTCCTGCTCACCGCTGCGGAAGCGGAAGGACACGGCACCGGCGTCACGGTCCTCTCCCCCGGCAATGAGGGTGAAGGGCACCTTCGATTTCGAGGCATTGCGGATCTTCTTCGGGAACCGGTCGTCGCTGTCGTCGATCTCGACGCGGACCCCGGACTTGCGCAGCTGGTCGGCCACCTCGGCGAGGTAGTCGTTGAACTCGTCGGCCACGGGGATGCAGGTCACCTGCACGGGCGCCAGCCACACGGGGAAGGCACCGGCGTAGTGCTCGGTGAGCACGCCGAGGAAGCGTTCGATGGAGCCGAACTTCGCGGAGTGGATCATCACCGGCTGTTTGCGGGAGCCGTCGGCGGCGACGTATTCGAGTCCGAAGCGCTCGGGCTGGTTGAAGTCGAGCTGGACAGTCGACATCTGCCAGGTGCGGCCGATGGCGTCGCGGGCCTGGACGGAGATCTTCGGGCCGTAGAACGCCGCGCCGCCCGGGTCGGGGACGAGTTCGAGTCCGGTCTCCTGAGCGACCTCCTCGAGCACGCTGGTGGCTTCGGCCCACTGTTCGTCGGAGCCGATGAACTTGTCGGCCTTCTTTCCGTCCTCGTCGCGGGTGGACAGTTCGAGGTAGAAGTCGTCGAGGCCGAAGTCGCGCAGCAGGCTGAGCACGAAGTTCAGCAGGTGGCGGATCTCCTTGCCCGCGTCTTCCTGAGCCACATAGGAGTGCGAGTCGTCCTGGGTCAGGGCGCGGACGCGCGTGAGGCCGTGGATGACTCCGGATGCCTCGTCACGGTAGACGGTGCCGAACTCGAACAGCCGCAGCGGCAGGTCGCGGTAGGACCGGCCCCGGGACCGGTAGATGAGGTTGTGCATGGGGCAATTCATGGCCTTGAGCCGGTACGGGGTGCCCTCCTTGACGATCTCGCCGGACTCGTCGCGGACCTCGTCGACGGACATCGCCGGGAACATGTTCTCCCCGTAGTAGGGCAGGTGTCCGGAGGTGTAGTACAGCGTCTCTTTCGAGATGTGCGGGGTCCCGACGTATTCGAAGCCCTCGTCGATGTGACGGGCGCGGACGTAGTCCTCCATCTCCCGCTTGATGACACCGCCCTTGGGGTGGAAGACGGGCAGGCCGGAGCCGAGCTCCTCGGGGAAGGAGAACAGGTCCATCTCGGCACCGAGCTTGCGGTGGTCGCGACGCTCGGCCTCGGCGATGCGATCCTGGTAGGCCTTGAGGTCGTCTTTCGATGCCCAGGCGGTTCCGTAGACCCGCTGCAGGCTCGCATTCGCCTGGTCGCCGCGCCAGTAGGCCGCCGAGGATCGGGTGATGGCGAAGCCGTTTCCGATGAGCTTGGTGTTGGGCAGGTGGGGGCCGCGGCAGAGGTCCTGCCAGACGACCTCGCCCTTGCGGTCGACGTTCTCGTAGACGGTGAGTTCACCGCCGCCGACCTCCACGGAGGTCTCCTCGTCGCCGCCATTGCCCTTGTCGTTGATGAGTTCGAGCTTGTACGGCTCGTCGGCCATCCGCTCGCGGGCTTCTTCTTCGGTGACGACGACGCGATTGAAGGTCTGGCCGGACTTGACGATCTGGGCGGCCTTCTTCTGAATCGCCTTGAGGTCCTCAGGCGTGAAGGGTTCGGCGGCGTCGAAATCGAAGTAGTAGCCGTCGGTGATGTAGGGCCCGATGCCGAGCTTGGTTCCGGGGAAGAGCTCCTGGACGGCCTGAGCGGTGACGTGACCGGTGGAGTGGCGCAGAATGTCGAGTCCGGCGTCGGAGTCGATGGTGATCGGAGCGATCCGATCTCCTGACTGCAACTCGCGGCTGAGGTCGGCGGGTTCGCCGTTCAGCCACATGGCGACGACTGTGCGGTCGGTGGAGAAGATCTCCGTTCCGGTCAGACCCTCTTTCCAGGGAATGCTTTCGCCCGCGCAGTCGATGCTGTCTGCCACTGATTTCTCCGTTCGTCACGTGTTCATTCGACCAGCCCTTCCGGTGGGCTGGTCACCCTCAGATTCTAGTACCAATTCGCTTGTGACAAATCAGTTGGGTGGCAGTCGAATGACTGCCACCCACACTGAGTCTGTCGAAGCCTGTGCCCGGGGCGTCAGGGCCGAAAGGACCTTGTCACCTCGGGGAACAGGGTGTCACTGCTTGTAGAACTCGAAGTCCGTGCCCTTGCCGAGGTCGTCGACGAGTTCGAGCTTGAGGTGCATACCGTCGATTTCGGCCTTGGGGACGGCGTAAGCGAATTCATAGGTCGTTTCGCCGCCGGCAGGAACCGGATCGGTGAAGGCCAGAGAGCCCTTGTAGTTTCCGCCGTCGAAGACGTCGTCGTATTCCGTGCTGCCGCCGTTGTTGGCGGACAGATTCGTGAGAGTCATCTCGATGTCGGAGCTCGAGTTGTTCTTCACGGTCATCGTCACGATGGCGATCTCACCATTGGTCGATTCGGCGCCGGAGGCCGACGACGATGCGGTGCCCTCGCGGACGTTGATCTGTGCAGTGACGTCGGTGCCGATCTCGACCTCGCCGGCCTGAGCAGGTGCGCCGGCTCCGCCGTCGGAGCCGCCGGAGCCCTGGCTCGGGTCCTGGCCGGCTCCCTGGCTCGGATCGGCGGGGGCGGAGGAGCTGGCGGCCTCTTCGGCTGCGTTGAAGATGAAGGCACCGAACATGACGGTTGCGACGATCGAGATGATCGCGATGACTACCGAGAGAAAACCGAGGATGATACCGGTGATGTTGAGGCCCTTGTTGCTGGCCAAGTTCTTCTTGACCGCGGAGAGCCCGACGAAGCCGAAGATGATCGCTGCGATGCCGAAGATCGCGCCGATACCGAAGAAGAACGATCCGAGGACGCCGACGATGCCGCCGATGAGGGCGAGGATGCCCCAGATGTTCTTCGAGGTGTTGCCGCCGGTGCCCGAGGGATACTGGCCGTAGCCGGAGTTGGGGTTCGCCGGGATGAACTGATCGGAGGATCCGTCGGCACCGGCGTAGGCCGGCTGCTGGCCGTACTGGTTGGCGTCGTATCCCTGCGCGTTGGTGTCGTAGGGGTTCTGTCCGTACTGGTTGTCCCCGTACTGATTCTGGTCAGGCTGACCCTGACCGTACTGGTTCTGATTGTTCGGGTCCTGGCCGTACTGGTTCTGGCCATACTGATTCTGATCGTTCGACGCACCGTAGTTCGGCTGGGAGCCGTACTGGGGAGCCTGCTGTCCGTACTGCTGCGAGCCGTCGTTGCCGCCCTGACCGTAGTTCGGCTGCGAACCATTGGGCTGGTCGCCCGACGATCCGTACTGCTGACCGGGCTGCCCCGAACCGTACTGACCGGGCTGCTGACCGGCGTTCTGATCGTTGCCGTAGTTGGGGGCATTCGGCGGCTGGTTGTTCGGGTTCTGCCCGTTGGGGTTGTTGGGCGAACCGTCACCCGAACCGTACGGGTTCTGAGGAGTAGACATAGGTGCTCCGAGTCATCGTCGTTTAGTACAACACCTAGCGTACTAGCAAACCCCTTTGATACCGCATGCTGACCGCGTTTCAGTCCTGGAACACGGTGAACTAAACATACACAATTCCGATTCGTGCGTTCAGTGCCTCGAGCGCCATCTTCCCGGCTTCACCGAACGTGACTGCTCACCCCCAGAGGCTCGGTCACAGCAGCGACGCTTTGCGGCCGAGACCAGGCTGATTTGTACACCCTTCTTTGAATTGCACACCGAGGAATGTGATGAATCCAGAGAAAACTGAGCCGAAACAGTGCTCACCGGCGCGACCGGGCGAATCTCACCGGCGTAACGGGGCAAATCTCACCCGCGAGCTTAGGCGAAGAGGGTGATTGAGGGTCACTGGGGAAAAGGGTCAATGCTCAGAAAGTCTGCTCGAGCGTGAACGCACGAAGCCCCGAGTGGATCACTCGGGGCTTCTTCTGTGCGCGATACTGGGATCGAACCAGTGACCTCTTCCGTGTCAGGGAAGCGCGCTACCGCTGCGCCAATCGCGCTCTATTCATTTGTTGCACCGGAACCCGAAGGTCCCTGTGCGCGATACTGGGATCGAACCAGTGACCTCTTCCGTGTGAAGGAAGCGCGCTACCGCTGCGCCAATCGCGCTGGTCAACCGACATTTCTGCCGGTCATACGAGGTGGCGACGGGATTCGAACCCGTGTATACGGCTTTGCAGGCCGCTGCCTCGCCTCTCGGCCACGCCACCGCCAAGGCAGTGCCATGACGCCTCCGAGCGGATGACGGGACTCGAACCCGCGACCCTCACCTTGGCAAGGTGATGCTCTACCAACTGAGCCACATCCGCATTTCTCGCTGCCCGGTTTCCCTGGCAACGAGATATAACTCTATACGCAGGTGGCGGCTTACGCAAAATCAGAATCGGGTGATCGTGGTCACACGTATCGATCAAGCTTTCAGGGTCACCATCTTATAGTGGTTGGGTGAATGCAGAGAGCCCGCAGACCCGCCCCAAGGGCTGGTTGTCACGCCACCACCGGCAAGGTCCCCGACCGTGGCGGAAACTGCGTCTGGGGTTCCTCCGCTGGCGGCGCACAGTGTTGGCCAACCCGCACACTGCACGCCTCTATCGCACCATCGTCGGCGGCCTCGGCACACTCATCGTGCTCATCGGACTCGTGCTCGTCCCGCTGCCCGGCCCCGGCTGGCTCATCGTCATCATCGGCCTGTTCATCATCTCCAGCGAGTTCCACTGGGCTCAGCGACTTCTGCACTTCGTACGCGTGAACGTCGAACGCTGGACACACTGGATCATGGCTCAGCGGCTGTGGGTGCGGTGGACCATCGGCGCAGTCACGGCGGCCTTCGTGGCTGTCATCGTGTGGTTCACCCTGAAACTCACCGGTCTGCCCGACTGGGTGCCGGACCTGCGTCTCTTCGATGTGATCGGCCTCAGCTGAAACGACTGACGCCCGTCGCACCTTCATCAGAGGTGCGACGGGCGTCACTGGTCTCTCGGCTCAGGACGACAGAGCGGTCAGTCGCGAGAGGCAGCGCATGTACTTCTTCTTGTACCCGCCTGCCAGCGACTCCTCGGTGAAGACCTTGTCGAGAGCGGCACCGGAGTTGATGATGTGCACGTTGCGATCGTAGAGCCGGTCGACGAGCGCCACGAAGCGCAGAGCCACGCTCTCGTTGTCGATCGTGCGCACGTTCTCCCACACAGCCGCGTCGATTCCGTCGACCATCCGCCCGTAGCGTGAGGGGTGGACGGTGGACAGGTGGCTGAGCAGCTCCGAGAAGTCATCGCGAGCCACGACTCCGTCAAGCCGACTCGCGGCCGAATCGAGTTCGGATTCCGGCAGCGGGTCCGCCGGCGAGGTGAGCTCACGGGCACGGTAGTCCTTGCCGTCGATGCGGTAGACCTCGAACTGTTCCGCCAGCGCCTGAATCTCGCGCAGGAAGTCCTGAGCGGCGAAGCGCCCCTCCCCCAGAGACCCGGGCAGGGTGTTCGATGTCGCGATGATCTTCACCCCGGCATCGGTGAGTTCACGCATCAACCGGGACATGAGCACGGTGTCGCCGGGATCGTCGAGTTCGAATTCGTCGACGCAGACGAGTTTCATCTTCGACAGGTCGTCGCGAGCCCGAGCGAAGCCCAGGGCTCCGACGAGGTTCGTATATTCGACGAAGGTGCCGAAAGTCGCCGGCTTCTCGTTGGCATGCCAGGCCGAAGCCAACAGGTGAGTCTTGCCCACTCCGTAGCCGCCGTCGAGGTAGACGCCCTTGGCGCCGGAGCTGCCCTTCGCGAACAGCTTGCCGAAGAATCCCTTGTCGGTCGAGCGCTGAGTGAAGTCCCGCAGCTTGTTCCGTGCCTCTTCCTGCGAGGGCTCCGCTGGGTCGGTGCGGTAGCTGTCGAAGGACACGTCCTCGAACTGAGGCGGCGGCACGAGACCTGCGATGAGCTCTTCGGGGGCAACCTGTGGGGATCGGTCGCTCAGTGCGACCAGAGTCTGCTCGGCATTCACTCGGCCTAGTCTAAGGCAGGCTCGAGTGCCCGGTTCAACTCGGGCCCCGGAGGGTGATGCCCGTCACCAGCCGCGGATCCGCGCCGCTTCCGCAGTCCGCCTTCCCCCGTCCGTCAGCGTGCTGTTCGCATCACCAGCGGCGACCGACCGGGCAGATCAGCTGTTGAAGTCGAAGCCGAGGCGGCCGAGCTGTTTGGGATCGCGCTGCCAGTCCTTGGCCACCTTGACGTGCAGGTCGAGGTAGACCTTTGTGCCGAGGAGCCGCTCGATGCCCTGCCGGGACTCCGACCCGATGGTCTTGAGCCGACTGCCGCCTTTGCCGATGATGATGGCTTTCTGGCTCGGACGTTCGACATAGAGATTGACGTGGACGTTCCACAGCGGATTGTCCTCGCTGCGTCCTTCCCGCGGGTACATCTCCTCGACCTGCACGGCCAGGGAATGGGGCAGTTCATCACGCACTCCTTCGAGGGCTGCTTCGCGCACGAGCTCGGCGATCATCTTCTCTTCCGGCTCATCCGTGAGGTCACCGTCGGGGTAGAGCGGAGGAGATTTCGGCAGATGTGCCGCGAGCACCGAATCGACGGTGTCGACCTGGAAGTCCTCGACAGCGGAGACGGGGACGACATCGGCGAAGTCGGCGAGCTCGCCGACGGCCAGCAGCGCCTCGGCGATTCTGTCCTTGGGCACCCGGTCGACCTTCGTCACCAGCGCCACGATCGGGGTCCGTCCGTCCAGCAGCGCCAGCTGGGAGGCGATATAGCGGTCGCCGGGACCGATCGGCTCATCGGCGGGCAGGCAGAAGCCGATGACGTCGACTTCGCCCAGCGTGGAGGCCACGAGATCGTTGAGTCGGGACCCGAGCAGGGTACGCGGTTTGTGCAGTCCGGGGGTGTCGATGAGGATGAGCTGGTGGTCGTCCTTGTGGACGATTCCGCGGATCGTATGCCGGGTCGTCTGAGGTTTGGCCGAGGTGATCGCGACCTTCTCCCCCACCAGGGCGTTCGTCAGCGTCGACTTTCCCGTATTCGGGCGACCCACGAAGCAGGCGAAGCCGGCCCGATAGTCATCGGGGTAGTCCGTGCGAAATTCCATCTCAGTCCTCTTCCTTCGTCCCCGAACCTTCGGCTGCGGCGGTCCGCTGTGCGTGTCTGCTGTTCTCGTGGGTGCGGGTGACCCGCACGTGGGTGATTCGGTGGCGTCGCCCCTGGCCCTCCATGGCTTCGATCTCGAGGCCCTCGATCGACGCATGCGAGCCGTCGATGGGCACTCGGTCGATGAGCTTCGAGAGCAGTCCGCCGACGCTGTTGACATCGTCTTCGTCGATGCGCACGTCGAAGTACTCGGCGAAGTCGGAGATCGACATGCGGGTGCTGATGATGAACGATCCGTCTTCGGCGGCGACGAGTTCGTCATCGCCGTTGTCGTATTCGTCTTCGATCTCGCCGACGATCTCTTCGACGATGTCCTCGATGGTCACCAGCCCTGCGGTGCCACCGTATTCGTCGATGAGGATCGCCAGATGCGTCGAATCCAGCTGCATCTGCCGCAACAGGTCATCGGCCGGCTTCGTCTCCGGGACGAACAGGACGGAGCGGGCCAGGTTGCCCACGGGACGGTCGGCCTCCTCGGGGTGGAGGTGGAGGCGGCGGGCGACGTCCTTGAGGTAGGCGACTCCGCGGACGTCATCGAGGTCCTCCCCGCAGACGGGGATGCGGGAGAAGCCGGAGCGGAAGAACAGGTTCATCGCCTTCTGCAGGCTCACGTCCGCATCGACGGTGATGAGGTCGGTGCGCGGCACCATGACCTCGTTCGCCGAGGTGTCAGAGAGGTTGAACACCGACTGGATCATCTCGCGTTCGCCGTCTTCGATGACGTCGGATTCGCTGGCACGTTCGACGAGGTCGCGCAGCTGTTCGGAGGTCACGAACGGACCGTCCTTGTACACCTTGTCGGGTGTGAGCAGATTGCCGAGCACGACGAGGATGCGGGTCAGCGGTTTGAGCGCGACGAGGACGATGCGCACGACCCAGCTGAGGTTGAGGCTGACAGCCAGCGATCGGCGCTTGCCGATCGTGCGTGGAGAGACTCCGGCGATGATGAAGACCGCCACCGAGGCGGTGATCACCGTGAGGAAGACCATGAGCGGTCCCACGGAGTAGTAGGAGTCGTAGGCCAGGGCGATGAACACCGTGGCGAGTGCTTCGAGGAAGTTGCGGACGAAGATGATGACGTTGATGTTCGTCGGCAGGTCCGCGAGGATCCGCTCGACACGCACCGCTGAGCGTTTGCCGTCCTCCTTCGCCTCTTCGACCGCATGGTGGGAGACGTTGAGCAGCGCGGCATCCACGGCGGAGAGGGTGGCTGCGATGATGAGGCACAGTGCCGCCCCGAGGAAGAACATGAACACGATCAGACCTCGGTGGGGGTGGGAATGTCGGTGCGACCGTCGTAGCGGGCCGCGAAGAAGGTCAGCAGCAGATGCCGCTGGAGGGCGAACATCTCTTCCCGCGCTTCGGGCTCACCGTGGTCGTAGCCGAGCAGGTGGAGGAATCCGTGGACGGTCAGCAGCAGGACCTCGTCCATCGTCGAATGACCGGCCGCCCGAGCCTGAGCCTCGGCGACCTCGGGGCAGATGATGATGTCGCCCATCTGACCTTCGGTCGGCTTCTCCGGCTCGCCCTGGTGGAGCTGATCCATGGGAAAGGACATCACGTCGGTCGGTCCTTCGAGGTCCATCCAGGTGACGTGGAGTTCGGACATGGCCGCCCCGTCGACCATGGTCACGGCCAGCTCCGCACCGGGGTGCATGTGCAGGGCTTCGCCCAAGTACTCGGTCAGGGCCACGACTTCGTCGAGGTCCACCTCGGCGTCGGTCTCGTTGAGGATCTCGGTGTTCATTCGGCATTCCCCCACAGGTCGTAGGCTTCGACGATCTTCGTCACCAGCGAATGCCGGACGACGTCCTTGCTGCCCAGTTCGCAGAACTGCAGGTCCTCGATTCCGTCGAGGATGTCGCGGACGACCTTGAGTCCGCTGCGGGTCTTGCCCGGCAGGTCGATCTGGGAGATGTCACCGGTGACGACCATGCGTGAGCCGAAGCCGAGGCGGGTGAGGAACATCTTCATCTGCTCGGCCGTCGTGTTCTGCGCTTCGTCGAGGATGATGAACGCGTCGTTGAGGGTGCGCCCGCGCATATAGGCCAGGGGCGCGACCTCGATCGTTCCGGTCTCGATGAGCAGCGGGATCGATTCGGGATCGACCATGTCGTGCAGGGCGTCATAGAGCGGACGCACATACGGGTCGATCTTGTCGTTGAGCGTGCCCGGCAGGTAGCCCAGGGACTCCCCTGCTTCGACAGCCGGACGGGTGAGGATGATCCGTGAGACCTCTTTGTGCTGGAGGGCGTTCACGGCCATGGCCATCGCCAGGTACGTCTTGCCGGTTCCGGCCGGACCGATGCCGAAGGTGATCGTGTGGTTGCGGATGGCCCTGACGTAGTCGTGCTGGCCCATCGTCTTCGGACGGATCGACTTTCCCCTGGTGGAGAGGATGTTCGTGCCCAGCACCGCCGAGGCGGCCGCTCCCTCGGAGGAGAACGTCGTGACCCTCTCGATCGTCTCTTCGTTGATGCGATGGCCGGCCGCGTGAAGTTTCTTGAGTTCCCCGATGACGCTGACGAAGGCTTCCACGCGCTTCGAGTCGCCGGTGACCTGGACCTGGTTGGCCCGGACGTGAATGTCGAGGTCGGCGAAGGTCTTCTCCAGGGCGCGCAGGTTCGATTCTCCGGGACCGAAGAAGGCGACGAGGTCGATGGAGTCGGGGATGACCAGTCGCACGGTGTCGCGATCGGCACCTTGGGTGTCCGGCACGGCATCAACGCCGGCGGCACCGTCGCCGGTCGCGGCGGTGTCCGAGTCGGTGGGGTTCATGGAGTTCGGGTTCGGTGGGGTGATGTCCAGAATGTTCCTTTGCAAGTGAGCGCACCGTCACCGGCAGCGCCTGAGTGTGCTTCCATCCTAGTCCGATGCCTCACCAACGGCCCAATGAATTCTGGGCCAGGACGAGACCGGCGGGTCCCGCCGATGACGAGCGCAGGATCGTCGGTCCCAGCAGCACCGCGGTTGCTCCACGGTCGGTCAGGGCGGCGAGTTCGCCGTCGCTGATGCCGCCCTCGGGGCCGACGACGAAGACGATGCGCTCCGGCAGCTGCGCCGAGTCGTTCGCGATCAGGCCATCCAGCGCTTCGGAGAGCCTGCGCTGAGCGGTCTCGTGGAGGACGAAGACCGCATCAGCGTCGTCGAGGGCCTTGGCCAGGGCGGCTCCGCGGACGAGGTCGTGGAGGATGGGAAATCGTGCTCGTCTGGCCTGCAGGGAGGCCGCTCCGAGGAGGTTCTCCCATTTCGCGGCCATCTTCTCCCGCTTCTTGGCCGGCCAGTCGGCGATCGAGCGCTCGGCGGCCCAGGGCATGACGTCGTCGACGCCGATCTCCGTGGCCGTTTCGATGGCCTGCAGGTCCCGGTCGCCCTTGGCCAGGGCTTGGACGAGGACGAGGCGCGGGCCCGTGCGCTCCTCGACCGTCACCTCGGTGACGTCGATCGTCAGCTGGTTCGCCGAGGCGGCCGTGACGGTTCCGCGCGCACGTCTGCCTTCCCCGTCGACGATGTCGATATCCTCGCCGGGACCGATCCGACGCACCCGCACCGCATGCCCGGCCACGTCCTCACCGAGGGTGAGGGCGGACCCGACGACCGCCTCGGCGGCGGTGGCGGAGCGGAAGACGGGAAGACTCACCGACCGGCGAACCTCTCACGCATGCGGGAGAACATTCCGCGGTTCTCGGTCGAGATCTGGGCGCGCGGTGTCTCTTCTCCGCGCAGTTCGGCGAGTTTCTCGAGCAGTTCGCGCTGTTCGTCGTCGAGCTTGTCCGGGGTGAGGACGTCGACGGTGATGAGCAGGTCGCCACGGGTCTCCGAACGCAGGCGGGTGGCGCCGAGTCCGGGGAGTTTGACGATGGTGCCGGACTGGGTGCCGGCGGCGATGGTGAGGTCCTGAGTGCCGTCGAAGGTCTCGAACGGGATGGTGGCGCCCAGGGTCGCCGCGGTCATCGGCACGGAGACGGCGGCCCGGAGATTGTCGCCGTCGCGCTGGAAGACCTCGTGGCGGGTGACCATGACCTCGACGAAGAGGTCACCGGCGGGTCCGCCGCCGGGCCCGACCTCGCCCTGGCTGGAAAGCTGGATCCGGGTGCCGTCGGAGACACCGGCGGGGATGCGGATCTTCATGGTCCGCTGTTTGCGCACGCGTCCGTCGCCCTGGCAGTTGAGGCAGGGGTTCGGGATGACGGTGCCGAAGCCGTGGCAGGAGTTGCAGGTCTGGTTCGTGACCATCTGACCCAGCAGGGTCCGGGTCATGCGCTGGACGCTGCCGGCTCCGTGGCACAGCGAGCAGGTCTCGATCTTCGTGCCTTCCTGCGTGCCCGCGCCCGAACAGGTGTCGCAGACGACTGCAGTGGTGACGTCGAGGTCGACGGTGCCGCCGAAGGCCGCGGTCTTCAGGTCGATATTGACTCCGACGAGGGCATCCTTGCCTCGCTGGGTGCGCGGGATCGGTCCTCCGGCCTGACCGCCGCCACCGCCGAAGAAGGTCTCGAAGATGTCGCCGAATCCGCCGAATCCGCCGCCGGCCGGGAAGCCCTGACCGTTCTCGCCGCCGCCCATATCGTAGTTGCGGCGCTTCTCCGGGTCGGAGAGCACGTCGTAGGCCAGTGAGATGGCTTTGAATTCGTCTTCGTGACCGGGATTGACGTCCGGGTGGTACTTGCGTGCCAGCTTCCGGTACGACGACTTGATCTCAGCCGCGGAAGCGTCTTTGGACACTCCGAGTGTTTCATAGTGATCGGCCACAGAAACTTCTCTCTCCCTGACGTAGTGGTCTTCTCTGTTCGTGGTGGTGGCTGCGCCCTTGCGCGGTGCTCACCGGTTCTGCGCTGCCCGTCTGCGGGTGTCCCTCGTCGATATCAAGGGACCTACCCTCGATCGAGGATCGAGGACACGTATTTGGCGACGGCACGGACTGCCGAGATCGTCGTCGGATAGTCCATTCGGGTCGGGCCGAGCACTGCCAGTCTGGCCGAGGAACCCGCGTCATGACCATATTCGGCGGCGACGACGGAAGTCGAGCTGAATGATTCGTGAGTATTCTCACGCCCGATGCGCACACTGATCTCCTCGTGGTCTTCGGCCATCGAGGTGAGCAGCTTGAGCAGGACCACCTGTTCTTCGAAGGCTTCGAGGATCGGAGCCATCTTCTCTCCGAATTCGCTTCCGGAGCGGGCGAGGTTCGCGGTGCCGGCCATGATGATGCGCTCTTCACGCGTCGCGGCGACGAGGTCGACGACGGCGGCCCTGACCTGTGTGAGTCCGGAGTCGTCACGAGCGGCCGGCTCACTCGATTCGGTGGCGGTCGCCTCGGCGGCGTGGGCCGATCCGAAGACCTGCGCGAGTGTGCGTCCGGCGAATTCGGCGTTGATCTGGTCGCGCAGTCCGCGGACGGCGTCTTCGTCGAGCGGGCTCGGGGTGATCACGGTCTTCTGCTCGACCTGGCCGGCGTCGGTGATGAGGACGACGAGGATCCGCCCGGGTCCGAGTCCGACGATCTCGATGTGCTTGATGCGCGCCCGCGACACCGTCGGGTACTGGATGAGCGCGACCTGTCGGGTGAGGCCGGAGAGGACGCGGACGGTGCGGTCGAGCATCTCGTCGAGGTCGACATCGCCGTCGATGAGTTGGAAGATTGCGCGCCGCTCGGCGGTGGTCAGCGGTTTGAATTCATCGATCCGGTCGACGAACATCCGGTAGCCGAGGTCGGTGGGGATCCGTCCGGCAGAGGTGTGGGGCTGGGCGATATAGCCCTCTTGTTCGAGCGCGGCCATATCGTTGCGGATCGTGGCCGGAGAGACTCCGAGGGTGTGGCGCTGGACGATCGCCTTCGATCCCACGGGTTCGTTGGTGGCGACGAAGTCCTCGACGATGGCGCGCAGCACCTGTGCTCGTCTGCTGTCGTTCATCGCGGGTCTCCTCTCCGTCTCGCCGGTCGATCGCGGTCCCATGCCTGCTCTTGGCACTCACTGAGTCTGAGTGCCAATTCTACGCCTCTCGTTCCCGGAATTCATTTCTGGGGTGGCCTGCGGGTCTGCACGCCTGCGGGACCGTCCTTGATTATGGTGGGTGCCCGTGAATGCTTTTGATCGCTATGGCCCCGATGTGCTCTCCGGTTCCTCCCCGTCGTCGCACCGTCCGAAGAAGTCCCGCCAGGTCGAACTCGGCCTGGGCATGGTTCTCGAGGATGCGATGAGCGGCTATGTCGGCGCTGTCGTCGGCGCGGAGAAGACCACGGCCGGTGTCGTCGTCAAGCTCGAGGATCGCGCCGGCAAGGTTCGGGCCTTCCCCCTGGGACCGGGTTTCCTCCTCGAGGGGCAGCCCGTCGATGTGCAGCTGCCGAAGAAGAAGGCGCAGCAGCCCGGACGGACGGCCTCGGGGTCTCGCGCCGTGGTCGGAGCGAAGGCTCGAGTGGCACGTGGGTCGCGGATCTGGGTCGAGGGCAAGCACGACGCCGAACTCGTCGAGAAGATCTGGGGCGATGACCTGCGCATCGAAGGCGTCGTCGTCGAGCCCCTGGGCGGTCTCGATGATGTCGCGGACAAGCTCGAGGCCTTCGGCCCGGATCGGGACCATCGAGTCGGTGTCCTCGCCGACCATCTGGTGAGCGGGACGAAGGAATCGAAGATCGCCGAGGCGGTCCGGTCCGATCCGCGGTACCGCGATGTCGTCCACATCATCGGTCACCCGTACGTCGATATCTGGCAGGCGGTGAAGCCCCATGTCGTCGGCATCCGCGAGTGGCCGGTCGTCCCCCGCGGTGAGGATTGGAAGACGGGAATACTGCGTCGCATCGGATGGCCGCACGCCGACCATCGGGACGTTGCCCGCGGGTGGGTGTGCATCCTCGGGAAGGTGAGCACCATTGCTGATGTCGAACCGACTCTGTCGGGGCGCGTCGAGGAGCTCATCGACTTCGTCACCGTTGGCTGAGAGTCGGCGGTGGTGCGGCGCGGGGGATGTGTGCCGAATCTGTCACAGGAGTGAGGCTTTCCCGACATCCTCGGGACACGTCGCTCCGTTAGGGTGAATGGCAAGCACTCTTCGAAAGGATCCCCATGTCGTATCACCCCGAGCAGCCGGGCAGCCGGCCGATGCCGCCGAACTACTCTCAGGCCTCCGGTTCGCAGCAGCCCTACGCGCCGCAGGGCCAGCAGTATTCGCAGCCGCAGACGCACAGCGGTCAGCCGGGTTCCGGTGGGCAGTCGGGGTATGGTTCGCAGCGAGCGTACGGCGCTCAGCCGGGATATGGGGCGCAGCCGAACCCCGGGGGCCAGCCGGGTTACGGCGCACAGCCTGGATACGGAGCTCAGCCTGGTTACGGCATGCCGCAGATGCACAACCCGGCGATGTTCGACTCCCGCTCCCTGCCTGAGCAGGCCTACGGACCCGGCTCCGAGCAGTTCTGGATGGCCCACGAACCCGACCGGACCACGGCAATGTGGACCCACCTCGGCTCGCTCATCTTCGGCTTCATGCCGCTCATCATGTTCCTCGTGAAGAAGGACGAATCGCCGTTCGTCCGGGAGCATTCGCGTCAGGGCCTCAATGCGATGATCACGAACACGATCGTCACCTTCGGTGCCTTCATGATCTTCATGTTCCTCGGTTTCATGCTGGCACTGGTGACATTCGGGATCGGCATGATCATCATGTATGCGGCGTTCATCGTCCCGCTCGTCTACTGCGTCTTCTACATCATCGCGGCCGTCGCAGCGAACAAGGGCGAGGGCTATAAGTTCCCGCTCACCATCAACTTCGTGAAGTGACCATCCCCGTCACCTCACTTGCACTGGGACAGCCCACACTCACTGGGTTAGTGTGGAGTGATCGCACACTCTGAAGGGACTCTCATGTCGGACAACCCGCAGCAGCCGAACAACGGACAGTCACAGCCGATGCCTCCGAACTATTCCCCGCAGTCGGGCTCGCAACAGCCGTATACCCAGCAGCCACAGCAGGGTTCGCAGCCACAGCAGGGTTCGCAGCCGCAGCAGAGTGGTCAGGCCCACGGCTCTCAGCCGCAGAATCCTCAGCAGGGATCACAGCCGGGCTATGGCTCGCAGCCCCAGCCCGGGTACGGCTCCCAGCAGCAGAATCCGGCCTACGGATCTCAGCAGCAGAATCCTCAGCAGCAGTATGGTTCCCAGCCGGGCTACGGTTCGCAGCAGGCGTGCGGCAGTCAGCCCGGACACGGAAGCCAACAGCCCTACGGTGGCCCACAGGGATACGGAATGAATTCGGCGGGGAATCCCGGCTCGTTCAATTCTCAGGCGCTGCCGCCCCAG
Source organism: Brevibacterium sp. SIMBA_078 (assembly GCF_046534565.1). Taxonomy (NCBI): domain Bacteria; kingdom Bacillati; phylum Actinomycetota; class Actinomycetes; order Micrococcales; family Brevibacteriaceae; genus Brevibacterium; species Brevibacterium sp. SIMBA_078. The sequence continues at coordinate 151,901 of NZ_JAWRYQ010000005.1, forward strand.
GCTTACGGGCCGGGTTCGGCGGGACTCTGGCAGCCGAGCCCGTCAGAACGCTCCACATCCATGTGGACACAGGTCGGCGCAATCTTCACCGCCTGGATCGTTCCGCTCATCGTCTTCCTCGTGAAGAAAGATGAGTCGCCCTTCATCCGCGAACAGGCCCGTCAGTCGCTGAACTTCCAACTGACCCTCATCATCGCCTATATCATCGCCGACATCCTCGCCGTCATCACCTTCGGCATCGGCGGGATCCTCTTCTTGGTCATCTGGGTCGTTGCTCTGGTATTCATGATCCTGGCCGCTGTCGCCGCCAACAAGGGCGAGGTCTATAAGGTTCCGATGAGCATCCAGTTCATCAAGTGATTCGGTGGGTATGATCTCGACTGCAGTCGACGTCAACACCTCATCACCAGTCAGCGCCTCCGGGCCGTTCCCGACAATTCGGGAACGGCCCGGTTCCGTCTCCGCCCGGCAAACCACGCCGAAGACCGCGGAAGGAATGCGAATACCACACTCAACGCGCCCAGAAGAAGGAACCCGCTGATGAGCAGCGGACTCAACGGAGTGATGACGAAGAACCCAATGGCCAGACACACGAGCGCCACCCACCGTGCTGGCCCCGTTCCGACGAACATCCTCCAGGCGTAGACGGCGAAGCCGACCATCACGACCAAGCCGGCCACCGCTCCGACGACGAGGATGACCTGAGCAAGGAAATCAGAGACGTCACCGGCGACCGAGACGCCTGATACTTCGGTCGAATCACCGACCCCGTGCAGGACCCACCCGAGCACCCGTAGAACCCGACCACCGGTGAATGCCGCAACAATCAGCGCGAGAAGAACGAAGATCGGAGCCACTGCCCCGAGAACAGCCGCGACGACGACCTCCCACGGGCGACGCACGATCGCAGGCTCGGCGGCGGGAACCACCGGTATCCTCCCGGCTTTCATAGCTTCGCGCGCCGCTGCCGCAGCTGCGAATCTCTGTTCATTCGCTGCGCGATTTCCCAATGGAGCGTGATGTGGTGGGGATGGCTGCCGGGGCCTTCCGATCTCATTTCGGCCAGGAGAATTCATCGACGAACTCCTCCTCCGCATCCGCACAGGCAACACCACTTACCTTGACACTACCGGTGTATTGCCTAGTACGAAAGACTCGAACGGACGTCGGCTCACACGTATTCGGTGAGGATGCGCACCATATAGTCGGCCATGAGACGTCCCTGCAGAGTCGGCTGGAACCAGCCGGCTGCGGCGCCATCGGCGTCGAGAAGCCCCTGCCGGACGAAGGTGCTGATCGCCTGTTCGCTGCCTGGAGCCAGAGAATCCAGGCGCAGCTCACGGTCGATCCTGGCCGCCAGCATGATCCGTTCGATCTCCCGGGTCTGAACGTCGAGGACCTCACGACCGATCGACGGGGACTCCCCCGCCAACAGCCGATCGGCCCAGGCCCGGGGGTGTTTGGCATTCCAGAACCGCACGCCTCCGACATGTGAGTGAGCTCCGGGCCCGAACCCCCACCAGTCGGCATTGCGCCAATAGGCCATATTGTGCTCACAGCGGGTCTCGGGACCGGCCGACCAGTTGCTCACTTCGTACCAGTGCAGACCGGCGGCGGAGATCGCGGCATCGGCGATCTCGTATTTGTCGGCCAAGTCGTCCTCATCGGGCATCGGCAGTTCGCCGCGGCGGACCATCACGCCCATCTTCGTTCCCGGTTCGACGATGAGGGAATATGCCGAGATATGATCGACCTCGTTGGACAGGGCCACGTCGAGAGAGCGACGCCAATCGTCGATCGACTCCCCCGGAGTGCCGTAGATGAGGTCGAGGCTGAGTTCGAGACCGGCGTCCTTGACCCAGCGGGCCACCTCGGGGATCTTCTCCGGATCGTGGGTGCGGTCCAAGGTCGCGAGCACGTGCGGCACGGCCGACTGCATGCCCATGGAGATGCGGTTGAAACCGGCTCCGGCAAGGGTCGCGATGTAGGCGGGATCCAAGGTGTCGGGGTTGGCTTCGGTGGTGACTTCGACATTCTCGGCCAGGCGGAAGCGGGCGCGGACATCGTCCATCACCCCGGCGAGCACATCCGCTGCGAGCAAGGTCGGGGTGCCTCCGCCGAAGAAGATCGTCGAGATCTCACGATCGCCGGCCCCTGCCTCGGCGAGGGTGGACACGGACAGATCGAGCTCACGGGCGAGATTGCTGCGGTAGTCCTCCCGGGACGCGCCCGGGCCGAGGTCGTCGGCGGTATAGGTGTTGAAATCGCAGTAGCCGCAGCGGACCCGGCAGTACGGGACGTGGATGTAGAGGCTCAGCCCCCGCTCGGCAGCCCCGATCCCCACCGATGTCGGCAGCGAACCGTCGCGCGGAGGGACCTCACCGGTCGGTTGTGCGGGCACTTACTTCTTGCTGTCCTTCGTCTCCGGCTCGTCGGAGGACAGGGCCGCGATGAACGCCTCCTGCGGAACCTCGACGGTGCCGACCATCTTCATCCGCTTCTTGCCTTCCTTCTGCTTCTCGAGCAGTTTGCGCTTACGGCTGATGTCGCCGCCGTAGCACTTCGAAAGCACGTCCTTGCGGATGGCGCGGATCGTCTCGCGGGCGATGATGCGTGAGCCGATGGCCGCCTGGATGGGCACCTCGAACTGCTGACGCGGGATGAGCTTGCGCAGCTTCCCGGCCATCGCCACACCGTAGGAGTAGGCGTTGTCGCGGTGGACGATCGCGGAGAATGCGTCGACCTGGTCGCCGTGCAGCAGGATGTCGACTTTGACGAGGTCGGAGGCGTCCTGCCCGTCGTCGGAATAGTCGAGGGAGGCGTAGCCCTTGGTCCGGGACTTCAGCTGGTCGAAGAAGTCGAAGACGATCTCCGCCAACGGCAGACGGTAGCGGATCTCCACACGATCCGAGGACAGGTAGTCCATGCCCTGGAGTTTGCCTCGGCGATCCTGGCACAGTTCCATGACCGCGCCGATGTAGTCGCTGGGGGTGAGGATGGTCGCCTGCACCATCGGTTCCCGGACTTCCTTGATCTTGCCCGTCGGGTATTCGCTCGGGTTCGTCACCACGGTCTCCGAACCGTCTTCCATGGTCACGTCGTAGATCACGGACGGGGCGGTGGAGATGAGGTCGAGATCGAACTCCCGTTCCAGGCGGTCGCGCAGCACTTCGAGATGGAGGAGACCGAGGAATCCGCAGCGGAAGCCGAAGCCCAGAGCCGTCGAGGTCTCGGGTTCGTAGGCGAGAGAGGCGTCGTTGAGTTTGAGTTTGTCCAGCGCATCGCGCAGCACCGGGTAGTCGGACCCGTCGATCGGGAAGAGTCCGGAGAACACCATCGGTTTGGGCTCGCGGTAGCCGCCGAGGGCCTCCGTCGCGGGTCCCGCAGCGGCGGTGACGGTGTCGCCGACCTTCGACAGGCGCACATCCTTGACACCGGTGATGAGGTAGCCGACCTCGCCGACGCCCAGTCCCTTCGTCGCCTTGGGCTCGGGCATGGAAGCGCCGATCTCCAGCAGCTCATGGGTGGTGCCGGTCGACATCATCTCGATCTTCTCGCGCGGGGACAGAGAGCCGTCGATGACACGGACATAGGTGACCACGCCGCGGTAGGTGTCGTAGACGGAGTCGAAGATCATCGCGCGGGCCGGGGCCTCGGCATCGCCGACGGGCGCGGGGATATCGGTGATGATGCGGTCGAGGACCTCCTCGACGCCTTCGCCGGTCTTGCCGGACACGAGCAGGCAGTCCTCAGGTTCGCAGCCGATGAGGTTGGCGAGCTCTTCCGCGTACTTCTCCGGCTGTGCGGCCGGCAGGTCGATCTTGTTGAGCACGGGAATGATCGTCAGATCGTTCTCCATGGCCAGGTACAGGTTGGCAAGCGTCTGAGCTTCGATGCCCTGAGCGGAGTCGACGAGCAGCAGCGCACCTTCACAGGCGGCCAGGGACCGCGAGACCTCGTAGCTGAAGTCGACGTGCCCGGGAGTGTCGATCATGTTGAGCGCATACGGGGTGTCCTCGTGTTCCCACGGCATGCGCACGGCCTGGGATTTGATGGTGATTCCGCGTTCGCGTTCGATGTCCATCCGGTCGAGGTACTGGGCGCGCATATCGCGGTTCTCGACGACGCCGGTCATCTGGAGCATGCGATCGGCCAGGGTCGACTTGCCGTGGTCGATATGAGCGATGATGCAGAAATTGCGAATCAGCTCGGGTGAGGTGGCAGACGGTGAGATCCGCTTTGCAGCTTCCTTATTCACCTGAGGTGACATGAACGCCCTTTCTTTGACAGACCAGGTCCCCAGACAGACCGGATCCCCCATTGTTTCATGACTTGCGCGCGGACCTGGAATCCACGGACATGCACGTCGTGATCGTCCGTGTCTTTCGCGATTCGCCCCCACCGAGGAGTGCCGATCGGGGAAGATGGAGTCATGAGCGAATTCCGGGTCATGAGCTTCAACCTCCGCTATCCCGCGATGGACGGTCATCCGGTGGCCGAGCGGCTGCCGATCGCCGCCGAACTCATCCGGCGCGCACGTCCGCACCTCATCGGCACCCAGGAGGGCGAACTCGACCAGCTCGAGACGCTCATCAGCCTGCTGCCCGAGGAGTACATCTGGCTCGGAGAGGGCCACTCCGGCGGCAACTCCGGCGAGTTCACAGCCGTGATCCTCGATTCGAAGCGCTTCGACGTGGAAGCCGTGGACATCAGCTGGCTGTCCGAACAGCCCGACACCGTGGCCTCGGAATCGTGGGGAGTCTCGCATGCGCGCACACTGACGACGGTCGATGTCTGTGACCTCGAATCCGACCGGAGTCTGCGTGTGCTCAACACCCACCTCGATCACAAGTCCGAGCGCGCCCGTCTCGAGTCCGGTCGGATCATGGCCGAGACCATCGCCGAGGCGACCCATCCCTGCGTGGTCACCGGTGACTTCAATGTCGCCACCGGCTCCCCGGTCTACGACTTCTTCTGCACCGAGCTCGGCCTCACCGACACCGCCGCCGAGGTCCCCGGTGAGGACATCGGCACCTTCCACCGCTACAAGGGTCCGAAGGCCGGCGAGCCGCGCATCGACTGGATCCTCACGACCCCGGGCCTGCGCACACTGTCCACGCGCATCGACACGTTCGAGGTCGACGGGAAGTACCCTTCCGACCATTTCCCCGTCGAGGCGGTCCTCGAATTCTCGTGACCGTGACGGCTCGTTCGCCGGACCACGACGGCTCGTGCGCTTGACCGGGTCGGCACACGGATCTCTGCAGCTTGTGACAGCCGGCTCGTTTAGGCTGGACATATGAATTGGAAATCACTGGTCAATCGGGCCGCGAGAATCGGTGTCCGCGAAGGGCTGCGCTACCTGCGTCAATCGCAGTCGAAGAAGAACTCCGGAGGCGCATCGCAGCCGACGGATGCCCGCCGGCCGAATCCTGCACGGTCCGGCGGTGGAGGTGCCGCCTCGGCGGGTTCTGCCGATCGTTCCGCCTCGGGCGGCCAGGGCGGATCCGGCGCGTATCCCGGCGATTACAGGGGCTCCATCACGGTCAGCTACTCCCCCGACCTCGACGGCGACGCCGATCCGGGCGAAGTCGTCTGGGGGTGGGTCCCCTTCGAGGAGGACTACTCGCAGGGCAAGGATCGACCGTCTCTCGTCGTCGGACGTGACGGCAGATGGGTGCTCGCGCTCATGCTCACCAGCCAGGATCACATCCCGGGCGGCGTCGGCGAGGTCCGAGAGGATCGGCACGCGAAGTGGATGAACATCGGCACCGGGGACTGGGATTCGCAGGGTCGGCCCTCGGAGCTCCGCCTCGATCGCATCATCCGGCTCGATCCCGATTCGATCCGCAGGGAAGGCGCGATCATGCCCCGCGACGTCTTCGACCGGGTGGCCGAGCACATCTCCGACTGAGACCCGGCAGACCTGCCGAGCGGAGCCGTCATCTTCCCTGCGCTGCTGGGCGCGCAGGGATTTCCAGCCCGGGACTCGAGCCTGTATCATAGGTGATTGTGTCTTCATCAAGGCGTGTGTCTCGCCGAGGTCGGGTGAAGACGCCGTCGGATTCGATGTCGTCGATGTGTTTCCCCGCGGAGATGATCATGTCGGTTCGATGCGCCCTCACGACCATGTACCACTAACACGAAAGAGTGTTGAAATTGGCTAATATCAAGTCCCAGATCAAGCGGATCAAGACCAACGAGAAGGCTCGTCAGCGCAATAAGGCTGTTCGGTCCGAGGTTCGGTCCTACGTCCGCGTCGTTCGCGAGAACATTGCTGCCGGCAACAAGGAAGAGGCACAGCAGGCTTATGCTGTGGCTGCCCGCAAGCTCGACAAGGCTGTTTCGAAGGGTGTTCTGCACAAGAACAACGCTGCGAACCGCAAGTCGCGCCTGGCCACGCAGATCAACGCTCTCTGAGCACGACTGAGGCTATAGCTTCACGGGGTCCGAACCACACGGTTCGGACCCCGTTCTCTTCCCCTATTACTACCTGACGGCGGCCCAGCAACCTCGCGCGAGGTTGCTGGGCCGCCGTCAGGTAGTAATTAGCGGGTTTTGGCTAGGCGGGCGACTTCTGAGACGAACCATTCGACGGCGTAGACGGGGTCGCGTCCCCCGCCCTTGACAGCCGCATCGGCCTCGGCTGCGGCGATGAGCGACTGGCCGAGCGCCACCTCATTCCACCGCCTCACCTCACGGCGGGCCCGATCGACCTGCCACGGAGCCATCTTCAACTCGGAAGCCAGCTCGCCGCTGGTGCCTGAGAAACCCTGCACCTTCGCCATGCCGCGCAGCTTCATCGCGACTGCCGCTACCAGCGGGACCGGGTCGGACCCCGTCGACAGGGCATGCCTGAGCAGGCTGAGTGCGTTCTTCGCGTCTCCGGCCACTGCCGCATCGGCGACCTTGAAGCCCGTGGCTTCGACACGGCCGCCGTAGTACTGGTCGACGACCTCGGCGGTGATCGTGCCCTCGGTGTCTTCGATGAGCTGGTCGACTCCGGCATTGAGTTCGGCGAGGTCGGAGCCCAGCGCCGACATGAGCGCGGCCATTCCCGCTTCGTCGATGCGCCGCTTCGCGGCCTTGAACCGAGTCTGCGCGAACTTCGCCCGATCGCTTTCGTTCTTCAGCACCGCCGCGTCGATGCGGGGATAACCGGCGGAATCGAGTTTCTTGATGAGCTTCGCTCCCCGATTGCCGCCGGCGTGCAGCAGCACGACGACGGCGTCATCGTTCGGAGCGTCCAGATAGGCCAAAGCGTCACTCAGGAAGTCCTCCGAGCACTTTTCGACCGCATCGACGACGATGAGCTTCGAGGACGAGAACAGAGACGGTGAAGCCGCCATCGCCAACTCGCCGGCCTGGTACCCGGCAGCGTCGAATTCGATCTCTTCGGGATCCTGTTTCCGTGCGGCCGACACGATGCGGTCCTTGGCCATGCGCACGAGCACCGATTCGCCACCGGAGATCATGACGACAGGGGCCGGTTTCGCCGAGCTCCACGGGATCAGGGTCTTCTTCACTGCCATGGCCCCAGCCTATCGCGGCGGCCCGACATGGCCGGCATGGCGGACCGGCACCCGCCACCTCATCCCTTGTCCTCCGGACACCTGTGACCCGTGCTGAATCGACTCTGCGCGTAGAGCGCAACCGAACCGCAGTGATCGGTGCGCAGCACTGGCACGGGACCGAAGGAGCGCAGCGACTTCTCACTCGGATGCCCGTAGCTGTTCTCCCCCACCGAGACGATGCCGAGCCCGGGAGCCGCGGCCGTGAAGAACTCGGGTGCCAGATCGGAGGAACCGTGGTGCGGTGCGACGAGCACATCCACCGGCTGCACCTGTTGGGCGAGCACGTACTGCTCCTCGGCTCCGACGTCGCCGGGCAGCAGAGTGCTCAGCCCCTTCTGTGCGACCCGCACCACCAGGGAGTCTTCGTTGCGCAGCTCCTCGTCCTCTGCCGCAGGGACCGAGCGCAGGGGCGGCCACAGCACCTCCAGACTCGCCGTCTCAAAGGTCAGCGTCTCGCCGCGGTGGGTGGGGACCGCCTCGGCGCCGGTGTCAGCGATCACGCGCCGGGCCTCGGGCGAAGTCGCGACGTTCGCGGAGACGAACAGCCGGTCGGCCTTTCGCCCCCATGTCGTGCCCGCATAGCCGGCGAAATGGTCGGCGTCGAAGTGGGAGATGAGCAGATCGAATTCCTCGATCCCGGATTCGTCGAGGCAGGTGTCGATGGGTTTTGGCTCGCGCCCCGTGTCGACGACGAGGCCCCGACCCTCACCGAGGTTGATCACCGCGGCGGACCCCTGACCGACATCGCAGACGAGAACCAACCATTCCCCGGCCGGCGGCTTCGACCTCACCGAAACGATGACGGCGGCGGTGAGCAGGCAGCACAGAACGAGGACGGGCAGACCCCAGAGGCGACGACGGACGAGCATCCACGTCCCGGCCACTGCGAGGCCGAGCAGACCGAGCGCCAGCAGCGTTCCGACCGGCGGCACCGGCCAGTCCAGCGCCGCTCCCGGCAGCGCGGCGCAGACTCGGGCGACGAGGACGATCCACCAGGCCGGGAAGGACCCGATCCACGCCAGCAGGGCCGAGACGAAGTCGGCTCCGGGCACACCTGCCGTCGCGATGCCGGTGGCCACGAGGCTGAGGAAACCTGCCACCGTCGCCGGCATGACCGCCGGTGCGGCCGCGGCGTTGGCAGCCACCGACCACAGACCGATGCGCGGGTCGATCGCCACGAGCACCGGGGTGCACGCAAGCTGGGCGACGAAGGGCACGATGAGCGCGGTCACGAGCACCGTGGGCGCCAGCGGCAGGTGCACGGCGAGACGGCGCAGCAGGACCGGGACGACGAACATGATCGCAGCCGTGGAGACCACGGACAGGACGAACCCCACCGAGGTGGCCAACACCGGCACGAACGCGAGCAGCAGGCTCGCCGTCGAGCACATGACCGCGACCGGGGAGATCCCGCCGCCGCGCAGGAAGACGAGTGCCGCGGCGATCGCCATTCCGGCCGCGCGGATGGCGCTGGGTTCGAATCCGACGATGAAGACGTAGCCGAGGCAGGTGAGCACACCGATGCTCACGCGCAGCCGTGGGCCGGCTCGGCAGGCTCCGGCGAGCAGTCCGGCACCGAGGCTGACGATCGTGACGTTGCTGCCCGATACGGCCGAGACGTGGGTGAGGGAGACGACCCGCATATCGTCGACCATCCGGTCGTCCTGAGGCGAGGTGTCACCGACCACGAGTCCGGGCAGAAGCCGTCCTCCGTCATTGCCAGCGGCGAGAGAATCGACGCGGAGTTCGGTGCGCAGCCTCTCACGCCACTGCCACAGTCGGTTCGGTTCTTCGAGCACCTGTGGTTCCGCCTCAGTCGAGCGGATGTCGTCGAGGCGCTGAGTGCGCATCCGCACGGTCGCTCCGTCGACGGCGGTCTCAGGACTGAGCACGTGGGTGAATCCGGTGGGGGTGAGCAGGGTCAGTCGCGTCCAGCCGGACGCTCCGGGCTCACTGTGGCCGACGACGAGCCCCGTGGTCTCGACCTCATCGTCCGGTCCGTGAGCGGCAGCCAGGGCGGTGATCTGGATCGTCAGCAGACAGGTGAAGACGAGGACACCGACACCGAGGTGGTGGTGCCGTCGCAGGATCACGATACCGAGGAGTCCGAGCACGGGAACGCCGAAGAGCACCCACGGCTCCGGTGACAGGAGTGCGCTGGCCCAGAGGCCGGCGGCACAGCAGAGGAGGCGGACGGAACCCGGCCACAGCGCCGCCCGCTCCCGTACCCAAGCGACCACGGACCCGCACCTTTTTCGCAGGGCAATGAGTCTGCGCTCCCACGCCTGCTGCCGAGATCGCCACGTTCGCAGCCGTGTGCGTACGGCTGCGGGGACCGGGTCAGCCGACGGTGACAAGGTCTTTGAGGCTTTCGAAGGTCTTCGGCCCGATGCCTTTGACGAGCAGCAGATCCTCGACGCTCGCGAACGGCTGCTGGCTGCGGTGGCTGATGATCGCCTCGGCGGTGACGGGTCCGACCCCGGGCAGCGTCTCCAGGGTGGTGGCGTCGGCGGTGTTGAGATCGACCTTCCCCGCCTGGCCGGGTGCCCCACCACTCGCCGCGGCGGATGAATCGGCGGTTCCCGGCGAACCGGCGTCTCCACCCGCGCCCGCTCCCCCACTTCCGTCCGAACCGGTTCCGTCCTGACCGGTCCCGTTCGCCTCGGCACCATCGACGTCGGCTGCCGGTTCCTCTCCTTCTGCCGGGATGTGGATCTGCTCACCGTCGGCGACCACGCGCGCCAGATTCACCGCTTCACTGTCGGCTCCTGCGCTCAGCCCGCCGGCGGCTTCGACAGCGTCTTGGACCCTCGCACCCGCCTTCAGCGTGACCACGGAGGGGTCGTTGACCGCTCCGGTGATATGGACGATCACTTCCCCGTTCGCATTCGCCGACTTCGCCGAGGCGGCTCCTTCCTGTCCTGCGGCTGCTCCCGCTGTTCCCTCGGCCGACCCCTCACCGGTTTCGCCTATTTCACCTCCCTCGCTGGTCGCGCCAGGCGACTGACCGGCTTCCGTACCTTGGCTGGGATCGCCACCGCTGCCCACGGGCGAATGCTGTGGTGCGGGGCGGAAGAGGAGGAAGGCGAGGACGAGGATTCCGACCGTGGCGATGCCGAGAGCCGCCAGCACGGGCAGACGCACGCGACGGGGTTCGACGGGTTCTTCGTCACCGGCGGTGTCGGCGGTGTAGACGTCGCCCGGCACCCAACCGCCGCGCTCGGCACTGGCGCCCAGGAGGCCGGCGAAACGATCATCCGGAGACACAGCCATGGTCCGAGGTTAGGGAGCGCCGGCACACGGCGGCCAGGGCGGAATCGTCGCCTGTGGACAGCGCATCTGCGTCCACAGGGCAGAGGTGATCAAGTCACCCGAGCATCCCCAGGCATGAGTGTGTGAGTCAGGGCGTGGTCTGCACGGTCACACCGACCGTGCCGGGTCCGACATGCGCGGTGATGATCGTCGACAGCGTCCTGAACGAGGAGTCGAATCCGAGCTCGCGCAGCCGCGAGCTCAGCAGTTCGGCATCCGCGGTGTCCATCTCCCCTTCGGCGTTCTGGACCTCGACGTGCACGGTGTCCTCGGGATCGGCCACCTCGGCGGCGGCCTGCGCGGCCAGGGCGACGATCTTCTCCAGGGCTTTGGTGCGAGTGCGTACACGGGCGAGCGGAACGACGACTCCGGCGCTGAGACCGAGCACGGGGACGATCTGGAGAGCCCTGCCGAGCAAGGAGGACGCGGCGCCGATCCGGCCGCCTCGGAGCAGGTGTTCGAGGCTGCCGGGGGCGAACACGGAGCGGGTCTCCGCCGCGCACCAGTCGGCGATGGTTCCGGCAATCGATTCGGCGTCGAGTCCCTGCCTGATCCCGGCTACCGCCACGGACAGTGCCCCAGCCAATCCCGCCGAGGTGGTCCTCGAGTCGACGACATCGATGAGGATGTCCTCGGCTTCGGCGGCATTGACCGCGGAATCGCGGGTGCCCGAGAGCTCCGCGGACATGGTCACGACGATGATGGCTTCGGCACCGTCCTCGCGCAGCCGTGCATAGGCGTCGGCGAACTGAGCCGGGGTGGCCATGGACGTGGTGACCTCGACTCCGTCGGTCATCGTCGCGCACAGGTGCCCGGCATCGACCTCACCGTCGGCGAAGGCGACACCGCCGATGAGCACGGTCAGCGGCACCACGGCGAAGAGACCGCCGGTGGCCTCGCTGAGCTCTTCGCGTTCGTCAGCGGAGAGCTGCGCCGTGGAGTCGGTGACCAGTCCGATCCTCATGGACGGCCCAAAGCCCGATACGTCCAGCCCGCTGCCCGCCACAGTTCGGGAGTGAGCACATTGCGGCCGTCGACGAGCACCTTCCCACTCACGAGTTCGGCGGTCGCCGCCGGGTCGAGGTCGCGGTATTCGCGCCATTCCGTCAGCAGCAGCACGGCTTGCGCCCCGGTGATCGCCACGGCGGTGTCGGCGACGTAGTCGAGTTCGGGGAACGACTTCTGCGCATTGCCGATCGCCTGCGGATCGGTGACGGTGACCAGCCCGCCCTGGGTGGCGATGAGTCTGGCCACGGCCAGGGCCGGCGAGTCGCGGACGTCGTCGCTGTCGGGCTTGAACGCGGCACCGAGGATGGTGATCTTCTTGCCGATGAACGACCCGCCCAGGGCATCGCGGGCGATGTCGACCATCCGCACACGACGGCGCATGTTGATCGAGTCGATCTCCTTGAGGAACGCCACCGCCTGATCGGCGCCGAGTTCCCCGGCCCTGGCCATGAAGGCGCGGATGTCCTTGGGCAGGCATCCGCCGCCGAAGCCGAGCCCGGCGTTGAGGAATTTGCGGCCGATCCGGTCATCCATGCCGATCGCGTCGGCGAGCTGGGTGACATCGGCTCCCGATGCTTCACAGAGTTCGGCCATGGCATTAATGAATGAGATCTTCGTGGCGAGGAACGAGTTCGCCGCGGTCTTGACCAGCTCGGCGGTCGCGAAGTCGGTGATCATCCGAGGAGTGTCGTCGGCGAGGATCGAGGCGTAGACCTCGTCGAGGGTTGTGGCCGCGGCCTGCCCGGGTTCGCCGTCGGCGACTCCGTAGACGAGACGATTCGGGTGGAGGGTGTCCTCGACGGCATGGCCCTCTCGCAGGAATTCCGGGTTCCACATCATGGCGGCGCCGGTGTCGGCGATGTTTCCGGCCAGTCGCTCGGCGGTGCCTACGGGAACGGTCGACTTTCCCACAACCACCGACGTCGCAGTCAGGTGCGGGTGCAGCGATTCCACGGCCGCATCGACATAGGTGACATCGGCGGCGAACTCACCGGGCTTCTGCGGAGTGCCTACGCATACGAAGTGCACGGCGGCGTCGGCGGCGCGGGAGACATCGGTGGTGAATTCGAGTTTTCCGCGCTCCTGAGCCTTCACGAGGAGTTCACTCAGTCCCGGTTCGTAGAAGGGCGGACGACCGGAAGTCAGGGCCTCGACCTTCTCCGTGTCGACATCGACTCCCGTGACATCATGGCCCAGAGACGCCATGGCCGCCGCATGGACCGCGCCCAGATATCCGCAACCGATGACTGAAATCTTCAAACCGAGCTCTCCTGGGTATTGGCATGCGTTTTCGACCACACTATATGCCACCCGGTTGCACGATATGTGGAGGTTGAAACAGTAGGCTTGGAATTGTGAAGCGTTTCCTTGATTTCCTCACCAACTCACCGGCGGCCGTGACGTTTGCGGTGCTCACCGTGCTCGGCATCATCGCCTTCGCCATCCCCGGGCTGCACTCTGCGGCCTGGATCATCGGACTCGTGCTGTGCCTCGGCGTGATCGCCGCGCTGCTGATGTTCCACGGCGAATGGCGACGAGCCCAACAGCAGATCGACGCACTGCGCCAGCAGCTCAGCGTCGAGCGCGGTCGGATGGACACTCTCGGACTGACCCCGGTGGAGGACACGGTCGAGCTGCTTCCCGATGAGCGTCGCGCCCGTCGCATCCTCGAGCTCATCCCGGATTCGTCGGGCCTCGTCCAGTCCCTGCGACTCGATGCGACCTTCGCCACCGTCGCCGTCGACGAACTCGAGCCGCTCACCACCTTCTGTGCCGAGTTCAAGAAGGTCAGCTTCGACAACCCGCGTTCGCACACCGCGTTCATGAACCTCTATCGGGCAGCCGAGGGCCTGTCGATCTGGGTGAAGGAGGAGACCCAGGTCTCCCCCGATGATGCCGGCACCCGTGAGATCCGTCCCGGCGATGCCCGCAAGGACGGCTGGCGCGGCTACACCGAGGCTCAGAGCCGGGGCGAACGCCTCAGCGACGACCTCGTCTCCTCCCGGTGGGAGTTCAACCAGACGGCCCTCGAACTCGGACTCGTCTCAGGCACGCCGCCGTTCAACGACTGAGGCTCAGTGCCGGATCCACCAGGAATCGACCGGAGCCACAGGTGTGCGGCGTTTATGCTCTGAGCGGCGGTACTTCTCGATGAGCGCCGAGGCGGCCGCGGGCTCGATCGCCTTCCCCTCGAGGAAGTCATCGATCTGGTCATAGGTCAGACCCAGCGACGATTCGTCCGTCTGCCCGGGTTCGTCATCGAGCAGATCCGCGGTGGGGACCTTGACGATGAGATGTTCGGGAGCGCCGAGGTGGCGCAGCAGTTCCCGTCCCTGCCGTTTGTTCAGACCTGCCAGGGGGATGACGTCGGCCGCGCCGTCGCCGAACTTTGTGAAGAACCCGGTGACCGCCTCGGCGGCGTGGTCCGTGCCGACGACGAGCGCCTTCTTCTCCCCTGCCAGCTCGAACTGCGCGATCATCCGCATCCGGGCCTTGACGTTGCCCTTGCCGAAATCGGTGATCATCTCTCCGGTGGCCTTCTCGTACTCCTCGGCGGCCGCATCCGTGGCGGCGCCGATGTTGATCGCCAGCTCATGATCGGCGGCGATGAACGACAGAGCATTCTGGGCATCGGCCTCATCGGTCTGCACATGGTGAGGCAGGCGCACGGCCCAGAACTCGGCATCGGCCCCGCGGCGGCGCAGGTCCTCCACCGCCAGCTGGCAGAGCCTGCCGGCCAGTGTGGAGTCCTGCCCGCCGCTGATGCCGAGCACGAGACCTCTGGCTCCGGTGGTGAGCACATAGTCGACAAGGAACTCGACACGGCGGGCGATCTCCGTCGCCGGGTCGATCTGCGGTCGTACGCCGAGGGCGTGCCGGATCTCGTCTTGAACTCTGTTGTTCGTCATGCTCTCACCAGTCGTAGTCGGGGACGAAGCGCCGCCGTCCGGCGCCCGCACTCATGCAGTCTCCCAGATGCCGTGTTACGGCGAAGTATCGGCCGGGGCTCAGGCGTCGGGGACGATGTTGACGAGCTTGGGGGCTCGCACGATCACCTTGCGAACTCCGGCGCCACCGAGGGCCTTGACGGCGTTCGGCGATTCGAGCGCCAGCTTCTCGAGCTCTTCTGCGGAGATGTCCGGGGCCACCTCGAGTCGTGCGCGCACCTTGCCTTTGACCTGGACCACGCAGGTCACGGTCTCGGCGACGAGGTGCTTCGGGTCCGCCTCGGGGAAGGCCGCATAGGTGACCGTCGACTCGTGTCCGAGACGTGACCACAGCTCTTCGGCCAGGTGCGGGGCGAAGGGCGCGAGCATGATCGTCAGCGGTTCGAGGACGTCCCGGGTCGCACCGCCCTGTTTGGTGGCATGGTTGGTGAGCACGATGAGCTTGGAGATCGCGGTGTTGAACCGCAGATGGTCCATGTCTTCGCGCACGCCGTCGATGACCTGGTGGAGGACCTTGAGCGATTCGGCGTCGGCCTCACCGACTGCGACCACGGACTCGCCGGTGGTCTCGTCGACGAAGAGTCGCCACACGCGCTGCAGGAACCGCTGTGCGCCGACGACGGCGCGGGTGTCCCAGGGACGGTCCTGCTCCAGCGGGCCCATCGACATCTCATAGACGCGGAAGGTGTCGGCACCGAAGGCGTCGTACATCTCGTCGGGCATGACGGAGTTCTTCAGCGATTTGCCGATCTTTCCGTACTCCCGATTGACCTGTTCGCCGTCGTACCAGAACGTCAGCTCACCGTTCGATTCGGTCCTCTCCTCCACCTCGGCGGCGGGGACGTAGACACCGCGGGAATCGGTGTACGCATAGGCCTGGATGTATCCCTGGTTGACTAAGCGGTGGAACGGCTCGGACGAGGAGATGTGCCCGAGGTCGAAGAGGATCTTGTGCCAGAAGCGGGCATAGAGCAGGTGGAGCACAGCGTGCTCCTGCCCGCCGACGTAGAGGTCGGCGCCGCCGCGCGGCTTCGAGGCCCGCGGTCCCAGCCAGTACTTCTCGTTGGCGGGGTCGACGAGGCGGTCGTCGTTGTGCGGGTCCGCGTAGCGCAGCTGGTACCACGAGGATCCGGCCCAGTTGGGCATCGTGTTCGTCTCACGCTGGTAGGTCTTCGGACCGTCGCCGAGGTCGAGTTCGATGCTCGTCCATTCCTGGTTCCGGCTCAGCGCCGGTTCGGGACGGCTGTCGGCATCGTCGGGCGCGTAGGTCCGCGGTGCGAAATCGTCGACTTCGGGCAGCTGGACGGGTAGCATCTCGTCAGGCAGAGCGATCGGGGTTCCGTTCTCGTCGTAGACGATCGGGAACGGTTCGCCCCAGTATCGCTGGCGCGAGAACAGCCAGTCGCGCAGGCGGTACTGGGTGGACTCGGTGGCCAGTCCCTTGTCCTTCAGCCATTCGGTCACCCGGGCCTTCGCCGCGTCGATCTCGAGGCCGTTGATGTCGATCTCGCCATTGGCCGAGTTGATCATCACGCCGGTGCCGGTGAAGGGCGCGTCCTCGTCGTGGTCGGCGGGAGGCTGCACGGTGCGGATATAGGGCAGTCCAAACACCTTTGCGAAGTCCCAGTCACGGGCGTCTTCGGCCGGCACGGCCATGATCGCTCCGGTGCCGTAGCCCATGAGCACATAGTCGGCGATGAAGATCGGAACCTGTGCCCCGGTGGCCGGGTTGAGCGCATAGGAGCCGGTGAAGATGCCGGTCTTCTCCCGGCTCTGCTGCCGGTCGGCGTCGGTCTTGGCCGCAGCGGCGCGCTGGTAGGCGGCGATCGCCTCGGCGGGGGTTGCCTCTCCCCCGCGCCAGGACTCGGGGGTGGACTCATCCCAGGACTCAGCGGTCAGGTCGGCGACCTGCGGGTGTTCGGGGCTGAGGACGAGGTAGGTGGCGCCGAACAGGGTGTCCGGGCGGGTGGTGTAGACCTCGATGTCGGACGCATCGTCACCGGCGATGGGCAGGCGCAGCAGGGCGCCCTTCGACCGGCCGATCCAATTGACCTGCATCGCATGGATCGCATGCGGCCAGTCCAGTACGTCAAGGTCGTCGATGAGGCGGTCGGCGTAGGCGGTGATGCGCATGTTCCACTGGCGCAGACGGCGGGTGAATACCGGGTAGTTTCCGCGCTCGGACAGCCCCTCGGCGGTGACCTCTTCATTGGCCAGCACGGTGCCCAGTCCGGGGCACCAGTTGACCGGGGATTCGGAGACGTAGGCGAGGCGGTAGCCCTGCAGGACGTTCTCGCGCTCCGCCGGGCTCAGCTCCGACCAGGCGCGACCGTCGGGTGTGGGGCGCGCACCCGAGGCGAACTGCTCGATGAGCGTGTCGATCGGACGAGCCGCGCCCTTGGCTTCACCATCGGGGGTGGTCGCCTCGGTGTCGTACCAGGAGTTGAAGATCTGCAGGAAGATCCACTGCGTCCATCTGACGAATTCGTCGTCTGTCGTGGCGAAGCGACGGCGCACGTCATGGGCCAGCCCCAGGCGACGCAGCTGCTCGGTCATGTTCGCGATGTTGGCATCGGTGGTGATGCGCGGGTGCTGACCGGTCTGCACCGCGTAGAGATCGGCGGGCAGTCCGAAGGCGTCGTAGGACAGGGCGTGCATGACATTGTGTCCGCGCATCCGCTGATAGCGGCCGTAGACGTCGGTGCCGAGGTAGCCCAGCGGGTGGCCGACGTGCAGTCCCACACCGGAGGGGTACGGGAACATGTCCATGATGTACAGGGACTCGCGCTCGCTGAGGTCGGCCGGCGGACCGTAGGGCGACGAAGCATCCTGGGAGTCAAGCTCGCCGAGGTCTCCGGTGGGGTTCGGGGTGTGGAACGTGCCCGATTCCTCCCAAGTGCGCTGCCACGACTTCTCGATCTTCTCGGCCAGCGCCGCGTCATAGCGGAAACCGGTCTCCTCAGGGTTCGTCGTCATTACCTTCCTTCGCTGAACAGACGTGAGCGGGTTCTGACCATCGTACTCTGAACGCCCCTTGATTCGACTTGGTTAGACTGCTCACAGGTCAGCGGACGCCGGTTATCTCGGCAAACGTGATCGATTTCACTGAGACCCGGCCGAACTGTAAGATAACCGAGCAGTAACTTACGTCCTCGAAGGAGAGTCATGAGCTCAACGACCATGCCGCAGTCGTCAACACCCGTCGTCGGTTTCGAGGTCGATACCGCCTCGTCGACCACCGATATCTTCCTCAGCACAGTCGCTGATAACCCCAGCCGCCCTCTGGTCGCCAAGCCCGACGGAGACGGTTGGAACGAACTGACCGCGGCCGAATTCCTCGCAGAGGTCAAGGCGGCCGCGAAGGGGCTCATCGCCTTGGGCGTGGGAGTCGGTGACCGGATCGCGATCTTCGGCCCCACCTCGTATGAGTGGACGCTCAGCGACTATGCCATCTGGTACGCCGGCGGAATCTCCGTGCCGTTCTACGACACCTCTTCGGGGAGCCAGCTCAGCTGGATGCTCACCGACGCCGATGTCACTCGTGGGCTCGTCGCATCACGCGAGCATGCCGATCGGGTGCGGGCGGCGGCCGAGACCGCCGGACGGGAAGAGCCGGCCCTGCGGGTCTGGGACGAAGGCGCTTTCGCCGATCTCACCGAAGCCGGCAAGGCCGTCACCGATGAAGAGCTCGAAGCCGCTCGCTCACAGGTCGGCTCCGATTCCGTGGCGACGATCATCTACACCTCCGGCACCACCGGAAAGCCCAAGGGCTGTGTGCTCACCCACGCGAACTTCGTGCAGACCGCCCAAGCCGCTCGCCACCAGATCCCCAGCGTTCTCGACACGAATATGCGCTGCCTGCTGTTCCTGCCGCAGGCTCACGTCTTCGCCCGATTCATCGAGGTCCTGGCCATCAGCAACGGCGCTCTGCTGGCCCACCAATCCGATCTGACGAAGCTCACCGACGCCATGGGCAGCTTCCGTCCCTCGTTCATCCTCGGTGTGCCCCGAGTCTTCGAGAAGGTCTTCAATTCCGCGCTGGCGACCGCTCAGGCAGGCGGCAAGGAGAAGATCTTCCGCCGCGCCGAGCAGGTCGCCGTCGCCTATTCGAAGGCACTCGACACCGGCAAGGTGCCGACCGGCCTCAAGCTCCAACATGCCCTGTTCGACAAGCTCGTCTATTCGAAGCTGCGCGCAGTCATGGGCGACAACGTCACCCATGCGGTCTCCGGCGGCGGCGCACTCGGCTCGCACCTCGGACACTTCTTCCGCGGACTGGGAATCATCGTCCTCGAAGGCTACGGACTCACCGAGACCACGGCCCCGATCACCGTCAACATTCCGGAGAAGTCGAAGATCGGAACCGTGGGCGTGCCGCTGCCGGGCGCCTCGGTGGCGATCGCTCCCGACGGTGAGATCCTGGCCAAGGGCGTGCCGGTCTTCCGCGAGTACTGGAACAATCCGGAGGCCACGGCCAAGGAGTTCCACGACGGCTGGTTCGGCACCGGTGACCTCGGCTCCCTCGATGACGACGGCTACCTCACGATCAACGGCCGCAAGAAGGAGATCATCGTGACCTCCAGCGGCAAGAACGTCGCCCCGGCTCCGCTCGAGGACGTGCTGCGTCGCCACCCGATCATCGGCCAGCCGGTGCTCGTCGGCGAGAACCGCAAATTCGTCTCGGCGCTGATCTTCCTCGATTCGGAGATGCTGCCGGGCTGGCTGAAGAACCATGATCTGCCCCAGATGGATCTGCGCGAAGCCGCCGAGGACGATGCGATCCAGGCCGAAGTGGCCAAGGCCGTCGAACAGATGAACAAGACCGTCTCACGCGCCGAAGGGGTCAAGAAGTTCACAATCCTGCCGATCGAACTCAGCGAGGAGAACGGCTACCTCTCCGCCAAGCAGTCGGTCAAGCGCCACCTCATCAACAAGGACTTCGCCGCCGAGATCGACGCGCTCTACGCCGGCTGACGCACAGCCGCTGTCGACCGAGGCACCATCGCTGTCGACCGCGGCACAGTCGCTGAACTCAGCCTGCGGGGTACGGCCCGGGCACGGACTCGAACGGTCCGTCCCGGGCCGTCGTCGTCCCGCCTCGGGGACGGTGGGCGGACTCCTCCCGATCGGGAGGGCACGGCAACGGTGACGGCGGGCCGCCTCGGCGAGGGCTTGCCTCAGCGTCGTAAGCTTGAGCGCAGAAGTCGAACTCATCGATCTCACTGGAGGCAGCGCCATGTCCGAGACCACCGATCACACTCCCAGCTACGTGACCGAAGGCGCGGAATACAACCGCGATACGAACTACATCGACGATCGCATCCTCAATGATCCGAACGCTCAGTGGCCCGTCGAACCGGGTCGGTATCGCCTCGTCGCCGCCCGCGCCTGCCCCTGGGCGAACCGGACGATCATCGTCCGTCGCCTCCTCGGCCTCGAGGACGTCATCTCCCTCGGCATGCCCGGCCCCACCCATGATGCGCGATCGTGGACGTTCGACCTCGACCCGGGCGGGGTGGATCCGGTGCTCGGCATCGAACGGCTGCAGCAGGCGTTCTTCGCCCGCTACCCGGACTATCCGCGCGGAATCACCGTGCCGGCCGTCGTCGATGTGCCCACCGGCGTCGTCGTCACCAACGACTTCCCGCAGATCACGGAGGACTTCTCCACTCAGTGGACCGACTATCACCGTGAGGGAGCACCGAATCTCTGGCCCGAAGAATCCCGGCAGGAGATGGAGAAGGTGATGCGGCTGATCTACACGGAGATCAACAACGGCGTCTACCGCTGCGGATTCGCCGGGTCCCAGGACTCCTACGATGCCGCATTCGATCGGCTGTTCACCGCTCTGGACACGATCGAGGATCGGCTCAGCCGGTCACGGTTCCTCATGGGAGAGACCATCACCGAGGCGGACGTGCGACTGTTCACGACACTCGTGCGCTTCGACCCCGTCTACTTCGGTCATTTCAAGTGCAACCGGCAGCCTCTCACGGCGTTCGAGAATCTGTGGGGCTACGCCCGTGACCTGTACCAGACGCCGGGCTTCGGTGACACCGTCGACTTCGTGCAGATCAAACAGCACTACTACATCGTCCACCAGGATGTGAACCCGACGCAGATCGTCCCGAAAGGCCCCGACCTCTCGGGTTGGCTCAGCGATCACGGTCGCGACCGGAAGTTCGGCGGATCCCCCTTCGGCGACGGCACCGCTCCCGGACCGGTCAAGCCCGGCGAAGAGGTTGCACCCGCGCATACCGCGGCGGCTTGGGTGAGCTGATGCTCGGATGAACTGCTCGCCCGGGGCCTGCTGGTCTTCGGGCGCGGCCGGCGCGCGGGCGCGCGGGCGAGGCGGTTCGATCTCAGGAGTCGAACTGGCTCATCAGGCGTCGAATTCGCCGGGCGCGATATGGTCGTTCTCCGTCGTATCGAGTCCGGCGGCCTCCTTCCTGCGCTGTTTGCGGACCTTGAGCACGATCCACGCGATGACGAAGACGACGACGGCGACGATGACGACGTTCTGGAAGTAGCCTGCGTAGGTCTCGACGACCGACCAGTTCTCGCCGAGGGTGAAGCCTGCGACGATGAGGATCGTGTTCCAGATCGTGCTGCCGGCCGTGGTCAGCAGCAGGAACTTGATCAGCCGCATGTCCCGCATGCCGGCGGGGATGGAGATGAGCGACCGGAAGATCGGGATCATCCGCCCGAAGAACACCGCCTTGTCCCCGTGCTTGTCGAACCAGTCGACGGTCTTGTGCACATCGTCGACGTCGACCAAAGGCATCTTCACCGCGATTCGGGCGATGCGTTCGATGCCGATCCACTTGCCCAGCGCCCACAGCAGAACCGCGCCGACGACCGAGCCGATCGTGGCGAAGACGATCGCGGCCACGATGTTCATCTGCCCCTGGCTGGAGGTGAATCCGGCCAGAGGCAGAACGAGCTCACTGGGGATGGGCGGGAAGATGTTGTCGAGGAAGACCATGAACCCGACACCGGCCGGCCCCAGGGTCTCCATGATCGTCACGGTCCAGGCCGAGAACCCGCTGAGATTGTCCGCAGCGCTGCCGCCGGCGGCGAGGACATCGGCAGGGACTCCGCCGGCAGGCAAGCCGGCTCCAGGCACGCCGGCGGAGAGAGCGTCGGTGGCAGCGGGCGCGGAATCGGCGGCTGAAGCGTGCGAATCAGTGAACAGCATGGTCAAAAGTCTAGATAAGGGCGCGGCCTGCCGCTCACAGTACGCTCACAGCGGCTAGTGTGGAAACGAACACCTCGGACCGGAATACGAACGCACCTTGCTGAAACGCATCGAAGGAGCATACACGTGGCACCTGCCAAAGTACTGGCCTCGCGCAACACCGTCGCTGAGGTCGGACACAATGCCGTCAACAAGCCCGGGCCCGCCCACCTCATGCGCGCCGTCCAGCGTTTCGGACAGCGTCTGGGAAATCAGTTCGGTGCCGCGATCACCTACTTCCTCGTCCTCGCGGTCATGCCCATTGCCATGGTCAGCTTGGCGAGCATCGGCTTCGTCCTCGACGTCGCCCGCCCCGAACTCCTGCCCGAAGTCACCAAGCAGATCGAAGCTTTCACGGCAGGCAACGAGACACTGACTGAGCAGCTCGAAAGCTACCTGCTGCAGTGGCAGGCAGTCGGAATGATCGGTATTCTCACCGGTCTCTACACGGGGCAGGGATTCATCGGCAACCTCGGTGCCGCGGTGCGGGCACAGCTGCACGACGACTTCGACGATGCCGTTCCGGAGAAGTCCTTCGTAGCCAAGGTCCTCAGCAATGTCGTCACTCTCATCGGACTTATCATCGGCCTGCTGCTGGCCGTGGCGCTCACCGTCGTCGGCACCGGCCTGCGCTCGATCATCGCCGATCTGCTCGGACTCTCCGGCTTCGCCGCGAGCCTGCTGTTCATCGTTCCGGTCATCCTGACGTTCGGGGCCGCCTGGCTGATCTTCTGGTTCCTGTTCACGATGCTGCCGGAGAAGCCGGTCGACAAACAGGCGAAGAACCGCGGCTCGCTCATCGGCGCAACCGCGTTCCTCATCCTCATCAATTTCTCCACGGTGCTCGTCAATCTCTTCTCCGGAAACAAGGCCGCCGGTGTGTTCGGATCGATCATCGCGATCATGCTCACGCTCAACGTCTTCGCCCGCATCATCCTGTTCATCGCCGCGTGGATCGGCACGGCGAAACCACCTCGGCCTCGTGAAGAGGAACAGGAGTACCGGTTCGTCGAACCGAAGGTGCAGGCGCAGAGCCTCGGAGCGCTCATCACCGGTGCGGGAATCGTGGCGTTGACCCTGCTGGGCTTCAAACGGTTCGAGGAACGCCGGTCGGATCGCGAATAGGCGAGACGGTAGACTGTTGGCGCATCCGTTATCACTGACCGAGGGGACACGACCTTTGACTGACGCTACGACTGCTCGCCTGGACGATTGGGCGAAGAAGCAGACCGCCGCCGAAGAACTCATTCCGCTAGTCGGACGCCTGTACCGTGAGAACGACGTTCTGCTGACCCTGTTCGGGCGGTCGCTGCTGAACAAGTCGGTGACCGGCATGATCAAGGCGCACCGCTACGCTCGCCACTTCCTCGGCGAAGAGCTCGACATCCAGATCACCCACCGCATCGTCAAGGCGCTGTCGGGACTCAACCTGGCACCGGCCCGCATCGATCTGGGCCGCCTCATCGAGAAGCTCGATGACCCGAACGCCGATGTCGACGCCTTCCTCGCCGCCGAGCTCGCCGAGGTCGTTCAGTCGCAGTCCGGCAAGGGCGAGGTCCGCGACGTCGTCCTCTACGGCTTCGGTCGCATCGGCCGCCTGCTCGCCCGCATCCTCATCGATCGCGCCGGTGGAACCGGTATGCGTCTGCGTGCGATCGTGGTGCGCCGCAATGGGGAGAACGACATCGTCAAGCGCGCCTCCCTGCTGCGCCGCGACTCGGTGCACGGCGCGTTCGACGGCAGCATCGTCGTCGACGAAGAGAACAGCACCATCCAGGCCAACGGCACCCTCATCCAGGTCATCTACTCGAATGACCCCTCGGAGGTCGACTACACCGCCTACGGAATCGACGACGCCATCATCGTCGACAACACCGGAAAGTGGCGCGACGAAGAGGGCCTGTCCAAGCACCTCGCCTGCCCCGGTGCGTCGAAGGTCCTGCTCACGGCTCCCGGCAAGGGCGATGTGAAGAACATCGTCTTCGGAGTCAACGACGACGCGATCCTCGACACGGACACCATCGTCTCGGCCGCATCCTGCACGACGAACGCGATCACCCCGGTGCTCAAGGCCATCAACGACAAGTTCGGTGTCCGCAACGGCCACGTCGAGACAGTCCACTCGTTCACCAACGACCAGAACCTCATCGACAACTTCCACAAGGGCTCCCGCCGCGGCCGTGCAGCCGGCCTCAACATGGTCCTCACCGAGACCGGTGCCGCCAAGGCCGTGGCCAAGGCTCTGCCTGAGCTGGCCGGGAAGCTTTCGGGCAACGCGATCCGCGTCCCCACCCCGAACGTGTCCATGGCGATCCTCAACCTCAACCTGGACAACGCCACCACCGTCGACGAGCTCAACACCTTCCTGCGCGAAGTGTCGATGCATTCGCCGCTGCGCAACCAGGTCGACTACGTCACCTCTCCCGAGCTCGTGTCCACCGACCTCGTCGGCTCCAAGCGGGCCGGTGTCGTCGACGGTCTGGCCACGATCGTCGATGAGGACCGCGTCGTCGTCTACGTCTGGTACGACAACGAGTTCGGCTACTCCTGCCAGGTCGTGCGCTGCGTGGCCAAGATGGCCGACGTCGACGTTCCGGCCTTTCCCTGATATCGCCGAGGCGGCCCACCGAACCGTTCGGATGAGCGTTCGGTGACCGGCTGAGACAGGCGCCCGGAGTCTTCCGACTCCGGGCGCTTTCGTCATTCACTGGCAGTGCCACGCCCTACACCTCCCGCCGAAATCTCTCGAAAATGACAGAACCTCCCGTAGGAACGGGAGGTTCTGCCGGCAACGAGGTGTTCTGCCTACTTCGCGGCGTCGGACTCCATGGCCTCATGCAGCCAGATCGGGGTGAAGGTGGCGAATCGCTCCGCCAGATCGTCGTCGCTGTCGAGGATGACGGCGAGTCGGTCATCGGCATTCGCCAGCTCATTCGCCCAGATGGGACCCAGGCAGGCCAGCAGCAGGCAGGCGATGACGACGGCGCCGGCCAGGGTCGGAGTCTCGGCCCACAGCAGCATGCCGAACAGGATCCCGACGATGGCGAAGCCGACTGCGACGGCGAGTCCGGCGTTCCGCGTCCGCGGCGCCTTGGCACGGGCCGGTCGCGACGCAGCGATCGAGTCGAGCACGTCCCGGTTGATCCGCGTCCAGGCGATGATCGCGCCCAGCGCGCAGACGATGCCGATCATGATGAGGCTGAACGCCGAGAACAGCAGCACCGCATCGATGCGATCGCCTTGGGCTTGGAGGGCGGCCCCGAGTCCGGCGACGAGCATCGCCAAGGCAAGCACCAGCATGCTCAGCAGACGGGCACGGCGCACGGCGATGAGTTCGGCGATCACCCTGGCCAGGAAGACCCTCTGTGCCGCGGGGTCGTCGGCCTGGCTCACCGCACGTACCCGAGCTGCTTGTCCACGGTGTGCGGGAACTGCTCCCCGGCCAGATACTGTTCGAACAGGGCGTGGAACTGCTCGGCCAGTCGCATTCTCCACCCGTCGGTATCACCGCTCATATGCGGGGTGATGATCACATTGTCCATCGACCACAGAGGATGGCCTGCGGGCAGCGGCTCTTCGTCGAAGACGTCGAGTCCGGCCCCGCCGATCTGCCCGTCGCGCAGCGCGGTGACGAGTGCGTCGGTGTCGACGGTGTCTCCACGCCCGACATTGATGAACACGGCGGTGTCGTCCATGGCGGCGAACGCCTCGGCGCCGATGAGCCTCTCCGTCTTCCCCGTCAGCGGTGCGATGTCGATGACCCAGTCGAACCCGGCCACGTGCTCGGGCAGGGTGGCGGAGTCGATGACCTCACCGAAGTCGGCGTCGCCGCTGCGGGCGCGCGATCCGGCTCCGGTGACGTCGATGTCGACGGCCTTCAGCAGGCGTGCGATGCCCCGGCCGATCGCTCCGGTGCCGACGATGAGAGCCTTGGTGCCGGCGATATCGCGCGTCGACCGGCGGTTCCACTTCTTCGCGGCTTGGTCGTCGAGCGAGCCGATCGAGCTCTTCGCGTGCATGAGGATGTAGCTGAGGACGAACTCGGCAATCGGGCGGTCGAAGATCCCGCGGGCGTTCGTCACGGTCACCGGTGAATCGACGAGCTCATCGAAGAGGAGAGAGTCCACGCCCGCCGCGGCGGCATGGACCCACTCGAGCCTGTCGGCGCTGCCATAGGCATCCTTGAGCGCGGTGGAGAAGAAATCCCACATCAGCAGCACATCGGTGCCGGGCAGCGCCTGGGACAGGGTCGATGCCTCGGCGATGCGCAGTTCGATCCCGTCCCGCTCCCCCAGATCAGTGATCAGTGCGGGGATCTCGGTCCCGGGTGAGTTGAGTATGGTCAGTACCGTCATTCCTCGGCTCCTTGGACAGTGGGCTTTCTGCCACACTAACTGATGAAGTCTCTGCCGGGGTGGAAACCGGCGCGGACACGACACCCGCGCGCTCGGCTTCGACGTCGAGGCTCTCGCGCTTCGCCGGTTCGTTCTTCAGGGTCTGTGCCAGCGGAGTGTTCGGCAGGAAGCAGAGGAAGACGAAACCGAGGACGGCCAGCGGAGCCACCCACAGGAACAGGGGCACGAGGGCGTCGTTGTAGGAGGTGATGATGAGCGAGTGCATCGGCTCCGGCAGCTTCGACACGATCTCCGGGGTCAGCCCCGTCGAGGAGACCTTGGGCATGTGGCCGTGTGGGGCCGCCTTCGCGATCTCGGTGATTCCGGATTTGATGTTGTCCATGAGGCGCTGGGTGAACACGGATCCGATGAAGGCCATACCGAGGGTGGCACCGACCTGGCGGAAGTAGTTGTTCGACGCGGTCGCGGTGCCGACCATGGACACCGGGAAGGCGTTCTGGACGACGAGGACGAGAGTCTGCATGCTCAGGCCCAGGCCGAGTCCGAGCAGCGCCAGGCAGCCGATGGTCTCCCAGGCCGAGCTCTCTGCCTTCAGCTGGGACAGCAGGACGAGCGAGGCGGCCATGATGAGGATGCCCGTCAGCGGGTACTTCTTGTACTTGCCGGTGCGGGAGACGATGAACCCGACGAGCGTCGAGGACACGAGCATGGTGCCCATCATCGGCACCATCATCAGACCGGCGACGGTGGCATCGATCCCGTGGACCATCTGCAGGTAGGTCGGCATATAGGAGAGCACACCGAACATGCCGATGCCGACGAAGAGACCGGCGATCGTGCACAGCAGGAAGTCGCGGTTGGTGAACAGGTGCATCGGGATGACCGGTTCGCTGACCTTGAGCTCGACGAAGACGAAGGCGACTGCGGCGATCACGCCGGTGACGATGAGGCCGTTGATCTGCCAGGATCCCCATTCGTAGTCGTGTCCGCCCCAGGCGGAGGTGAGCACGATGCAGGAGGTGACGATCGAGATGAGCGCCATGCCGATGACGTCGATCTTCGGACGAGGGCCTGCACCCTTGGTGTGCTCGGGCACCTTGAGGAACACGGCGGCGGCGATGAGGGCGATGATGCCCAACGGGAAGTTGATGGCGAAGGCCCAGCGCCAGCCGGGTCCCTCGGTCAGCCAGCCGCCGATCAGCGGTCCGGCCACGGACGACACGGCGAAGGCGGAGCCCATGATGCCCATGTACTTGCCGCGTTCGCGGGCGGGGACGACGGAGGCGATGATCGACTGCGAGAGGATCATCATTCCGCCGCCGCCGATGCCCTGGAGCACGCGACCGAAGATCAGCGTCGACATCTCATTCGCGATGAGGGCGAATACCGAGCCGAGCAGGAAGCAGCAGATGGCGAACATGAACAGCGGCTTGCGTCCGAACAGGTCGCCGACCTTGCCGTAGACGGGCATCATGATCGTCGAGGCGAGCATGAATGCGGTGGAGACCCACAGCATCTGGTCGACGCCGTCGAGTTCGCCGACGATCGTCGGCAGTGCGGTGGCCAGAACCGTCTGGTTGAGCGAGAACATGAACATCGCGATCATCAGGCCCACGAAGAGCAGAATGATCGCCGAGGTGGCCATCGGCTCTGTCTGTGCGTCGGGTCCCGCAGGAGCGGAGTTCTTCGAGGTGGTTGCCGTCATCGTCGTCTCATCGGTTTCGTGGTTGCTTCTCATCACAGCTTTCGTCATGGCAGTCGGTCCAGAACCTTGCGGAACAGGCTCAGGGAGTCTTCGAAGATCGCTTGGGTTCCGCCTTTGTCCTCGACCGCCTCGGGATCGGCTTTGATCACCTGTCCCGCGTGGTTGAGCGGGACCCGGCAGAGTTGGGTGAGCATTCGTGCGCTGCGCCAGGCGGAGTCTTCGGAGGAGAACTCCTGGCCGAGGTGGCGCAGTCGGTCGAGCACGTGCCCGGTGACGATCTCTTCGAGTTCTTCTGCCCGGTCGAAGCTCTTGCTCACGAGTTCCGGGTAGAGAGCGAAGAGGCGCCGGCGCCGAGCCGGAAGTTCGGGGTCGACGGAGCCGACGAGCAGCGCTTCGCGGACGAAGCGCGCCGTGTCCTCGGCCAGCGAGTCGAGTCCGGCAGGGCTGTGGACATAGTCGTAGGCGATGCTCTCATCGACGCGGACATCGGCTCCGAGGCCGACGATCGCGTCCTCCTTCGTCTCGAAGTAGTTGAAGAAGGTGCGAGTGGACACCCCGGCGTCGGCGGCGATCGTCGCCACGGTGGCACAGGCCAAGCCGTCTTCGAGCACACGAGTGATCGCCGCCTCGTGGAGGGCGTTGCGAGTCAGTCGCGCCTTTTTCGAGCGCAGGGATTCTTCAGCGGGCATAGGTACATTTTGCATCACATGCAAACTTTCACCAACTGCAAATCTGCAATTGTGCACTATTTCACTGTGCGCAGTCTTCTACATGAGCATCTTCAGCCGTGCCCGGTGCTGTTCGAGGGTCTGCAGCTGACCGAGCAGTGCTGCCTGACCCGCTCCATCGGAGGTGTCCTGGCGCTGGAGACGAGAGTGGAGTTCCTTGGCGATGCGTTCGAGATCGTAGTCGAAGAGGCGGGCGACGATCCCGCGGGCGAACCGATCGATCCCGTCTCCCTCGATGACCGGCAGCGGGGTCACGAGCAGCTGTGCCACATAGGGCTTGAGGTCCTCGGCAGCAGCGTCGAGGACGCGTTCGGCCCATTTCGACTGAGCCGTGCCGGCCGCACCCAGTCCTCCGGCCCGTTTGATCGCCTCTTGGATCCGCCGGTATCCGGGGTGTTCGAAGGCCTTCGCGGACAGAGAGTCGAAGAGCTTCGCATTGACCACCTCCGGATGCTGGAGGGCGACCATGAGAGCCCCCTTCTCCGTCTTCAGCCGGGCAGGGCTGATCGGGGCCGAGAGGTTCGAGACGTCGGGGCGTTCGTCGTAGACGTATTCGATGCTGCGTTCATCGGAGACTTCCCCCGCCGAGGCGGGAGCGGGCCCGCGTGTACCCCCGGACGGGGCCGTCCCCGGCTCGGTTCTGGGACCGGTCCCCTGCCCCGAATCAGGTCCGTGGCCCGGACCGGGCGCCGCCGCGGTCGAGGGTGCGGGTGCGCTCGGTGCCGGCGGTGGGCCGTCGCGATACGACGACTGGCGGGCGGGCGCCTCGGCGGGCTGACGGTTCTGCTTCGGTTGGCGGGCGGCGGTGCGGACCGCGGCCTCCACCTCGTCGATATCGACGCCGATGCGTCCGGCGACGAACCGGTAGTAGTGGGAGAGGCTGTTGCGGTCGCGGATGTCGGTGAGCACCTCGGCAGCAGCGCGGACCGCGGAGATCCGTCCTTCGACGGTGTCGAGGTCGAAGCGGGAGATCGCGGTGGTGATGACGAACTCGAAGAGCGGCTTGCAGCCGTCGATGAGTTCGCGCAGGGCCGCGTCGCCCTTCTGCATGCGCAGGTCACAGGGGTCGAGGCCATCGGGTTCGACGGCGACGAAGGTCTGGGCGGTGAACAGGTTCTCGAATTCGAAGGCCTTGAGCGCAGCCTTCTGACCGGCGGCGTCGCCGTCGAAGGTGAAGATCACCTGTCCGGTCGGGTCGTCGCCGAGGAGACGACGGATGATCTTCACGTGTTCGGCGCCGAAGGCCGTGCCGCAGGTGGCCACAGCCTGGTCGACTCCGGCGAGGTGGGCGGCCATGACGTCGGTGTAGCCCTCGACGACGACGACGCGCTTGGTCTTCGCGATGGACTTCTTCGCCAGGTCGAGTCCGTAGAGGACCTGATTCTTGTGATAGAGAGCGGTCTCGGGAGTGTTGAGGTACTTCGGACCTTTGTCGTCGTCATAGAGTCGGCGGGCGCCGAAGCCGATGGTCCGGGACGTCATGTCCTTGATCGGCCAGATCACCCGACCGCGGAATCGGTCGTAGATTCCACGACCGCCCTCGCTGGCCAAGCCGCCGGCGAGGATCTCCTCATCGGTGAATCCGGCCTTGCGCAGATGGCTCGTCAGGGCATCCCAGGATTTCGGGGCGAACCCGATGCCGAACCCCCGGCTCGACTCGGCGGGGAAGCCGCGGCCGGACAGGAACTCGCGGCCGATCTGCCCGGCCTCGGACTCGAGAGCCTGGGCGAAGAAGCGCCCCGCAACCTCGTGCATCTCCAGCAGCCGCTGCCTGCGGCTGGCCTGCTCTCGGTCCGGCCCTTTCCCGTCCTCGTAGCGCAGGTGCATTCCGGCCTTGCCGGCCAACGTCTCGACGGCTTCGACGAAGCTGAGCTGCTCGACCTTCTGCAGGAAGGTGAACACGTCTCCGGACTCTCCGCAGCCGAAGCAGTGGTACATCCCGACCTGGGGGCGGACCGTGAATGACGGGGTCTTCTCGTCGTGGAACGGGCACAGTCCCTTCAGCGATCCGATGCCCGCAGTCTTGAGGGTGACGAATTCCCCGATCACCTCGTCGATGCGGGTGCGGCTGCGCAGTTCGTCGATGTCCTCGCGTTTGATGAGTCCGGCCATGGTCTAGAGCCGATCCTCCGCTCCGGCGTTGAGGTGGTGGTACAGGGCCCAGGCGGAATGGTCGGTCAGGGAGGCGATCTGGTCGACGATGACGCGCAGTCGTGCGGAGTCGTCGGCGGCCTCGGCGTGGTCGGCGCGGAACATCGGATCGAGTTTGTCCGGTGACTGCGAATACCATTCGGCGAGTTCGTTGATGACCGCCGCCTGGATGTCATGCAGCCGCAGTCGATCCTCGGCGACCATCACCGTCAGCGTGGCCATGCCTTTGAGCACGGCGATCTCGACGGTGGTCGTCTCGGGCACGACGAGTGAGGCCGAGTATCGGGCGAGGGGCTCCCAGCCGAATTCCTCACGGGTCGCGGATTCCGCGGCGCCGACGAAGCGCCCGATGAGCTGACTGGTCATGTGTTTGAGGCCGGCCTGAGCGCGTCGGGATCCGTCGAAGGACTCCTTGGGCCAGTAGGCGGCGGCCTGCAGTCGGCCGAGTGCCTTGTCCATCTCCGCATCGGTGGTGTCCGGCAGGTACCACTGGCGGGTGATGTCGAAGAGTTCGGCCCGCCGCTCATCGGCGGCGAACTCGGCAAGCTCCAGATGGCCTGCGACGATGGCGTCCTCGACGTCGTGGACGGAGTAGGAGATGTCGTCGGCCAAGTCCATGACCTGGGCTTCGATACATTTCTGGCCGTTGTCGATGCCGTCGCGGTAGAAGTCGAAGACAGCCCGGTCGTCATCGTAGACACCGAATTTGCGAACCCCGGAGTCGCGGCGACCGGCCGTGGCTTCGGCTCGGGGCCACGGGTACTTCGTCAGAGCGTCGAGGCTCGCGCGGGAGAGGTTGAGGCCGGCCGGGCGACCGTCATCGGCGATGACCTTCGGTTCGATCCGGGTGACCAGACGCAGGGTCTGGGCATTGCCTTCGAAGCCGCCGATGTCTGCGCACAGGGCGTCGAGGATCGTCTCACCGTGGTGGCCGAAAGGAGGGTGACCGAGGTCGTGGGACAGGCAGGCGGTGTCGACGATATCGGGATCGCAGCCGAGGTAGCGGGCGAGTTCGCGGCCAACCTGGGCGACCTCGAGGGAGTGAGTGAGACGGGTGCGGACGAAATCGTCCGTGCCCGGGGACACGACCTGGGTCTTCGCGCCGAGGCGGCGCAGTCCCGAGGAGTGGAGGACGCGGGCTCGGTCGCGCTGGAAAGCCGAGCGCCGCGGATTCTTCGCCGGTTCGCTCACCCACCGCTCCTGGTCCCACGACGAGTAGACCGCCACGGTCCCCGTCCCCACCGAGGTGTGTGGGTGAGTGTCGAAGGGCATTCTCATCCTCCTGAGATGTCGAGTTCGGCCTCCGACAGCAGCGACTTCCCGCTGGGATCGAAGATGCGGGAGTCCAACCAGCCTTCGGGCAGGTGCGGCTTCTTCGGCCGGGTGGTGCGGCCGCGGGACCCTTCGGCGGCTTCTCCCGGGTAGGGCGCGGTCTTGTCGAGCTGGTCGAGCAGTCCGGCGAGTTCCTCGAGCGAGGAGACCATGGCCAGCTGGCTGCGCAGCTCACCCCCGACGGGGTAGCCCTTGAAGTACCAGGCGATGTGCTTGCGCAGGTCACGGACGCCGAGGAATTCGTCCTCGAAGTGATCGACGAGGTATTCGCCGTGTTTGTACACGGCACGAGCCACCTCGGCGAGTCCGGGACGGTGGCGCTCCTCGCTGCCGTTCAGCGCGTTCGCGAGGTCGCCGAACAGCCACGGCCGTCCCTGGCAGCCGCGCCCGATGACGACGCCGTCGCAGCCGGTCTTGGCCATCATGTCCAGGGCATCCTCCGCGGCGAAGATATCACCGTTGCCGAGAACCGGAACGGTGTCGCCGAGGTGGTCCTTGAGCCGGGCGATCGCGTCCCAATCCGCGGTCCCCGAGTAGAGATCGGCCGCGGTGCGGCCGTGCAGCGCGACAGCGGCGACGCCGGCGTTGCGCGCGGTCTCGGCGGCGTCGAGGAAGGTCGTGTGGTCGGCGTCGATGCCTTTGCGCATCTTCACGGTCACGGGTACGTCCCGGCGGGCCGCCTCGGTGACGGCCGTGGTGACGATGGACTTGAACAGGTCCTGCTTCCACGGCAGCGCGGAGCCGCCGCCCTTGCGGGTGACCTTGGGGACGGGGCAGCCGAAGTTGAGGTCGATGTGATCGGCGCGGTCCTCCTCGACGAGCATCCGCACGGCTTGGCCCATGGTCACCGGGTCGACTCCGTAGAGCTGGACGGAGCGCGGAGTCTCATAGGGCTCGTGGTGGATGATGCGCATCGTCTTCGGATTGCGCTCGACCAAGGCCCGGGTGGTGACCATTTCGGTCACGTACAGGCCGGCTCCGTATTCGCGGCACAGGCGGCGGAAGGCGGTGTTCGTGATTCCGGCCATGGGCGCGAGCACGACGGGCGAGGACAGCTCGATGGGCCCGATGCGCAGGGCTGTTTCGGGCTTCGGGGATGCGGTTTCTGGGGCAGGGCTGATGACACTCACGCAACCATTATCCCAGTCAAGTCAAAATCGCACATTCGTCTGCCTCTCCTCACTCGATCGCGTTCGGATTCCAAGCCGGCGCAAGCCCGGCGTCCCGCTATCGTTCCGGCTCATCCGTTCACCTCAACGACTTCGGTGCGCAGAAATTCCCGCACGTCCCATTCGGTGTCGACGGAGAGTTCGGCGGCGAGCCGGTCGTCGTGGGTGACGATCACCATGGCCCCGCCGAATCCTTCGAGAGCGGTCACCAGCGCTTCGAGCGACGACAGGTCGAGATTGTTGCCCGGTTCGTCGAGGATGAGCAGCTGCGGGGCCGGGTCCTGGAGGAGTCCTGAGGCCAGGGCGACGCGGAAGCGCTCCCCACCGGACAGGGTCTGGCAGATCTGGCCGGTGCGTCCGGCGCGCAGGCCCATGGCCGCGAGCACCTCGTGGACGCGGTGCGGGTCGAGCTGCGGATTGCCTGATCGCACCGCCTCCATCACCGTCAGCTCCCCCGGCAGTCGATACTGCTGGTCGAGGTGAGCCGTCGGTGCGGAGACGGTGATGTCGAGGTCGCCGAAGAGTTCGGCGATCGGCGGACCGGTTTCGGCCCCTGCATCTCCCCCGGCTGTGTCGCCTGTGTCCTCGTCCAGTCCGTCCTGGCTGTTCTGGCCGTCCTGGCCGTTGGCAGCCGCCAGGATCGCGGCCAGCAGGGTCGACTTGCCTGCCCCGTTCGGTCCGGTCAGTCGGATCCGTTCGGGACCGACGATCGTCTGCGGTCGTTCGGACTTCGCCGAGGCGGCCGTGGAGATCTCGAGGACCCGTTTGGTCGCGTGAACCTGGGTGTCCGGCAGGTCGAGGCGGACGCTTGAGGACCGGCGCAGCGCATCCTTGGCGTTGGTGAGTTCGTCCCGGGCCGCGGCTTCGTCGGCGGCTTTGTCGCCGCGTCGTTTGGCCGCTGACTTCTCTGCGAAGTGAGCCATAGCGTTTGCTGCGATCCGGGGACGACGCCTATTCAGTTTGTCCTTCGCCCCCTTCTGCTCGCTGCGAGCGAGCTTCGTCTCCAGCTCGATCCGCTGACGCTTCTCGATCTGGTGGGACTTCTTCGCGTCGGTGACCTTCTGCTGCTTCGCCTCCTCTTCCGCGGCGACCATGGCTTCGTAGTCGTCGAAGTTCCCTCCGTAGACCCGCAGTCGGTCGGTCATCTCGATGATCGAGGTCATCTGCGACAGCAGCGTGCGGTCGTGGGAGATGACCAGGGTCGGTCCGCGCCGTTCGGTGAGCAGCGTGGTCAGCAGAGCCCGTCCGTCCTCGTCGAGGTTGTTGCTCGGCTCGTCGAGGATCAGCCAGGTGTCACCGACCAGTGCCGCTCGAGCCAGTCCGATGCGCGTGGCCTGCCCGCCGGAGAAGCTGCTCAGACTCCGGTCGAGGTCGCTGACACTCAGCTGCAGACCGAGTTCGGACAGCGCAGCCAGGGCCCGCTCTTCGATGTCCCAGTCGTCGCCGATGAGGTCGAAGTCGGCCCCGGTCGCTTTTCCGGACAGGGCGCGGCCCAGTGCTTGCCGGACGGGGGCGATGTCCAGTGCGGCGTCGACCCGCTGCGTCGAATGCGGCAGCAGCTGATCGATGTAGACGGCGCCATCGGCACCCGTGACGGTTCCTGCCGAGGCGCGCAGTCGACCGGCGAGGATGCGGGCGAAGGTGGATTTGCCGATCCCGTTGTCGCCGACGAGTCCGACGAGGTCGGCAGGGATGGTGGCAGTGAGTCGGGAGAAGATCTCGGTATCGTCGCCGAGGCGGTAGTCCAGTTCGGACACAGTGATTGCTGCAGGCATGAGGGTCCTCATTTCGTGTACGCAGAAGCGTTGCGGGCCCGTGGCACCCGCAAGTCACGGTATGAGGATTCACTTCACAGCAGAGACGTCTTTCGTCGGAAATGGAACATAACAATGATCGCCGAGGCAGCTCGCCGGGTCAAGACCACCCCTTCTTACTACCTGACGGCGGCCCAGCAACCTGGCGCGAGGTTGCTGGGCCGCCGTCAGGTAGTAAGAAGGGGTGCGGCGGGGTCAGACGATGATGAGCATGAGTTCGGCGGGCTCGTCGTGAGGGTTGGCCAATTGGTGTGGAACGTCCCCGGGAGCCTGGGCGCAGTCACCGGCGTACAGGGTCGTACGACGGTCGATGGTGACGACCTCGATGCTGCCTTTGAGGACGAAGAAGCTCTCACGCGATCCGCTGCGGTGGGCGGCGAAGGCCGAGGTCTCGCTGCGCGGGTCGAGACGGTAGTGCACGACCTCCATGTTCTCGATCGCCGATGGCAGATCCCGCCGCCAGACCCCCTTGCCGAAGGTCGAGGTCGTGGGGATCGCCTCGCTGCGGGTGATGGTGACTTCCGGGGCGGCCAGCAGTTCGCCGACGTCGACGCCGAGGGCGCGGGAGAGGCCCATGGCGTTCGATACCGATGTGTCCTGCTCGCCCCGTTCGATCTTCGACAGAGCGGCACGCGACAGTCCCGCCCTCACCGCGAGCTCGTTGAGGGTGAGGTTGTTGTACTTGCGCCGAGCTCTGATGCGGGCGCCGAAGACACGTGCGCCGAGATCCTCTTCTTTCGCCATTGGAGCATCATATTCTATTCTTGGATCATAGAATCACATCTCACAAAGGAAACTTCACCCCATGGCGGCAGTGCTGGCTCTCACCCCGATCCTCATTGCCATCGTCCTCCTCCTGCTCAAGCAGAGTTCCTGGGTCGCCGCTCTCGCGGGCGCCGTGCTCGCGGCCGGTCTCGTCGCCTTCGTCTTCCCCACTCCCGCCTCGGTGCTGGTGGAATCGGGGATCGACTACTTTCCGCTCATCCTCGAGGTCGCGCTCATCCTGCTCTTCGGCATGCTGCTTGCCCGGCTGCTCGAGTCCGCGGGATCGATGTCGCAGATCTCGTCCTGGGTCGAGTCGCTGTCACCGGGCCGCCCGCTCGGTGTCGCGCTCGTCGTGTTCGGCATCGTGCCCTTCGCGGAATCGGTCACCGGCTTCGGCATCGGTGTCACCGTCGGGGTGCCGATCCTGCGTCACCTCGGCTGCACTTTGCGGCAGTCCGCGATCCTCGGCCTCCTCGGGCTCATCGCCGTCCCATGGGGTGCCCTGGGACCCGGCACCACCGTAGCGGCGGCGCTCGCCGGGCTGGATGTCGACGAACTCGGCCTGGCCACGGCGTGGATCAATGCGATTCCGGTCATCATCGTCGCGATCGCGGTGGTCGCGGTCATGCGACCGTCCGCCCCCTCGGCGCTGGGGATCATCGGTTCCGGCGCACTCATGTGGGCGGGGATCCTCGCTTCCAGCTCTGTCATCGGCATGGCCCCGTCGGGGATCATCGGATCGCTGATCGTCATCCTGCTCGTCGGTGCGCTGTTCATGATCCGCAAGAGAGCCACGGGGCTGACGCGTCGCCTCGGCGTGGCGGTTCTGCCCTACGGGGTGCTCACGGTCGGGCTGCTGTTGGCGCGGGCCCTGCACGCCGTGCTGCCCTCGCCCCTCACGCAGATCATCGTCTCTCCCCCGTTCTGGCTGGCCACCGCCTGCCTCATCGCCGCCTTCGCCGTCGCCAGCAGACGCGAAGTCACCGTTGCGGCCATACGTTCCTGGGTGCCCATCGGCGTCGGGACCGCCGCGTTCATGCTCATGGGCTGGATCATGACGACCACGGGGATGAGCGAGGCGATCGGCTCCCTGCTGCCGGCCGGACTCATCCTGCTGACTCCGTGGCTGAACTCCATCGGAGCGGTGCTCACCGGGTCGAACACAGGAGCGAACTCGATGTTCACCGGCACCCTGACCGCGGCCGCCGCATCATCGCACGTCTCGGCTCTGCCGGTCGTCGCGGCCGGAAACGCGGCAGGATCACTGGCCGCTCTCGCCGCTCCCCCACGGGTGGCGATGGCCGTGCAGATCGCCGATTCGTCGGTGGCCGCCTCGGCGCAGGACATCGCCTGGGTGCAGGGCCGGGCGCTCGCGGTGGCGGGGATCAACGCCCTCGCTCTCGGCCTGTGGATCCAGTTCTTCGTCTGATCGACGGCGGAGACTCCGGCTCCAGGACGCGGGCGGAGAGTGCTGAGGCAGGCGGGATGCGCACGAGGCGTGACCGCGGAGGACCTCAGACGCGGATGATCTCGCGCGGGAAATTGGTGAACGGTTCGCAGCCGTTGTCGGTGATGAGCACCGGTTCCGACAGCTCGATTCCGTAGCCGTTCATCCACATTCCGCCGATGAGGTGGAAGGTCATTCCCGCCTCGAGGATCTGCTCGTCCTCGGTGCGGATCGAGATCGTCCGCTCACCCCAGTCGGGCGGGTAGCCGATCCCGATCGAGTAGCCCAGCCGACTGGGCTTCTCCAACCCCGACAGAGCCAGCACGCGGTTCCAGGTGCGGGCGAGCTCCGCGGTGGGCACCTCGGGAGCGGCGACGTCGAGGACCGCGGACAGCGCCTCGGCGACCACGCCTTCGAGGCGGACGAGCTCCTGCTTCGGTCGCCCGGTCACCGCGGTGCGAGCCAGCGGAACATGGTAGCGGCGGTGGACTCCGGCGAGTTCGATGCTCACCGATTCGTCGCGTTCGAACTTCCGGTCGGTCCAGCTCAGATGCGGGGTGTCCGCGCTTTCGCCGGTGGGCATGAGCGGGACGATCGAGGGATAGTCACCCCAGACTCCGTCGCCGCCCCTGGTCTGGGCTTCGGAGATCGCGGCCGCCACTTCGTTCTGACCGACGCCGACGCCGATCGTGCCCAGCGCCGCATCCATGGCAGCCGTGGTCACCTTCGCGGCCTTGCGCATGAGCGCGATCTCCGCCGGAGATTTGACCGCGCGGATCCAGTTGACGAGTTCGAAGGAGTCGACGAGGCGCCATTCGGGCACCCCGTTGACAAGCGCCCGGAAGGCTCGTGGGGAGAAGAAATGCGAATCCATCTCCACCCCGACCGGCATCGTCGAGGCACGGGCGACCTCCCAGCGCTGACGCAGGGCGAAGGCGACCCAGTCGAAGGGGTGGATATGCGGACGCTGCACATAGCGTTCGGGATAGCCGACGATGTCCTCGGGCGGCAGCCAGGAGGTGTGCGAGGCACCGCGCGCGTCCATATCGCGCATGAACAGCGTCATCGGTCCCGACGAGGGCACGAAGAGCAGCTGCGGGGTGTAGAAGGACCACGCGTTGTAGCCGGTGAGGTAGTAGATGTTCGCCGGGTCGGTGACGATGAGCGCGGCCAGGCCCTGGTCGAGCATCCTGTTGCGCACCGAGGCGATCCGCCCAAGGTACTCCTCGGCGCTGAACGACAGTTCGTTCGCGCCGATCGTATCGACTTCGCCGGGAACAGGCTGCGAACGCGCCTTGACCTCTTTGCCGGCCTGCCCCTGCTCGGCTCCGGGACGCATCCCGTACACATCCGGGCGATTGTCGTCGCCGCTGTAGAACAGCTCACCCTCATTCATGATCCCAGTGTGGTGATCTCGCTCACATACTGTCAATCACTGTCGATGCGCGTGTTGTCGACGGCCTGTCGATCCGCGCGTCTGCGGGGATCCGCGGGCTTTCGCAGCGGCGATTCGCAGTCCTTCGCAACAGGGATATCGACGACCGCCGACGTCGAGCCCCGGCACTCGGCGAACCGCCACTTCGGGTGGTCGGCGAACAACCGGTTCGGGTGATCAGGTGCCGACGGATCCGGGTGGTTGCCTGCGGCGGTTTCGGGCGGTTGCCAGCGGCGGACCCGGGCGCGCCGGTAACGGCACGAGGCGCGGATACCCGTCGGCCGCCTCGGCGATATTGACGAATCCAGAACCAAATATTTTCAGTTTCGACGGAATTCGCATACTCCACAGCGCATTTCAGCAGATTCGGTGGTAGATTGTTCTGAGACGCACATCACGGAGGTGAGAAATGGACCCGCTTCTGCCGAACGGCAGCGGTTCCCGACTGGGGAATCTCGACGAGAAATCTAAGGCGATCATCGTTGAGCTGCAGCACGACGGACGGAAATCCTATTCGGCCATCGGCAAGTCCGTCGGCCTGTCCGAGGCCGCCGTGCGCCAGCGAGTGTCGCGGCTCATCGATTCGGGCGTCATGGAGATCGTCGCCGTGACCGACCCGCTGAGTCTGGGATTCGCGCGGCAGGCGATGGTGGGGCTGAAGGTCCGCGGAGACATCTCCGCGGTCGCCGAGAAGCTGCACGACTACGACGAAATCGACTACCTCGTCGTCACCGCCGGTTCGTTCGACCTTCTGGTCGAGATCGTGTGTGAATCGGATCGGCATCTGATCGAGTTCGTCAATGAGGAGCTCCGCTCGATCGATGCCGTCGTGGATACGGAGCTCTTCATGTACCTCTCACTCGAAAAGCAGAAATACAACTGGGGGACGCGATGACAGACAATGTCACCAGGGCCGGCACTCCTTATCAGGATGCCATCCGCAACAACGTGTGGATGCACATGTCACCACACCAAGCACTGTTCAACGGTGGTGAGGCGCCGGTCATCGTACGCGGCGAGGGCCACCACATCTTCGACGACAAGGGCAAGAAGTACCTCGACGGTCTCGCCGGCCTGTTCACCGTTCAGGTCGGCCACGGTCGTGAGCAGATCGCGAAGGCGATGTACGACCAGACGCTGAAGCTGCCGTTCATGCCGCTGTGGTCGTATGCGCACCCGCAGGCGATCGAGGTCTCGGAACGTCTGGCCAGCTATGCGCCGGGCGATCTCAACCGGGTCTTCCTCACCTCCGGCGGCGGCGACTCGGTCGAGTCGGCGATGAAGCTGGCGAAGAACTACTTCAAGCTCGTCGGCAAGCCCGGCAAGCACAAGATCATCTCGCGGGCCACCGCCTACCACGGCACCCCGCACGGTGCGCTGTCGGTGACTTCGCTGCCGGGTCTGAGGGAGCAGTTCGCTCCGCTGGTCCCCGGTGCGCACAAAGTGCCGAACACGAACTTCTACCGGGCGCCGGAGCACCTCGCCCACGATGAGAAGGCCTTCGGCCGCTGGGCCGCCGATCGCATCGGTGAGGCCATCGAGTTCGAAGGTGCCGACTCCGTGGCGGCCGTCTTCCTCGAGCCTGTGCAGAACTCCGGCGGCTGCTTCCCGCCGCCTCCCGGGTACTTCGAACGGGTCCGCGAGATCTGCGACGAGTACGATGTGCTGCTGGTCTCGGACGAGACGATCTGCGCCTATGGTCGCATCGGCGACATGTTCGCCTGTAACGACTTCGGCTATGTTCCCGATATCATCACCTCGGCCAAGGGCATCACCTCCGGCTATGCACCGCTGGGGGCGATGATCGCCTCCGATCGGCTCTTCGAGCCCTTCGGCCCCGACGGAGACGAGACCTTCTACCACGGCTACACCTTCGGCGGTCACCCCGTCGCCTGTGCCGCGGCGATGGCGAACTTCGACGTCTTCGAAGAGGAGAAGCTCAACGACCACGTGCACGAGAATGCTGCGGCGTTCAAGTTCACGCTCGAGAAGCTCAAGGACCTGCCGATCGTCGGTGACGTCCGCGGTGAGGGATTCTTCTACGGAATCGAACTCGTCAAGGACAAGGACACGAAGGAATCGTTCACCGAAGAGGAGTCCGAGCGGATTCTCAAGAACTTCGTGTCGGCGAAGATGTACGACAGCGGTCTGTACTGCCGCGCCGATGACCGTGGCGACCCGGTCATCCAGCTCTCGCCTCCGCTGACCGTCGGTCAGAACGAGTTCGACGAGATGGAGCAGATCATCCGCGGCGTCCTGCAGGAAGCCTGGACAATGTTCTGACCCCAATTGCTACCTGACGGCGGCCCAGCAACCTCGCGCGAGGTTGCTGGGCCGCCGTCAGGTAGTTCCGGGGCGAAGTTCAGCGGTTCTGGTCACGTTCACGGGCCTCGCGACGGGTCAGCGGCGGCAGCACCTCCGTTGGGTCGGTGGGTGCTGGTCCTGTGCGTTCTTCCGCGGCTCCGGCCGTTGCCTCGGATGCCTCGTCCGGTGCAAGTTCGCTCGTCTCTCTGCTCGGCGCTGCCGGCACGGACGCACTCGCGGACCCGGTGGGCCGCCTCGGTGGGCGCACTCCCGATTTCACCACGAGGACACCGAGTCCGGTCGTCAGCGGAATCGCGATGACCAGACCGATCGAGCACACGAGGATGCTCACCACCTCGACCGACATGTCCCCGAGAGTGAACGTGTCGAACAGCGGCTGATCGTGCGCGGAGACGATGATGAGCGTCATCAGCGCCGAGCCCACATACGCGAACGTGATCGTATAGACCGTCGAGGCGATATGGTCACGCCCGATGCGCATCGCCCGAGAGAACAGCTGACCGGGTTTCATCTCGGGGGCAGCGGCTGCCAGCTCCCACACCGCCGAGGCCTGTGTGATCGTGACGTCGTTGAGCACTCCGAGCCCGGTGATGAGGATTGCGCACACGATGATGTCGGTCATCCCCAGATCGGTCGTATCGACCAGCAGGTACCCGTCCTCCGAGTAGGCGATCCCCAGATTCGCCCAGGACGTCATCCACGCGCCGAGGATGCCGGTGATGACGATGCCGAGCACCGTTCCGAACAGCGCCGTCGACGTCCGCGTCGAGATTCCGTGTGCCAGGTAGAGCGCGATGACCATGATCAGGCTCGCCGAGACCATCGCCACCAGCACCGGCGGTTTGCCGTCGAGCATCGCCGGGAGCATGAAGACGAACAGCACAGCACCGGCGAATCCGAGTCCGATCAGTGCACGCAGTCCCCGCAGACCGGCGACGAGGAGGACGACGATCGCGTAGACGATCGCCAAGGTGAGCATCGGGACGTTGCGATCGAAATCGATGAACACATAGTCGGTGCCCATCTCCGCCCGATCCGGTGACTGCGTGAAGTCGAGGACCTTGATCCTGTCCCCTACGTCGACGCCGGCTTTGAGCGCGTCGGGGGTGACGTAGAGGCTGCCTTCCTGCCCGTTCGCCTCCACGGTGTACGTCGTGCAGTCGGCGCGGACCATCGGGTCCGTCTCCCCCGGGTCGCAGTCCGAAGCATCGACGGCGGTGACGGTGACCTTCGTATCGGTGATCCCCTCGGCCGTGTTCGTCGTCGGCCCGCCACCGGGCAGGTCCTTGTCGGGCCCCGACGGCCACAGCACGAACAGTCCGACGATCGTGACGACGATGAGCGGGATGAGGCAGGCGAGCATGATCAGGCGAACCTTCGGCGAGGCCTTCGGCTCGTGCTGGGACGTCATATGCATGGCGGTCCTTCAGGGACGGCTGACCGGAATGATGCGGGGCGGTCGACCAGGGCGGGATGGAGGCTGGTGCTCACCGAGGCGGCCAGTCATCATCAGAACTACCTGACGGCGGCCCAGCAACCTGGCGCCAGGTTGCTGGGCCGCCGTCAGGTAGTAATTGGGGTCAGGCTCCGGCGAGGTGGTCGGCCAGGTACTTCTCCACCTGATCGATGCTCACGCGTTCCTGGCTCATGTCATCACGCTTGCGGATCGTCACTGCCTGATCATCGAGGGTGTCGAAGTCGACGGTGATGCACAGCGGCGTTCCGATCTCGTCCTGGCGACGGTAGCGACGGCCGATGGCGCCGGCATCGTCGAAGTCGATGTTCCAGCGTCGACGCAGCGTCGCAGCGAGATCCTTCGCCGCCGGGGTGAGCTTCTCGTTGCGGCTCAGCGGCAGCACCGCAGCCTTGACCGGAGCCAGGCGCGGATCGAGTTTGAGCACGACGCGCTTGTCGACGCCGCCCTTCGTGTTCGGCGCCTCGTCCTCGCTGTAGGCCTCGACGAGGAAGGCCATCATCGACCGGGTCAGGCCGAAGGAGGGTTCGATGACATACGGGGTGTAGCGGTCTCCGCTGGCCTGGTCGAAGTACTGCAGCTTCGCCCCCGAGACCTCCGTGTGGGTGCCGAGGTCGTAATCGGTGCGGTTGGCCACACCCATCAGCTCACCCCACTCGGATCCCTGGAAGCCGAAGCGGTATTCGATGTCGATGGTGCCGGCCGAGTAGTGCGCACGGTCCTCGGCGGGAACGTCGAGGCGGCGGACGTTGTCCTCGGAGATGCCGAGATCGAGGAACCAGGACCAGCAGTCTTCGACCCACTGCTTGTAGTAGTCGTCGGCCTCGTCCGGGTGGACGAAGTACTCGATCTCCATCTGCTCGAACTCGCGGGTGCGGAAGATGAAGTTGCCGGGGGTGATCTCGTTGCGGAAGGCCTTGCCGATCTGGCCGATGCCGAACGGCGGCTTCTTCCGGGCAGCGGTGAGCACATTGTTGAAGTTGACGAAGATGCCCTGCGCGGTCTCCGGACG
This sequence comes from Brevibacterium sp. SIMBA_078, assembly GCF_046534565.1. Taxonomy (NCBI): domain Bacteria; kingdom Bacillati; phylum Actinomycetota; class Actinomycetes; order Micrococcales; family Brevibacteriaceae; genus Brevibacterium; species Brevibacterium sp. SIMBA_078. The sequence continues at coordinate 195,692 of NZ_JAWRYQ010000005.1, forward strand.
CAGGTAATGGAGTCCGGCTTCGGAGTCGACTGGTCCGAGGAAGGTCTTGACCAGACCGGAGAATTCCTGCGGCTCGGTCCACTGACCGCGGGTGCCGCAGTCAGGGCAGACGATATCGGCCATTCCGTTCTCCGGAGCCTTCTTGTTCTTCGCCTCATACGCCTCGACGAGGTGGTCCTCGCGGTGGCGCTTATGGCAGTTGAGGCACTCGACGAGGGGATCGACGAAGGTAGCGACGTGGCCGGAGGCTTCCCAGACGCGCTTGGGCAGGATGATCGAGGAGTCGAGGCCGACGACGTCTTCGCGACCGCGCACGAACTGCTGCCACCACTGGCCCTTGATGTTGTCCTTGAGCTCCACGCCCAACGGTCCGTAGTCCCATGCCGAGCGGGAACCGCCGTAGATCTCTCCTGCTTGGAAGACGAATCCTCTGCGCTTGGCCAGGGCGATAACGGCATCCAACTTGGACTGTGCCACTAGTTCTCTCCTTGTTTCAGTTCGCCGACGGCCGGCTGCCGTGGCTCGCAGGTACCAGCCTAACTGGTCACGCCGTCGCTTCCTCAACACCGGCGCGATACCGACCAGGCCCACCCCGACGCCCGCCCTCGACGACGGAAGGAGCCCACGGTAGGCGACTGATCTCACACTCGGATTCCCACTCCAGGACCGCCTCGGCGAGGGTGTGGCATGTAGACTTGGGGGTACACCCAAACCTTTCTCCGTACCGACGTCTTCACGTCTGTCCAAGCGAGTTCTTGGATCACTACGGTTTCGGCCCGGATTGCTCACGATGATTGCACAAGCGGCCGCAGGGTAGATCGCCACTACAGTCATCTGCGATCAAGTGTGTGCCGACGTGAGAGAGATCACTCATGACCGATGTGTCCGCAAACGACGAAACCACTCCGAGATTCTCCGAACTGGGGCTTCACCCGCTCGTGCTCAAGGCCGTAGAGGCGCAGGGCTACGAGATCCCCACCCCCATCCAGGCCGAGACGATTCCGACCCTCCTGTCGGGCCGTGACGTCATCGGGCTCGCCCAGACCGGAACCGGCAAGACCGCGGCTTTCGCCCTGCCGGCCCTGTCCGACCTCGCCGAGGCGGGGCGCGCCGACGACGGCCCGTTCGCACTCGTACTCACCCCCACTCGCGAACTCGCGATCCAGGTCGCCGAGGCGTTCACCTCCTACGCCACGGAGCTGTCCGACTTCTCCGTGCTCCCCATCTACGGCGGTCAGGCCTATGGCCCGCAGCTGGCCGGTCTGCGTCGTGGCGCGCAGGTCGTCGTCGGCACCCCCGGTCGTGTCATCGATCACCTCAAGAAGGGATCACTCAAGCTCGGCAGCCTCAAGCACCTCATCCTCGATGAGGCCGACGAGATGCTCAAGATGGGCTTCGCCGAAGACATCGAAGAGATCTTCAGCCAGGTCGGTCCCGACCGTCAGGTGGCCCTGTTCTCGGCGACCATGCCGTCCTCGATCCACCGGATCACCGGCAAGTACCTGAACGACCCGAAGGAAGTCCGGATCGCCGCGAAGTCGCAGACCGGTGCGAACATCCGCCAGCGCTACTTCATGGTTCAGCACTCGCACAAACTCGATGCGCTGACCCGGATCCTCGAAGTCGAGGAGTACGAGGGCATCATCATGTTCGTGCGCACCAAACAGGCCACCGAGGAGCTGGCCGAGAAGCTGCGCGCCCGCGGGTTCAAGACCGCCGCGATCAACGGCGACATCCCGCAGCAGGCACGTGAGCGCACGATCGACATGCTCCGCGAAGGCAAGATCGACATCCTCGTCGCCACCGATGTGGCCGCCCGCGGCCTCGACGTCGAGCGCATCACTCTCGTCGTCAACTACGACATCCCACACGACACCGAGTCCTACGTCCACCGCATCGGCCGCACCGGTCGTGCCGGACGCTCCGGTGAAGCGATCCTCTTCGTCACTCCGCGCGAGCAGCGCATGCTCGGCTCGATCGAACGCGCCACGAAGCAGAAGGTCGAACCGCTGACCCTGCCCAGCGTCGAAGAGCTGACGAACACTCGCGTCGAGAAGTTCACGAAGCGCATCGACGATGTGCTCGCGCAGACCGAACTCTCCGAACTCACCGACGTCATCGAGGCGTACTCGCTCTCCCGTGATGTGCCGGCGTCGAACATCGCCGCCGCTCTGGCCTCCCTCGTCCTCGAGTCGAACACGCTCAAGGCCGAGCCGATGCCCGAACCGGCACGCCGTCAGAGCCGTGACCGCGACGGCGGTCGTGACGGCGGCCGTCCGGGTCGCGGCGGACGCGCCCGTGACGAGAACATGACGACCTACCGTCTGGCCCTCGGACGCAACGAGCGCCTGCAGCCGGGCGCCGTGGTCGGTGCGATCGCGAACGAAGGCGGAATCACCTCGAAGCAGATCGGCCATATCGACATCCGTTCGAACCACACGCTCGTCGACCTGCCCAAGGACCTCGACCCGTCGGTGCTGCGCAAGCTCTCCCACACCGAGATCCAGGGCCGTCCCATCGACATCCGTCCGGACTCCGGACGCCCGGGACGCGCGTTCAAGAAGCGCAACTTCGACAAGCAACCCGGTGACGGCCGCAACTTCCGGAACGATCGCCGAGGCGGCAAGAAGTTCGGCGGACGGAATGACCGCTCCCGCGATCACTACTGATCCGACCGGCGGCATCACCGTCGCACTGACGCGCTCGACCGAAATGTCTGCGCAGAAGTGAGAACCTGAAACGGCCCCGCAGCATCTACGCTGCGGGGCCGTTTTTGTCAGCTGTGCCCGGTGTCAGAGAGCCTGCTGCTCTCAGCAGCTTGGTGACACTGCATCAGCTTGGTCCCAGCACCGAGCTGGTGCAGTGTCACCAAGCTGAGAACCCTCATTCACACAGGCCCAGACCCCCGAGTCCCTGCACGCAGATGTGCCGAATTGGGGACCCTTCACAGTGACGTCGCGCCGCACTGGTCGCAGCGACCTTGCCCCGCATGGAAGCTGCGCCCCGCTGGGTGGGCGAAACTCAGACGCCCGTGGTCGCGGACCAGGGCTTCACGACTCCGCGTCAGGCCGAGGGGGTGTCGACGGCGCCGCCGAAGCGACGGTCACGGCGGGCGTACTCTTCGATCGCCGCCCACAGGGTGCGTCGGTCGACGTCGGGCCACAGCACATCCTGGAAGACCATCTCGGCGTAGGCGGACTGCCAGAGCAGGAAGTTCGAGGTCCGCTGCTCCCCCGAGGACCGCATGAACAGATCGACGTCGGGCACGATGGGTGCGTAGAGGCGGGAGCGGACGGTCTTCTCCGAGACCTTGCCGGCCTTGAGCTTCCCGGCGGCCACCTCGGCGGTGATCTCATTGATTGCGTCGACGATCTCGGAGCGTCCTCCGTAGTTCACGCAGAACTGGAGCACGAGACCGGTGTTGTCCTTCGTCATCTCCGCCGCGGTCTCGAGTTCGTCGATGACCGAACGCCACAGCCGACCGCGGCGGCCGGACCACACGATCCGCACGCCCAGGGCGTTGAGCTCATCGCGACGGCGGCGGATGACATCACGGTTGAATCCCATGAGGAAGCGCACCTCTTCGGGTGAGCGCTTCCAGTTCTCCGTCGAGAACGCATACGCCGACAGATAGTCCACGCCGATCTCGATCGCGCCGTGGATGACGTCGAGCAGCGACGCCTCCCCGGCCTTGTGTCCTTCCGTGCGCGGCAGCCCCCGCTGATTCGCCCACCGACCGTTGCCGTCCATGACGATCGCGACGTGCTTGGGCACGAACTTCGCGTCGATGCGCGGAGGTCTCGCTCCGCTGGGGTGGGCCGGTGGTGCGGGGTAGTTCATGTGCTCTCCAGAACTCTCAGTGATCGGATATTGCGCTCGAGGTGCCAGGACACCCAGTCCGAGACCAGCTTCGACCCGTCGATCTGATCGTGCAGGTCGGAGGCCTCGGCTCGTTCCCAGTCGCCGGACAGGAGCGCGGCCATATGTTCGAGCGCATCGGTGTCGGGCAGCGCCGCACCGGAGGGGCGACAGTTCGTGCACACGGCTCCGCCCAATGCTGCGGAGAACGCGCGGTGGGGTCCGGGGTTCCCGCACTGGGCACAGTCGAGCAGGCTCGGTGCCCACCCGGCCACGGACATCGCGCGCAGCAGGTACGCATCGAGGGACAGCCTCGGCGGGTGTTCGCGGTTGCACAGCGAACGGATGGCAGAGACGAGGAGGAGGAAATGCGTGCGGGACTGGGGTTCGGCTTCGGTGATGCTGCGTGCCGTTTCGGCCATCACCGAGGCGGCCGAATACACATCGAAGTCCGTGGCGATTCCGCGGGCGAAGGGTTCGACGAGTTCGACCTGGGTGACGATGTCGAGGCTGCGCCCGACGTGGCATTGCAGGTCGACGAGCATAAAGGGTTCGAGACGGGAGCCGAACCGCGATTTCGTCCGGCGCACCCCCTTTGCGACGGCGCGGACGAGGCCGTGGCTGCGAGTGAGCACGGTGACGATGCGGTCAGCTTCGCCGAGCTTGTGCCCCTGGAGCACGATGCCTTCATCACGATAGTTGTGCACCAGCCCATTATCGCTTAAGCGCGGCGGGGAATCACCCCGCCGCGCTCTGGCACAGCTGTGAGTTCGACCGCGCAGCTTCAGTTCTGGCGGTCGCGAGCGGCCCGGTTGACGGCCGAGACGACGGCCTTGAGCGAGGCCTTCGTGATGTTCGGGTGCAGTCCTGCACCCCAGACGACACGGTCCTCGACGGCGAGCTCGACGTAGGCGGCGGCGTTGGTGTCAGCGCCGGAGCCGATGGCGTGCTCGGAGTAGTCCTGGAGACGCACGTCGACGTCGAACTGGTCGATCAGAATCTTCACCAGCGCATCGATCGGTCCGTTGCCGCGTCCTTCGTAGGTGCGTTCCTGACCGTCGACGATGAGGTCGACTTCGATGCGCTCTGCCGATGAACCTGAGCCGTCGACATTGCCCGATTCGGTACGCAGACCGACGATCTGGAAGCGACCCCAGGCTTTCTCGGGGTCTTCGGCGGGCAGGTATTCGTAGTTGAAGATGCGGCGGATCTCCTCGGCGGTGACCTCACCGCCGGCTTCTGTGTGCTGCTGCACGGCGCGGGAGAATTCGACCTGCATGCGACGCGGCAGGTCCAGCCCGTGCTCGCTCTTGAGCAGGTAGGTCACTCCGCCCTTGCCGGACTGCGAGTTCACTCGGATGATCGCCTCGTAGCTGCGGCCCAGGTCCTTCGGGTCGACCGGCAGGTAGGGCATGTCCCATTCCATGAGGTCGACGGGAGTGCCCTGGGCGTTCGCCTTCTTCTCACGATCGGCGAAGGCCTTGTTGATCGCGTCCTGGTGCGAGCCCGAGAACGAGGTGAAGACGAGGTCGCCGCCGTAGGGGTGACGTTCGTGGACACCGATCTGGTTGCATTCGGTCACGGTGTGGATGACTTCGTCGATATCGGAGAAGTCGAGCTCCGGATCGATTCCCTGCGTGTACAGGTTGAGGGCGACGGTGACGAGGTCGAGGTTGCCGGTGCGCTCACCGTTGCCGAACAGGCAGCCTTCGATGCGGTCGGCACCAGCCATCATTCCCATCTCCGCCGCGGCCACGCCGGTGCCCCGGTCGTTGTGCGGGTGCAGGGACACGGCCACTTCGTCGCGGTAGGGCATATTGCGGCAGAACCATTCGATCTGGTCCGCGTAGGTGTTCGGGGTACCGCGTTCGACCGTGGCAGGGAGGTTGACGACGGTCTCGCGGCCGGCGGCCGGCTGCCACATGTCGAGAACGCTGCCGACGATGTCGAGGGCGAACTCGGGTTCGGTGTCGACGAAGATCTCCGGCGAATACTGGTAGCCGAAATCCGCGTCGGACAGCAGCGTCTCGGCGTGCTTCATCACGGCCTGAGTGCCCTGCAGTGCGATATCGCGTGTCTGGTCGAAGCCGTCTCCGTCGAAGCCGAAGACGACCTTGCGGAAGACCGGCGCGGTTGCGTTGTAGAGGTGCACCGTGGGCATCTTCGCGCCGACGAGGGATTCGACGGTGCGTTCGATGAGGTCCTCGCGAGCCTGCGTGAGCACGGAGATGCGGACGTCATCGGGAATCGCGTCCTGTTCGATGATCTCGCGGACGAAGTCGAAGTCGACCTGGCTGGCGGCCGGGAATCCGACCTCGATCTCCTTGAACCCGAGACCCACGAGCAGATCGAACATCTTGCGTTTGCGGTCCGGGGTCATCGGATCGATGAGCGCCTGGTTGCCGTCGCGCAGGTCGGTGCTCAGCCAGCGAGGCGCCTTGCTGATGATCTGGTCGGGCCAGGTGCGATCGCGCATATCCAGCGAGATGCGGTCCTGGAACGACTTGTACTTGCCGAACGGCATCGGAGAAGGCTTCTGCAGTTTCATTGTTCCTCTAACTTAAGTTTCTCAGCGCTTGACCAGCATACGAGGACTCCGCGACGAGCGTGCTGTCCGTTCAGGACTCGTCGCGGCAAGGAAGGAGGAGGAACCTATGAGCCACAGGGTCATCCTAGTCCCCCTACCGCGCTCCGTCCGAATCCCGTCCACATCCTAAGATCGCCGAGGCGGCTCCGGGCTCCTACTTGAGGAAGTCGACCGAGGCGCGGCGGACGTTGAATCCGACGCCGGTGTCGTCGGATTTGCAGGTCATGCCCTCTTCGCTGGAGGTGCAGGTCATCCCCGCCGCGGAGATCGAATCCCCGTAGCCGAGGACGCGTGCCGGGCCGTTGCTCTCGGGAGCCTCGACGCAGGAGAAGCCTGAGCCTTCCTTGTTCGCCACGACGATGGAGCCCCAGTCGTCGAGCTTGCAGTCCTCGGGCTTCTCCGGTGGGGAGTACTCGTAGTCCTTGATCACGCAGCGCGCTCGTTCGGAGTCGATGGTGCAGGCGATATTTCCCGACGGGGATGTGAAGGTCTCTTCGGCGACGGGAGCCTTCGAGCTGCCCGAATCGGACGGCTCGGGATCATCGGTCTGACCGATCGACGGTTCGTCCGTGGGTCCGACGGTGGTGGTGTCGTCGCCCTGGGTGGAGTCCCAGACGATATAGCCGACGATGCCGAGGGCGAGAATGAGCGCGATGGCCGCGAGCACCCACAGCCACGCGGGGACCTTCTTCGTATCATTTCGCCGACCATAGGGGTCGTGCGGGCCGCCGGGATTCCCCGGTCCGCCGGGGCCTCCCGGCCCTCCCGGCCCGCCGGGTCCCCCAGGACCGGCAGGACCGCCCGGCGCATAGCCGGCGGCATATCCGGCTGGTGCGGCAGCGTAAGCGGGAACGTGTCCGGCCTGTCCGTATCCGGGCCCCGCGGGGCGACCGGCGCCGGGCTGAGCGTAATCGGGTCCCGCCGGCGACTGCACCGGTCCGGCGGCCTGCGGCTGAGACGCTGCTACCTGACCGGCGGCACCGAACTCTGCGCCCCACTGTCCCTGCTGCGGGTGAGGTTCTCCCTGTTGTGGGTGCGGTTCGGGCTGCTGCGAATGTGGCTGCGGCTCGGCCTGGTGCGCGTCAGCTGGCGCCGGCTGCGAGCCGGGCAGCGGGTTCCACTGCTTCGGAGCCGAGGGCGCCTCAGCAGCGGCGATATCATCGGAGTTCACCTTGCGCGGCGCGGCCGGCAGTCCTCCGGTCTGATACCCGTCGGCGGCGGCCAGTCCGCGCAGCTCTTCGAGGCTGAGCACCTCGGTGGCATCGGTGCCGTCGGATTCGACCATCGACCGCAGCCTCTGCAGTTCTGCGGGAGTGAGTGCTTGGGTGGAGCCATCAGCGGCCGCGGACTCATCCTCGCCGATGAACAACTGGGTTGTGATCGACTCCGGAGACTCCTCGGCCGGCTTCCGACGCCCGGGGCGCGGAGGATGGTTCGGCACAGGTGGAATGCTCATGGTGTCATTTTCGCATAGTCGCTACCGGCGAGTTCTCATGCTTCGTGAGATGATGACCTCATGTCCGATGGAGTCCTCCGGCGCGCGGGAGTGCCCGCGCTTCTCGCCTGCGCTCTGCTGGTGACCGCCTGCGGGGCCGATGCCGACGACGGCACGGACGAGTCCTCGGCGGCCGAATCCGCCGGTTTCGCCGCTCCGGCACAGCAGACGAGTTTCGGTGATTTCGCAGCCCCGGCCCAGGATTCCCCCACCGGAGCCGACTCCGCATCGACGACATCCGATCAGACCGGCACCGAGGCGACCGGCCCGGTCCACCCTGTCCCTGTCCCCGGTCTGGCGAAGGAGTTCACCGACCAGATCCCGGCAGAGACCTCACAAGTCCTCGTCGCGACCTCGCCGACAGCCGCTTCGGAGAAGTCGAGTCTGAGCTTCTACGAGTTCACGGACAAGAAGTGGAAGAAGCTCAAGACCTTCGACACCCACAACGGCTCCAAAGGATGGCTGAAGGATCGCCGCGAGGGCGACAAGACCACCCCGATCGGAGTGTTCACGCTCAGCGACGCAGGCGGTTTCAAGGCGAACCCGGGCACCGACCTGCCGTACACCCAGGACGATCGTCTGCCCTCCTCGGCGACGGTGGCCTACGGGGCGGACTACGAATCGGTCTTCGACTACATCATCGCCATCGACTACAACCGCAGACCCGGCACTCCCCCGACGGACAAGACCCGGCCGTTGGGCCGGGAAAAGGGCGGCGGAATCTGGCTGCACCTCGACCACGATTCGGGCACGAACGGCTGCGTCACCCTCGACGAGGCGGACCTCAAGTGGATCATGCGCACGATCGATCCCGACGCTCACCCGCGCATCGCCATGGGGCCGGCACCCGAAGTCAAGAAATAGCAGAGCCGAAGAAGCAGAAGAGCAGGATCCCGTGCGCCGTCTCATCATCTCCCTCGTCCAGTCGATCAACGGATCCTTCGCCGAAGACGGCTGGTCGACCGGGGTGTCCACGGACGCTGACTTCCGGCGCTTCCTCGCCCTGCGACGCAGCGCGAATGCGATCATCGTCGACCGCCGCACGGCGCTGAATCCGCAGCTGCCCGTCATCAACGCCGCCGGCAAAACGCTGGAGCACACCCCCGTGCACGTGCTCACCGAGTCCGATCCGACGGCCCTGCAGAACGAGCTCGACGCTCGCGGTCTCGACTATCGTGCCCAACGTTTCACGGCAGACACCATCACCGAGGTGGCTGCCTCGCTGACGACGGCACCGTCCCCCGAATCGCAGCCCGCCGATGAGACGGTGCTGCTGTGCGAATCGGGTCCGAACCTCGCGTTCCGGCTGCTCGAGCACTATCCGGGTGCGGAACTGCATCTGAGCGTGAGTCCGCTCTATATCCGCACCCCCGGCAGCCACCTGGCCGGGCTCGAGGCCGAGATCGCTCTGCGCCTCATCGATGTGCGCACCGAGGACGACCAGGTCTTCCTCCGCTATACCCGCGCCTGAGCCGGAGCAGTCAGCCGGCAGACGTCTCCTCGTTCGCGTGGATCTCGGTGCTCACATCGAAGCGATCGGGTGAGTCAAGGATCGCGGTGATCCCGTCGGCCACCTCGGCGAGATGGACGGTTTCGACTCCCCCGGACAGATCATTGCGATCATCGCCGCCGATGGGAGCCATGATCCGCAGCTCGCGGAAGGCCACGCTCGTCGATTCCGCGTGGGCGACCTCGATGAGCATCTTCTGCGCGGCACCGAAGACGCTGATCGCCCCGGACCCCGCCAGCGCCTCGACGCTGGCGACGCCGTTGAGTGCCAGGTGGACGAATCCGTGGCCCCCGCTCGTCCGGTCGGTGGCCAGGGACTGCGAGATCGCACAGGCCGTGAAGTGCCCGCGCAGGTAGGAGTCATAGTCCGCATCGAACTCGGCCAGACCTCGGTCGAGCACCGGTTCGTCGATATACCACCCGCCGATGGCGGCGATGACGGCATCGACCGGCGGCAGGTCACTGGAGGCGAGCGCCGTGGTGACCGCCTCCGGCTCGTCCACCCAGTCCGGCACGGTCACCGGTTCGTATGCCGTCTCCGTGTCCGGAGTGCGACGGACGATGCCGGTGACTCTGTGCTGCGGACTGAGCTGCTGGGCGAGCCCGGTGCCGACGTGGCCGGAGGCGCCGAAGAGGAGGATGTGCATGAGGCGAGTCTATGTCCCCTGCGTTCGGTCAGGTTCCTCCCTCTTCGGTCCCCGGCCGCCTCTGCGGAGGACAGGGCTATTTGCGGATATGGACCTTGATGCCGGTCTTCTTCGTATAGGTCATATATCCGCGTTCGAAGTTCTGGCGTTTGACGCCGTTCTTCACGGTCCGGTCAGCGGTGGGCAGACCGAGCTTGCTGCGTTCATAGCCCAGCTTCTTCCACTTCGTGAGGAAGCCTCCGTAGATGACATCGCTGCCTGTCTGCGGTGACCAGGTGATCATTCCGGAGTGGAATCTCTGGTATCGAGCGCTCTTCCGATATTTGAAGGTCTGCTTATCGCTGCTGGGGAACCCAAGGACGCCCTTCTCATACTTCGCACGCTTGTAGGCGACACGGATCTGGCCCTTGGTGAGGAAGTGCGCACCGGTCGATTTCGACCAGTACACGGTGCCCTTGGCGAACGACTGGTAGGCACCGTTCGGGTTCTTCAGCTTCTTCTCCGAGCCGACCGGTTGGCCGGTCTTTCCCGCGTTCTTCTGATAGTACGAACCGATTGCGCCCTTCGTCGGATAGGACTTCGGTTTCGGAGCGGGCTTCGGCACCGGACTCTTGGTGGGCGGTGGGGTCAGCTCCGGCACCAGTGCCTTGGCTCCTGTGCGGATGCTGCCGAGCTTGTTGTAGAACGCGAGCCCCGGACATTCGGTGTAGCTGGTGTCCCGGTGGCCGGCCACGACGTTGAGGCTGACTTTCCTGCCCAGGGGGTATTTGCTCGTTCCGCCCCCGCCCGAGGTCAGGGTCATCTTCCCGGTCGGGTTGAAGCCGTACTGTCCGGCTTTCCATGCGACGAGGCGCTTGACCGAGGTCTGTGCTGCCGTGCTCGGCGCCGCCGAGGAGTAGCTACCGAGCACGCTGATGCCGATGGTCCACGAATTGAATCCGGAGGCGTGGGCTCCGGTCACTGCTTTGTCGAGACTGCCGGCTCGGCCTTCGTACATGGTGCCGTATTTGTCGACGAGGAAGTTGTACCCGAGGTCGCACCAACCGCGATTCTGAGTGTGATAGGTGAGGTAGCCGCGGATGATTGCGGGGGCCTGTGCTTTCGAGTACGAATTCGACCCTGCGGTGTGGTGGATGAATACGCCCTTGGCCGACGACGTCTTGTCCGTGGCGCACCGGACGAGTTTCTCATCGGCACCCCACTGTTTGCGGGTGACGATCTTGGCCCGCAGGTCCTTAGCCGAGATCTGTGCGTTGAGGGCCGGTCCCGTGGCCGAATGGGCGCCCACTCCCCCAGCGGACTTCGCGACCTGCGCGTCGGCCTTGGTGACCGCGGTGGACACCTGGGTGATCTGCAGATCATCGGTATCGGCCTGGGGGTCGGCGGCCCGGACTTCAACGGCATCGGAGTCGAGCACCGGCAACGCCACGGACTGTGACTGGTGTGAGGCAGCAGGGATCTGAGCAGCTTCTGCGGAAGAGAGGTCCGGCCCGCCTTCGTCGTCCGTGGGCAGGGTCTCCCATGCCGACCAGCCGTTCCCATCACGGGTGCGGATCTCCAAGTCGGGGTCGTCCCCCTCCCAAGTGGCGCCGACGATTGTGACGTCCGAAGAATCCAGTGGAAGCGTTGTGACCTCGTCGGTCTGAGCGTCGACGGTCGTCTCGGCCGGAGTGCCTGCGGTGTCATCGTTGGCAGCACCGCCGCCCCGTGCAGAGTCTTCAGTGGTGGCGGAGGCGCCGGACGTGTTCGTGGGAGTTTCCGGTGTGGCGGCGAGCGCTGGTCCCGTTAGGGTCGCAGTGAGGAGAATTCCGGTGAGTGCCGAGGCGAGGAATGGCAACGGTTTCATCAGTTATGGTCCTTGAGGTCATCCATGACCAAGTGAGCGTTCTTCTCACTGGATGGGGCCGAATTACGGGCACCCAGTGTGACCGCAGGAATATCGTAAGGTGATTCTCAGACTTTTGGAAGTGGGTACTTCGGCAGATGGCCGATCGCCGCGAACTCACGCGCCTCGAGGCTGTCCTCGACGCCTTCGCCGACAGACTGCTCCCCCGCGTCCCCGCCGGGCTCCGAGAGTTCCTCGCCTTCGGAATCAAACAGGCGTGGGCGTGTCTCTTCGGTGCTCTCATGCTCGCCGCGATCATCGCCACCGTTTGGCTCTACCCCGATGACGCGGCCATCGCCCGCAATTACTTCCTCGTCATCCTCGCCGTACTCATCCAGATCGGCATGCTCGTCGCTCGACTCGAGACCGGTCGCGAATTCATCGTCATCATCGTCTTCCACATCGTCGGCACCGGAATGGAGATCTTCAAAACCGCCGTGGGTTCATGGAACTACGCCCCCGGCGGGGTCCTCCACATCGGCGCAGTACCGCTGTTCACCGGGTTCATGTACGCCGCCGTCGGCTCCTATATCGTCCGCGTGTACCGACTCTTCGACTTACGGTTCAGCCATTACCCGCCGAGGTGGCTGACCGCGATCATCGCCGCCGCCATCTACATCAACTTCTTCACCCACCACTTCATCGTCGACCTCCGCCTGCTCCTCGTCGTGGCCACCGTCATCGTCTTCTTCCGCTGCCGCATGTACTTCCATATCCATCGCAGGACACTGACGATGCCCGTGCTGTTGGCCTTCCTCCTCGTCGCCTTCTTCATCTGGGTGGCCGAGAACATCGGGACCGCGGCCGGTGCCTGGCTGTATCCGAGTCAGGACGACGGCTGGCACCTGGTGCCGCTGACGAAGCTGGTGGCCTGGTTCCTGCTCATGATGATCTCCGTCGTCCTCGTGACCTTCGTCCACAGCCCCAGGCCGCCTGAGGTCCACAGACCCGAGCCTCCTGACACCTATACTTGCTGAGAACCGAAACAATCAGGACGGCCGAAGGAGACTCATGGCGGCACCCGGTGCGCAGAATGAGAAGGAATCGAGCGCATTGCTCAAGGTGCTCCGCCCATCCAGCGGATCCAACCTGTCGGTCAGTGCCCGTGTGCTGCTGCGCGTCATCGCCGGAGTCCTCGTCCTCGCTCTCGTCCTCGCCCTCGTCGGACTGTTCCTCGTCCGCCGGTCCTTCCCGACCACCGACGGCGAGATCTCGCTGTCGGGTCTCGACGCGCCGGTCACCGTCCACCGTGACGAATCGGGTGTTCCCACCATCGAGGCCGAGACCGCCCACGACCTGTTCCTGGCTCAGGGGTTCGTCCACGCTCAGGACCGGTTCTGGGAGATGGACTTCCGCCGACACGTCACCTCGGGACGACTCTCCGAGCTCTTCGGCAAATCCCAGCTGGGCACCGACACCTTCATCCGCACGCTCGGCTGGCGGAAGGTCGCCGAGCAGGAGGTGAAGAAGCTCGACAAGACGAGTCTGGGCTACTACGAGGCCTACGCGGACGGCGTCAACGCCTACCTCAAGGACAAATCCCCCACCGAGCTGTCCCTCGAGTACGCCGTCCTCGGCCTCGAGACCGGCAGCTCCGAGGTCGAGGAATGGACCCCGGTCGACAGCGTCGCCTGGCTCAAGGCCATGGCGTGGGATCTGCGCTCGAACCTCGAAGACGAGATCGACCGGTCGATCCTCGGCTCGGAGCTCACCGACGAGCAGATGAGCGACCTCTATCCGGACTACCCGTATGCCACCCGTCCGACGATCCTCGGCGGCAGAGCCGGTGACAAAGCACCGAAGGACCTCAGCGGCGACGACGTCGAGCAGGAGCCGCGAGCCGACGACCGTGCACGGGAGGACGATGAGGCACAGGCCGGAGGCGCCGTCACCGAGGCGCCCCGAACGGGGAACACCGACACCGAGGCTGCCGCCCCGACCGATGATCTCCTCGAACTGCGGAATACGCTCACTTCGCTGCCGCCGATGCTGGGACAGAACAGCGACGATATCGGGTCGAACTCGTGGGTGATCTCCGGGGAGCACACGAACACCGGTCGACCGCTGCTGTCCAATGACCCGCACCTCGCCCCGGCGATGCCCTCGGTCTGGTACCAGGTGGGACTGCGATGCAAGAAGGTCACCGATGAGTGCCCCTTCGACGTCACCGGCTTCTCCTTCTCCGGACTGCCGGGAGTCGTCATCGGCCACAACCAGTCGATCGCCTGGGGCCTGACGAACCTCGGCGCCGATGTCACCGACCTCGTGGTGGAGAAGATCCGCGACGGGAAGGTCATCCACGACGACGGTGACGAACCGCTGCAGGTGCGCAAGGAGACGATCGAGGTCGCGGGAGAGGACCCGCGCGAGATCACCATCCGCTCCACCCGCAACGGCCCACTCGTGTCGAAGCTCGACGGCACGTATCGCAGAGCACTCGATGCGACGACCGGGGCGGATTCGCAGGACCCGAAATCGGGACCGGCCGAGGAACACTATGGTCTCGCCCTCGATTGGACGGCTCTGCGTCCGGGCACAACCGCCTCGGCCGTGTTCGCCATCAACAAGGCCACGAATTGGCAGGAGTTCCGGCACGCGGCGTCCCTGTTCGACGTGCCCTCCCAGAACCTCGTCTACGCCGACGTCGCCGGTAACATCGGCTATCAGGCACCCGGGATGATCCCACGTCGAGGCAAGGCCGACGGCACCGTGCCCCGCCGCGGGTGGAAATCCGACGAGGATTGGCAGGGCTGGGTCGACTTCGAGGATCTCCCACACCTGTACAACCCCGAACGCGGATGGATCGTCACCGCGAACAACCCGGTCGCCGCCCCCGGTGAGACCGTGCAGCTGGGTGAGGACTTCGACTACGGAGATCGTGCCCGCCGCATCACGAAACGCATCAAGGACGCGGCCGACGAGGGCCGGAAGCTGCGGCCGATGGACATGGCGGAGATCCAGAACGACGACCAGAATCCGTTCGCCGCGAAGCTCGTCCCCGAAGCGGTGAAGATCCACTCCCATGGCGACGAGGACATCCTCGAGGCGAAGAAGCTGCTGAAGAGCTGGAACGGCTTCGACTCCGCGAACAGCGCGGGCGCCGCCTACTTCAATGTGCTCACGAAGACGCTGCTCGAGCAGACGATCAGCTCGAAGCTGCCCGACGGGGTGTCCCCCGCCGGCGGTTCACGGTGGTACCTCGTACTCTCGGAGCTGCTCGAAGACCCGGATTCCCAGTGGTGGTCGAGTAAGGGCGTCGAAGGTCGGGACGAGGCTCTGCGCAAGGCCATGAAGACGGCGTGGGCGGAGACGGAGGACCTGCTGGGACCGGAGCCCGTGACGTGGCGGTGGGGAATCCTGCACCGGCTGACGATCCGCAACGCCAGCCTCGGCGAATCCGGGATCACACCGGTGGAGAAGCTGTTCAACCGCGGCCCCTATGAGGTCTCCGGCGGTTCGGGCGTCGTCCATGCCACCGGCTGGGATGCCTCGGTCGGCTATGAGACAAACTGGGTGCCGTCGATGCGCCAGACGGTCGATCTGTCGAACTTCGACGCCTCGAACTGGATCAACCTCACGGGCGCGTCGGGGCATGCCTTCCACCCGCAATACGACGATCAGACGAACGATTGGGCCGCCAATGTCAATCGTCCGTGGCCGTACTCGCAGGAGGCCGTGGCCGCCGCGGCAGAGGACACACTCACTCTCGAACCCTGAGGACAGAGCAGACGTGAGGATACGACAGAGGCGCGGGGCCCTCCCCGCGCCCCGTGATCAGTCCTTGGGCAGGATCTTCGCTTCGAGGAAGTTCGCGACATCGTCTTCCCAGCGCACGGGGTCGATGTTCCATTCCTTCGTGTGATGGGCCTTGCCGTATGAGGGCATCGTGACCAGATCCCGTCTGACCCCTGCCAGCGCATGGGAGGGGCCGGAGGGAACGAATTCGTCGTCATCGGAGTGGATGAGCAGAACCGGCACATCGAGTTCGGCGGCACGGGTCACCCAATCCATGCGATCGAGATCGAGCGGGGTCTCCAGTCCGGTGATCGGCCGCGCCCATGGCTGCGTGATCATCTCGAGCGTGAGTTTGGCGATCGGTGTCGGCAGCAGGTTCTTCTTCGCCTGCCCGTCGAGCACATTCACCCAGTCGACGACGGGTCCGTCGAGGACCAGCGAGGTGACGAATCTGCGGTTGCGTCCGCGGGAGGCCGCCTGCAGGGCGATGGCTCCGCCCATCGACCAGCCGAAGAGCACGACGTTCTTCGCTCCGTGTTCGAGCGCGAAGTCGATGGCCGCGTCGACGTCGATCCATTCGGTGTCGCCGAGTCCGTAGCGCGATGTGGTCTCCACCCGCACCTCGGCGTCATTGCGGTAGGACATCGCGATCGACGGCACCCCGAGGGTGTTGAGCACGGGAGCGGCACGCAGTCCCTCGGCGCGGGTGCTGGCACGACCGTGGATGAGGATCGCCCAGGTGTCGTGCGGTTCCGGATGGTCGGTCGGCAGCAGCCACGCGGGCAGGTCCCCGGCGTCGGAGCGGATCTCGATGTCGCCGAAATTCACTCCGGCAGCGATCGGATCGGGATAGACGACTCCGGTCCAACGTCCCCGCCAGGCCCGTCGGATATCACCGCGGGTGACGGACAGGATCTCTCGGGAGACCGTGCGCGAGCGCGGATCGTACTCGACGATGTCGCCGACGACGGCATGTCCCGAACCCTGGTTGAAGTAGAGACCATAGGTGCCGGGCACCGTGGTCTCCTCATCGGCGGGCAGCTGAATGCGCATATTCGGCGGGAAACCGTCGATGTGCAGGATGTCGAGTTCTTCCGGGGCGTTCTCCGGAACGATGATCTTGCGGGCGAAGTAGGCGGCCAGACCCGACGACGCCACAGAGATCAGGGCACCGAGTCCGGCGCCGACGCCGATACCGGCGGCGAGCAGGCGGGCGGGGAACTTCGTGTCGCGGACCATGAAAACCTCCTGTGTTCATTGTTGCCTACGGAATGATCAGGCACCAAACGCTGTTGTGCGGAATGAGCGAGTGTCACTCGCTGTTGCGCTCACCAGGGGCGGAGATCTTCTCCTCCTCGCCGCAATCACCGTCATTGACAGAGACCGGAGGTCACGATGACTCAGTCATCAGATATCAACGCTGAAACTTCGACGAACGAGGGGGCCGCGGCTGAGGAGATCCGTTGGCAGGACGTGCTCTCGCCTGAAGAGTTCGCGGTGCTGCGCCAGGGCGCGACCGAACGTCCCTTCACCGGTGAGTACAACGATGAGACGGCTGCCGGGATGTACCAGTGTCGGGCCTGCGGAGCCGACCTGTTCCCCTCCGATACGAAGTTCGCCTCGCACTGCGGATGGCCGTCGTTCTACGCGCCGCTGGCCGAGGACCGGGTGCGCTACATCCGCGACACCTCGATGGGCATGGAACGAGTCGAGGTCCGCTGCGCGAACTGCGACTCGCATATGGGCCATGTCTTCTCGGGCGAGGGCTACGGCACTCCCACCGACCAGCGCTACTGCATCAACTCGATCTCGTTGAAGCTCAACACCGACGCTGCGGACAGCTGAGGTGGCGACGGACACTCAGATCACCGAGGCGACCGAACTCGTCGTGAAGACCTTCGACGAGCTCCGGCCCACGGAGCTCTACGGAATACTGCAGCTGCGCTCGCGGGTCTTCGTCGTCGAACAGGAATGCGTGTTCCTCGACCCCGACGGGGTGGACTCACTCCCGGAGACCCTGCACTTCTTCTACCCGCGACCGGCCACTGCGATGCCGGACACTCACGGCGCCGAGCACGGACGCGATATCTCGCCATGGGCCTATGCCCGTCTGCTGCCGGCGGCTGTGCCCGACGGACCGGCGGCCAGGCCGGGGGCACGCAGCATCAGTCGTGTCGCCACCCATCCCGACGCCCGTGGTCAGGGGTGGGGCCGCCGACTGCTCAGCGACATCGTCCACGCCTGGTCGACTGCCCCGCTGACGCTCAATGCCCAGTCTCACCTCGAGGGGCTGTACTCGTCCCTCGGCTTCGCCCCCAACGGTCCGCGCTTCGACGAGGACGGGATCGAGCACACCCCCATGGAGCGCCCGGCCGGCTGACCGGTCAGCCCTCGGCGGCGGCGTCGACGGAGGCGATGATCTTCTGCATCACCGCATGCAGCTCGCGGACTCCGTCGACGTCCATGCCGAGCTTGGCCATCATCGTCCCGGGAATCGCCTCGGCGGTCTTGCGCAGCTCACGGCCGGTGTCGGTGAGGGTGACCTCAACGATCCGCTCGTCGCTGTCGCTGCGCGTCTTCGTCACATAGTCCAGCGCTTCGAGGCGTTTGACCAACGGGGACACAGTGGCGGGTTCGAGCCGCAGCAAGCGAGCGATCTCGCGCATCGGCAGCTTCTCGTGCTGCCACAGCGCAAGCATGACCAGATACTGCGGGTGCGTCAGACTGATGGGTTCGAGCACGGAGCGATACGCGCCGATCACCCCGCGGGACGCCACCGCCAGAGCGAAGCAGATCTGGCTCTCGAGCGCCAGCGGGTTGTCCAGCGGCTCCGTCGAACCTTCGGATTCCAGCATCGTGAGTCGTCGATCCTCCGCGTCGGCAATCAGTGAGTGCACCATCGTGGAACTTTAGTTAGTGCACTAATGGTTAGTGTACACTAATAGTGACACCTGCCCAGTCCCCGCCCAAGCGGCACCTCGTCGATAGGATCCTCGCTATGTCGTCCGCCTCGCAGCCTTCGCCCGATGGTTCGAACCGGAAGCAGGATAAGAAGCAGAAGACTTCGGCACGGAAGAAGGACCAGTATCCGGATTCCCAGCGCGGGGTAGGCTGGCTCAACAACTTCTTCCGCAAGATCGTCGGACCGGCACAGGTCGACAACACTCGCCCGGGCGGATACTTCGAGGACGAGACGCTGCGGCACCAGCAGCTTGATGCCATGGGGCTGGAGATGCGCACCGACGCCAACGGCCATTCCTATGTGGTGAAGAAGGGCAGCAGGTAGCCGCCGGCCGCTCCCCGACCGCGCGAAGGGCCGCCGCACCGTATCGGTGCGGCGGCCCTTTCCTGCTGTCTCGGTCCCGGCCGGGTCAATGGCGTTCGGTCAGCGCCAGTCGGAGATGATGTCGACGAGTTCGCGACGGGGTCCGGTGTAGAACGGAACCTCTTCGCGCACGTGCAGGCGCGCCTCGGTGTTGCGCAGATCGCGCATCAGGTCGACGATGCGATGGAGTTCGGCGGCCTCGAAGGCCAGCAGCCATTCGTAGTCGCCGAGGGCGAAGGAGGCGATCGTGTTCGCCTTGATGTCCTTGTACCCGGCGGCGGCCATGCCGTGGTCGCGCAGCATCTTCGCCCGTTCGGCGGGGTCGAGGAGGTACCAGTCGTAGGACCGCACGAACGGGTACACGCAGATGTAATCGCCGGGCTCGGTATCGGTCAGCAGGGCGGGCAGGTGCGCCTTGTTGAACTCCGCTGGGCGGTGGATTCCGACGACGGACCACACGGGTTCGAGCACTCCGCCGATCAGGCTGCGGCGGATCGCCGAGTATGCGGCCTGGACGACCTCGATTTCGGGGGCGTGATACCAGAACATGACGTCGGCATCGGCGCGCAGGGCGGAGACGTCGTAGATTCCGCGTACGATCAGACCGCGTTCCTTCAGGGGCTCGAGAGCCGCATGCAGCTCATCGGCGAGTTCCCTCCGGTCGGCATCGCCGAGTTCTCCGGCAGAGGCGAAGACGGAGTAGGCGATATACCGCGTCTGCTCGTTCGCTTCTTCGATCTGGGCGTCGGTGGGCTGAGTGTATTCGCTCATATCTGCTCCTTCTGTCTTCTCTTCATTCTGAGGTGTCTCGGTGGTCGTCGGCGGGTCGGTTCAGTCTCTGGGCCGCGGCGTCCGCGCGGGCGATGCAGGCGGGAATCCCGACTCCCCCGTAGGCGGATCCGGCGAGTTCGAGGCCGGGCAGGTCCGCGATCTCTGCGTCGATGGCGGCGATGCGTTCGGCATGGCCGGGCAGGTACTGCGGCAGTGCGGAGTTCCAGCGTTGGACTTCCGAGCCCAGCAGCCGCGACTCCGGGCGGGAGGTGATCGTCTGCCAGTCGGCGAAGGCGCGTTCGACGATCTCCTCATCGGACAAGCTGCTCCACACCTCGGGTCCGTCGCCGAAGCGTCCGATGCTCATCCGCACCAGGGCCGTCCCCGCGGGGATGTGGTCAGTCGTCCACGGCCATTTGTTCGACACAAAGGTCGAGGCCTTGATGAACGTGCCCTCGGTGGCGGGGATGAGAAACCCCGAACCCTTCAGTTCGACTCCCCCGAGGTCGACGAGGGCGGCGACCAAGGCGGTGGAGGCATAGGGAATCTCGCCGAGGCGGCTCGCCGATTCCGGGGCCACCGACCTCAGCAGCCCGGCAGTCACATGCGCGGGCGTAGCGAGAACGAGCCCATCGGATTCGATGTCCTCCCCCTCACCACGGACGACCCACTTCTCGCCGTCACGGTCGATCCCGGTGACACCGGCGCCGAGGCGCACCGTCCCGCCGCCCAACACGATCGCCTCGTGCAGGGCCGGGATGAGGCGGTTGATTCCGCCTTCGAAGCTCATGAACACCGGTTCCGGGTTCCCTGCCGACGCGGTCTGGGCGTCGCGGGCGGCGAGGAGCTGTGCGACGAGGTCGAGCACCGAGGTGCCCTCGACCGCGGCGGGCAGCAGCGCGGGCACCGTTTCGGCCAGGGACAGGTCCCGGCAGCGACCGGCGTAGACGCCGCCGAGCAGCGGATCGACGAGTTCGTCGACGATGGCGCCGCCAAGGCGCTCGGACAGGAAGTCCCCCAGCGAGACGTCATCACCTTCGATCGGCGGGGTGATCCGTTCGGCCGCCAAGCGAGCGGCTGCCTCGGTGCCGATGAGGGATTCGACCTCGGCCGCCTCGGCGGGCACTCCCATGATCGTCCGTTTGGGAATCGGATGCAGGTCTCCCCGGCTGAGCACCTGCGAACTGTGCTGGGTCGAGGGGAACACCGAGTCGAGGCCGAGTTCGGCGGCCAGGCTCTTGGTTTCCGGACGTCGGTTGAGGCTCGCTTCGGCTCCCGAGTCGATGCCCACCGGCACGGCACCATCGAGCGTGGTCGGCCTCAGGCAGCCGCCGAGGCGGTCGCCTGATTCCAGCACTGTGACTTGGTGCTCGGCGGAGAGACGATAGGCGGCGACGAGGCCGGAGATCCCTCCTCCGACGACGGTGATCCGAGTCATTCGATCAGTCGCGGCTGCCGAGGATCTCGGCCGAGACGCGGTGGACGAGGTCGACGACGCGTCCGGGCACCTCGGGGTCGGTGTCGGGCAGGACGCCGTGGCCGAGGTTGAAGACGAATCCGCGGTCGAGTTCGAGTCCCTTGCGCACGATCGCCTCGACGCGGGCCGACAGCGCCTCCCACGGGGCGAAGAGCAGGGCCGGGTCCAGGTTGCCCTGGAGTGCCTGACCGGGATTGACGCGAGTGGCGGCATCGGCGAGGTCGACGCGGAAGTCGACGCCGACGGTCGTCGATCCGGCCTGTGCCATGGAGCCGAGCAGCTCACCGGTCTGCACGCCGAAGTGGATGCTGGGCACGTCGTGTCCGGACAATGCGTCGAAGACTGCGGTGGAGTGTTCGAGTACGTGGTTCTCGTAGTCCTCCCGAGCGAGGTAGCCGGCCCAGGAGTCGAAGAGCTGGAAGGCCTTGGCACCGGCGTTCAGCTGCACGTCGATGAAGGTCGCCGACATCGTCGCAAGCTTGCTCAGCAGGGCCGAGAACGCCTCGGGGTCGGAGACCATGAGCGACTTCGTCTTCTCGTGGTTCTTACTCGGCCCGCCTTCGATGAGGTAGCTGGCCAGGGTGAACGGAGCACCGGCGAAGCCGATGAGCGGGGTGGCCTCGCCGAGTTCGGCGGTCACCCGCTGGATTGATTCGGCGATGTCCGGGATGTCGGCGGCGTCGAGTCCGGGCAGGGCGTCGATATCGGCGCGGGAGCGCACCGGGGAGGCGATGACCGGGCCGACGCCGGGAACGATCTCCACCTCGACTCCGGCGGCCTGGAGCGGGACGACGATATCGGAGAAGAAGATGGCCGCGTCGACGCCGTGGCGGCGGACCGGCTGGAGGGTGATCTCGGAGACCATCTCGGGGTCGCGGCAGGCATCGAGCATCTGAGTGCCTTCGCGCAGCTTGCGGTACTCAGGCAGGGAGCGGCCGGCCTGCCGCATGAACCAGACGGGAGTGTGCGAAACCGGCTCCGAACGCAGGGCAGCCAACAGGGGTGATGTCATGGGGCCATCTTCCCATTCTTCGATCGCTCATGCCCACTCGTCGTCGGTTTCAAGACGGGCCGTCTTGCCGTCTCAGCATCCGGCCGAGGACACGATCCGACGGATTGTCCGGGGCCGCCTCGGCGTGGATGATTCCTCTGTCCCCGCGGCTGATCTATCGTGGCAATTGTGGTCAACACCTCACCTCTCAATCGCATTCCGGCGGAGTTCTCCGCCGTGACGTCGGTGCTGCGTCAGGCGCGCAGCACGAACAACGTGTCGATTTCCGAGATTCCCGCCCCGGCCCGTCTGGCGCCCTACTCCTATGCGCTCGGGGCCGAGGTCAGCGCCGATGAGACGTTTCTGCGGGCCAGCGGCGAGGCCATCGACGAGCTCGCCACCGGCCGCATCGTCGTCCTCTTCGATCCCGCCGCCCCCGAGGAATGGGAGGGGTCGTTCCGGGTGGTCTCCTATATCCGGGCCGAACTCGAACACGAACTCGGCAATGAGACGATGCTCGGGCATGTGGCATGGAGCTGGCTCGAGGATGCCCTCGATGCCAACGACTGCCAGGTGCTCGCCGCCGGCGGGACGACCACACGGGTGCTGTCCGAGAGCTTCGGCACCTTGGCCGATCGCCCGGCCACGATAGACTTGGAGCTGCGCGCCTCGTGGACACCCGTGATTGACGAGCCGGATCTGATCGGCAATCACTTCGAGGCCTGGATCGATCTGCTCAGCACAGTCGCCGGACTGCCACCACTTCCTGAAGGAGTCACAGCCCTGCCCGGGCGCCGTCGATGACAACTGAACTACCGCTTTTGGAAACACCCGCGAACGGCATCCCCGACGTCGTCGACACACCAGAGGACCTCTCCACCTCGATCGCCAGTCTGGCCGCCGCCCAGGGTCCGATCGCCATCGACGCCGAACGCGCTTCCGGCATCAGATACGGGCAGCGCGCCTTCCTCGTCCAGCTGCGACGTGAAGGGGCGGGCACCTTCCTCCTCGATTCCGAGACGCTCGGTGACCTCAGCGACCTCAACCCGGCTCTCGGCTCCGACGAGTGGGTCATCCATTCAGTGACGCAGGACCTGCCGTGCCTGCAGGAGCGCGGAATGCGCCCGGCCGCTCTGTTCGACACCGAGCTGGCCGCCAGGCTGCTCGGGTGGGAGAAGTTCGGCCTGGCCGCGGTCGCCGAACGCACCCTCGGGGTGCGTCTGGCGAAAGAGCATTCGGCCGCCGACTGGTCGACGCGTCCGCTGCCGAAGGAGTGGCTGAACTATGCCGCCCTCGATGTCGAAGTGCTCCTGCCGATCCGCGATATCCTCCACCAGCAGCTTCTCGACTTGGACCGGTGGGAATTTGCACAGCAGGAGTTCGCGCACCTGCTCGACTTCACCCCGAAGCATTTCGATGAGCCGTGGCGACGCACGCATGGACTCTCGAAGATCAGGTCCCGCCGCGACATCGCCCGAGTCCGCGAGCTCTGGCAGGCGCGGGATTCCATGGCCCGTGAAGCCGATCTGGCACCCGCGAAGATCCTGCGCGATCGTGAGCTCGTCGCCCTCGCCCAGTCCGGTGTGAAGTCCAGCGATGACATCCTGGCGCAGTGGCGCCGGCTCTCCCGCGCCGAGGCGGCCCGGCTCTTCCGTGCCTACCGCAAGGCCTCCCGGTTGGGTGCCGAAGAGCTGCCGGGACGGTTCGAACGCGGACGGTCGAAGCGCAGCGCGTTCAACCCGGCGGAGCTCAAGGAGCGGGTGGCGGCGCTCAAGGCCGCAATGTCGGAGCTCTCCGACGAGCTGACGATCCCCCATGATGTGCTCCTCCAGCCGGCGATTGTGAAGTCGCTGTCTGCGGAGTCGAGCGTCGATGTCGAGGGCTACCTCGCCGAGGCGGGAGCCCGACCGTGGCAGATCGAGCTCAGCGCCCCTGTGCTGAAGAAGACCCTGGCCGGACTCCCCCAGGCCTGAACTCACGCTCAAGTCCCAAGGGTCGAACTTCTGTCCTCCGTCGCCCCTGTGAGCCCGAACTCACACCGCGCGGCGGGAACTCTGATCGGCTCGATCGGCCACCTCGGTGGGCAGGGTTCTGAGGATTTCGGACACGATCGTGTCGACGTCGAGGCCCACCTCGGCGAGGATCTCTTTACGCGTCCCCTGCGGCAGGAACTCGTCGGGCACGCCGAGTTCGAGCACTCCGATCCGCGAATCAGCTTCGCGCAGGTCGGAGCGGATCTGTGAACCGACACCGCCGATCTTCACCCCGTCTTCGATGACGGCCACGAGGCTGTGGTCGGTCGCGAGGTCGATGACGGATGCGGGCACGGGCAGCACCCATCTGGGATCGATGATCGTGGACCTCAGCCCCTGCTCTGCCAGGCGGTCGGCGACGTCACCGGCCAATGAGGCGAAGGGTCCGACGGAGACGATGAGCACATCGGACTTCGACCCGGTCGGCCCTTCACGGAGGATGTCGACGCCGTCGTCGAGCCGCCTCAGCGCCGGGATGTCGGCCCCGACGCCGCCGCGTGGAAATCTCACCACGGTCGGGACGTCGCTGACGTCCGTGGCTTCGCGCAGCTCTTCGGTCAGCCGTGCGGCGTCGCGAGGTGCGGCCAGGCGCAGTCCGGGGACGACGCGCAGCATCGCGATGTCCCAGATTCCGTGGTGGCTGGCTCCGTCGGGGCCGGTGATGCCAGCGCGGTCGAGGACGAAGGTCACCCCTTGGCGATGGAGGGCGACGTCCATGAGCACTTGGTCGAAGGCGCGGGAGAGGAACGTGGAGTAGATGCACACGACGGGATGGAGCCCGCCGTAGGACAGTCCGGCAGCTGAGGCGACCGCATGCTGTTCGGCGATGCCGACGTCGTAGACCCGGTCGGGGAACTCTTCGGCGAATTTCGCCAGTCCGACGGGCAGGAGCATGGCGGCGGTGATGGCGACGATGTCCTCGCGCTCTTCGGCGAGTTCGCAGATCTCGGTGCCGAAGACGGAGGTCCATGATGTCGATTTCGAGGGTGTCGACCTCCCGGTGACGGGGTCGATGACGCCGACGGAGTGGAACTGGTCGGCTTCATCGTTGACGGCCGGGTCGTATCCGTGGCCCTTCTGGGTGATCATGTGGACGATGATGGGGCCGCCGTCGAACTGTTTGGCCAGCTGCAGGGCTTTTTCAACCGAGGGCAGATCGTGTCCGTCGACAGGTCCTAAGTATTTGATGCCGAGTTCGTCGAACATTCCGGTCTCGGGCGGGCTGACCATGTCCTTGAGTCCGCGTTTGACGCCGTGGATGGCGCTGTAGGCGGCGCGACCGGGGCGACCGGATTGGCGCAGAGTCTCTTTACCCCAGCTCAGGAGCTTCTCGTAGCTCGTGGTGGTGCGCAGTTCGTCGAGGTGGGCGGCGAATCCGCCGACGGTCGGGGCGTAGGAGCGGCCGTTGTCATTGACGACGATGATTAGCCGCCTCGGCGGGGTGGAAGTGTCGGCAGCGATGGTGTTGAGCGCTTCCCAAGCCATTCCTCCGGTCAGGGCTCCGTCGCCGATGACGGCGACGACGTGGCGGTCTCGCTCACCGGTGAGCTGGCGAGCCTTGGCGATGCCGTCGGCCCAGGACAGGGAGGCCGAGGCGTGGGAGTTCTCGACGACGTCGTGCTCGCTCTCGGACCGGCTCGGGTAGCCGGAGAGGCCGTCGCGCTGCCGCAGGGTGGAGAACTCCTCGCGGCGGCCGGTGAGCAGTTTGTGCACATACGTCTGGTGGCCGACGTCGAAGATGATGGTGTCGCGCGGTGAGTCGAAGATGCGGTGGAGGCCCATCGTCAGTTCGACGACGCCGAGGTTGGGGCCCAGATGTCCGCCTGTGCCGGACACGGTCGTGATGAGGTAGTCACGGATCTCTTTGGCCAGCACTTCGCATTCCGATGCGTCGAGTCGACGCAGATCGGCAGGCGAGCCGAGGGATTCGAGAAAGGTCATGCGGCCTCAGTTCTGACGACATCGTTGGCGGACAGATTCCATCCGCCCCATCCTATCGCTCACCGATGCGTCCCTCACCTCTCGCGGCATATCTCCGCGCTGCAGTACCCCTCAGCCTTCTCGCTGCACCGCCTCGGCGCCGGCAATTCGCACCATTGCGAGCGCACCCCTCACCGTTCGTGGCACACCACCCCGTTGCAGCACGGTGTTGAGTGACTGCCGATGAGTGATGGTCGCATTCGCGCCCACCCCCACCCACGCCGAGGCGGCCGACCACCAGCGCACGGATTCCCGCGGACGCGCTCACGCTCCCTGACAATCCCGCACGACAGCGACCGTCCCTCACCCTTCGCCGCACAGCGCACCGCTGCAACGAGGCGTTGTGGCACGAGCGGTGACGGATGCCGAACTGCATGGAGGACGTGACACGAACGGTGAGGGATGCTCGATCAACGGCATCGTCACACGCGTCCAGATACGACGAAGGCCGGTGGGAAGAATCCCACCGGCCTTCGAAGTGTCCCGGTTCAGCGCCTCAGCCCGAACCGACTACCGCGAGTCGGAGACTCACGGCGTCTCAGCACGTCTGCGATCAGGCTTCTGCGAGCTGACGCAGAACGTACTGCAGGATGCCGCCGTTGCGGTAGTAGTCGGCTTCACCCGGTGTGTCGATGCGGACGACGGCGTCGAATTCGACCTTCGTGCCGTCTTCCTTCTCGGCGGTGACCTTGACGGTCGCCGGGGTCTTGCCCTCGTTGAGCTCCGTGACGCCTTCGATGGAGAAGGTCTCGGTGCCGTCGAGTCCGAGCGAATCAGCGGATTCGCCGGCGGGGAACTGCAGCGGCAGGACGCCCATGCCGATGAGGTTCGAGCGGTGGATGCGCTCGAAGCTCTCGGTGATGACGGCCTCGACGCCGAGCAGCTTGGTGCCCTTGGCAGCCCAGTCACGCGAGGATCCCGAACCGTATTCCTTGCCACCGAGGACGACCAGCGGGGTGCCGGCGGCCGCGTAGTTCACGGAGGCATCGTAGATCGTCGTCTGCGGTCCGCCCTCCTGCGAGAAGTCGCGGGTGAAGCCACCCTGGACTCCGTCG
The DNA here is from genome assembly GCF_046534565.1 of Brevibacterium sp. SIMBA_078. Lineage (NCBI taxonomy): Bacteria > Bacillati > Actinomycetota > Actinomycetes > Micrococcales > Brevibacteriaceae > Brevibacterium > Brevibacterium sp. SIMBA_078. The sequence continues at coordinate 223,040 of NZ_JAWRYQ010000005.1, forward strand.
AGGAGCTGGTTCTGCAGACGGATGTTCGCGAAGGTTCCGCGAATCATGACTTCGTGGTTGCCGCGGCGCGAGCCGTAGGAGTTGAAGTCCTTGCGCTCGACACCGTGCTCGACGAGGTACTTGCCGGCCGGGGTGTCGGCTTTGAAGGAACCTGCGGGCGAGATGTGGTCGGTGGTCACCGAGTCGCCGAGCTTCGCGAGCACGCGGGCACCCTTGATGTCCTTGACGGCTTCAGGCTTGAGACCCATGCCGTCGAAGAAGGTGGGCTTGCGCACGTAGGTCGACTCGTCGTCCCACTCGAAGACCTTGCCTTCGGGGGTGTCGAGCTGCTGCCAGCGCTCGTCACCGTCGAAGATGCGACCGTATTCGTTGTCGAACATATCGGTCGAGATCGACGAGGCGATGACTGACTCAACCTCTTCAGGCGAGGGCCACAGGTCGGCCAGGTAGACGTCGACGCCTTGCGAGTCCTTGCCCAGGGGCTGGTTCTCGAAGTCGAAGTCCATGGTGCCGGCCAGCGCGTAGGCGATGACCAGCGGAGGCGAAGCGAGGTAGTTCATCTTCACGTCCGGGCTGATGCGGCCCTCGAAGTTGCGGTTGCCCGACAGGACTGCGGTGACCGAGAGGTCGTTGTCCTGGATGCTGTTCGAGATCTCCGCATCCAGCGGACCGGAGTTGCCGATGCAGGTGGTGCAGCCGTAGCCGACGATGTAGAAGTTCAGCGCTTCGAGGTCCTCGATGAGGCCGGCCTTGTTGTAGTACTCGGTGACGACCTTCGAACCCGGTGCGATCGAGGTCTTGACCCACGGCTTCGAGTTGAGTCCGCGCTTGCGGGCATTGCGTGCCAGCAGGCCCGCGGCCATCATCACCGAGGGGTTCGAGGTGTTGGTGCAGGAGGTGATCGAAGCGATCGCCACGGCACCGTTGGCCAGCTCGAAGTTGCGTCCGTCGGCGGTGCTGACGTCCACGGACTTCGACTCCTCGCCGGGAGCGGCGTAGTTGTGGATGTCCTTGGCGAACTGGCTCTTGGCGTCGGAGAGCTCGATGCGGTCCTGCGGGCGCTTCGGTCCGGAGATCGAGGGCACCACGGTGGACAGGTCGAGTTCGAGGTACTCGGAGTACTCGACTTCGTTCTCCGGATCGTGCCAGAGTCCCTGCGTCTTGGCGTAGTCCTCGACGAGCTGGATCTGCTCTTCCGAGCGGCCGGTGAGCTTGAGGTAGTCGATGGTGACTTCGTCGATCGGGAAGATCGCGGCGGTCGAACCGAACTCGGGGCTCATGTTGCCGATGGTGGCGCGGTTGGCCAGCGGCACCTCGGCGACGCCCTTGCCGTAGAACTCGACGAACTTGCCGACCGCTCCGTGCTGGCGGAGCATATCGGTGATCGTGAGGACGACGTCCGTGGCCGTCACACCGGAGGGGATCTCACCGGTGAGCTTGAAGCCGACGACGCGCGGGATGAGCATCGACACGGGCTGGCCGAGCATGGCGGCCTCTGCCTCGATGCCGCCGACGCCCCAACCGAGCACACCGAGGCCGTTGACCATCGTGGTGTGCGAGTCGGTGCCGACCAGGGTGTCCGGGTAGGCCCGGAGGACTCCGTCGACCTCGCGCGGCATGACCACGCGAGCCAGGTGCTCGATGTTGACCTGGTGGACGATGCCCATGCCCGGAGGCACGACCTTGAAGTCTTCGAATGCGGTCTGGCCCCAGCGCAGGAACTGGTAGCGCTCACCGTTGCGCTGGTATTCGATGTCCATGTTGAGTTCGACGGCATCGGCGGTGCCGAAGCGGTCGATCTGCACCGAGTGGTCGATGACCAGCTCGGCCGGAGCCAGCGGGTTGACCTGATCCGGGCTGCCACCGAGCTCGACGACCTTCTCACGCATGGTGGCGAGGTCCACGATGCAGGGCACACCGGTGAAGTCCTGCATCACCACGCGGGCCGGGGTGAACTGGATCTCCGTATCGGGTTCGGCATTGGGGTCCCAGCTGCCGAGGGCTTCAATATGTTCCGAAGTGATGTTTGCGCCGTCTTCCGTGCGCAGCAGGTTCTCCAACAGCACCTTGAGGCTGAAGGGAAGCTTCTCCGACCCTTTGACCTGATCCAGGCGATAGATCTCATAATCCTTATCGCCCACGGTCAGGGTGCTCTTCGATTTGAACGTATCGACGTTGCTCATCGTGATTCTCCTGTTTCATCCGACACTCATCCAAGAAACCGGGCCCGCCCGACTCGGCGGTCGGACCCTTGCATCACGCACCGATTTACGCGACACATATGTTTCCAAAAGTATCTTGACGTCAAGATAAATTCTATCGCATTTGAGGGGCTTTGACCACCATGGCACACGGAGGTGCGAAACCCTGCGATCGGGTTTTCCGCAGGCCCTCGTGCGGTCATCACCAGGGCCACGGCCGGGCCTCACGGCCTAGCGTGGACAGCACACTCAAAGCAGCAGCGCACTCGCCTGCCATCCCCGAGGAGATCCCATGGACCCGTTCACCCTAGGCGCCGGATTCGGCTTCGGCGCACTGCTCGTCGGCATTATCTTCGCCGTCGTCTGCAGCTCATTCGCAAAGGAGAAGGGCCGGTCGGGCGGCTGGTGGGGACTGTGGGGCTTCCTCACGACGTTCATCGCCCTCATCGCCCTCGCCCTCCTCCCCCGCCGCTCGGTCGCCGCCTGAGGACACCGCCTCAAGTCGCCGCCTGAGGCCGCAGATCGGTCACCGCCTGAGGACTGTCACGGTCTCCAGGTGCGAGGTCAGCGGGAAGAGGTCGAAGCCGGTGAGGCTCTCGATCGCGAATCCCCCGCCCGTGAGCGCCGCGAGGTCACGAGCCAGCGTGGCCGGGTCACAGGACACGTAGACCAGGGTGCGCGCCGCTGATTCGATGATCGCCGAGGTGGCTTTCCTCCCGGCGCCCGCCCGTGGCGGGTCGAGGATGATGACGTCCGAATCGGGCAGTCGGGCCCGATCGACGCTGAGAGCGAGGAACCGGGCCTCGAGATCGGCGGCATTGTCACGAGCGTGAGCAATGGCTGCCTCCACTCCTTCGACCCCGAACAGAGGCGCTCCGGTGGCCCGGGCGGCAGTGATGCCGAGGAGCCCGACCCCGCAGTAGAGGTCCGTGATCGCCTCGGCATCTCCAGGCAGTGCTGTGACGACCTCCGAGCTGAGCAGTGCGGCCGCATCCCGGTGGACCTGCCAGAAGCCGTCGGCGCCGACGGTGAAGTCACGGCCGTCGACCGTTTCGGTCAGGGTGCGGTCTCCGCGGACCACGCGCAGGGTGGGAGCGGGCGCATGAGCGCGACCGCGCCCGCGGGAACGACCACCGCGGCCACGACCATGACGCTGCTCCGGTCCGGCCGCCTCGGCGAGGAGGGAGAACGACGCCGGCAGCCAGGACTCGATCTCATCGAGAACCTGCGCGCTGGGCCGACCACGGACGATGAGCGCACCATGGTCGCCGGCCCACGCGAATTCGAGTCGGCGGACTCCCGGCACATGCAGTGTCGTCATGTCGAGGTCGCGCACGGGCCCGGCGGCCAGAGGGGGCGTAGTCACGGGGATGACCTCGTGTGATCTGGGGGCGAGCATTCCGGCGCGGCCCTCATCGTCGACGGCCAGCTGCACGCGCGTGCGCCAGTCCGTGCCGTCCGTCTCGCCCGGCGCGGGCAGCACCTCGGCCGCGCAGTCGAGATGTCCGATGCGCTGCAGCTGGTCGCCCAGCACCTCGGCCTTGAGCGTGCGGGAGTGGGCGAGGTCGACGTGGGCGAATTCCATTCCGCCGAACCCAGCCGAACCGGTGGATACATAGTCGAGGCGACGATCGGGGACGCGGTGAGCCGAGGCCTCGATCACCTCGGTGACGGCGGCACGCAGGAACCGGGCGGGCGGTCCTGCCTCGGTGCGGACTCGGACCTTCTCACCGGGCAGGGCCCCGGAGACGAAGACGACCTGACCGTCGTGTCGGGCGATGGAGGTGCCGCCGGCCGCCGGTGCCTCGATGTCGAGGGTGAGTTCCTGGGCGGGGACCGAAGTGTCGCTCATGGGTGTTCTAGGCCTGTCTGTACAGCGAGGTGTCGGAATCGGGTCCGTCTCCGCCGTACTGTCGCGAGAAGGATTTCAGTCGCCAGGGCACGGAGACCACGACGACATTGGGCACCAGCAGCAGTCGGGTGCGCAGTTTGAGTGCCACCTGGTTGTGCAGGATGTGCTCCCACCAGCGACCGACGACGAACTGCGGAATGTAGACGATGACGAGGTCCCGGGGCGACCTGCGGCGGATGGCGAGGATATGGGCGAGCATCGGGCGGACGAGTTCGCGGTACGGCGAGCCGAGCACGGTCAGAGGCACCGGCAGCTCCATCTCGTTCCACCGTTTCTGCAGAGCGGCCGCAGCCTCTTCGTCCACGGCCACGGTGACGGCTTCGAGCTGACTCGATCGGGTCACCCGGGCGTAGGAGAGGGCACGCATCGTCGGTTTGTCGATTTCGCTGACGACGACGATGGCGTGGGTGTTCGACGGGATCGTCCGTGAGTTCACGTCCGCGTCGGGGGCGAGCTCGCGGGCCACGCGCGAATAGTGGCGGTGGATGGCGCCCATGACGAGGTAGAGACCGGCCATGGCTGCGACGGCCAGCCAGGCGCCGGCGAGGAACTTCGAGACGATGACGACGATGAGGACGCCGGCGGCGAGCACGCAGCCGACGGCGTTGACGACCCGATTGAAGTGCATCCGCATCCGGGCCTTCGAATCGATGACCAGACGCAGTCGTTTGCGCCAATGCAGGACCATTCCCGCTTGGCCGAGGACGAAGCTGGCGAAGACCCCGACGAGGTAGAGCTGGATGAGCACCGTCGCCGAGGCGGATGTGGCGATGACGAGGACGATCGCCGCCGCGGCCAGCAGCAGGATGCCGTTGGAGAAGGTGAGTCGGTCGCCCTTCGTCGCCAGCTGCCGCGGCAGGAATTCGTCGCGGGCCAGCCGTGAGGCCAGTCCGGGGAAGCCTTCGACCGCGGTGTTCGCAGCGGCGATGAGCACGAGCGCGGTGATGAGGACGACGATGAAGAACATCGCAGGCGCATTGTCGAAGATCGCGTGCGCCAGCTGCGCGAGTACGGGTTCCTGTTCGTATTCGGCGCTGACCGGGCTGCCGTCGCCGCGGACGAGATAGAGATGCGGGTCGTCGACGTATTTGATTCCGGTGACCGACGCCAGATAGGTCAGCCCCGTGAGCATGAGGGCGGCGAGCAGGCCTGAGAGCAGCAGGGTGTTGCCGGCGTTCTTGCCGCGCGGCTTCTTGAACGCCGGAACCGCCGTGGCCACGGTCTGCACACCGGCCAGTGCGACGGCTCCGGAGGAGAACGCGCGCAGGACGATGAGCACGGTGGCCAGGCCGAGCGTCGCCTGATCGCCGATGTTGCTGTGCACGACCGTGTAGTCGGCGGTCTGGGCGTGCGGGGTGTCACCGAGCCCGACGCGGATGAGACCGACCGACATCGTGAGGAACACGGCACCGAGGAACAGGTAGGTCGGCACGGCCAGCAGCATCGGAGTGGCCCGGGAACCGCGCAGACCGGCGAAGCAGATGAGCAGGATGCCGACGATGGCCACGGGCACACGGTAGGGCGCGAGTGCCGGGAACGCCGTCGTGATGTAGGCGGCGAAGACCGTCATCGACACGGCCAGGGTGAGCACATAGTCGACGAGGAGGGCCGCAGCCACGATGAGCCCGGCACCGGAGCCGAGGTTCTTCGAGGCCACCTCGTAGTCACCGCCGCCGGAGGGGTACGCCTTGACGTTGATGCGGTAGCAGGCGACGATCACGAGGATGACGATGCCGACGGCCACGCCGATCCAGGGGGCGACGGTCAGGGCCACAAGTGAGGTCAGTGACAGTGCCAGCAGGATCTCATCGGGGGCGTAGGCCACCGAGGAGAGCATGTCGGAGGCGAAGACGGGCATCGCGATGCGCTTCTTCAGCGCAGGCGCACGCCTGTCCTCACTGCGGAAGGGCCGTCCAACGAGTAGTCTTTTGACGGCATCAGAAAAACTGCTGGCCACGGCAACCAATGGTAGATCACTGCGGGAAGGATTACCCATGCACTTCGTGATTATGGGCTGCGGTCGAGTCGGGGCCTCCCTGGCCAAAGCCCTTGATGCGAATGGGCACTCCGTCGCCGTCGTCGACCGGGACCCCGACGCATTCCTCAAGCTCGGTCGGGATTTCAGCGGTTCGACGATCACCGGGGTCGGTTTCGACCGCGAGACCCTGTCCCAGGCGAAGACCGCCGAGGCCTTCGCCTTCGCCGCCGTCTCCAGCGGTGACAATTCGAATATCCTCGCCGCGCGTGTCGCTCGTGAGACCTTCGGGGTGAGCAATGTCGCCGCACGCATCTACGATCCCGACCGTGCGCAGGTCTTCGAACGTCTCGGCATCCCCACCGTGCCCACCGTGCGGTGGACGGCCGAGCAGGTGATGCGCAAGCTCGTCCCGCAGGGGTCGATCACCGAATACCGTGAGCCCTCCGGCAACCTCGTCCTGGCGGAGGTGCATCTGGATCCTGGCTGGGTGGCCCGTCCGATCAAGGAGATCGAAACACGAACCAAGGCTCGGGTCGCCTATGTCACCCGCCTGTCCGAGGGCATCGTCGCCCACGACGATCTGCTCCTCCAGGACGGGGACCTCGTCCACCTCATGGCTCCGGTCGACCGCCTCGGCGAGATCGAACGGATCCTCGATCAGCCCGTGCGAACCGTGGAGGAAGAAGAATGAGGGTCATCATCGCCGGAGCCGGTTCCGTCGGACGTTCGGTGGCCAGGGAGCTGCTGGACAAGGACCATTCGGTCCTGCTCATCGACCAGAGCAAGGAAGCGCTGGGACATGAGCGCATTCCGGGCGCGGAATGGCTGCTCTCCGATGCGTGTGAGCTCGCCGGTCTCGCCGAAGCAGGGTTGGAGGAGGCCGATGTCGTCGTGGCCGCGACGGGAGATGACAAGACCAATCTGGTGCTCTCCCTGTTGGCGAAGACCGAGTTCGGGGTGCCGCGGACCGTCTCGCGCGTGAACAATCCGAAGAACGAATGGCTCTTCGACGACAATTGGGGCGTCGATGTCGCCGTCTCCACTCCGCGTCTGATGACCGCGCTCGTCGAGGAGGCCGTCGAGGTCGGCGGTCTGGTCCACCTCATGAGCTTCGAACGCGGGCAGGCGGGACTGCTCGAGTTCACCGTGCACGAGAACGCCGAGCTCGTGGCCGAGCGCGTCGGTGGGATCACTTTCCCGCTCGACACGGTGCTGGTGGCGATCATCCGCAATTCGCGGGCGTTCGCTCCGAGCGCTGATGATGTCATCGAGGCCGGGGACGAGCTGTTCTTCCTCTCCTCCCCCGATCAGGAACCCGCGCTGCTCGCGCTGCTGCAGGAGACCGCGAGGACAGGCGAGAACGGCGAGAGCTGAGAGCTGGTCGTCTGCGACCGAGATCGACAGCTCCGCGGCCGGCGGCTGCCCACCCCCTTGCGCCGGTCAGTCGTCGGAGTCGTCGCGCGTCTGCAGGAGTTCGTAGACGGGGTTGTGTGCTGTGAGCACCCCGTCCTTGCCGCAGAACCGTCCTTCCAAGACGATAAGGGATCCGGGACGGACGCCGCTGATCTCTCGGCGTCCGAGGAATTGGGCACGGGCTTCGCCGGTGCCGTCGGCGACGGTGATGTCGAGCCTGGGGCTGTCCGCGCTGCACGACTGAGTGGTCGCTGAGACGACTCCGGCGATGCGTGAGGTCTTTCGCGCCTCTAGCTCTTCGACCGGAATGACCCCGGGGATCTGGCTGACCAGTCGCAGGTCGGCCCGGGCCTCGGCCTCACGGGATCCGAAGTCGCGCACGAGGCGAGGGATGAGGTTCCGCATCAGCGCTCAGCGGACCTCTGTGATCTCGGGGCCGCGTTCGAAGGGGTTGAGCTCGTCCTCGTCCTTCTTCTCCTCTGCCTCGTCCTGGTCGACCTGCGGTGCGGTCAGTGCGATGAGCTCGCGGGGAGCCATCGCTTCCTCACCGCGGTCGACGACGACTCCGCGGAAGAGCGCGGAGAGTTCGGCTCGCACTTCGTCATCGGTCACGGCCTTGCCGGAGAACACTGCGCGGACGAACCAGCGAGGTCCGTCGATGCCGGCGAAGCGCATGGCGCGTTTGCCGGGGCGGCCGGATTCCGTCTTCGCCGGAACCTCGATGGCCAGTTCCTTGCCGAGAGAAGTGTGCAGCTCGGTCGATTCCCCACCCTGTTTGGTCACGGATTCGGCGAGCTGACCGCGCACCGTGTTCCACAGGCCCTCGGAGCGTGGTGTCGCGAACGCCTGCAGCTGGATGCCTCCACCATCGTGGATGAGGGTGACGGCCAGCACGCGCTGCGAATCGTCGTCCGTGTCCAGGCGCACCTGCATGCCGTCGACGACGGGCACCTTGAGCGCACCGAGGTCGAGACGGTCATGCTCCGGATACTCTTCCGAGATGTCGAAGGGGCCCTTCTCGGACCGGTCGAAGGGTGCGGACTTCTCCAGCAGCGCTTCTTCCTCGTCGATGTCGTCATCGGTCTCGGCCGCCTCTGCGGACTCGGCCTCGTCAGCATCGGCGTCGTCGTCTGCACGATCGGCCGCCTCGGTGTCGGTGTCCTGAGCGTCGACCTCATCGTCGTCGGTGAGTTCGTCGTCGGCGCGGACGTCGTCATCGGTCGTCGGTGTGGATTTCTTGAACCGGGAGAACAGTCCCATGAGTCCTCACTTCTCCTTTTCGCTGAGGCCGGCGTCGATTCCGCCGGTGGATCCGAATCCCCCGGCGCCGCGGGCGCTGTCTTCGAGGGATTCGACGATGTCGAAGTCGGCGTGGGCGATCTTCTGGATCACGAGTTGGGCGATGCGGTCGCCGCGCACGACGCGCAGAGGGGTCTTCGCGTCGAGGTTGATCAGCGGCACCTTGATCTCGCCGCGGTAGCCGGCGTCGATGGTGCCCGGCGCATTGACGACCGTGACTCCGTGCTTGCTCGACAGACCCGAACGCGGATGCACGAAGGCCGCATAGCCCACTGGCAGGGCGATCGCGATTCCGGTCGGAACGACACGGCGCTCGAACGGTTCGAGCACGAAGTCGATCGCCGAATGCAGGTCTGCACCGGCGTCGCTCGCGTGCGCGTAGCCGGGCGCGCTCATGCCCGCGTCGAGGAGCTGGAGGTTGATCTTCACGGTTTCCGTCACAAAGATGCACTCTAACGCTCCAGCCTGAGCGTGGCCAAACTTCTCGCTATGGGACAATGGCCGCATGGCAACAACTCAATCCGGAACCCATGTGGTCTATCAGGAGAAGGTCCGCCCCTCGGTCGGCATGTGGATCCTCGTCGTGGTGGCCGCTCTGTCCACGGCGCTCATGGTCATGCCCGTCTGGCAGCTCGGCACCATCATCCTTCCCGTCGTCAGCTTCGTCCTCTTCGCCTGGTGGCTGAATTCGCTGACGCTGACGATCATCGTCACCGAACGGCAGCTGTTCGTCGGCGAAGCTCATATCGATCGCACGTTCGTTCCGGGTGCGGTCGCCTTCGACGGCGAGGAAGCCCGGCAGGCCCGCGGAGTCGATCTCGACGCCCGCGCATTCCTCAAGATCCGCCCGTGGGCGAAATCCGTCGTCCGCATCGATCTCGACGATGCCTCGGACCCCACCCCCTACTGGCTCGTCTCGAGCCGTCACCCCCACAAACTAGCCGCCGCCCTCACCCCCTGATTACTACCTGACGGCGGCCCAGCAACCTCACGCGAGGTTGCTGGGCCGCCGTCAGGTAGTAAGGGGAGAAAAACGGACCGCGACCCTTTCGAGGGCGCGGTCCGTCTTCGGGATTTCGCGAAGAGAGGCGATTCAGCCTGCACAGTCCGTGCAGATGGGGACACCGCCTTCTTCGGTCGCAAGCTGCGAACGATGGCGGACCAAGAAGCACTCCATGCAGGTGAACTCATCGTTCTGCTTCGGCAGAACCCGAACGGAGAGCTCTTCGTTCGACAGGTCCGCACCGGGAAGTTCGAAGCCTTCGGCTACTGCAGTCTCGTCTTCGTCGATCTTGCTCGCCTGATCCTGGGAACGCTGGGCCTTGAGCTGCTCGATCGAATCGCTTTTGATCTCATCGTCTTGCTTGCGAGGTGCGTCGTAGTCTGTTGCCATATGGCCTCATCGCTCTCTGTCCGGAGGGGGTGCCGAAGAGGAGCATCTTCTCCTCTTCCGAGATGTGTCCCCAGCATTGTGCACTGTATGCTTGCCGTTGGCAAGATGGAATGAGCACCTGATGCGGTGATTCTCGTCACCAGCTTGTCCGCATGGACAGAGCACACATAGAGTTCACGAAATGCTCTGCAAGAATGCTTGTGATGGACAGCACCGACAGCACGCTCTGTCGGTCGAATACCGGGCTCGTCCCCTGTGGAGGCGGCCCGAGGAAGGACGGATCCACAATGAGTGAATTCGCTGATCAGCTCGACACCCGAATCGATGATGTCCGTCATCGCATTCACGAGGCCCGTTCCGCCGGTGACGACTTCCTCGTCGAGAATCTCATCGACGACTTGCAGAACCTGATGGAATTGGCCGGACGCAACGATGTCGACACCGGTCCCATCGCCGAGGTGATCCAGGCCGAGACGGGGGCCCTGCCGGTCATCCCAAGCCCCGAGGATCACTGAGAGAGAACACAGAGAAGAACCCTCCCCCACCGCTTCGGTGAGGGAGGGTTCGTTCGTTTCCGGGGATCAGTTCGCCATCGCCCAGTTCGGGTGGGTTGCGCGTTCGATGCGGCCGCGGCAGCAGTCGATGCTGCAGGCTCCGCTGCCGGGCACCAGAGCCTTCGTCCCGGGCAGAGCCGGTGCGTCGACGTCTTCTCCGCGCAGCTGAGACACGCGCTCCTCGACGAGGTCGACGAGTCCCCTGACGAAGGCGTCATGGGTGCCGACGGTGTCGACCCGGGTGAAGTCGAGACCGAGTTCTGCAGCGGTCTCCTTCGCTTCGGTGTCGAGGTCGAAAGCAACCTCCATATGGTCGGAGATGAAGCCGATGGGCACGAGCACGACACCGGTCACCCCCTCCTCGGCGAGTTCGGTCATCCGGTCGTTGACATCGGGTTCGAGCCAGGGCACCTCAGGTGAGCCGGAACGTGAGCAGTAGACGAGTTCGGACGGAACTCGATCGGCCTCATCGATGCGCCCCATGAGGTGGTCGATGAGCTCTTCGTGCTGGGCCCGGTATCCGTTGGTGGTCGCCTCTGAGGCGTCCTGCATGACGTTCGGGATCGAGTGGGTGACGAAGAGGATCCGATGCTTGGCCGAATCGATCTGCCCGACCTTCGACCGGAAATCGGCGAGGCCGTCGCCCAGGCAGTCGGCGCAGGCGTCGGCGTAGCCGGGGTGGTTGTAGAACTGACGGATCTTGTCGATCGAGACGGTGAGACCCTCGTCCTTGAGAGTGTCGATCGTCTTCGCGAAGTCCTCACGGTACTGCCGGCACGACGAGTAGGAGGAGTACGCGGAGGTGTCGATCGAGAGGAACTGCGTGGCGCCCTCCTGTGCCAGCTTGCGCACCTCATCGGTGAGATAGGGATCCCAGTTGCGGTTGCCCCAGATCAGCGGGGTCTCGATTCCGCGGCGATCAAGTTCGCCGCGCAGCGCGGCCAACAGCGCCTTGTTCTGATCGTTGATCGGCGACTTGCCTCCGAAACCGAAATAGTGCTCCCCCACCTCCTCGAGCCGTTCCTCGGGAATCCCGCGGCCGGCGGTGACGTTGCGCAGGAATGGAACCACTTCTTCTGGGGCCTCCGGTCCTCCGAATGACATGAGGATCAGGGCGTCGATGGGTGCAGTCGTATTCACGTACCCGATTTTACAGACTGCAGAACCACCCGGCCCGCTGTCCGCACAGTGAGCCGCGACCACTCACGGTGCAGACGCCTGGCGGAGGGTCTGTCGCCCTCCCTCGCCGGTGTCGTGGCGACGCCGTCCGAGCCGACGCACGGGTTCCCTTCCCGCACATTCGTGGCCGGTCTCACAGATTCGCACCCCTGACGGTCGATCCGCCCCGTGATTTCGCGACTCGCGCGGAAATCTGCCCGGCACGACGCGCCGAACGTGACACGATCTTTAAGAGACGCGACAAAGGAGCTTAAGGCAATGCGTGAACTGATCTTGAACGGAGTCAACGCAGACGGCACCCATCTGCTGTTGAACGACGAGAACGGGCTTCAGTACCGAGTCGTCCTCGATGAGGCTCTCTTCGCCGCGGTCCGCAGGGACCGCTCCCAGCCCAAGTCCGAGACTCCCGTGCGCCCGAAAGAGATCCAGGCCATGATCCGCGGCGGCATGGACGCCGAGGAGGTCGTGGCCGCCACCGGTGCCGACATCGAATATGTGCGCACCTATGAAGGTCCCGCGATGGCCGAACGCGAACGCACCGCCTACCTCGCCAGCCGTCATCCCATCTATTCCGATCATGATCCCAACGGTGAACCGACTCCGCTCATCGAGCTGTGTCAGGAACGTCTGGCGATGCGCGACGTCGATATCGAGACGATGGAGTGGGATTCCTGGAAGCAGCAGGACGGCAACTGGTACATCCAACTCAGCTTCACTGCCGCCGATCGCGTCCGTACCGCCAGCTGGCATTACTACCGCCGTTCGCTGACCCCGATCGACGATGAGGCGAAGTGGCTCGCCGATTCCGGTCCCACCGACACGGGCCCGATCCCGAACTACGGCAGCGGTGCCGAACGACAGAGGAACACCGAGGAGGTCGATGTCCTCCCGGCGACCGATCAGTCGTCTGCGGCGATCGCCGCAGACGGACCGGTCCGTCCCACCGCCGGTTCGGCTCCGTCGCAGCAGGCCCGCGATCATCAGGCCGAGACCGGCCGGATTCTGGAGAACCTGCGCAAGCGCCGCCACGCCGAGGAGGAGCCGCGGACCCGTCTGCGTGCAGTCACTGAGGATCCCGAGACTCACCCGCAGGGAGCGCACACCGCTCCGGGCCAGCCCGAAGCCGCCACCGATGACGAAGTCTTCGCCTTCGAAGATGCGGCTCAATCTCCCGAGGAGCCGCAGGAGCCGACCGAGAAGGTCGGTGTCTTCGACGACGAGAATCAGCTCTCCCTGCTCAATGAGCCCGGAGTGAGCGATCACGACGACCAGTTCAAGGACTCCGCCTCGGCGAAGGATCCGAAGCCGAAGTCGAAGAAGAACTCACGTGCCTCGATCCCGAGCTGGGACGAGATCATGTTCGGGTCGAAGCGGGACTGACCTCAGACTCTCGAGCGTTCGGCCTCGGAACCGCGTGAGCCGAGGTCCGCTGCTCCCGGTTCGACTGTGCCGAGGTCGACGACCTCATCACCGTCCGCGATCAGTCTCCTGTCATGGGTGACCATGACGGCCGTGCGGTCGCCCAGGCTCCCACGGAGATCGTCGATGAGCAGCCGAGCCGTCTCATCGTCAAAGTGTGCTGTCGGTTCATCGAGGACGATCACGTCGGCTCCGGTCAGCAGGGTTCTGGCCACCGCCAATCGCTGTCGCTGACCGCCGGAGATCTCCGCTCCGTGGTCGCCGACCCACCGGTCGAGCCCCTCGGCGTCGGCCCAGTCGCTCAGCCCTGCCGCTCTCAGCACGGAGATCATCTCGTCGTCCCCGGGAACCGACCGCCCGGCGAGTGCGAGATTGCCGCGCACGGTGGAGCGGAAGACGTGTGCCTCCTGAGGACACCAGGCGATGCGGCCGACGAGACCCTCAGGTGAGTAGGTGAGCATATCGTGGTCGGTCCCGCTCCGGTCACAGGCACGGTAGCGGCCGGACCAGGGGTCGAGGAACCGCAGGAGCACACTCAGGCTCGTCGTCTTACCGGTTCCGCTGTCACCGCACAGCACGGTCCATCCGCCGCGTTCGGCTCTCAGGTCCAGTCCTGCGACGACAGCCTGGTCGTCCCATCCGACGGTGATGTCGTCGAATGCGAGGGCGTCGACGTCGGCGAGCTCGTTCTCGGGGCCGGACCGGAGCGACGAGTCGTCGATCTCTCCGACCGTCGTTCCGGCGGCGGGTGCCTGCACGACGACGTCGTGCCCCGAGGCCTCGGCTTCGCGGTCCTCCGCACTGTCTGCATCTGGCAGACAGTCCAGTGCCGATCCCAGGGCGGGCAGCTGGCGAAATGCGTCGAGCGCCGAAGCGAACACTTCACTTAGTCCCAGTGCCATGAGGGACAGCACCGCGACGATCTCTGTCGGAGCATCCGTGGACACGGCCAGGATGACTGCGGTGGTGAACGTGCTCAGCTGCAGCCACAGTTGGGCGAGCCCGAAGTTGCGGGCAGAGGCCTTCTGCTTCTTCTCGAGGTCGGCCTCAAAGCCGGCCAGCAGGCCGAGAACTGCAGAGTCGACCCGGTTCGTGCGCAGATCGTCCTTGGCATGCAGGGCGCGAGTGAGCACGGACAGGATCCGGTTGCGGTCCTCCCTGATTCCGTGCGCCAACCGGCTCTCTGCCCGGATGACGAGCATCGGGACGATGACGAGGTTGATGGCGCCCACCAGGACGAACCAACCCAGCGACCTCACGTCGAGAAGTGCCGCGGTGATGCTCACGCCGATGACGACCATGGTGGAGACAAGAGGCGGGAACAGGGTCCGGGGCACCAGGTCGCGGACGTCGTCGGCGTCGGCGACCATGGCGCGCAGCGCCGAATCCGAGGTCAGCAGACGCCGATCGCTCATGCCGACGCGTTCGAAGCGCTTCCACAGCCGGGTGCGCAGTTTCGTGAGCGCGGCGAAGATCGCCGAGTGGAGTCTCAGCCGGCTGACGTAGAGCAGCACGGAGCGACTGAGCCCGAAGAAGCGCACTCCGACGATGGCGACCATGAGCAGCATGATCGGCGGCTGGTACGAGGCTTCGACGATGAGCCATGCGGAGACGGCGGTCAGGGCGATGGCCGCGAGGCTGGACGCGCAGGCGGTGAGCGCGGCTACCAGCATGGTCGGGGTGAACAGCGGCAGGCTCGAGCCCAGAATCGACCAGCGACGTCGCAGTGCAGCTGCCCAGGATTCGCCTCCGGAGTGCTGCGCCGAGGTATTCGGGCTCGGCTCGGCGCCGGACCGAGGCCCGGGCTCGAGACCCGAACCCGTCCATTCCGCCCAAGCCGGAGCTTCAGCGCGCGCCTGTGTTGCAGGCGCGTCGGCGGCGTCGGTTCGGGCCTGATCCGCGGTCACGGTCGCCTTTGAGTCCGCTGGTACAACGTTCTCTGCCGCTTCGACGTGCGTCTTCTCCGGGCGGATCTCTGTGTCGGCCAGTGCGCGAACCTGTTCGTCATGACTGGCGAGGATCACGCGGTGGGTGGCGGCCGCCTCGGCGATCATGTCGATGACGATAGCCGCATTATCGGCATCGAGGTGGGCGGTCGGTTCGTCGAGGACGAGCAGCTGCGCTCCGTCACCGAGGCGGGGCCGCACTCGCACGAGGGCCAGCCGACGCTGTTGGCCGGGGCTCAGCGCCGTCGTCTGCACCCGCAGATCAGTGGGCAGTCCAGCGGCGGACAGGGCCGTCCGAGCTTGGTCGTCGTCGAGACCGAAGAGTGCCAGTTCGGCACCGATGGTCTCGGCGAACATCCGTGGAGCCTGCGGCACATAGGCCGCGCTCATCGGATCGACGGCGGTGTGTGCATCGGCCGGCAGGCTGCCGACCAACGCACCGAGCACGGTCGTCTTGCCGGTTCCGGACCTGCCGCTGATCGTCGTCACTCCCGGCCGGGTGTCGATGACCCCCGACCACGTGATGAGTGTGCCGTCGGCGTAGAGGACCCTCTGCTCCCCCGGCCGGACGGGGGTGTCGAGTGCGTGTGCCTCCGCACCGGCCGCCTGTGTCTCCGACAGCAGCGCCCGAGCTCTCTCCCGGGCTTCGCGTCCGTTCTCGCTCGCATGGTAGCCGGCCCCGAGTTCCCGCAGCGGGATGAAGCATTCGGGTGCGATGAGCAGGACCAGCAGGCCATCGCCGAGGTCCATCGACCCGTTGACCAGGCGCAGGCCGATGACCACGGCCACGAGTGCCACGGAGATCGTGGCGATGAGTTCGAGGGCCAAGCTGGAGAGGAAGGCGATGCGCAGCGTCGAGAGGTTCGCCTGTTGGTAGCGCTCCCCCAGTTCCCGCAGCCGGCGCGCGTGATCGCGTGAACGGCCGAGACCGATGAGGACGGGCAGCCCCTCGGCGAGTTCGGCCAGGTGATCCGACAGCCGCTCCAGAGCGGCCATGGTCTCCGAGGTCGACTCTGCCGTATAGCGGCCGATGAGCACCATGAACATCGGCACCAACGGCAGGCACACCGCGATGATGACCGCCGAGAGGACATCGCTGAAGACGATGCGCACCAGCAGCACGATGGGCACCACCGCGGCCGCGGTCAGGGCCGGCACCACCGTGGTGAAATAGTCGTCGAGATCGTCGATTCCGCGGGTGACTGTGACCGCCGCATTCGTCCGCGGGCGTCCCCGGCCGCGCAGCAGACCGGAGAGGATCGAGCGCCGCAGACCCTGTTTCGAAACGACTGCCAGGCTGGTGCCCAGACTGCGGTCGAGCCAGAGGCCGCCGCCGCGCAGCAGCGCGCCGAGGGCTCCGAGGATCACCCACAGTCCGGGCGCGCTGTGGCCGATGATGGCTCTCACCAGGGCTTCGGCGATGAGGACGATTCCCACCGACCGGCACAGGGCGGAGAGCACGGACAGTGCCAACCCCCGCCGACCGGTCGGCAGCTCGAGCAGGATCGACAGGGGCGAGCTCACGATCGGATCGCCACCGGCAGCTTGTGAGCTTCGGGGATGTGGGTCTCGGCGATGCGGCCGAGGAACATCCGGTAGCTGAAGATCTGGTAGGCGATGATGATCGGCAGGATCACGATCGTCACGATGAGCATGACGTTCAAGGTGTAGTCCGACGAGGATGCCGCAGCGATCGTCAGCGAGTTCGCCGGGTCGATCGTCGAGGGCAGGACGTTCGGGAAGACACCGGCGAAGACCGCGGCCAGACCGGCGATGAGGTAGATCCCATGCAGGAGGAAGGCGCGCTTTTCGGCACCGGCGCGGACCGCAACGAACGCGAAGATGAGGGCGGCGATCGCGATGAGCACCGGGACGATGAGCCAGGTCCGCTGGGTGATCGAGGAGGCGAACCAGATGAGGAACGGAATCGCGGCCGGCAGCATGATCCGACCGGCCCAGCGCCGCGACCGTGCCCGGACCTCGCCCTGGGTCTTCAGACCGAGGAAGATGAGCCCGTGGGCCAGGGAGAACCCGAGGCCGCCGAGTCCGCCGACGAGCGCCGGCCACGACATCCAGGCGAAGGCACCGCCGATCATGTCGCCATGATCATTGAGCGGCAGCCCGACGGTCGTCAGTGCGAGCATCGCACCGATGCAGAAGGCTGTTCCCGCCGATCCCACGGCCAGGGCCCAGGTCCAG
This sequence comes from Brevibacterium sp. SIMBA_078, assembly GCF_046534565.1. Classification (NCBI taxonomy): domain Bacteria; kingdom Bacillati; phylum Actinomycetota; class Actinomycetes; order Micrococcales; family Brevibacteriaceae; genus Brevibacterium; species Brevibacterium sp. SIMBA_078. Next base: position 240,533 of record NZ_JAWRYQ010000005.1, read on the forward strand.
AAGGACTTCCACCTCTCCGAGTGCCCTTTTCCGCGGTATTCGATGGCCACGGCGCGGAAGATCAGCGCGAGCAGGCAGATGGTCAGTGGAATGTAGAGCGCGGAGAACAGTGAGGCGTACCAGTGCGGGAAGGCGGCGAACATCGCTCCGGCCGCGGTGATCAGCCAGACCTCGTTGCCTTCCCAGACCGGACCGATCGAGTTGAGCAGAACGCGCTTGCTGCGTTCGCTGCGGCTGAGGAAGGGCATCATCATGCCCACGCCGAGGTCGAAGCCGTCGAGGAACAGGTATCCCATCCAGAGCACGACGATGAGGACGAACCAGATTGTGGCGAGGATTTCCATCGTGACCTTCCCTCAGTACGCGAACGACAGGACGTCGTCGCCGTTGTCGGTGATCGTGGGTTTCGTATTCGTCTGGTCGAGTTCGGGCATCGCCGAGGCGACTCCCCCCTTCACGTACTTCGTGATCAGCCGCAGTTCGACGACCATCAGAATTCCGTAGACGGCAGCGAGGCTGATCAGTGAGAACAGCAGCATCGCCGGTGTCACCTCGGGCGACAGCGCCGCCTGGGTGTACATGTACACTCCATCGAGCTGAGCCGGATTCGGTGCGACGACGAAGGGCTGGCGCCCCATCTCGGTGAAGATCCATCCGGCCGAGTTCGCGAGGAACGGCGCCGTGATGGCCAGGACGAATCCGCGGCTGAGCCATTTCGACTCGGGCACCGTGCCCTTGCGGGCCAGCCACAGTCCGATGACGCAGACTCCGGCGGCCAGGGCGCCGAATCCGATCATCATGCGGAAGCCCCAGTAGGTGACGATCATGATCGGCTGGTAGTCGATGGGTTCGCCGGCATGCTCGCCGTACCGCGGGTCGTCGGGGATATGCGTGCCGTAGCGCTCCTGATATTCGGGCAGCAGCGTCGTCACTCCGTGGACCGGGGTGTCGAAGTCGCCGTTGGCCAGGAAGGACAGCAGTCCGGGGATCTCGAAGATGTTCTGCACTCCGTCGCAGTCGTTCGACGACGGGTCGGCGATCGTGAGGACGGAGAATTGGGTGCCGTCGTGGCAGGCCGCCTCGGCGGAGGCCATCTTCATGGGCTGCTGATCGAACATCAGCTTGGCTTGGACGTCACCGGTGATCGAGACTCCGGCGAAGGCGAGGACGCCGACGATCGCGCCGATGCGCAGGGATTTGATCCACACCGCATGGTCCGTCTTGTCCCGTCCGGGAAGCTCCTTCGAGGAGCCGACGATGACCTTGCCGTCGGCACCGACGGTGTCGATTCCGGCCTTGCGCCGGTGGTAGAGGTGGTACCAGGAGATGCCGAGGAGGAAGGATCCGCCCACTGCCAGGGCACCGAAAATCGTGTGCGTGAAGGCGGCGATGGCGGTGTTGTTGCCGAGCACCGCCCAGACGTCGGTCATCACGGGCCGGCCGTCGACCATCTCGACGCCGACGGGATGCTGCATCCAGGAGTTCGCGACGATGATGAAGTAAGCCGAGATCCATGTGCCGATGACGGCCAGCCACAGCGAGCCGAGGTGGACCGCACGAGGCAGTCGGCCCCAGCCGAAGATCCACAGGCCGAGGAAGGTCGATTCGAGGAAGAAGGCCAGCAGAGCCTCCAACGCCAGGGGTGCGCCGAAGACGTCGCCGACGAATCGGGAGTATTCGCTCCAAGCCATGCCGAACTGGAACTCCTGGACCAGGCCGGTGGCCACGCCCATGATGAAGTTGATGAGGAAGAGCTTGCCGAAGAACTTCGTGCTCCGCAGGTACACCTCGTTGCCGGTGCGGTGGTAGATCGTCTGCAGGACCGCCACGAGCATGCCGAGTCCCAGGGTCAACGGCACCATCCAGAAGTGGTAGACCGTTGTGATTCCGAATTGCCACCGTCCGATGAGGACCGGGTCCAGCTCCATGGGTGCTCCATTCAGGTTTCACGCGAGCAGTGTTTCTACGTCACGTAGAATTCTACAGTTCGTAGAAACGCCGCCCGAGCGGTTTCATCATTCAAGACTCCCGGTTCCAAGTATGCTCTCGGGCAAGCTCCCCTGACCAGGGTCGTCCCTCTGCCGGTGCTCACGTGTCTATGTGGAATTCGACAGCCTGTAGAGATATACTGGAGCGATCAGACCGACAAAGAAATTGAGGGCGAAAGAACTGTGGGAACACTGGGTGAACTCGAACGCAGCGTCATGGACGCCATCTGGGTCCACGACGACGGGTTGAGCGCCGCCGAACTCCGCGAAGTCCTCTCGGATCGCGAGCTCGCGCTGACAACGGTCCATACCGTCCTCTCTCGACTCGAGAAGAAGGGCTTCGTCACTCGCGATCGCAGCATCCGTCCGCATCGCTACGTCGCGGTTTCGACCCGTGAAGACCACGTGGCGGAGCTGATGACCGAGATGCTGTCTCAGGCACCGGACCGTCAGGCTGTCCTCGCTCGCTTCCTCGGCACCGTCTCGGAGGCCGATACCAAGGCGCTGCGCAATCTGCTCGGGCGCAATCACTCGACGCAGTCCTGACCCAGGCCGGTCACCTCAATGACCATCGTGGGAATCGTTCTGGCCGTGCTGGCTTTTCTGCTGGCATGGCCTATTCCTGCGGCCCTTGCGCGTTTCCGCGGTGACCCGATCTCCGAGGTCGTCCTCTGGCAGGCAGTCGGACTGTCCGGCGGCCTCTCCCTCATCGGCGCCGCCCTCGCTTTTGCTGTCGCCCCGGGAACGACGAGTCTCCCGCAGGGACTCTTCGACCTCATCCGGGGCAAGGACCACACTCAGCTCTCACTCGTGGCCTGGATCTTCCTCATCATCGCCGTGCTCCTCATCGCTCGTCTGCTCGGCTGCCTGGTACTGACCCTCTATTCGGCACGGCAGACCCGCCTGCGCCACGACGAGATCCTGCATCTGCTCAGCGAACCGTCGGTCGCCTACCCCGATACGCGCATCATCACCACCGATGAGGCCGTCGCCTACTGCCTGCCCAAGGGGCCGCGGAAGGGCACTGCCGTCCTGTCGACCGGTCTGCTCAAGGCCCTCGACGAGGATGAGCGCACCGCCGTCATCGCCCATGAGCGGGCGCATCTGGATTTCCGTCACGATGTGCTCGTCATTCCCTTCGCCGCCTGGCATCGGGCCCTGCCGTACTTCTCGGCCACGGCGATCGGACTGAACTCGGTGAATCGGCTCATCGAACTCATGGCCGATGATCAGGCCCGCGACCGTGTGGATCCGCAGATCCTGGCTCAGGCAGTCAGCTCGGCAGCAGCGATCAGCCCCGACCACCGCAGTGATCTCTCCGCTCAGCGCATCCACCGACTGTTGCACCCCTTGGATCCGGCGCGGATCCCCGTGCGGCTGATGTCGATCGGACTGGCCGTTCTGCTGCTGCTCCTGCCGACCTTGCTCATCGTCACACCGTCCGCATTCGGCATCTGAGCCCGGACCGAGAATCGGTCCGGGCTCAGATGAGGCGGTGCTGACTCAGCATAGGTGCCGACTCAGCAATCGAGGTCAGCTGTCGATGCGTTCGGCGTCGAGGACGGCAGCGCCGGAGACGATGAATTCCTTGCGCGGCCCGACCGAGGATCCCATGAGAAGTTCGAAGGTGTTCTCCGCCATCTCGGCATCGGCCATCGTCACCCGACGCAGGGTGCGCATGCCCGGGTCCATGGTCGTCTCGGCCAGCTGGTCGGCATCCATCTCACCGAGGCCCTTGTACCGCTGGATGGGCTCCTTGTAGGTCTTCTTCTGCTTCTCGAGCTTCTTCAGCAGAGCATGGAGCTCGGCTTCGGTGTAGGTGTAGACGATGTCGTTGGGCGTTCCGCGCTTCGTCACGACCTCGACTCGGTGCAGAGGCGGCACGGCTGCGAATACGCGACCGGCCTCGACCAGCGGCTTCATGTACCGGAAGAACAGAGTCAGCAGAAGAGTGCGGATATGCGCTCCGTCGACATCGGCGTCGGTCATGATGATGACTCGGCCGTATCGGGCGGCGTCGATATCGAAGCTTCGTCCGGAGCCGGCGCCGATGACCTGGATGAGCGCTGAGCATTCGACATTGGCGAGCATGTCGGCCAAGGTCGCCTTCTGCACATTGAGGATCTTCCCCCGGATGGGAAACAGCGCCTGGTGATCGGAGTTGCGGGCGGCCTTCGCCGTCCCCATCGCCGAGTCCCCCTCGACGATGAACAGCTCCGTGTTCTCCACCCCGTTGTCACGGCAGTCGTAGAGCTTCGCCGGCAGCGACGAGGCTTCCAGCGCGGTCTTGCGTCGCTGGTTCTCCTTGTGGGTGCGGGCGGAGATGCGCGACTTCATCTCGGCCACGACCTTCTCCATGAGCACAGCGGCCTGCTGCTTCTCTGCACGCTTGGTCGAGGCAAGCACCTCACCGAGCTGAGACTCGACGGTCTTCGCCACGATCTGTCGCACTGCGGCGGTGCCGAGGACCTCCTTAGTCTGCCCTTCGAACTGGGGTTCGGCCAGCTGCACGGTGACGACGGCGGTGATGCCGGCGAGCACATCGTCCTTCTCGAGCTTGTCCTTGCCGACCTTGAGTTTGCGCGCGTTGGCGTCGACTGCCTTGCGCATCGCCTTCAGGCAGGCCTGTTCGAACCCGGCGAGGTGTGTGCCGCCCTGGGGGGTGGCGACGACGTTGACGAAGGACTTCAGCTTCGTGTCGTAGCCGGTCCCCCAGCGCAGAGCGATATCGACGCCGACCTCGCGTTCGACTTCCTTGGACTCGAGGTGACCCGAGGAGTTGAGGACCGGGACGGTCTCCTTGAAGGTTCCGGTGTTCTGCAGTCGCCAGGTGTCGGTGATCGGCGGGTCGATGGAGAGGTGGTCGACGAATTCGGTGATTCCGCCGTCGAATTTGAAGACCTCTTCGCGCTCCTCGATGACGGCTCCGGTCTCGTCCCGGGCGACGCCGCGACGGTCGACGATGCGCAGTTCGAGGCCGGGCACGAGAAAGGCGGTCTGACGGGCGCGTTCGACCAGATGCGAGTAGTCGAACTGGGCCTTGGACAGGAAGATCTGCGGATCGGCCCAGTACTGGACCCGAGTGCCGGTGGCGCCGCGCTTGGCCTTGCCGACGATGTCGAGACCGGTCGGCTCCTGGAAGGCCTCGAAGGGGTTGTCGGGGCTCGGGGTGCCGGAGGAGTCGTCGAAGCGGCCCGGCACGCCTCGGCGGAAGGACATCTTGTGCACCTTCGATCCGCGGGTGACCTCGACGTCGAGGCGAGCGGACAGGGCGTTGACGACCGAGGCGCCGACTCCGTGCAGTCCGCCCGAAGCGGCGTAGGAGGAGCCGCCGAACTTTCCGCCGGCATGGAGCTTGGTCATGACGACTTCGACTCCGGTCAGTCCGGTCTTCGGTTCGATGTCGACGGGGATGCCGCGGCCCTTGTCGGTGACGGCCACCGATCCGTCAGCGGCGAGTTCGATGAGGATCTCGGAACCGTGTCCGCCGAGCGCCTCGTCGACGGAGTTGTCGATGACCTCCCATAGACAGTGCATGAGACCACGGGAATCGGTCGTGCCGATGTACATGCCGGGTCGCTTGCGAACCGCCTCAAGACCGGACAGGACGGACAGGTGCCTGGCGCCGTAGCTTTCGTCTTCCACACAATTCCTCTCGTTCGATTAAATTCTAATCGCTGCACGCTCAGGACCCTATTCCCTCGGGCTCGTGTCGGGAATCCATCCGGTCGACCCCGACCATGGGCACTCCTGAGCTGAAACAATGGAGTCATGCCGCATCGCCTCCTCGTCCCGAGTCTCCTTCTCACCGCCGCTCTCAGCCTGCCCGGCCTGGCGGCCTGCTCCCAGGACGCAGGTGCCCCCGGACGAACGACTCAGGCGGCCGAGACAACCGGCGAGTCTCCGACTGCCGGCAACGGTGCAGGAGGAGGCGACGACGCGAAGTCAGGGACCGCCTCGGCGAAGGAGGAGGAGGCTGATCTCAAAGGGAAGGTCATTGCGATCGATCCGGGACACAACGGCGGAAATGCGGACCATCCGGAGAAGATCAACCGCCAGGTTCCGGACGGACGCGGCGGAACGAAGGCCTGCAACACCACGGGCACCTCGACGAACTCCGACTATCCGGAAGCCGATTTCACCTGGGCCGTGGCGCAGAAGCTGGAGAAGTCGCTGACCGACGCCGGAGCCGAGGTCGTGCTCAGCCGGAAGGACAACACAGGAGTCGGACCGTGCGTGGACGAGCGCGGAAAGTTCGCCGACGACGTGGACGTGCTGGTGAGCATCCATGCCAACGGCAGCGAGTCGAGTTCGGTGAAGGGCTTCCACATCATCGTCGCCGACCCCGGTGAGGATGAGAAGACCGAGACGGCCTCCGGGGACCTGGCGAAATCCGTGGGGAGTTCGATGGGTGAGGAGTTCACCCCGAACAAGGCCTATGGAAAAGATGCGATCAGCCGTCGCCCGGATCTGGCCGGGTTGAACAACGCATCGGTTCCCGCCGTCATCGTCGAATGCGGAGAGATGCGCAACCCGTCGGAGGCTAAGCTCATGGAGTCGGAGTCCGGGCAGAGGAGATACGCCGACGCCCTGTTCGACGGCATCGTCGACTGGTTCTGACCCGGATAAGCGAAACGCCCCTGGGAAGTTCCCCAGGGGCGTTCGCATCAGACTGATCCGATCATGGACCGGCCGAAGTGAGACTCAGTCGAGGTAGTCGCGCAGCACCTGCGAGCGGGACGGGTGACGCAGCTTGGCCATCGTCTTCGACTCGATCTGACGGATGCGCTCACGGGTGACGCCGTAGACCTTGCCGATCTCGTCGAGGGTCTTCGGCTGACCGTCGTTGAGTCCGAAGCGCATGGACACCACTCCCGCTTCACGTTCCGAGAGCGTGTCGAGGACGGAGTGCAGCTGCTCCTGGAGGAGGGTGAAGCTCACCGAGTCTGAGGGCACAACTGCCTCGGAGTCCTCGATGAGGTCGCCGAACTCCGAGTCACCGTCTTCACCCAGCGGGGTATGCAGCGAGATGGGTTCGCGGCCGTACTTCTGGACCTCGACGACACGCTCGGGCGTCATGTCGAGTTCCTTCGCGAGCTCCTCCGGGGTCGGTTCGCGACCGAGATCCTGCAGCATCTGGCGCTGCACGCGGGCGAGCTTGTTGATGACCTCGACCATGTGCACCGGGATGCGGATCGTCCGAGCCTGGTCAGCCATCGCGCGGGTGATGGCCTGGCGGATCCACCACGTGGCGTAGGTCGAGAACTTGAAGCCCTTCGTGTAGTCGAACTTCTCGACGGCGCGGATGAGGCCGAGGTTGCCTTCCTGGATGAGGTCGAGGAACAGCATTCCGCGGCCGGTGTAGCGCTTGGCCAGGGACACGACGAGTCGGAGGTTGGCTTCCAGCAGGTGGTTCTTCGCGATGCGGCCGTCGTGGATGATCCACTTGTAGTCCATCGTCTCGCGCGGGTCGGTCACCTCTCCGCCGTCGAGCAGGTGCTCGGCGTACATTCCGGCTTCGATGCGCTTGGCGAGATCGACCTCTTCGGCGGCGTTGAGCAGAGCCACCTTGCCGATCTGCTTGAGGTAGTCCTTGACCGGGTCTGCGGTCGCACCGGCGGAGACGACCTGCTGAGCGGGCGCGTCCTCCTCGTCGGCATCGGAGACGATGAAGCCACCGGCCTCGGCCACGGCGGCGTTCTTCTCCTTCTCTTCCGAGTTCTTCGTCTCGGTCGCCTCGGCGGGGCTCTCCTCTGTGGCCAGAGCGTCCGCGGCCGGTTCGACTTCCTCGGTGGTGTCGATATCGTCGTCGGCCTTCTTCGCCTTGGTCGCCTTCTTGGCTTCCTTGGCGGCGGTGGCCTTCGTCGTGGTCTTCGCCGGAGCAGCCGTCGACTTCGCGGCGGCTGTCTTCTTCGCAGCAGTCGTCTTCTTCGACGCAGCCGTCTCGGTCTTTGCGGCAGTCGACTTCGCAGTCGCCGACTTCGCGGTCGCTGCCTTCTTGGTGCCGGGAGCGGTCGTCTTCTTCGCAGTGGTCTTCGACGCCGCAGTGGTCTTGGATCCACCGGTCGAGGTCGTGCCGGCCGTTCCCTCCGACTTCTCCGTCACCGTTGTGGATTCCTTGTCGACTCTGGGCACGTGTTCACCTTTCGCGAGCGTTGAAACTTCCCCATGCATTCGGACAGTACTAAGACCCAAGTCAAGTGGTCCGCGTGCGGTCCCGGGCGAACGCAGAGTCCGCCCATCATGCAATGACTGGGTCAACGCTTAATTTTCTCACGTTATTCCCCGCTTTGCGAATCGGCCGTCGATGACTCCGGGACGATCCGTCCGGCCTGTCCCCGACAACAACGTGACCTGCGGATCTGTTCCTCCTGCCTCATTCTCACGTCGATCTCGCCGAGGCGGCCGACCGCCCACCCCGATCGCGTGGCCCCGGCCCATCTGCGACGGACCAGCCCTATCAATGGCGGCCCCGATCCCTCATAATTGGCACCGAACAATCGGACAGCCCCACATCCCGGCCCGATCAGATGGTCGAACGCTGAGTCTCCGTCAGCCAGCGGGGCAGGCATCCCATATCGACCGCGCTGACGATGAGCTCGGCCAGCCCGTGTCCGACTTCGAGCCCGAGGGCGGCGCGCGCATAGTTCAGCGCCATCGTCGACCCGCCCAGAGACCATTCGAACCAGGCGATGACGGCATAGGTGTTGGCTCTGGCCCGTGGGTGGCCTGCCTGCAGGTAGTCCTTGAGGAAGGCGATCGTGAGCATGATGTCCCGCGGCCTGGGCGCACGCGCTGAGAGCCCGACGAGCTGCTGAGCCGCCCGTGCTTGGGAGACCACACGGCGGCTCATCACGATGAGTTCGTCACCGTCGAGTCCCTTGACCACGGAGGGTGGGAAGTCCGGGTGGTCGAAGCTGAGGATCATCTCGAGTGCGTCGCGCGACCATTTCTCGACGAGCAGGGTATCGAGCGCCATCACGGTCGGCAGGTCCATGAGGTCGTGGATGCGCGCCTCGTCGATCGCGTCTTCCTCACACCGCATGGCGTCCAGGCGCGGGTAGACCTCGGCGAGGATCGCGAACGCTTCGTCCGTGCCCATCCACTCCTCGGCGTGTCCGCGGCGGCTGTCGGCGAAGGCTTCGGCGGGCATCGGGGTGATGACGAGGTCCTCCGGATCGGTGACGGGGTTGGAGCCGCCGGCGACGAGTTCCGTGGCACACGCCGAGGTGGTTGCCTCGATCAGCGGTGTGCAGTCATAGCCGTCCTCGTCGATGCGGCCGAAGTGCTCTTGGTTGACCCACCATGCGCTGAGGGTGTCGACGCTTCTGGCGGCGAAGGTGATGGCCAGTTCGTCGATCGCCGCTCGGATGAGACCACGGTGGACCTCTGCGTATTCGGCGTCTGCACCGGCGCCGAAAGCGCTGACCGGCTGATAGTCGTCATCGTAGAGAACGAGGAAGACCCCGGAGACCGTACCGGAGCGCATGACGAGGTCGGCGTACCAGCCGCCGCCTTCGGACAGCGTCTGCGCCGCGCTCTCACGGTCGAAGTCGATGCGCAACGTGGTCGAACTGGTCTGTGAGCCGTTGTGCTCGGTGCCGACGATGACAGCGACGAGGCTGCGACGCGGGGTGTACCCGAGAGTGTGGGGGATGATCCCGATGATGTCCTCGGGTGTGCGGGCCGGTGTCTTCACTGCGTCCTCCTTGAGCGGTTCGGAACCGGCCGTCTGGAGCGGTTCCCGTGCCTCAGGCGAGGCCCATGCCTGGGATGAGCCGCCCGTCTGGGTACCCACTCCAACCGATCAGGCAGCCGCTCCTCCAGGTTCCGGTCGGCACCTGTGGACGGACCGCACGGGTCCACAGCGCTCTGATGGGCGAGTCGGGCCCGTCATCCCCACGAGAATCCGGGGCGAATTGCCTCAATCGCCTTACTGGCATACAAGTGAGGGGTGGCGAAGAGACGGATATACACAGCTCCTGGTTCTCAAGTGGTCGACGTCTCGACGGGTGAAGCCCGGCTGGAGAAGCTCGACGGTGAGGCAGATTCCTATGTGCTCCACGTCAATGGGGTCCCTTCTTCGTCGATCACCCTCAGCGATCCGCAGCGACTGGACTTCGAGTACCTGGACTGGATGCGACGCATCATCGACGTTCAGCTCCCTGACCGGACGCTGCGGGCCGCACACATCGGTGCCGCCGGCTGTGCTCTGGCCCGGGCGCTGGACTCGGCACGACCGGGATCGAAGCAGACGGCGATCGACATCGATGCCAAGCTGCTCGACTTCGCCCGCGACTGGTTCGACTTGCCCCGCTCCCCCGCCCTGGCTCTGCGCGCCGGCGACGGAGCGGTGGAGATAGGAAAATTCCGGCCCGATACCCTCGACGTCCTCGTCCGCGACGCCTTCGACCACGACTCGGTTCCTGCGTCTCTGCAGACTTCGGAGTTCTTCGCCGCCTGCGCCGAGGCGGTCAAGGACTCCGGCATCTACGTCGCCAATGTGCCTGACTCCGGTGACCACCACCTCCTCCGGGCCGAACTCCGCAGCCTCGGCGACCACTTCGCCCATCGTGCCGCCGCCACGGAACCGGCGATCCTCAAGGGACGTCGACGCGGCAACGTCGTCGTCCTCGCCTCCAATACTCCCCTCGACACGGGCGCGCTCGACCGCAGTCTGCGCACCGCCGCCTCCTCAGCGACCTTCCTGGCGGGAGCAGATCTGCGCTCCCGGTTGGGTCTCTGACCCTCCCGCCGGCCCGGGCTGGCCCTGCAGTCCCAAGCTCCTCCACCTTCCGACCCGTCTGGTTCTCTGCCCTCGCACATCCCGACTCAGCTGGCTCTCTGCCCTCGCACGTCCCGACCCAGATGCCTCTGCCTACCACCGAGACAGCCGGAATGTGAGGTACGCCCCGGTCCGAAATGACGATGCGACTACAGACGCCGGGGAAAGTTCGGCATAATTGAATGCCGACCCAAGAAGGTGAGATGACCGAAACTTCAGAAATTCGTGTCGAGCAGACCAAGCTCGACGAGCTCTATGCCCGCCTCGATGAGCTCCGGGAGGAGACGACGGCCCGCCTGGGCACGGTGAGGGTCTCCGAGGTCGGAGGCAACCACCAGCACCGCACCGAACGCGATGCCTTCGCGACGATGTACGAAGATCAGCTCATCCGTCTCGACGGCGCCGAGGAGGGACTGTGCTTCGGTCGCCTCGACATCATCGACGAAGACGACCCCACCTACATCGGCCGCATCGGACTCACCGACGAACAGCGTCAGCAGATCCTCATCGACTGGAGGGCGCCGGCCGCCGAGCGCTTCTACCAGTCGACGGCTGCCAACCCCGACGGGATCGCTCGCCGCCGTCACCTCGTCACCGCGAACCGGAAGGTCACCGGCATCGAAGACGATGTGCTCGACATCGACGCGCTCGATGACGCTCAGCGATCGAACCTCCAGGGCGAAGGCGCCCTCCTCGCCGCCCTCACCACACATCGCACCGGACGGATGGGCGATATCGTCGCGACCATCCAGGCCGAACAGGATGCGATCATCCGCCGCCCGCTCTCCGGCGTGCTCGTCGTCCAGGGAGGGCCGGGAACCGGCAAGACCGCCGTTGCGCTCCACCGTGCCGCTTTCCTGCTCTACCGTCACCGGGAGCGCATCGCGAAGTCCGGTGTCCTCCTCGTCGGCCCGTCGACGGTGTTCCTCAAGTACATCGAGAAGGTTCTTCCCAGCCTCGGCGAAACCGGGGCCGTCCTGCTCACTCCCGGTCAGCTGTATCCGGGACTCGACACGGATGCCGCAGATGCACCGGCTGTCGCCGAGATCAAGGGCCGCTCCATCATGGCTCGGGTGCTGAAGAACCATGTTGCGAACTATCAGCGCATTCCCGATCACGATGTCGAGATGCGGGTGCGTTCGCACACGATCGTGCTGCGTCGCAGGGATGTTCAGTCCGCGCGCGATCGGGCTCGTCGCAGCGGGGACCCGCACAATGCCGCCCGCACCGGTTTCGTCACCGGTCTGCTGAAGATCCTCGCCGAGGATCTCGCCCGTGAGATGGGGATGGATGCGGCCGGCGAACGCCTGCCCGAGCTGCTCGAAGACCTGCGTTCCTCTGTCGACGTTCGTCGCGCCCTCAACCTTGCGTGGTTCCCCATCGGCCCTGCCGCAGCTCTGCGTTCTCTGCTGGGCAGGCCGCACAAGCTGCGGGCCGCCGCACGCAAGCTCCTCACTCCTGCCGAGCAGTCGATTCTGCTCGAGCAGCGTCGGGACGAGTTCACGGTCGATGATGTGCCGCTGCTCGACGAGTTGGCCGAGCTTCTCGGTTCGGCCCCGCAGCAGACTCAGGCGCGAGATGACTCGGCACGCGAGTACGCCGAAGCCGTCGTCGATATGACCGAGACCGGCGGGATGGTCTCAGCCGAGACCCTCGCTGCCCGCTGGGAGGAGCAGGGACCGGCGATGACTCTGGCCGAACGTGCTCTCGAGGATCGGGAGTGGACGTACGGCCACCTCGTCGTCGATGAGGCGCAGGAGCTCTCCCCCATGCAGTGGCGGGTGCTCTTCCGCCGCGTGCCGTCGAAGTCGGCCACCGTCGTCGGCGACCTCGCCCAGTCTTCGCAGGCCGACAATGCCCGCACCTGGTCCTCGATCCTCAGCGAGTTCGTCGGCGATCGGTTCGCTCTCCAGGTGCTCACGGTCTCGTACCGCACCCCGCAGTCGGTGATGGATCTGGCCAACCGCTACCTGCATCGGCATTTCCCGCAGCTCGAGCTCGTCGAGTCGGTGCGCCAGGGAGGATCGGATCCGCGCCTGGATTCCTTCGCCGACGAATCGGAGCTGCTGGCCGCCCTCCCCGAGAAGGTGGCGGCCGAGGTGTCCGCCGCCGAAGGTGGGAAGATCGCCGTCATCGCTGATGAGGAGCTCATCGAACCCGTCGCCGAGGCGATCGCGGACTTCGATTTCGGACGATCGGTCACGGGCTTGGACCACCAGATCGCCCTCATCACCCCGCAGCAGGCCAAAGGCCTCGAGTTCGATGCGGTGGTCATCGTCGAACCCGGACGCATCGCCCCGATCGGCGGCGAGCAGGGCGTCGGCGGTCTCTATGTGGCGCTGACACGCACGACGGAACGTCTGCGTGTCCTGGCGTCCGTGTCGGCGGAGCTCACCGAGCTCTTCTCCGCCGACACGATCCGCCAAGCCGGCTGACCAAAACCCAATTACTACCTGACGGCGGCCCAGCAACCTCGCGCGAGGTTGCTGGGCCGCCGTCAGGTAGTAATTGAGGGGTGAATGTGAAAGGCCGCTTGGGTTCGGCTTCCCCTCCGAACCGCAAGCGGCCGCGCGCCGTAGCGCGCACGTTCAATACTACACAACTATTTCTGTACCGCGGTACTCGAAACGAAGATTTCTGACAGAAATCCCAGCAGTCTCAGGATCCGGTCGGCCGGACCCCCGAGCAGCTCAGTCGGCGAAGTCGTCGGGGGTGGGTTCCCGAGTCTGACCGGACTGCAGCAGCGCGTCTGCGCGCAGCGAATCGATCGCCGCCTCGAAGTCCTCGAGCGAGTCGAACCCCTGGTAGACGCTGGCGAATCGCAGGTAGGCGACCTGGTCGAGTTCGCGCAGCGGTTCGAGGATCGACAGTCCCACCTCGTCGGCGTCGATCTCGGCGATTCCGCGCGACCGGATGTTCTCCTCCACCCGCTGAGCGAGCTTCGCGAGATCATCGTCACTGACCGGACGTCCCTGGCAGGCCTTGCGCACACCCGACATGATCTTCTGACGGGAGAACTCCTCGGTGACACCGGAGCGTTTGATCACCGACAGGCTCGTGGCCTCCATCGTGGTGAAGCGGCGACCGCAATGACGGCACTGCCGGCGCCGGCGGATAGCAGCGCCGTCTTCGCTGGTCCTCGAATCGACGACCCGCGAATCGGACTCACGGCAGAACGGACAGCGCATCTCTACTCCTCGAACCTGATGTCGACAGCCCGGCCATGGGCCGGCAGCTGTTCGCCGGCGGCGAGAACACCGATGTGCTCCGCCACCGCGGACAGTGCCTGTCGGTCATAGTCGATGACCTGGCTGACCTTGATGAATGAGTGCACACCCAGTCCCGAGCCGTGAGCTGCTGTGCCCATCGTGGGCAGCACGTGGTTCGACCCGGCACAGTAGTCACCGAGTGACACCGGAGCCCAATCGCCGAGGAAGACCGCTCCCCCGTTCGTGATCCGCGCCCCGACGGCTGCAGCATCGGCCGTGTGGACCTCGACGTGCTCACCGGCATAGCCGTTGACGACGGTGATCCCGGCGTCGAGGTCGTCGACGAGGACGATCGCCGACTGCCGTCCGGCCAGAGCCGCCCCGATCCGCTCGGTGTGCATCGCCGACGGCACCTGCACGTCCAACTCCTTCTGCACCGCTTCGGCGAGATCGACGGAGTCGGTGACCAGCACCGAGGCGGCCAGTTCGTCGTGTTCGGCCTGACTGATGAGGTCGGCGGCGACGAAGCGCGGATCCGCCTGTTCGTCGGCGAGGATGATGATCTCTGTGGGGCCGGCGACCGCGTCGATGCCGACCCGGGTGCGGACGAGCGACTTCGCCGCAGCCACATAGGCGTTTCCGGGACCGGTGATGAGGTCGACGGGCTCGAGTTCCTCACCGTCATCGAAGCCATAGGCCAGAGCGCCGATCGCCTGTGCCCCGCCCATCGCCCAGACCTCGTCGATGCCGAGGATGTGTGCGGTGGCGAGCACGATCGGGTGCGGCAGACCATTGCTCTGCGGCGGGCTGGCGATCGCCAGCGAGCGTGCACCGGCCGTCTGTGCAGGCACGACGTTCATGATCACCGTCGACGGGTAGACGGCCAGTCCGCCGGGCACATAGAGTCCGACGCGTTCGACCGGCAGATGCCGGGTGGTGACGAAGGCGCCTGAGGCCAGTTCGGTGCGGACATCGACGGGACGCTGATCGGCGGCGACCTTCCGGGCGCGGGCAATCGATTCTTCGAGCGCGGCCCTGACCGCGGGATCGAGTTCTGCCGCGGCCTCGGCCAGCGCGGATCCCGGTACCCGCAGCGTTTCGGGGCGCACTCCGTCGAAGCGTTCGGTGAAGTCCTTCACCGCGGCCGCTCCCCCACCGGCGATGGTGTCGAGGAGTTCAGCCACCCGTCGTTCGATATCGGCATGGGTCTCGGCGGCCCGAGGCAGCTTCTGCGCCAGGAATCGCTTGTTGAGGGTCTCACCACGGAAGTCCAGAATGTTCACCCGCACCATTCTAGTCTCCACAGCAGCACCGCTGTCCTCCGGCCCGAAGTGCGGACGGGAGGCGGGCTCGGCGTTCGCGCATCAGACGCTCAGGCAGCGGGATCCCAGCAGCGCCTTGAGGTCTCCGTAGAGGCTCGGGTTCGGGTCGACCCGGATCGACCGGTCGAGACGCATGACCGTCTGCCGTCCCGGCTGGGACAGAGTGATGTGGACATCGGTCTGGCCCTTGTTGGACTCGAGGATCTGCTTGAGTTTCGTCGCCATCTCCTCGGTCGCCTTCTCCATCGGCATGATGAGGTTGAGCGGCCGATCGTTGGGGTCGGTGACATCGGGAATCGTCATCGACATCGCCATCAGCGAGGTCGGACGGTCATCGGAGGTGCGGATGCGACCGGTCAGGGAGATCACGAGGTCGGTCGCCAGGAGGCTCGCCACCGGTTCGTAGGTGTCGCCGAAGAACATCACTTCGATCTCGGCTTCGAGGTCCTCCAAGGTCACGATCGCATAGGGGCGCCCGGAGTTCTTCGACACCTTGCGGGTGACCTGTGTGATCATTCCACAGACCTTGATCTGGGATCCGTCATGACGGTGCGACTCCGGATCGACCACCTCGGCGATGGAGGCATCGGATTCGGCGGCCAGCACGCCTTCGAGTCCGTTGAGCGGGTGATCGGAGACGTAGAGGCCGATCATGTCGCGCTCGAAGGACAGCTTCTCCTTCTTCTCCCACTCCGGACGATCGGGAATGGTCACGGAGAATCCCGGTGAGTCATCTCCCCCGCCGAGTCCGGCGAAGAGGTCGAACTGACCGTTGGCTTCCTGCCTCTTGACGCCGATGACCGAGTCGACGGCCTCCTCGTGGACTTCGACGAGTGAGCGGCGGCTGTGGCCGAGCGAGTCGAAGCCGCCGGCCTTGATGAGCGATTCGATCGTGCGCTTGTTGCACACATGGCTGGGCACCTTGTCGAGGAAGTCCGTGAACGAGGTGTAGGAGCCCTTCTCTCCGCGGGCCTCGACGATGCCCTCGACGACGTGGGCGCCGACGTTGCGCACCGCTCCCATGCCGAAGCGGATGTCCGTACCGACAGGGGTGAAGTGGAGGGCGGATTCGTTGACGTCCGGAGGCAGCACGGTGATTCCGAGGCGACGGCACTCGTTGAGGTAGATCGCGAGCTTGTCCTTGTTGTCACCGACCGAGGTGAGCAGGGCCGCCATGTATTCGGCCGTGTAATGCGCCTTGAGATAGGCGGTCCAGTAGGACACGACGCCGTAGGCGGCCGAGTGCGCCTTGTTGAACGCGTAGTCCGAGAACGGCAGCAGGATGTCCCACAGGGCTTGAGCGGCGGCTTCGGAGAACCCGCGTTCCTTCATTCCGCCGAAGAAGCCGACCTGCTGCTTGTCGAGCTCGGACTTCTTCTTCTTGCCCATCGCACGGCGGAGGATATCGGCCTGGCCCAGCGAGTAGCCGGCGACCTTCTGCGCGATCGCCATCACCTGCTCCTGGTAGATGATGAGGCCGTAGGTGGTGTCGAGGATATCCTTGAGCGGCTCCTCGAGCTCCGGGTGGATCGGGGTGACCTCCTGCAGACCGTTCTTGCGCAGGGCATAGTTCGTATGCGAATCCGCACCCATCGGACCGGGGCGGTAGAGCGCCAGGGTCGCGGAGATATCCTCGAAGTTATCCGGCTTCATCATCCGCAGCAGGGCACGCAGACCGCCGCCGTCGAGCTGGAACACGCCGAGGGTGTCACCGCGGGTCAGCAGCTCGTACGCCGCCGGATCATCGAGGGCGAGGTGCTCGAGGTCGAGATCGAAGTCCCGGTTGGCTTTGATGTTCTCCACCGCGTCGGAGATGATCGTGAGGTTCCGCAATCCCAGGAAGTCCATCTTGATGAGCCCGAGGCCCTCAGATGTCGGATAGTCGAACTGGGTGATGACCTGGCCGTCCTGGAACCGACGCATGATCGGGATGACGTCGATGATCGGATCCGAGGACATGATGACACCTGCGGCGTGGACGCCCCACTGACGCTTCAGCCCTTCCAGGCCCTTCGCAGTCTCGAAGGTCTCTCGAGCCTCCGGATCGGTGTCGACGAGTTCGCGGAACTCCCCGGCTTCCTTGTACCGCTTGGACTCCGGGTCCTCGATGTCCTTGAGCGGAATGTCCTTGGCCATCTCCGCCGGCGGCAGCGCCTTCGTCAGCCGCTCACCCATCGAGAAGGGTTTGCCGAGCACCCGCGCGGAGTCCTTCAGCGCCATCTTCGTCTTGATCGTGCCGTAGGTGACGATCATCGCCACACGCTCATCGCCGTACTTCTCGGTCACATAGTCGATGACCTCGCTGCGGCGACGATCATCGAAGTCGACGTCGAAGTCGGGCATGGACACACGGTCCGGGTTGAGGAAGCGCTCGAAGAACAGTCCGTGCTGCAGCGGATCGAGGTCGGTGATGCGCATAGCGTAGGCGACCATGGAGCCGGCTCCCGAACCACGGCCGGGTCCGACGCGGATGCCGTTGTCCTTCGACCAGTTGATGAAGTCGGCGACGACGAGGAAGTAGCCGGGGAAGCCCATCGAGATGATGATGTCGAGTTCGTAGTCGGCCTGCCGGCGGACGTCGTCGGGAACGCCGTTCGGGTACCGGTAGTCGAGCCCCTTCGCGACTTCCTTGATCAGCCACGAGGTCTCGTCCTCACCGGGAGGGCACGGGAACTTCGGCATGTAGTTCGCCGAGGTGTCGAAGGAGACTTCGCACTTCTCGGCGATTTCGAGGGTGTTGTCGCAGGCTTCGGGGAATTCCTTGAACAGGGTCCGCATCTCTGCGGGGGTCTTGAGGTAGTAGCCGGAGCCGGAGAAGGCGAATCGCGAACCGCCCTGATCGTACGTGGGTTCGATGAGCTTGGAGCCGGACTGGATGGCCAGCAGCGCTTCGTGCGCCTTCGCATCTGATTCGTGCGTGTAGTGGAGGTCGTTGGTAGCGACCAGCGGAATGTCGAGTTCCTTCGACAGCCGGATGAGATCCTTCGTCACCCGCTTCTCGATGGACAGACCGTGGTCCATGAGTTCGACGTAGTAGTTGTCCTTGCCGAAGATCTCACGGTATTTCCCGGCGGCCGCCTTGGCCTCTTCGTACTGTCCCAGGCGCAGCCGCACCTGCACCTCTCCCGACGGGCAGCCGGTGGTGGCGAGGAGTCCGTCGGAGTAGTTCTCGAGCAGATCCTGGTCAAGTCGGGGCCATTTCGCCGTCACCGAGTCCAGGGAGGCATACGACGATGCCTTGAACAGGTTGCGCATGCCCGTGTTGTTCCGTGACAGCAGGGTCATGTGCGTGTAGAGACCACCGCCGGACAGGTCGTCGCTCTTCTGCGATTCGTCGGTGCGCCACTTCACGCGGGTCTTGTCCCGGCGATCCGTGCCGGGCGTGACATAGGCTTCGACGCCGATGATGGGTTTGATTCCGGCGGCTGTCGCCTGCGACCAGAAGTCGAAGGCGCCGAACAGGTATCCGTGGTCGGTCGTGGCGATCGCGGACATTCCCGATGCCTTCGTCGCCGCCATCAGATCGGCGAGGCGGGCCGCACCGTCCAACATGGAGTATTCGGTATGGACGTGGAGGTGGACGAAGTCCTCGTTCGGCACTGGGCGCCGCCTTCCTGAAGTTGCCGGTGTTGCCGTTCCAGCTTAGTCCATCGGCACCCGCAGGGAGGGTTCCCGCGCCTGTTGTTCCGGGCACTTGCCGACGAGCCTCCGGTTCGCGCAGGTCCCGTCGACGCGTCGCTCAGCCGTCAGTCTCCGACACCATCGGACAGCGGCAGCGCGTAGGCGCGGCGTCAGTTCGGCCGGATGCGGTCGAGCGCGGTCTGCAGGTCCTCGGGGTACCCGCTTTCGAATTCGACCCACTTCTGCGTGTCGGGGTGGTGGAAGCCGAGTTTGACGGCATGCAGCCATTGGCGTTCCAGACCGAGTTCCTTCGCCAGCACCGGATCGGCACCGTAGGGCAGGTCACCGACGCAGGGGTGTTTGGTCGCGGAGAAGTGGACGCGGATCTGGTGGGTGCGTCCGGTCTCCAAGTGGACCTCGACGAGCGCGGCACGTCGGTGGGCTTCGATCACCTCGTAGTGGGTGATCGCGTTCTTGCCCTCGGTGCGCACCGCGTAGAGTCCGTCGTGCTTGGGGTGTCGGGCGATCGGGGCGTCGATGGTGCCGAGCACTGGATCGGGCAGACCCTGTACGACCGCATGGTAGGTCTTCTCCACCGTGCGTTCCTTGAAGGCGCGTTTGAGCACGCTGTAGGCGTATTCGCTCTTCGCCACGACCATGAGCCCCGAAGTTCCGACGTCGAGTCGCTGCACGATGCCCTGACGTTCGGGAGCGCCGGAAGTCGCGATGCGGAATCCCGCAGCGGCGAGTCCGCCGACGACGGTGCGTCCGGTCCAGCCGAGAGCCGGGTGTGCTGCCACACCCACGGGCTTGTCGACGACGACGAATGCGTCTTCGTCGTGGACGATGCGCATTCCCGGCACGGGGTCGGGAACGACCTCCAGAGGCTTCTTCGGTTCGGGCATCATGATGTCGAGCCGTTCGCCGGCGATGACGCGATCGGACTTGATGACCGGACGCCCGGACATCTCCACTCCCCCGTCGGCACAGATGTCGGCGGCGGCGGTTCGGGAGAGGCCGAGCAGCTTCGACATCGCAGCGTCCACGCGCTGACCGTCGAGTCCCTCAGGGACGAGGATGGAGCGTTCAGTCATGAGAGTCCTCTTTCACGCGGGTGGAGTCCGATCCGTCGATGTCGATGCCTCTGAGGCTGACGATGACCAAGGTCACTGCGGCGGCGGAGATCGCGATGTCCGCGACGTTGCAGATGAACAGCGACAGATCGATGAAGTCGACGACTGCTCCGTGCAGGAACGAGGGTTCACGGAAGAGCCTGTCGACGAGGTTGCCGAAGAGTCCGCCCAAGAGCAGACCGAGACCGATCGCCCAGGCTCTCGATCCGAGCTTGCGCGAGATCACGAGGATCGCCACGAAGACGCCGATGGCGATGATCGGGAAGATCCACGTCACGCTCGACCCGAGGCCGAGAGCGGCTCCGGGATTGCGGTAGAAGGTGAATCCGGCCAGCGATCCGATCACAGGCACCGGAGGTTGGTCTTCAAGGAGACTGACGGCGAGGAATTTGGTGAACTGATCGATCACGAGCACGACTGCCGCGATTGTGAACAGCAGGGCCATCATGGCGGCGCGAGGTCGTTTCACCCGTGAGGCAGGATCGTTCATTTGGTTCATTCTAGACCACCGCCGAGGCTGCGGGATTCAGCCGCACGACGATGCAGTGTGCGAACACGACGGAGGCCCGGGTACTCCGCAGAGTTCCCGGACCTCGGTCGGTGATGCGATGAGATCAGAGCTTGTGGTTCGAGGAACCGCCCAGTGGGCCGTTTCCGTCGAGGGTCTCCGGAGCCAGGCTCGTGGAGTTCTCGAGGTCACGCAGCTGATCGTTGAGGTAGCTCTTGAGTCGAGTGCGGTACTGGCGCTCGAAGTTCGAGAGCTGGTCGATCGAGCGCTCGAGGGTCGACTTCTGCGATTCGAGAGTCGACAGCGTTTCGTCGCGCTTGGCTTCGGCCTTGCCGACGATGTCGGCGGCTTCCTTCTCGGCGCCCTTGATGAGCTCGTCGCGCTTGCGCTCACCTTCGGCAACATGCTCGTCGTGGACACGCTGGGCCAGAGCGATGAGACCATGAGCGTCTCCGTCGCCGCCGACCGCGGCAGCACCGAGACCGGCACCCGCGGCTCCACCGGCAGAACCTGCGGCCATCGCTGGTGCAGCGGAGTTGTCCTGGGGTGCGGGAGCAGCTTCCTTGACGACCGGGGCCGGGGTCTCTTCGACCGGTGCCGGGGCGGCAGGTGCCTCGGCCGGAGCCGGAGCCTCTTCCTTCTCTTCGGGAGCAGGAACAGCGGCGGGCATCGCCTGAGTGGCGTCGATGTCCTGTGCCGGTGCGGCGGAGGCGCCGCCGGCTTCGAGTTCCTTCACACGCTGTTCGGCGGTGGAGAGCTTCTGACGCAGTTCGTCGTTCTCCTGGTAGAGACGGCGAATCTCAACGACGACCTCATCAAGGAAATCGTCGACTTCGTCCTGGTCGTACCCGTCGCGGAACTTCACATGCTGGAACCGCTTGTTTACTACGTCTTCAGGCGTGAGCGCCATGAGGTCACCTTCGGTCGATCTACATTCATTACGCTGCCGCCCAGAAGGACGGCTTCAACGTCACATTAGCGTAACACCTGCAGTTTTGTCCCGCAGTAATGGCGTGTCTCGCATTCAATGACGAAGTTTTCCGCATTCGAGGCTAACAACTCGAGCACACAGACAGCCAATTCTGGTGAGCATATTCACCATTTATCCGGTATTCGATCAATCGAATACCCTTAATCGACCGGCACATTCTTCACGCCGTTCCCCATATCCATTCACAGTGGTTCTTCCGCGGAGAACACTGTGTTGGCGGGCATCAGGCGGTGGTGTGCGAAAGGTTGAAGAACACCGACGCAATGATCTGGATGCCGATGAGCAGGACGATGAATCCCAGGTCGAGCGACACCTGTCCCAGACGCAGCGGCGGAATGATCTTGCGCAGCAGCTTCAGCGGCGGATCGGTGAGTGTGTACACGATCTCGGCGAGAACGAGGAGGAAACCGGTGGGCCTCCAATCGCGGGAGAACACCTGGACCAGATCGAGCACGACTCGCGCCAGGAGCACATAGACGTAGAGGCTCAGAGCAGTACCGAGGATGTAGAAGATGATGGCCACGTGGGTCCCCCGCGCCTTTCGTTGTTGCTTGAGTTCTGAGGCTTCAGCCTATCGGCTCCAGCTGAGGACGAGTTGAGAGATTCTCCAGCGCACTCAGCTCTGGTTGAAGAAGCTGGCCTGAGTATCCGAATCGGCTTCGCCCTCGCCGGCGACTTCGATGTTCTCGGGGGTGAGCAGGAAGACCTTGTTCGTCACGCGCTCGATCGACCCGTGGAGGCCGAAGATGAGACCCGCGGAGAAGTCGACGAGGCGCTTGGAGTTGTTCTCGTCCATCTCCGAGAGGTTCATGATCACTGGGGTGCCCTCACGGAAGGCGGCACCGATGACCATGGCGTCGTTGTAGCTGCGGGGGTGGATGGTCCTGATGCGGTTCATTGAGGTTCCTGGCGCCGGGGTGTCTACGGGACGGATCGGTGACGGGTGGATCGGTGTCACCGGAGCCGGAGTCCGTTCCTCGGCTGCGGCCGGTTCGTCGTACTGGTCGTCCTCGTCGAAGGTCTCGACGACCTCGCGGTCCCGGCGGGCGGGTTCACGACGGTCGGTGTGCTGGGTGGTCTCGTCCTCTTCTTCGACGAAACCCAGGTATTCCAGCGTCTTCTTGATTGCTGACATGTCTAAAGCTCCTCGGACTTCGGCACTTGCTCACCTGTCGCCCAAACTATCGCACGCGAGCATCTGGGCCTGTGAGTCCTATGGGTGTGTCGCGGTGTTTTCTTCCTGCAGCCAGATGATCCCTGCGAAACGGCCCGTGCGCTTCTGCCTGCGGTAGGAGAAGAGGTCCTCGGATTCCTTCGTGCAGGTGCGCGAGAAATGATCGATGGTCACATCCGCCCGGCGCAGCTGTTCGGCCACGGCCCCGGCGACATCGAGTGCCGGTGTTCCGGTCACCGACACCGAGGCGGCTGTCGGCTCGATCGCCGCGACCTCGCTCCTCAGCTCGGCTGGGACTTCGTAGCAGCGCGGACACACCGAGGGACCGATGACCGCGTGGATGTCCCGTGCACCGGCGTCGTGCATCGCGGCCACCGTTCTGCCGACGATTCCTGCGGCCATTCCCGGGCGACCCGCGTGGACGGCGGCGATGACTCCGGCGTCGGCATCGGCGAGCATGACCGGGGTGCAGTCAGCGACCATGATCGCCAGCCCGAGTCCCGGGACGGCCGTCAGCTGGGCATCGGCCTCCACCGGAGTCTGCCGCAGCTGAGCTTCGTCGCCGATGATGTGGACATCGGTGCCGTGGACTTGGGAGACGAACGAGAGCCGCTCGCCGCTCAGGCCGATGACCTGAGCGAGAGCGGCTCGGTTGGCTGCGACGAGTTCGGCATCGTCTCCGACGTGGCGGGCGAGGTTGAACGAGGAGAAGTCCCCGCTCGAGTATCCGCCGTGCCGGTCGGTGAAGGCGACGTGGGCGGTGCGCCCGCCCGGGATGACGAACCTCGAGCGCAGCATATTACTTGAGGAAGTCCGGGATATCGAGGTCGGAGTCGAAATTCGAGCTGCTGCGTTCGCCCGGCAGCGAAGCGGGAATCTGGTGTTCCTCGCTGCGGCGCGGGGCAGGCGCAGGCTCGTCGGCTTCGGGGGACTCGGCGATGACGGGCGACTCGGACTCGGTCTCGGCCGGAGCGGCGGCCGGGATCGGTGCAGGGACCTGGTCGGATCCGGCGACCTCCGCATTCGGAGAGGTGTTGTCGAATCCGGCGGCGATGACGGTCACTCGGCATTCGTCGCCGATGTTGTCGTCGATGACGGCGCCGAAGATGATGTTCGCCTCGGGGTGCGCGGCTTCCTGGACCAGGCGTGCGGCCTCGTTGACCTCGAAGAGTCCGAGGTCGCCGCCGCCGGTGATGCAGAAGAGCACGCCGTGGGCGCCGTCGATGCTGGCTTCCAGCAGCGGGGACGCGATCGCGGATTCGGCGGCCTGCACGGCACGGTCGTCGCCGGTTGCCGCACCGATGCCCATGAGCGCGGTCCCGGCATCCTGCATAACCGATTTGACGTCGGCGAAGTCGAGGTTGATCAGACCCGGGACCGAGATGAGGTCGGTGATGCCCTGGACACCGGAGCGCAGGACCTCATCGGCGGAGCGGAATGCTTCGACGACGGAGACGCTGCGATCGGAGATCGAGAGCAGACGGTCGTTGGGAATGACGATGAGGGTGTCGACCTCTTCGCGCAGCGCCGCGATTCCGGCTTCTGCCTGCGCGGAACGACGGCGTCCCTCGAAGGTGAAGGGGCGGGTCACGACGCCGATCGTCAGTGCGCCGAGCGACCGGGCCACGCGGGCCACGACCGGGGCGGCGCCGGTTCCCGTGCCGCCGCCTTCGCCGGCGGTGACGAAGACCATGTCCGCGCCCTCGAGGGCGTCGCGGATGGCGTCTTCGGAGGATTCGGCGGCTTTCTTGCCGATCTCCGGGTCTGCGCCGGCGCCGAGGCCTCGGGTCTGGTCACGGCCGATCTCGAGCTTGACATCGGCGTCGGAGAGGACGAGTGCCTGGGCGTCGGTGTTGATCGCGATGAACTCCACGCCGCGCAGGCCGACGTCGATCATCCTCTGTACAGCGTTGACGCCGCCGCCGCCGGTTCCGGCAACTTTGATGTCCGCTCCGGATTGTGGGAATTCAGCCAAGTCGGTTCCTCGTCTCAAGCGCTTGCGCTCCGCAGGGTCTGCGTGCGCATTCGGTCTGTGTTCTCTGCCCTGAGGCTATTGGGCGGGGCAATCTCACTGCAACCATTCTCGCCGGAGTGTCGGGGTTCGGCCAAACTTCACACCCGGTGTGTCGGGGCCAAACGGAGGCAATCGCAGCGGCTGGCCCATCCTGGGCAGCTCTTTGAGGCCCGGTCCGGCCGCGGCGGGGTGTTCGAGACCGGTTCGGGCCGACGACTGGTCGGGCGGGACTCAGTCGGTCACGGGCACCGAGGGCACGGAGACATCGATCTCGGTGCGGCCCTCGGCGGCCAGCTGGGCGGCGGTGCGCACCTTGAGGCTGGAGTCGGAGGAATCGCCGAAGACGACCGTGGCCTTCTGCTTTCCGGTGTCGAGCCGTCCCTTGAGGCTCATGGCGTCCTTGGCCTCGATCGTCACCAGCTGACGCCTCAGCTCCGGTCGCAGTTCGCCCATGAATCGGATGACCGCGGAGACGGTCTCTCTGTCCGGTTGGTGTCCGCCGCCGCTGAGCACCGTGAGCTTCTTCGGTGCTGTGTCGACCGTGCCGAGGTCGACGGCTTCGGAGTCGTAGAGGCGATAGCCGGATTCGCCTCTGATGGCGATAACGGGGGTGCGGTCGGTGATCTCGATCTTCAGCGACCGGGGTCCCGCGTAGTGGACGGAGGCCGCTTCGGCTTTCGGGAATTCCTTCAGCACGGCGTCCTCGACGCTGCCGGGGCGCACCTGCGGCAGCGGTCGGCTGCCCTGGTCGTCGAGCACGAAATTGCTGACCTTATCGGTGTCGACCAGTCGACTGCCGCTCACCTGCACCTTCTGCAGGGACAGCAGGGGCGAGAACCAGGCGACGGCGACAAGGGCGATGAGGGCAGCCACGATGCCGATGGCGAAGAGGCGTCGACGCCAGGTCCTGAGGCGGCGGGCCCGGATGACTCCGGTGAGATCCGCGGTGGAGTTGTCACCGGCCTGGGCCGGGGGAAGCGGCACCATGGGTGTCAGCCCTCCAGTGCGCTCAGCAGCTCGGGCCCGAGGATGGTCACGTCACCGGCTCCGACGGTGAGTACGAGGTCGCCGGGCTTCACTCGAGCGGCGACGAAGGGGACCGCCTCGGCGAAGGACTCCAGGAATGTCACGTTCTCGTGCGGGACCCGGTCGGCGATGAGCGCGCCGGTGACTCCGGGCACGGGATCTTCGCGCGCGGGGAAGACGTCGAGGACGACGACCTCATCGGCCAGACCGAGGGCCTGTCCGAATTCCTCCCGGAATTCCATCGTCCGCGAGTACAGGTGGGGCTGGAAGACGGCCCAGACCCGTCCTTCGTCGGTGACGACTCCGCGGGCGGCGCTGAGCACCGCGCGCACCTCGGTCGGGTGATGGGCGTAGTCGTCGATGACGCGCACGCCGGCGGCGATTCCGCGTTCCTCGAAGCGACGGCGGGTGCCTCCGTAGCCGGCGAGACCCGTGGCCGCGCGTTCGACATCGGCACCGAGGCTGTGCGCCACGGCGATCGCGGCGGTGGCGTTGAGGGCATTGTGCATTCCCGGCTGCCGCAGTTCGACTCGCAGCTCGTCGTCCCGGCCGGGCAGGTCGAGGACGAAGGTCGAGCCGATTCCGGAGTCGAGGTCGCGCAGCACGATATCGGCATCCTCGGACGTGCCGTAGAGGACGACATCGGCTCCCTGGCGGCGGGAGTGCAGGGCGACGTCGTGGGATCCGGGATCGTCGGCGCAGGCGATGATCGTTCCGCCCCGGGTCTGGATGCCGTCGCAGAATTCGATGAAGGCTTCGCGCACCTTCTCCGGGGTTCCGTAGTGATCGAGGTGGTCGGCTTCGACGTTCGTGAGGATGCCGATGGCCGGTTCGTAGAGGAGGAACGATCCGTCGGATTCGTCGGCTTCGGCGACGAAGACGTCACCGGTGCCCAGGTGGGCGTTCGTGCCCGTCGTCGACAGCACTCCCCCGATGACGAAGGACGGGTCGACACCGCAGGCCTGCAGCGCCACGGTCGTCATCGACGTGGTCGTGGTCTTCCCGTGAGTGCCCGCCACGGCCACGGCCCGCCGGTCGACCATGAGGGACGCGAGGGCTCCGGAGCGGTGGAGGATGCGCAGTCCCCGGCGCTGGGCTTCGACGAGTTCGGGGTTGTCCTTGCGGATGGCCGAGGAGATGACGAGGGTATCGGCCTCGCCGAGGTTGTCGGCCGAATGTCCGATCGTGACCGTGGCTCCCAGGGTCCGGAGGACGTCGACGACGTTGGATTCCTTCGCATCCGAACCTGAGACGGTGACTCCGTTCATGACCATGATCCGGGCGATTCCGGACATTCCCGAACCGCCGATGCCGATGAAGTGGACGGCTCCGAGTTCGCCGACGGGAACGATGTTCGCGGGGCTCGTGTTCGCAGAGGTCATGATCAGCCTTCCAGCGCGCGGTTGACGATGGCGGCCATGCGGGCCGCGGCATCGGTGGGGTAGTTGAGATGCAGAGCCGCCTGGCTCATCTGCGTCAGACGGGTCTCGTCGGCCAGCAGCGGCAGAATGGTGTCGACGACCGTCGACGGTGAGAATTCGGCATTGTCGACCATGAGCGAGGCACCGGCCGAGACGCTTCCGGAGGCGTTGAGGCGCTGTTCGCCGTTGCCGATGGCCAGGGGCACGTATACCGCCGGGACTCCGGCGACCGTGGCTTCGGAGACCGTGGCGGCGCCGGAGCGGGCCACGAGCAGATCGGCGACCGCATAGGCTCGGTGCATTCCGTCGACGTAGTCCACGACGTGGTAGTCGGGCAGTTCGGCCGCGGCCTCCCGCAGGGCCTCGCCCTTCCCGGCTCCCGTGATGTGGAGGACTTGGATGCCGGCCTCCTGACACGCGGTCGCGGTGGCCAGGAACGCTTCGTTGATCTTCTGCGCACCGGAGGAACCTCCGGTGACGACGAGGACCGGACGGTCGTCGCGCAGCCCGAGATCGGCACGGAAGCCGGCACGCTGATCGTCGTCGCTGCGGTCGAGATCCGTGATCTCCGTGGGCATGGGCATGCCGACGAGGGTGGAGCCCGGCAGCTCCGTGTCCGGGAAGGTGATCCCGACGCGCCCGGTGGTGGTCAGTCGGGCGCCGAGACGGTTGGCCATTCCCGGCTTCGCATTGGCTTCGTGGACGATCAGCGGGATCTTCGCCTGTTTGGCGGCGAGGAAAGCCGGCGGGCAGACGTAGCCGCCGACGCCGACGACGGCATCGATGCTGCGGGAGGCGATGATCTGCTTGACGGCGGAGATGTTGCCGCGGAAGCGTCCCGGGAATTTCAGCAGGGCGGGACTGATCGACCGCGGCATGGGCACCTTGTCGATGGTGAGCAGTTCGAACCCGGCGCGTGGAACGATTTCGGCTTCGAGTCCGTCGGGGGTGCCCAACGCCACGACGTCCCAGTCGGGGTGCTGCCGGCGCAGCTCACGGCCGATCGCCAGCATCGGCGAGATATGGCCGGTGGTGCCTCCACCGGCGAGGAGGATACTCGTCATCTCATTTCCTTTTCTTGCGGGCAAGCACGGCGAGTGAGGATCGCAGGCGATCCCTGTTGGCGGCGATGGCCGCCTCGGCGCCCGGTTCGGTGCGAGCGAACGACAGCACCACTCCCACGGCGAGGAGAGAGGCGATGATCGAGGAGCCGCCGTAGGACACGAACGGCAGCGGCAGACCGATGACCGGCAGCAGTCCGGTGACGACGCCGATGTTGATTCCGGCCTGCCCGATGATGAGGGCGAAGAAGCCGGCAGTGGCGACCTGGACCATGAGACTGTTCGAACGCATCACCACGCGGACCATGGCGAAGCCGAGGACGGCGAAGATGAGAATGACGACGAGGGTGCCGACGAGGCCCAGCTCCTCTCCGATGATGGCGAAGATGAAGTCGTTGTGGGCTTCGGGCAGCCAGGACCATTTCTCACGGCTGGCGCCGAGCCCGACCCCCAGCCATCCGCCGGAGGCCAGCGAGAACAGTCCGTGGTTGGACTGCCAGGCTTGGCCCATGGTGTCCGCGGCGCTCTGATCCGCGTGACCGGTGAGCATCGCCTGGATGCGGTCGAGCCGGTTCTGGGAGCTGAGCACGAAGAAGGTGACCGCAGCGGCCAGCACGCCGGCCAGGAGGATGAAGTACTTCGCCGGGAATCCGCCGACGAACAGGCAGACGACGGCCATGGCCATGATGACTAAGCCGGTGCCGAGGTCGTTGCCGGCCACGACGAGTCCGGCGGCGCCGAGGACGCCGGGCACGACGGGGATCATGGCGTGGCCGAAGGTGGTCATCTTCCCGGCCTTCTGGGCGAGGATGAAGCCGAGCCACACGGCGAGGGCGACCTTGAGGAACTCCGAGGGCTGGATCTGGAATCCGCCGAACCCGATCCAGTTCGCATTGCCCTTCGTCTCTTTGCCGAGCCCGGGGACGAAGACCGCCGCCTGCATGAGGAGTCCGCCGATGAGGGCGAACCAGGCGATCCGCTTCCAGAACTGCAGCGGCATCCGGCTGGCGATGTACATGAGGACGAGACCGACCCCGGCGAACATCGCCTGCTTGTTGAAGTAGGCGAATGAGGAGCCCGCTCCCCCGTCGTAGGAGGTGATCGATGAGGCCGAGAGCACCATGACCAGGCCGAGTCCCGTGAGCAGGACGACGGAGGCGAGGATGAGGAAGTAGGTCGTCAGCGGGTGCGCGGAGAGGCTGGAGATGTCACCGCGCAGATGGGTCCATGCCTTCTTGAGCACCGAGGCGGTCTTGTTCTTCCCCGCGGCTTTTGCGGGCTTCTTCGCCGGGTTCTGCGTTCCCTTGGCTTTCGCGGGCTTCTTCGCCGACGTCCTGACGCCCGCGGTCTTCGACGCGGAGTCACGTGCGGCGGACTTCGGGACGCTGGTCTTCTCGGCGGTCTTCACTGTCGAGGACTTCGTCGCGGTCGACGCTCCGGACGTCTTCGACGTCGTCGGAGCGGATGCGGATACAGTCGTCTTCGCAAGCTTGCGACGGCGACGTTCATCCGCCTTCGCGGTGGTCTGCCGTCCCATCTCAGCGCTCCAGGTGCGAGTTGACGGCCTCGGCGAAGAGTTCGCCGCGAGTGTTGTAGTTGAGGAACTGGTCCATGCTCGCGGCCGCCGGTGCCAGGAGAACGGTGTCTCCGGCTTCGGCCAACCGCGCAGCCGCGTCGACGGCGGCTGCGGCGACGGCCTCTCCGCGGCGCTTCGGGACTCCGGAGTCCACTGCCAGGGCCGGTTCGATCCGGACGACTTCGAGGTCGGGGATGGTCGCGGCGATGGCCTCTCGGTAGGCCGAATCGTCCGAGCCGATGAGCACGAGTGCCTTCAGCCGTTCGCGGTGGTCGGCGAACAGCGAGGTGAAGTCGGCGCCTTTGGGCAGTCCGCCGGCGATCCAGATGATCGAGTCGAAGGCGGCCAGAGAGGCATTCGCCGCGTGGGTGTTCGTCGCCTTCGAATCGTCGACCCAGCGGATGCCGTCCGCCTCGGCGACGGTGACCATGCGGTGGGCGCCGAGCGAATGGTTCTGCAGTCCCGCGGCGATCGCCTGACCGGGCACGTCGATGGCGCGGGCCAGACACGCTGCGGCCAGAGCATTGGCGACCTGGTGCGGGGCGGGCCGCGAACCCGCGACGCCGGTGGCCGTCGCCACGTCGTCGAGCGAGGCGAGTTCGGCGGCCGATGAGTAGCGCTGCGGAATGAAGGCTCGGTCGACCAGCAGGTCCTCGACGACGCCGAGCTCGCCGGGGCGAGGCACTCCGGTGGTGAAGCCGATGGCCTTTGCCCCTTCGATGACGTCGGCGTCCTCGACCATGTGCAGAGTCACCTCGTCGGCGCAGTTGTATACGCAGGCGAGCTTCGCGTTGTGGAAGATCTTCGCTTTGTCTGCCGCATAGGCCTCGGCGCTGCCGTGCCAATCGAGGTGATCGGGAGCGATGTTGAGCACGGCTGCGGCGTCGGCGCTCATCGACTCCTGCCAGTGCAGCTGGAAGCTCGAGAGTTCGATCGCGAGGACCTCGAGCCCGGGTTCGAGCACGGCTTCGAGCAGCGGGGTGCCGATGTTGCCGCAGGCCTTGGCTTTGAGCCCGGCGGCCAGCAGCATCGATTCGAGCATCGTCGTGGTCGTCGTCTTGCCGTTGGTGCCGGTGATGGCGAGCCATTTGGCGTCGTTGGTGCCGCGGATCCGCCACGCGAGTTCGACTTCGCCGATGACCGGGATGCCGGCCTTCGCTGCGGCCGCGAGCACGGGCTGGTCCGGACGCCATCCGGGTGAGGTGACGACGAGGTCGAGTTCGCCCTCGGGCAGCGTTTCGACGTGTTCGGGTCCCCGTCGGATGTCGACGTCGAAGACCTCGAGGATCTGCGCCTTCTCGCTCACATCGGCGGTGGCGTCGCCGTCGATGACGATGACATCGGCTCCGCGTTCGCCGAGGTGGACTGCAGCGGGGAATCCCGTCACCCCGAGACCGGTGACGAGGATCCGCAGTCCTGCCAGGGATGAACTCGGCCCGTGCAGTGCGGCCGGGATCTCCTTGGTGGTCGGTTCATCAGCCAATGCGCGCCACCCAATCGGCGTAGAACAGGCAGATTCCGGCGATGACGAAGAGTGCCGCGATGATCCAGAACCTCACCACGATCGTCACTTCGGCCCAGCCCTTGAGTTCGAAGTGGTGTTGCAGGGGTGCCATGCGGAACACGCGTTTGCCGGTGGTCTTGAAGGAAGCGACCTGGATGATCACCGACAGGGTGATGATGACGAAGAGTCCGCCGAGGACGATGAGGAGCAGCTCGGTGCGCGACATGATCGCCAGTCCGGCGAAGGCACCGCCGATGGCCAGCGAACCGGTGTCGCCCATGAAGATCTTCGCCGGCGAGGTGTTGAACCACAGGAAGCCGAAGCAGGCCGCGGCCATGGCGCCGGCGACCATGGCGAGGTCGCGGGGGTCGCGCATGTAGTAGCAGGCGTTCGTGGCCTCGGACATGAGGTTGCAGTTCTGGGTCGACTGCCAGGTGCCGATGACGACATAGGCGGCGAAGACGACCACCGAGGCGCCGGCGGCGAGTCCGTCGAGACCGTCGGTGAGGTTCACCGCGTTCGAGACGGCGGTGACGATGAGGTTCGCCCAGATGACGAACAGGATGAGGCCGAGGATCGCCGAGCCGAACGCGAGATCGAGGTTCGTGTCGCGGATGAACGACACCTTCGTCGACGCCGGGGTCTCGCCGAAGGAGTTCGGGAACTGCAGCGCGAGCACGGCGAACGAGATTCCGACGAAGGCCT
The DNA here is from genome assembly GCF_046534565.1 of Brevibacterium sp. SIMBA_078. Lineage (NCBI taxonomy): Bacteria > Bacillati > Actinomycetota > Actinomycetes > Micrococcales > Brevibacteriaceae > Brevibacterium > Brevibacterium sp. SIMBA_078. The sequence continues at coordinate 272,571 of NZ_JAWRYQ010000005.1, forward strand.
GCCCGATGAGCTTCGGCATCGGGCGCAGACCCAGTGACCGCTGCTTCTTGATCTTGATGAAGTCGTCGAGGAATCCGACGACAGCCAGTCCCGCAGCCAGCCACAGCACGAGCAGGCCCGACGCCGTGGGCACGGAACCGGTGAACAGGTGTCCGAGCAGGTAGGCGAGCACTGCGGCGCCGATGATGACGACTCCGCCCATGGTCGGGGTTCCGCGCTTCGTCGCGTGCGAGGTCGGACCGTCGTCACGGACGAACTGGCCGTACCCCTTCTTGACGAGCACCCGGATGAACAGCGGGGTCCCGACGAGGGCGAAGATGAGAGCCAGGCAGGCTGCAAGCAGTACGGCAATCATTGGGCCCCCGATACTCCGGCGATTTCGTCTCCCAGGTAGCGCAGACCGGCGTCGCGGGAGGATTTGAACAGAACGATGTCGCCGGGAGCGAGTTCGGCGTTGAGCAAGTCCTTCGCCTCAGCCGCTGTGGCGACCCAGGCCGCCTCGTTGCCCCAGGAGCCTTCGAGGTTCGCGGCGTTGAAGATCGGCTTCGCGCCTTCTCCCACGACGATGGTGCGAGTGATGTTGAGGCGCACGACAAGTTCGCCGATATCCGAGTGCGCGGACACCGATTCGGACCCGAGTTCGAGCATCTCGCCGAGCACGGCGAAGGTGCGTCGCGGGCTGGTCTCCTCATCACCGCGGCCCATCGAGGCCAGGGTCTTCAGCGAGGCCCGCATGGATTCGGGGTTCGCATTGTAGGCGTCGTTGAGCACGGTCACGCCCGACGGCGAATCGATGAGCTCCATCCGCCAGCGGCTGGCCGCCGAGGAGGTCGACAGGGTGGTGACGATCGACCTGGCCGCGACGCCGCAGGCGTGGGCGATGGCTGCTGCCGCCAGAGCGTTGCCGACGTGGTGCTCGCCGATGAGCGCCAGACGCACATCGCGGGGCTCCTCACCGGGCAGGGCGAGGGTGAACGTCGGATGACCGGAGGAATCCGTGGACACCGAGGTGCCGCGCACGACGAGGTCGTCGGCGCCGACCCATTCGGGCAGGGACTCACGCTGTGAGAACCACAGGGTGGTGACATCCGGAGCGAGCACCTCGCGCATCGCCGACACGCGGGTGTCGTCGGCATTGAGCACAGCAGTGGATCCGGCCGTCAGTGACTCGACGAGTTCGGCCTTAGCCCGTGCGGTGTTCTCGATCGAACCGAAGACTCCGGAGTGGGCGGTGCCCACGGCCAGTTCGACCGCGATGTCGGGGCGGATGAGGCTCGTCAGATAGGCGAGGTTGCCGATCGACCGAGCCCCCATCTCGAGGACGAGGAAGCGGGTGGATTCGACCGCCCGCAGAGCCGTCAGCGGGACTCCGACCTCGTTGTTGTAGGAGTTCGGCGGCCACACGGTCTCTGCCTCACCCGAGAGCAGATCCGCGGCGAGGTCCTTCACCGTGGTCTTGCCGACGGATCCGGTGATCGCGATGACGGTGAGTTCGCCATCTGTGCGCAGGCCTTCGATGCTGTGCTTGGCCAGCTGGCCAAGCGCTTCGGTGGCATCGGCGACGACGACGACCGGCAGCGGGTCGTCGTCGATGGTGGGGACGGATTCGCCGATGATCAGGGCCGCTCCCGCCTCGACGGCGGCGGCGGCGAATTCGATGCCGTCGAAGCTCTCGCCTCGGCGGGCGACGTAGATATCGCCGGGTCCGACTTCTCTCGAGTCGGTCACCACACCGGCGGTCAATGGGGTCTCGGGGTCGATGCCGTACAACTCGCCGCTCAGGGCGGTTGCGATTTCGGCTGCAGTCAGTCGCTTCATATCATCTGTGAACTTTACCTGGTTGTGCGCCGCCCAGTCGCATGGACAGCGCTGAGCGTGTCCTCGCCCGGTCGTCGAAATCGGTGACCGTGGTGCCCACGGTCTGGCCTGTCTCATGCCCCTTGCCCGCGACGAGCACGGTCGCCGAGGCGTCTGCTTCGGCAATCGCCTCGTCGATGGCGGCACCGCGGTCGGGGACCTCGATGATCTTTTTCACACGTGCCCGTCCCGCATCCACCTCGGCGTCGATTCCCTGCCTGATGGCAGCCCGGATCGTGTCGGGATCCTCGGTGCGCGGATTGTCGTCGGTGAGAACGATCACATCGGCTTCACGCGCCGCTGCCTGACCCATGCCGAAGCGCTTGCCGCGGTCGCGGTCGCCACCGGCGCCGAAGACGATGATGAGCTCATCGGAGTCGGCGTGGAGCGTCGCCAGCGCCTTCGCGATCGCGTCGGGGGTGTGCGAATAGTCGACGATGGCCCGCGGCAGGATCTCCGGGTGGGATTCGCCCAGCGCCCGCGGTCCGGAGACGTCGATGATCTCCATCCGTCCGGGCACCGTGGCCGCGAAGCTGCGACCGATCGCATCGATCTCTTCGGCACTGACGCCGGCCTCGATGAGCATCGAGGCCGCCAGGGCCGTATTCGTGACGTTGAAATCGCCCGGCAGCGGTGAGCGGAGCCTGATGCTCTCCCCGGCGTCGAGGTGGAGCACGAAGTCCGCTTCGCCCGGGGTGTGTTCGATGCGCCACTGGCTGCGTTCGTCGCGTCCCAGAGTGCGCACGGGCACCTGCGCGGCCTCTGTCATCCGCTCGCCCCATTCGTCTTCGACGACGATGACGGCCTTGTCGGAGAAAGTGCGGGTGAACAGCTGGGCCTTCGCCTCGAAGTACTCCTCCATCGTGTTGTGGAAGTCGAGGTGATCCTGGGACAGATTCGTGAACCCTGCCACGCTGAAATGAGCCCCGTCGACGCGGTGCTGGCTGAGCGCGTGGGAGGAGACCTCCATCGCACAGGTGTCGACCTCGGCCGCACGCATCTTCGCAAACAGGGCGTGCAGTTCGGGGGCCTCCGGAGTCGTGCGCACGCTGGGCACCGTATCGCCGGCGATGAGGATGGCGACCGTGCCGATGACGGCGGTGCGATGGCCCAGTGCCGCGAGCATCCCGTCGGCCAGATAGGTCGTCGTCGTCTTCCCGTTTGTTCCCGTGACTCCGATGAGCTCCGGCACCGAGGTGGTCCCGTAGACGGCGGCGGAGACGAACCCGAGCACGGCGCGGGGTGCTTCGACGATGAGAGCGGTGACTCCGGCGAGCAGGTCCCGGCCCGCCTCGTCCGTGCTCAGCGCTTCGGTGATGAGCTGCCAGCCGGCGTCGTCGGTGAGGATGGCGTCGACCCCGCCGCGGATCAGCTCGGGTGCGAACTTCGCACCGTGGACGTTCGCTCCCGGCAGGGCAGCGTAGAGCTGACCCGGTGAGACCGCACGCGAGTCGTGGGAGACTCCGGCGACCTCTGTCTCGGGGTCACCGTGGAGGGTGCCGGGTGCGATCGGCAGCAGCTGTGAAAAGCGCATCATTTCCATTCTCGAGCGGGCAGGTCGGGCTTCTGCGTCGACGGTGGGATCTTGAGATGCCGCATGGCGAAGCCCGCGACGTCGGAGAAGACGGGGGCTGCGGCCTGTCCACCGTAGTAGCCGTTCCGAGGACGTTGCAAAGTCACGGAGATCGCGAGTTCGGGATCTTCGGCGGGCAGGACGCCGACGAAGGAGGCGGTGTATCCGTCATAGCCTCCGCCCTCGGCTGCCGGTGCCTGCGCGGTGCCGGTCTTTCCGGCGACCCTGTAGCCGGAGACCTGGGCGGACTTTCCTGTGCCTTCGGCGACGACGCCTTCGAGCATCCGCAGGGTCTCGTCGGCAGCCTTCTTGCTGACGACCCGTTCCTTCTCTCCTGCGGGGGTGGAGATGGTCCCTCCGTTCGGGGAGATCATTCCGTCGACGAGGCGGGAAGGCACGTGGACTCCCCCGTTGGCGATGGTGGAGATGACGTCGGTCGTCTGGATCGCGTTCGCGGCCACACCCTGACCGAACATCACGGTGTACTTCGTGCGTCCGTCCCACTCCTCATACGGATGCAGGATGCCCGAGGTCTCGGCGGGGAAGTCGATGCCCGAGCTGGTGCCGAAGCCGAACTTCTTCATGTATTCGTAGCGCTGGGCCTCGGTGAGTTCCTTACCCGCCAGCACGGTGCCGGTGTTCGAGGACTCGGCGAGGATTCCGGCGAAGGTGAGCTTCTCATCGGGGTGCTCATGGGAGTCACGGAACTCCTCGTCGTTCGGTGCCTTCCACTTGTCAGGGACGGTGAACTCCTGTTCGGGAGTGACGAGTCCCTTGTCGAGCAGCGCTGCGGCGGTGACCATCTTCGCGGTCGAACCGGGTTCGAACATGTCGGTGAAGATGCGCGATCCGCGGTCGGGGCCGTCGACCTTGCCCGGAGAGTTCGGGTCGACGGTGGGAGCATCCGCGGCGGTGATGATGCGTCCCGTCTTGACCTCCTTGATGACGATCGACGCGGATTCGGCTTCGTGCTTCTTCCTCTGCTCTTCGATCGCCTGCTGAGCGTAGTACTGCATCGCCGGGTCGATCGTCGTCTGCAGACCCTGGCCGTCGACGGCGTCTTTCATGTTGTTGTCGCCGAGCGGGATGATCTCTCCGCGTGCTCCGCGTTCGTACTGCTGCTGGCCGTCCTTGCCCGACAGCTGTTCGTCATAGGCAGTCTCGAGACCGGCCTGGGCCGTGCCGTCGGAGCTGAGGAACCCGACGAGGTTGCCGGCGACGCCTCCGGCAGGGTACGAGCGCACCGAGTACTCCTCGGCGGAGATGCCGAGGACCTCGAGCTTCTTCACTGCACGCCAGGTCTCCGAGGTCAGCCCCTTGGCGACGGGGTTCCAGCGTTTGTCGCCGACGAGCTTCGGATAGAGCACACCGGGGTCGGTCTTCAGCGGCTTCGACAGCGCTTCGGCCGCACCCCAGGCTCCGACGAGTTTGCCGTCGACTTCGTACTGGGCGACATTCTGCTGATCGACGACGAGCTGGTAGCGGGAGACGCTGTCGGCGAGCACGGTGCCGTCGGCGGCCAGGATCTGTCCGCGATCGGCAGGCAGAGTGCGGGTGACGAGTCGATTCGACAGCGCCTTCTCCGCCAGCTTCATCGAGTCCATGCCCTGGATCGAGACGAGGCGGACGGAGGTGATGAGGAGGACGAGGACCGACACCGCGGCGATGAAGCCCATCCGCCAACGCAGATTGGGGCCACCGCCCTTGCGCTTCTTCTTCAGTCGGGTCTTGGCTGAGCCCATAGCTGGAGTCCTCGGTCCTTGGTGTGGTCGGCGAATGTTTCGGTCAGGCCGTTCCCTGGTCCCGGTGAGCTCGGACTACTTCGGCGCCTCCTGGCTGGGAGCCGCCACGTCCTGGCTCGGGCTGCCCCCGACGACCGGGAGCTTCTCATCCGATCGTAGATTGGGTCGGATGTCATCGCGTGTATCGGCGCGCGGGCCGGGCACGACTGTGGGCTCTTTCTCACCGCTGACGTCGATCCCCGGGGCGTCGATCATCTTCCCGGTCTTCGCGTCGAGGAATTCCGGTGAGGAATCACGGACGAGGCCGAGCTCTTCGGCGGCCAGGGCGATGTTCTGCGGGGACTCGCGGTACGAGTTGTCCTCGACGAGGCGGTCCTTCTGTTCGGCCAGGGCTTCCTTCTCACTCGTCAGCTGGTCGACCTTGTAGGAGGTGTTGGCGACGAAGATGTTGAGCAGCAGCACGGCCACGAGAGTGGCCAGCAGGATCCCCACGCACAGCATGGAGAAGGGCAGACGGGACTTCGGCAGTTCGAACTTGAGCAGCCGCAGCTTGGCTCCGCCCTGCTGACCACCGGCCTCTTCGAGCCGGCGGGAGCGTTCGGTGAAGTGGGGCTGACCCGCGGTCGCCTGGGAATTCTTCACAATCGTGCCTCCCTGATCTTCTGCACTGCCCGCAGCCGGACGCTTGCCGCCCGCGGGTTGGTCTCTGCTTCTTGCTCATCAGCCATTTCGGCGCCCCGGATGATCTCGGTCAGCCAGGGCTGGTGCTCTTCGGGCACGACCGGCAGATCCGGCGGCGCCGAGGAGGTCGTGGCCGCTCGGAAGGTCTTCTTCACGATCGTGTCCTCCAATGACTGGTAGGACTCGATGACGGCCACTCCCCCGATGTGCAGCGCCTCCAGTGCCGCCGGCAGTGCGGTGCGCAGCACCCCGAGCTCGTCGTTGACCTCGATGCGCAGGGCCTGGAAGGTGCGTTTGGCGGGATGCGACTTCTTCTTCGTCTGCGGGATCACCCGCGAGAGCATGGCCGCGAGCTGGTCCGAGGTCTTCCATGGGGTGTCGACCCGGTCCGTGACGATGATCTTCGCAATCCTGCCGGCCAGCTTCTCCTCGCCGTATTCGCGGAGGATGCGGCGCAGCTCGGATTCCGAGTAGGTGGCCAGCACCTTCTCAGCAGTGAGCTCCTGGGTGCGGTCCATGCGCATGTCCAGAGGCGCCGGTCGGGAGTAGGAGAATCCGCGTTCGTCCTCGTCGAGCTGCAGCGAGGACACTCCCAGGTCGAGCAGGATCGCGCTGATCTCTGAGATGCCGAGATCGTCGAGGACATCGGGCAGCTCGTCGTCGACTGCGTGGACGATATCGACGCGGTCGGCGAAGGGGGCCAGGCGTTTCGTGGCGATGTCGATGGCCTGCAGATCACGGTCGATGCCGACGAGGTGGACATCGTCGAAGGCCGTGAGGACGGCTTCGGCGTGACCGCCCATGCCGAGTGTGCCGTCGACGACGACCGGGGTGAGTCCGGCGTCCCTGGCGGCTTCGACTCCGACGCCGATGAGTTCGACCACGCGCGTCAGGAGCACCGGTACGTGCTGAGCTGTCATTCGTGGGTCCTTCATACGGGGGTGGTCGGGGGTGCGCTGCTGGAGCCAGAACCTTGACCGCCGTGGCCCTGCCACCGGGGAAGTGTGTCAGGACGTCCGAGCTTCGGAAACGGGGAAGTTCCCCGAAACTCGAGCACGGCGGGCAAGGATCAAACCCGAGCAGAATCAGATCACTCCGGGGATCACCTCCTCCTCGCGTTCGGCGAAAGCCTGCTGAGCGCCGACGAGGTAGTCCTCCCAGGTCGGTGCATCCCAGATCTCGACCCGGTTGCCCATGCCGATCACTGCGACTTCCCGATCAAGTGATGCGTACTGCCGCAATATGTTCGGGACCGTGATGCGTCCCTGTTTGTCCGGTTGTTCCGCAGATGCCGCCGACAGGAACACACGCTGGTAATCGCGGGCTTCCTTATTCGTCTTCGGCGCGTTCTGGATTCGCGCGTGCTCGGCTTCGAACTCCGTGGTGGGGAACAGGGTGAGGCAGTTCTCCTGGCCACGGGTCAGAACGAGTCCGGGCGACAGCTCCTCGCGGAACTTTGCGGGCAGGATGAGGCGACCTTTGTCGTCGAGCTTCTGCATATGAGTGCCCAAGAACATGTCGTCTCACCCCTTTCGAAACCCATCGGCTCCGATAGCAACCACAGTACTCCACTTCCCTCCACAGATTCCAGCTTTTCGCCCTACCGATGCTCCGGACCAATTGTTTTCCCAGGTCAGACAAGTGGAGGAAAGTGGGGAAAATTTCTCAGAGGCGCGTCGCGGGAGTGTCGGTCGCGGGGAGAACGGAGGGTCCGCCGAGGCGGTGGGCCGCCTCGGCGAGGACGATGAAAACGGCACAGATCCGCGAGAATCCGGGGATCGCAGGCGATTTCCCGCACCGAGGTGGAGGCGAGTGGGGAGGAAAGTGGAGGGTCCGCGTGGAGAAAAGTGGGGAAGGTGGTGGGGAGTGGGGTGGGGCACCTCGGGGAGGGAATGGGAGCGGGGAGGGGAAGGCAGTGACGAAGCTGAAAGAAACTCGTGTGGCTGGGGTGCCGGCTTTAAGGGACAATGGAGGGTATGTCGACCAGCCAAGAAGGTACACAGACCAATTCCGTGATCGGCGCCGAACACATCGAGTGGGTGCAGAATCTGACCTCGCGGGCACGCACCGCGATGAACTCGGTGCTCGAGGGCAAGGATGACGCCGTAGGGCTCTCGCTCATCGCACTGCTCGCCGGCGGACACGTCCTCCTCGAAGACGTCCCCGGCGTCGGCAAGACCCTGTTGGCCCGTGCCATGGGCAAGGTCGTCGACGGTTCCGTGCGCCGCATCCAGTTCACCCCTGACCTGCTGCCCACCGACGTCGTGGGCGTGAACCTGTTCAACCAGGAGACTCGTCACTTCGAGTTCCGACAGGGACCGGTGTTCGCGAACATCGTCATCGCCGACGAGATCAACCGCGCGTCCCCGAAGACGCAGTCGGCGATGCTCGAGTGCATGGCCGAGGGCCAGGCGACGATCGACGGGCAGACCTATCCGATGCCCACACCGTTCATCGTCGTCGCCACTCAGAACCCGATCGACATGGAGGGCACCTACGCTCTGCCCGAGGCCCAGCGCGACCGCTTCCTCACCCGCATCTCCCTGGGATACCCGGCGACGTCCGATGAGGTCGATCTGCTGGACAACCAGATCCAGAACGATCCCCTCGAGACCGCTGCCGCGGTGACGAACCTCGAACAGATCACTCAGGCCCGCACCATCGTCCGCCATGTCTCCGCGAGCAGGCAGCTGCGCGAGTACATCGTGGCGATCCTCCACGCCACCCGCAACGATCAGGCGATCCTGCTCGGCAGCTCCCCGCGCGGCGGCGTCCATCTGCTGCGGGCGGCGAAGGCTCGCGCTGCCCTGTCGGGTCGCACTTTCGTCACCCCCGACGATGTGCAGGCCCTGGCCCCGTACATCCTCGCCCACCGCATCATCCCCCGCGACGGAGACGACGCAGACCTGGCTGCCGACCTCATCGGTCGGGTGCTGTCCCGCGTGCCCGTCTCCGCGAACCAGTGACCGCATGCGACTGAGCACTTCGGGCATCATCTTCGTCCTGGCCGGGGCGGCCCTGATCATCACGGCCTACCGCTTCGCGCTGCCCGGCCTGCTGCCGGCCGGTCTGCTGCTGCTCGGCCTTGTCCTGCTCTCGGCTCTGCTCATCCTGTGGGGCACCCGCCGGGTGTCGATCGCGATGAGCACGAACCTCCACGAGGTGGCGCTGTCTCCTTCGGGAGACCGCTACCCGCTGGCCGCCGAAGGCAAAGAGGTCGAAGTCCAGGCGCGTGTGACCAATATCGGCCAGCTCGCGATCCCTGCCGCGACGATCGATTTCACTCCGGCCGAAGGGTTCGGCGACTCCACCTCCGGTGATGTTCCGGCTCTGGCCCACGGGGCATCACAGACGGTGCTGACGTCGTTCACCCCCAATCGCCGCGGTGTCTCCGGAATCGACTCGGTCCTCATCACCGTGTTCGGCCCCTTCGGCCTGGTGAAGATGAAGAAGAAGGTTCACGGGGCCTTCCCCGTGGCCGTGTCCGTGCCGATCCTGCCCGCGCGCATCCCGCAGGATTCGTCGATCCGGCCCGCCCGCCTCGACGACGGCAAGGTCCGCACCGGTCATACCACTCGGGACTTCCACACACGTGAGTACGTGCCCGGCGATGACCTCCGGCACGTGCATTGGCCCTCGACGGCGAAGTCCGGCGAGCTCATGGTCCGACACGAAGCCGATGAGGAGACGCTCCATTCGCTCATCCTCATCGACCTCGTCGCCGATGAGGGCGCCGAGGAGCCGAGCGATCTCGAGATCGAGTTCCTGCTGGCCGCGGCGACCGCGGCCGGAACCGCGTTCCTCAAGGCCGACTACGAGGTCAACGTCGTCGCTCCCGGACACCAGATCAGATTCAAAGGAGCTCGCGAGATCGACAAGCTGCGTCTGCTCTCCGCCCTTGTGCGCCCGGGCAGGGTCGAACTGCCCTCACACGACAACCCCAACCACATCGTCATCTGCTCCGTCGGCGATCAGCGCGGGCAGGAACTCGCCTCGCACTTCTCCCGCCGCGTGCCGGTGACTCTGCGCACTCTCAGCGAGATCGACGATCTGACGATGCTCGGTCTCAGCGAGGACCTGCCGGAGTCGTGGACGACGTTCGAGTCCAAGCGCTCTCGCAGCGGCGCCGGTCGGACCTCGGCCGAACCCGGACCGGGAACTGCCGGCGCCGGCAGCGCGTCCGCGGCCCCGGGTGGCGCTAGCTCGACTCCGCAGGGGGTGCGCCGATGAGTCTGAATACTCCTGACACACGTCCGCGCGGAGCCGATTCCGAGTCTCCGGCGAACGACTATTCGGCACCCGTGTCGACGGGCGATGAGCGTCCGAGCACGGGTTGGCTCGAGGCGATCGTCGTCTTCGTCGCCATGGCCCTGACCGCTGTCGCCGTATCGGCGGTGTTCAAGGACTTCGCCTGGGTCTCGCCCGTCCTGGTCGCCGTCGCCGTCGTCGTCATCGTCGGCGCCGTGTTCCGCACCGTTCCGGCACTGCGCTCGACCGGAACCGCGGTCATCGCCCAGTGCGTGGCCGGTCTCATCGCGGTCTTCATCGTCTGCGCCGGGGATTCGCTGCTGCTCGGGTTCATCCCGACCGGTGAGTCCTTCGGAACGGTGATCGATCTGCTCTCCGAGGGGGTCAGCGACCTCTACGCGACCGCTCCCCCGGCGGCGAGCACACCGGGCTTCATCGCTATGCTCACGATCGCCTTCACCCTCATCACGATCCTCATCGACGGCCTCGTCTCGGATCTGCGGGCGCCGAAGGTCGGCGGTGTGCTGCTGCTGGTGCTGTGGATGATTCCCGTCTACTTCGCCGCTCAGGAGGTGAAGTGGTGGCACATCGTCGCGATCCTCGCGGCGTTCCTGCTGCTCATGCTCAGCCCCTATCTGCCCGCAACTCGGTGGCGCGGAGGAATGACGGCGATCCTCGCCGGCGCTCTGGCTCTGGCGATCGGCATCGGCCTGCCCATTCTGCTGCCCCCGGTGCCCACGCTGCCCGATCGGGCGTCGAAGGGTCAGGGCGATCTGACGGTGACGAACCCATTCCTCAACCTGCGCCAGAACCTCGGCGACCGGGATGACACGACGCTGTTCAGCTACCAGACGACGGACGAGGACGCGGATCCGATCCGGTTGACCTCGATCGACGACTTCGACGGTGAGAACTGGGCACCGAGCCCGTTCAGCCTCGATCCGTTCGCGATCGCCGCCGACGGAATGCCATGGCCCGCGGGGATGCCGCGGGACAAGAACTTCAAGGAGCAGACGATCAGCGTCGCCGTCGGCGACAACTACGACCAGCAGTACCTGCCGTCTCCGTATGCTCCGCAGCAGCCGAAGGATCTGAGTCGTCGGTGGATCTTCGACGAGAAGACCCTGACGGTCGTCGGCAATGGCGAGAAGACCGGTGGACTGCAGTATTCGATGGACTATCTGTCCCCGAATCCCGACGTCAAGGATCTGCAGTCGGCGACTCCGGTGTCCGAGAGCGACTTCGAGACCGAACTCGCCGTCCCCGATTCCCTGCCGACCAGCGTGAAGGAGACCGCAGAGCGGGTCACCGCCGATGCGGACAACCAGTGGGAGGCCGCAGTCATGCTGCAGGCGTACTTCCGCGGCGGCGATTTCGAGTATTCGCTCGATGCCCCCGAACGGGCCAGCGGCGACGCGATCTCGGACTTCCTGGCCGATAAGCAGGGCTACTGTGTCCAGTTCTCCTCGGCCATGACGATCATGGCTCGGACGATGGGAATTCCGGCCCGCATCGGCGTCGGATACGCCGGCGGGGACGAAGCCGAGAACGGCGTCGACGTGAGCATGCAGGATTCGCATGCCTGGCCGGAACTCTACTTCGAAGGTGCCGGTTGGGTGCGCTTCGAACCCACCCCCGGCGGTCCCGCCGGTGATCCGCCGAAGTGGACTCTCGCCGATGGCGCCGACCAACAGGAGGAGGGCGACGAGTCGGAGTCTGCGAGCCCGAGCGAAGAGCCGACCGAATCTGCTTCGCCGACCGGTGACTCCGAGGAACCCACCGAGGAGGAGACGAGCACTCAGGCCGCAGAGCCGGCCGGTTCGAACTTCGGCACTGTCTTCGGCATCGCAGCCATCGTGCTCGTCCTGCTGCTGCTCGCCGCACTGCCCGCGATCTGGCGGTCGATCCTGCGCTCGCGCCGGACGAAGGATCCGCAGAATCTCGAGGCGGTGTGGACAGAGGTCCGTGCTCTGGCCACCGACTACGGGCAGAGCTTGGATTCGAGCCGGACGCTGCGCTTCAACGAGCTCGTGCTCGCCGGTGCCGTCCCAGCGGCCGGAGCTGCCGGAGCTGCCGGCGGTGGTGGCACCGAGGCTGCGGATGCCTCGAGCCCGACCGATGCGGAAGCCGGCTCAACGGCACCAGAGATCGATGCGGACACCGGCGAACCGATCCGAAAGTCCGCCGCCGAGGCGGCAGCCGGTTCCGGTGCCGCCGGTGAAAATGCAGCCGGTTCCTCGACGTTCGATCGTTCGGACGAACGGTTGCGGCGCTTGAGCAGTCCGGCCCCGTCACGTCCGTCCGAGTCGGGTCATGATGACTCTGCGCTCGGAGCGTTCGTCGATGCCCTCGAAGCTCAGCGCTACGGTGCCGCTCCCGAGTCGCTCGATGACTCGGAGGTAAGTGCGCTCGTCGACGAGGTGAGGACGGACCTGTCGGAGAGGACCACGCCGGGCAGTCGGATCTCTGCGAAGATCTGGCCGGCCAGCCTGTTCAATCGTCCGAAATGACGAGGAGCTGACGAACCAGGCCGGTACCCGACGGTCCTGGTCGATGTGCGAAGGGGCGGTCCTGCGGGGGCGCCTCTTCGCTGTCTCGCAGAGTTTGGACGCTCAGTGCGAGAGTCTGGGACCTCAGCGCCCTGCCGCGCGTTTCGCGTTCTCTCGATCGAGTGCACGCAGGGCGAGCAGGCCGCGCACGGCGGCGATGGGCTTCACCAGCGGCTGTTCACCGAATCGGTAGTCTCCCCCGCGGACCAACCGCCTGGCCAGGTCCGGGCGCATCTGCCACAGGTGGTCACGGGCTTTCTCGGCATGGTGGGAGTTCGAGACGATGCTGATCGTCGTGGCCGGGGTGAGCTCGCGGTCGATGATGGGGATCGCGTTGGCGATGTTCTCCCACGTCGTTATGCTCTGCTCCTCCAGCACAGCTCGGCCGGTGTAGCCGAGTTCGTCCCGGGCGAAGCGTTCGAGGATGAGGGCCTCCGGTGTTCGTCCTGTGACGGCGCCTCCGCAGAAGATGAGGAGAGTCGACCGGGCTGCCGGAACGATCGACCGCAGACCCGCGCGGACCCGGAACCGGTTGATTGCGTTCGGTCGCAGACCGCGGTTGGCATATCCGAGGACGATGATGATCTGGTCGCTGTCGGCCGTGTTCTCGTCTCTGCCTGCCGCGGTCAGGGCCCGAACGCCTGGAATCGACCGTCGATCGCTCCGTGGTCGCTGGCCACCCGAGGCATCACAGTCTCCCAGCCGACGGTGGCTCGATCGCCAGTGCGCTGCCTCGGCGAAGGCGGAGATGCCGGCAAAGACCGCAAGGGCAGAACCGGCGAGTACGCGGACCGGCATTGAAAAAGGCACCCTCATGTCGAGAGTGCCTTGATCGCAGAGAGCAGGATCATTCGCCGCGCTGGCGCTTCTCCCACCGGTCTTCCATTCGGCTCATGAATCCGGAGTTGCCCTTGGACTCGGTCTTCGCTCCGGAGTTCCGGGAGTCCGTCTGAGTCGTGTGCACATGGCCGGGACGGCTGAACGCCCAGTACATTCCGGTGACCATGAGGCCGAAGCCGACGACGCCGAGAGCGATCCACCAGGCGGAGCTGGAGACGAGCGAGATCGCGAGGATCGTCGCGGCCAGCCCGGCGAGGGCGATGAGGATGCCGAGGACGAAGCGCTTCGCCGAGAACCCGGGACCCGTGGCAGCTGCCTGGGTTTCCGAGATATTCCGGGCAAAACGAGGGTCTTCACTGCGCAGCTGCTTCTCCAGTTGATCCAACAGCTGCTGTTCGTGATCGGAGAGTGGCATCTCGAACCCCCGTTTCGCTTCTCAAGTCTTTCCCCCAATCATAGTCTCTGAGGGCCGAAAAAACATCTCCGGGGGCCGTCAGGAGCCGGATTCCCACGGGGTCTTCAGACTGTGCTCCCGCTCACCCGCTCTCAGGCCTCGGGACGCTTGCGCAGAAGCGAGGCCTGAGAGATCGCTTCGCTGCCGAATCGCCGCCTCACCTCGTCGAGGGCGACCTCGGCTTCGCGTCCGGAACGAACTGGTTCGTCCAAGGTGGCCTGCCGCCCGGTGACGGCGAAATCGCTGAGGCCGGCGGCGCGGACGCCGAGCAGCCTGACTCCTTGGGAACGCTGCTCACGCAGCTTGCGCAGAGCCGGGCGCAGCGCCTCGTACATCTCCCGGGCAAGATCAGTCGGTGCCGAGAGAGTCACCGACCTCGACAGAGTCGTGAAATCGCCGAGGCGGTACTTCAGTCCGAGGCTTGTGGCGACCTTTCCCTCCGCACGGACTCGGTAGGCGACCTTGTCGGCGAGGCGCAGCAGTTCGTGCTCGAGCACGGCGATGTCCCAGATGTCCTCGCCGAAGGTGTTCTCCGCACTGATCGAGTGCTCCTTGGCCTGGTGGTCGAAACCGGACGAGTCCTGACCGTGGGCAGCCCGCCACAGCTGATGACCGTGCGCACCGAAGACACGTGCGGCCCAATCCTCGTCGACTGCGGCGAGGTCGCCGATGAGGCGGATTCCGTAGCGGAAGAACCCCTCCTGAGTCTTCTCCCCCACTCCGGGCAGCGCTTCGACCGGCATCGGGTCGAGGAACTCCTGGGTCGCGGCCGAGGGCACGAGCAGCTGACCGTTCGGCTTCGCCCTGGTCGAGGCGAGTTTGGCCACGACGCGGCTGACGGCGATGCCGACCGAGGCGCTCAGACCGGTGCGCTCCTGGATCTGGGCGCGCAGCTGCGTGGTGATCTCCACCGGAGAGCCGAGCCGGCGCACGGCTCCGGAGACATCGATATAGGCTTCGTCGACGCTGACCTGCCGCACATCGGGGGTGACTTCGGCGACGAGATCGAAGACTTGGCGGGAGTACGAGGAATACAGGCCGTGGGACGGTGGGATCACCTCGGCGACGGGGCACAGGTTCATGGCCCGCGACATCGGCATCGCCGCATGCACACCGAACTCGCGGGCTTCATAGCTGGCCGAGACGACGACTCCGCGTCCGCTGCGTCCGCCGACGATGACCGGGCGGCCGACGAGGTGCGGGCGGCTGAGCAGCTCGACGGAGACGAAGAACGAGTCCATGTCGAGGTGGAGCATGGTGGCACCGGTGTCGTCCGTGCCCAAACGGGTCAGATCACCTCCGGATCGTGCCAGCTGCTTCCGACTCATCGCCTGCCCCTCGCCCTCGTTTCTTTCGGCTCCGCCGAACAGTCCAGGTACTCTTGAAGCATGGTATCGCGCACCGCTGTCATGACACTGCCCATCGTTGCCGCGCTCGCTCTCGCGGGCTGTTCGGGAAACGGTGGAGACAAGGCCGAATCGACCCCTTCGGCTTCTCAGGAGGCCTCGGCTTCCGCGTCCCCGACCGAGGACCAGACTGCCTCGTCCGAAGCATCGACCGAGGCCACGGGCTCGGACCCCGATACATCGAACGATGTGAAGGATCTGCCCGAGTACATCAAGCCGTACCCCGATTCCGAGGTGCTCTCCGCGTCGAGCGTCAAGGCTCACAACGACAAGGACAAGAAGCTGCCCGAGCAGGTCAGTCTCGTCGTCAAGGCGAAGGCCGATGCCAAGGACATCTTCGAGTTCTACGAGAAGGAGCTCGGCAAGGCGGACTTCGAACGCCTCGGCGATGAGGTGAAGACGAAGAGCGCCCGCGTGGTCAACTTCAAGCACAAGGACAATGACAGCGTCCTCGTCGTCACGGTCGCCGAGGATTCGGAGGACAAAGCGAATTCGATCGTGACCGTCGGCGGAAACATCGGTTCATGACCTCGCACAGATCAGGGTTGACCGGCGACGCCCCTGAGTCCGCCCCGTCCGACTCCCCTGAGTCCGCCTCGTCCACCGCGCCCGCCCCGTCCGACGCTCCCAGCTCGGCCGATGCCTGTCCCACCTTCGTCGAGTCCCTCGACTCTCCCGAGTCAATCGCTGGCGAGGTGTCCGCTCAGCTGGAGGCCTTCCTCGCTGAGAAGGCTGCCGAATTCGAGGCGATCTCACCCGATGCGACAGCGATCGGCGATGCGCTCATCGAGTTCACCCGCGGCGGCAAGAGGATCCGTCCCGTCCTGCTGTGGTGGGGCTTCCAGCTCGCCGGCGGTGACGTCCGCGCCGGCGTGGCAGGCGGGGCCGCAGCCGACCGGGCAACCGGCTCTGCAGCCGACGTCACCGTGGGTCTGGCTCAGGCAGCCGGTTCGCTCGAGCTGCTCCACGCCGCCGCGCTCATCCATGATGATGTCATCGACAATTCGGACACCCGTCGCGGCCGTCCGGCCCTGCACCGAGAGTTCGAGGCCCGCCATCAGCGCTCCGGATTCCATGGCGACGGCGCGTCCTTCGGCGTCTCCGCTTCCATCGTCATCGGCGATATCTGTCTGGCGCTGAGCGAGGAGTTCTTCGAACGTTCCCAGGAGGCCCTGGGCAACAGCCGCACGGCCCTCGAGCTGCGCGGAACCGTGCGCCGAGATGTCATGGTCGGTCAGTACCTCGACGTGCTCGCCGAGGTCATCCCGCTTAGCGACGACCGGATCGCCGAACGCGCATGGGAGGTCCTGAGCTATAAGTCCGCGAAGTACTCGGTCGAACAGCCGCTCCTCCTCGGCGCGGCCCTGGCCGGAGCGGACTCTGAGCAGCTGCAGGAGATCTCCGCTTTCGGCCTTCCGCTCGGACAGGCGTTCCAGCTGCGCGACGATGTGCTCGGCATTGCCGGTGACCCCGCGGCCACCGGCAAACCCGCCGGCGACGATATCCGGGAGGGCAAGCGGACCGTGCTCATCGCCGAGACCGCGGCCCGGATCTCGGCGGACCAGCTCGAGATCCTCGCCGCACGGTTGGGCGATCCGGATCTCAGCGACGCCGAGGTGGCCGAATGCGTTGACATGATCACGGACTCGGGCGGACTCGCCGCCGTCGAATCCTTCATCGCGGACAAGCATGCCCACGCAGCGACGGTCGTCGATACGTGGGCAGAGGCCGGTGCAGGTTCAGCGGCAGGGTCGACCGCCTCGGCGCAGGTGCGCATCGGGTCGGCCGCGCAGGAGCGGCTCAAGGGATTCGCGAAAGCCCTGAGCTACCGCTCCAGCTGAATCCGCCGGACCGCTTCAGGCGTACCCGACGGATCAGTTCGCTCACGGCGCTTACGGCTGAAAGCGCTCACTCTGCGCGGGCAGCCCAGATCAGAACGCGAGGGCCTGAGCGCGGCGGCGCACTTCCTTCTTGTTGCCGGCGCGAAGCAGATCGATGGGTCGGCCGGGCAGGGACTCGTCGTGAGTGAAGAGCCACACGATGGCTTCTTCGTAGTCGAATCCGGCGTCATAGAGGGTGTGCAGGGTGCCCTTGAGCGGTTTGACGACCTCGCCGTCGACGAAAAAGGCCAACGGAACCCGCAGAACCTTCGGATTGCCAATCTTGATTCCGCAGATGGCGCCGTCTTCGAGCATCCTCCGCACCTGGGAGATGCCGAGCCCGGTGAGCTCTGCGATGTCGGGCAGCGTGGCCCAGTCCTGGACGAGTTCTTCGGTATTCACGCCGTCAAGCGTAGCAATATTCGGCAGAAACACCCCGCCATGCGGTGCCGAATGCTCGGGTCGGGCCCGGCTACTCGTTAGGCTGGGGACCGTAGCTTCCCCACTCGACATGAAGTCAACAGGTGACAGATGACACGACCGCGACGGCACAGGCCCGTCACCGCCGCTCCTGACATCCGCGCCGCATCGAAGGTGAATTCGACCGGTCCGATCCCAGGAGCCGAACGGGTCGACCCCGAAAACGACTCCCCCACCGAGGCAGCCCCCACTACCGAATCCCCCGACGATCAGTCCGAGGACGCCGTCGAGGGCACATCCGACCGCCCTTCCGCTGACGAAGACGCAGCGACTTCGAGCACCGGCCCGCAGTGGATCTCGGGCACCGCGAGTGCCACCGTTCCCGTCACCCACGGCGGCCGCACGTACAAGGTCAAGCAGGGCGACACCCTCTATGGTGTGGCCAGCAAACACGGCGTCTCCGTGCCCGCGCTGGCCGAACTCAACCGCATCTCGCCGCGTCAGAACCTCCACCAGGGTCAGGTCCTGTCCCTGCCGGAGAAGAACGATCTGCCCGACGATGATCCCTCCCACGTCGTCGTTCCCGGTGACACCCTGCAGGGAATCGCGGCGCGGCACGGAATCTCGCCGGCGACCCTGCGGCAGGCCAACGCCATGGGCGATGACTCATTCATCACCGTCGGCGAACTCCTCCTGCTGCGCCCGTCGAAGGCCCGCCCGCGTCGCACAGCCCCCGAAGCGCCACGCGACATCCCCCGCGTCGCCGCCAGCGCGCAGGTCGAGGGCATCCGCCCCTCGGTGCTCCACGCGGCGCGACTGAACAAATACACCCTGCTGCACCGCCGCCATCCGGCCCCGGCGCAGGCAAAGCTGCTCGTCGCCTCACTGGCTGTCGAACTCGGCGCCGATCCCGCCCTCATGCAAGCCGTCGCCGCCGCGGAATCCGGATTCCAGCACACGACGGTCTCGGCCGGCAATGCGATCGGAATCATGCAGATCACGCCCCGATCCGGTCGCTGGGCGTCCGATATCGTCGGTCGCGGACTCGACCTGCTCGACATCGAAGACAATATCGTCGCCGGCACTGTCATCCTCGGCTGGCTCATCGAAACCGCCGAATCGGAGAACGAAGCCATCGCCGGCTACTACCAGGACCTGCGCTCGGTTCGCGCCGACGGACTGCTGCCGGAGACGAAGACCTTCGTCCGCGCCGTCCAGCTGCAGCGTGCGCGTTCGGAGGAGGCCCTGTGACCGCCCGCCGAGACCCCCTCATCGGCACGGTGCTCAATGACCGCTACCGCATCGATGCCAAGATCGCCCGCGGCGGTATGGCCATGGTCTACCGAGGCACCGACCTGCGACTCGACCGAGAGATCGCGATCAAGGTCATGCACGAGCACCTCATCTCCGATGACACCTTCGTCGAACGCTTCCGCCGGGAGGCCATCAACGCCGGTCGGCTCACCCACCCGAACCTCGTGGCCATCCACGATCAGGCGCGCGACGGCGACATCGTCTACCTCGTCATGGAATACCTGCCGTCGGTGACGCTGCGCCGCGAGCTCAAGCACCGCGGAACCTTCACGCCCAGACAGGCGATCGTCGTCCTCGATGCGATCCTCGCCGCGCTCGAGGCCGTGCACTCGACGGGGATCATCCACAGGGATCTCAAACCCGACAATGTGCTGCTGGGCACCGACGGTCAGGTCAAGCTCGCCGACTTCGGTCTGGCCCGTGCCGTGACCACGGCGACGACGACGAAGACCCTCATCGGCACGGTCGGCTATGTTGCTCCAGAGCTCGTCACCCGAGCCGGAGCCGATGCCCGCACCGATCTGTACACGGTCGGCATCATGTTCTACGAGATGCTCACCGGCGCTCAGCCGTATACCGACGACGTACCGATCCAGGTCGCGTACCGTCACGTCCACGACACGGTTCCGCCGCCGTCGGACGTCGTCACCCGCCTGAGTCCGCGCTTGGACGCACTCGTGCTGTGGGCGACGTCGAAGGACCCCGAGGACCGCCCTGCCGATGCCGCCGAATTCCGTCTGGCCCTGGCCGAAGCGCGCGCGGAGATGTCCGAGGCCGATCTCGACCTCGGAGATCCGCAGATCGCCACCGGTGAGCACTCCCCCGCGCTCACCGCGAGCATCGACCTCGGCGAAGAGGTGCCGAAGGAGAAGCGCTCCCGCACCGACGAGATCCCGTATCTCGAAGGCGAAGAGGACGACACCGAGGCGGACACCGGTGCGGCCGGTCCGGACGCTGCCGATGACGACGAGTCCTCCGCCGAGGCGGCTGCCGAGGAGGCTGCCCACGACGATGCCGACGGGGTCGACGGCACCGAGTCGGACGACTCTGATCCTGACGATGACGCCGACTCCGATGACGCCCATCGTGACGATGACGACCACACGGCCGGTGCTGCCGGCGCGGCCGCCGTCGCTGCGGCCGGAGGCGGAGTGGCCGGCGCCGCGGTTGCCGGGGCCGGTGCGACCGCCGATTCCCCCGACGCAGACACGACAAGCGCCGAAGCCGCAGGCGCTGCCGACGCCGCTGCAGACTCGGACGATTCGGACGACTCCTCCGACCGAGAGGACTCCGACGACGAACCGGAGTCGCAGGATTCGGATTCCGACCGCAACGATAAGGCCGCGGTCGTCGCCGGCTCCGCGGCCGCCTCGGCGGTGGCATCTCCCGCCCGACGTCGCCGACGGCGCGTCCTCACGGGGCTCGTCGCCGTGGTCGCCGTCCTCGCGCTGGTCGCCTGGTTCGTTGTGGCGAACCTGCCCACACCGAAATCCATCGTCCCCGGTGAGTTGGCGGGCAAGCCCGTCGAGGAGGTCACCTCGCAGCTGGAGGACAACGACCTCAAGGCCGAGCCCAAAGAGGTCTTCGACGACAAGGTTCCCGCCGGCACTGTCATCGGCACCGAACCGGTCAGTGGTGCGGAGCTGGCCCCCGACTCGTCCGTCACGGTCGTCGTGTCCAAGGGTGAGGAGAAGTTCGCGGTTCCGAAGCTCGAGGGCACGAGCCGCGACGATGCGGAAGCCGCGCTGAAGAAGGTCAACCTCGAGGTCGGCAAGGTCGAGGAGAAGTACAGCGACACCGTCGCCAGGAACTCCGTCATCTCGGCTTCGCAGAAGGCCGGGACGAAGCTGTCGAAGGGCGAGAAGATCGACCTCGTCGTGTCCAAGGGCGTCGCGCCGATCCCGGTTCCCAACGTCGAGGGGCTGACCTTCGACGCCGCCTATGCGACTCTGGCCAAGCGCGGATTCCGCGTCGGCAAGGACGAGGTCTTCTCCGACGATGTCCCCAAGGGCAAGGTCGTCTCGCAGTTCCCGAAGAGCACCGAGGCGAAGCCCGCGAACTCGCTCATCATCGTCCGCGTGTCCAAGGGCGAGGAGAAGAAGGAAGACTCCGACTCGAAGGACGACAAGAAGGACGAGAAGGACGACTCCAAGGACAAGAAGTCTGACGACGATAAGAAGGACGACAAAGACAAATAGGACTCGTCGGTCAGACGACAAAGCCGGGGGCTCCGCAGAAGATTCTGCGGAGCCCCCGGCTCAGTCAGTTGTGGCGGTTACTGCCGGCGAGTGAGGTACTCGGCGACCTGGAACGCCATCTCCAGCGACTGATCGTGGTTGAGGCGCGGGTCGACGAGGGTCTCGTAGCGGCGACGCAGGCCTTCGTCGTCGATCTCGGTGGCTCCGCCCATGATCTCGGTGACGTCATCGCCGGTGAGTTCGATGTGCAGTCCACCGGGGATCGTGCCCGCGTCAGCGTGGGCGTTGAAGAATCCTTCGACCTCGGCCATCACATCTTCGAAGCGGCGGGTCTTGTACCCGGTGTTCGAGGTGATCGTATTGCCGTGCATCGGGTCGCAGACCCAGGTCACATGCGGCAGACGGTCGCCGATGCCTTTGAGCAGAGCAGGCAGCGACTCACCGATCTGACCGGCACCCATGCGGGTGACGAAGGTCAGGCGGCCGGGCTCGGCGTCCGGGTCGAGCTTCTCGGCCAGGGCCAGGGCGTCATCTGCCGTGGCAGTGGGGCCGAGCTTGACGCCGATGGGGTTGCGCACCTTGGACAGGAAGTCGACATGGGCACCATCGATCTCGCGGGTGCGTTCGCCGATCCACAGGAAGTGGCCGGACACGTCGTAGGCTTCACCGGTGCGTGAGTCGATACGAGTCAGTGCACGTTCGTATTCGAGCAGCAGCGCCTCGTGGGCGGCGTAGAACTCGGTGGTCTTGAGTGCATCGAAGTCGGCTCCGCAGGCATCCATGAAGCGGATGGCACGGTCGATCTCGGCAGCGGTCTGCTCGTAGCGCTGGTAGCCGGGGTTCGATGCGAGGAAACCGCGGTTCCAATCGTGGACGAATCGCAGATCGGCGAAGCCGCCCTGGGTGAACGCACGGATGAGGTTCAGCGTGGAAGCGGAGATGTGGTACGCCTTGAGCAGACGCTCCGGATCGTGGCGGCGGGATTCCTCGGTGAACTCGTAGCCGTTGACGATGTCTCCGCGGAACGACGGCAGGGTGACTCCGTCACGGGTCTCCATGTCGGCCGAACGCGGTTTCGCGAACTGACCGGCCATGCGGCCGATCTTCACCACGGGCATCGATCCGCCGTAGGTGAGCACGGCCGCCATCTGCAGAACCGTCTGCACACGGGCCCGGATCTTGTCCGCCTGGGCTCCGTCGAATGATTCGGCGCAGTCGCCGCCGGCGAGGACGAAGGCTTCTCCGCGCGAGGCGGCGGCGATCCGCTGCTTGAGCACATCGGCTTCACCGGCGAAGACCAGCGGAGGTGAGTTGCGCAGATCGGTGAGCACCTCGTCGAGCGCGGCACTGTCGAGATACGTCGGCTGCTGCTTCGGATCCATCTCTCGCCAGTCGTCGAGACCGCGGAGATTGTCGTGGCCGGCGGCGGCGATTTCTCTGTTGGACAGGACCGGATCGGTGTGGAGACTCAATGTTTCACTTTCATGGGTTTTCGGTACCGGTCTCGAAGTCCTCGGCCGACACATTGTCGAGGAAGTCTCTGAACTGTGCGACTTCCTCTTCATCGGCCTCGGGGGCTTCGATTCCGGACTCTTCAAGCAATTGTGTTTCGACGAACACGGGGCAGTCGGCTGTCAGCGCCAGAGTCACCGCGTCCGAAGGGCGCGCGGAGATCGACTTCCCGTCATTCGTGTGCAGCTCCGCCAGGAAGATCTGACCGTCCTTGCCGGTGATCGTCACGTCCTGCAGCTCGGCCCCGTACTTCTCGAGGACGTCGAGGAGCAGAGCATGTGACATGGGGCGTGGCGGGGTCAGCCCCCGCTGCGCGATCGAGAGCGCATTGGCCTCGATCGCACCGACCCAGATCGGCAGATAGTACGCAGGTTCGCTGGCCTTGAGCAGCAGAATCGGTTGGTTGGCGGGCATTTCGATGCGGACGCCGACAACCTCGACTTGGACTTTTGACATTATCCCCCGGTCAGGAGCGCGGACGCTGCTGGAAGATCATTCGGAACTTGCCGATCTGCACATCGGCTCCGTTCTGCAGTTCGATGGAGTCGATGAGCTGACGGCCCACATAGGTGCCGTTGAGCGAGCCCGTGTCGCGCAGAGTGAACCCGCTGGGTGTGCGGATGAACTCGGCATGCTTACGCGAGACGGTGACGTCATCGAGGAAGATGTCGGCGTTCGGGCTGCGGCCCACAGTGACCACGTCCGTGTCGAGCAGGATCTGCGAACCGGAGTCCGGTCCGGAGACCACGACGAGCAGAGCATCGGCATCCTGCAGACCGTCGAGGTCGGGAACCGGGTGGATCTCACCGGTGTGCGGATCCAGGATTCCCTGGAACTGCTGGCTGCCCGAATCGTTCATCGCGTCCTGTCCGCCGTTCGTCGGCGCGCCCTGCGGCTGACCGGACTGAGGCTGGCCGCCCTGCGGTTGACCGGACTGCGGCTGACCATACTGGCCGGGGCCGGGCTGGCTGCCCTGCTGCTGATTGGGATCGAACTGGCCGTAATGGCCAGCCCCGTTCGAACCGTACTGCTGCTGGCCGCCCTGCTGCGGATGGTTCTCGTACTGCTGCTGACCCTGGCTGCCCTGAGGCTGCGCAAACTGACCGGCCCCATTGGAGCCGTACTGCTGCTGACCCTGACCGCCCTGCGGCTGGCCGCTCTGCGGCTGGCCGTAGTTCTGCGGCGGATACTGATGCTGCTGGGGCTGATACTGAGGCTGCCCCTGGCTGCCCTGACCCTGTCCGGCATACGGCTGATTCGCCGGCTGCGACGCACCATAGTTCTGTCCGCCCTGCGGGGCGCCGCCGAACTGCTGACCGTTGCCGTACTGCTGGCCGCCCTGCGGGGCGCCGCCGAACTGCTGACCGTTGCCGTGATTCTGGCCGCCCTGCGGCGTGGCGCCATGGTTCTGGCCGTTGCCGTACTGCGGTGCCTGCGGGGCGCCGTCGGCAGGCTGCTGACCGTAGGGAGGGGTGTTCCCCTGACCGCTCTGGTCGACCTGAGGATTCATCCGAGTCGCCGACTCGTCAGCGCCGTTGCCGTTTCCGGCTCCGAACGGGAACTTCTTCGACTGCGGGACCTGTCCGTTGTCATACCAGGGCTGCGAGGGGGTCGGACGATTCTGATCGTGGTTCTGCGACATTACGCCTCCTCGCTCTGAATGAGCTCTTTGTACGCTTCGCTGTCCATCAGCGATTCGAGCTGTGCGGGGTCACTGAGTTCGACGAGATACATCCACCCGTCTTCGAAGGGAGACGAGTTCACGGTCTCCGGTGAATCGTCGAGTGAGTCGTTGACCTCTGTGACGGTCCCCGACACAGGTGCGATCAGGTCGGAGACACTCTTCGTGCTCTCGACTTCACCGCAGGACTCCCCTGCGGTGACCGAATCCCCGGTTTCAGGCAGGTCGACATAGACGACGTCACCCAGCTGTTCCTGGGCGAAATCAGTGATACCCACACGGACTACTGCGTTGTCTTCCGTGGTCGCAACCCACTCGTGGTCGCGCGAGTACCGCAAAGACACTGGATAATCCAGATCTGCCATGTCGACTCCTCTAGTTTGTCGGTGTACCAAGCATAGCCGCCTGGGCCACTTTCATAACAATCACGAAACGGAAATGTTACTGAGTCACCCTGACAGGCATCTGCACGTCCCGCTTCTTCGGTATCTACCTGGGATGATACCTGTTTTTCGAAGGTCACGGAACGCGGTTTTGGCAGTTGGCCACTGATCGGTATAAGCTAGTTCTCGTTGCCCACGAGGGAGTACGGTAACGGGCTATGGCGCAGCTTGGTAGCGCGCTTCACTGGGGGTGAAGAGGTCGTGGGTTCAAATCCCGCTAGCCCGACCACCGGGGTCATCACCCGCTTGCAATAGAACGTGTCGCCACTTCGCTGAGACGAAGGAGCGGCACATTTTTCGTTCCCCGCAGCTATAAGACCCGCGTTGCGGCGTCGCTAATTCAGTTCAGGCCAGGGGACTCAATTCAGGCCAGAGAACATCCCCCGTCCGAGCCAGGGAACATCTCGCCCACATCCGTCAAGCCCGACGCACGTCCAAGCGGTTTGCAAAGACCACCGTCAGGAGTCCGACGAGCACGAGGATGCCGAGTCCCCACCGCAGTCCCGCTCCCGTGGCGACGACCCCGACCGTCGGACTCGTCCCGAGGTATCCCACCCGCATCAGCCAGTTCACCAGCGTCACTCCCCCGGCACGGCCGACCCCGGGCAGACGACCTGCCGCTCCCAGTGCACCGGGCACGAGCGTCGCTGAGCCGAATCCGAGTGCTCCCATCGCAACGAGCAGCAGAACGGGTTCCTGGGCTGCGATGACGCCGACTCCGCCGACGGCGATGAGTCCGCCTCCGAGGCGTGCGATCCGACCGGCCCCGAACCTCGTCACGAGCACGTCCCCGCTGAATCGTCCGAGGCATTGGCTGCCGATGACGACGCTGAAGGCGATCCCCGCCGAGGCGGCCGGAACTCCTGCGAATTCGACCGCGGCCAGCCCCGCCCAGTTGTTCGCAATGTCTTCGACCGCGGCCCCGCAGATCGCGACGATCGCCAAGGGCAGCGCAGCCCAGAGGACCATCCGTTTCGATCGCCCCACGGTTCCGTCTCCGCCACGGCCTTCAGGTGCGGCGTCGGAATCGGCGACCCGCCTCGGCGAGGCATAGTCCCCGATCAGCCGGCGCCCCACGATCGTGATGACCACGGCTGCGACGCCGATGAGTCCCAGCCATATTCGCATGTCGGCACCGGAGCTGGCGGCCGCAGTTGCGGCAGCTCCGCTGAGCAGACCGCCGAGGCTCCACAGCGCATGCATCGACGACAGGATCGTGCGTCCGGCCCGCTCCTGGACGGAGATGCCGACGACGTTCTGCGCGACATCGACGATCGCATCGCAGCATCCCAACAGGAGCAGGCAGATCGCCATCATCACGCCGTTGACCGACCACGCCGTCGCCGAGGCGGCCACACCGAGCATCACCGTCCCGCCGATGACGACGCGGTGGGCTCCGAATCGGGCGATGAGAGCGGCAGGCAGAGCCGAGGACAGCAGCGATCCGACGGCGAAGCAGGCGACGACGAGGCCGAACTGCCAAGAACTCAATCCGAGGCGGTCGACGAGCAGCGGATACCACGGCAGGAGGGCGGCGAAGACCGCGCCGTTGCCGGTGAAGTAGAGGCCGACCCCGGCCGCGGCCCTCATTCTGCCTTCACGGCTTTCGCCGCGCGCAGGTCACGCCCGGCCTGCCCGAGGATCACGAACGCGGCCAGGACTCCGAGCAGAATCCACCACAGTGAACCGGTCATGAAGATGAGCACCATCGAGGCGAGGATCGGCGCCAGACGGCGCAGCGACCACCACACGTAGCCGCCGAAGCTCGGCATCGCCACGTTCGCCGAATCTGCGACGGACTTGACCATGAAGTTCGGTCCGTTGCCGATATACGTGATGGCTCCACCCATGACGGCGCCGAGCGAGACCGCGATGAGCAGCGTCTCGGGCACTCCCGCCACCTTCGGTTCGCCCGGCACTTGGGCCGCCATCTCGAAGAAGGTGACATAGGTCGGAGCATTGTCGAGGACGGAGGAGAGGCCGCCGGTGAAGATGAACAGGGAGATCTCGCCCAGCGGGATCTTGTGGGCGATCTGCCCCAGGTACTGCAGGGCCGGCATCATCGTGAGGAAGATGCCGATGAAGAGCGACCCGACTTCGAGGATCGGCGTCCAGGTGAACTTGTTGAGGTTGAACCGGGCACCGCGGTCACCGATGAGGAACGACGCCACCGCGGAGCCGAGCATGACGAGCTCACGCCACGGCACGAAGTCCGAGGCGCTCGCATGTCCTGTTTCGATCGCGTGCATGTCGACCGAGGGGATGAACGCGACGGCCACGATGATGATCGCCAGGAACAGCAGACCGCTGGCGCCGCGCAGGCCGAGCTTCGTCGCATACTCGGCGTCCCTGGCCAGCGCCTCGGCCGGTTCCTTCGCATACATCTTCTTATCGAGGGCGAAGTAGCTGATCAGCAGCAGAGCGTTGACGAACAGCCAGTACGGCCAGAGCCCGAACGTCCACTCGAAGGGCACGCCGCGCAGCATGCCGAGGAACAGCGGCGGGTCGCCCAGCGGTGTGAGCAGACCACCGCAGTTCGCAACGATGAAGATCGTATAGATGACCGTATGTGTGCGGTGTTTGCGGTCCTGGTTCGTATTGAGGATCGGGCGGATGAGCAGCATCGCCGCACCGGTGGTGCCGATGAACGAGGCGAGCACACCGCCGACGGCGAGGAATATCGTGTTGTTCCGCGGTGTCGCCTTGATGTCGCCGACGAGGAAGATTCCGCCCGAGGCGACGAAGAGACTGCCGATGAGCACGATGAATTGGAAATACTCGAGCAGCGCGTGGATGACGGTCGTCGACTCTCCACTGAGCAGGAACCAGAGCGCGATCGGCACACCGAGGATGAGCGCGACGATGAGTTTGACGAGGTTGCGATCCCAGATCTTCTCCGTGGCCGGGATGAGCGGGAGCACTGCGATGCATCCGAGCAGCAGAACGAACGGAATGATGCTCCACCAAGCCACAACCATCCGGGGACTCCTCTACTCACCGTCGACGAGCGTCCTCGCCCAATCGACTCTGCCGCTGTCCCACTCTACTGAACCTGCGAAGGCCCTCTGTCCGCGGTCTGCCACACGGACATTGTCTCCCACGCGGACATTGTCCTCTCCCCGAACCTGCTATGCCGAATGGACGCGCCTTGACTCACGGGCGCGGTGAGAACAGAGGGGCGGACGCACGTTCGCCGAGGCGGCCCGTCAGTTGGCAGGGGTGCCGGTCAGTCAGCAGGGGTGCCGGTCAGTTCGCCGAGGCGGAGGTCGACTCCTCGGCGGGAGTGCGATCCTTGCGCAGTCCGATGAGCAGACCGCCGATCGCGACGACGAAGACGAGGCCGAGCCCGACGGTCAGTCCCGGTTCGGCTTGGTAGGCCTTGGCCACTGCTTTGAAGCCGAGGAACCCGACGGTCGAGTAGATGAGCGCCCACAGCGATCCGCCGACGGCGAGCGCCGGGACGTAGCGGCGGTAGCGCATCCCCGTGGTTCCGGCAGCCAGATTGACCACTGTCTGCAGTCCGACGGTGAGGAAGCTCAGGGCCACGACGGGCGCCCCGAAGCGGTCGATGGTGTCTTCGGCCCGCCGGTACTTGGGTCCGGCCATGATCTTCTCGACCCGGTGGAACTTGCGGATCCCCTTGCGGGCGAAGCGGCCGAGGAGGAAGGTGCCGCCGGCGCGGACGACGATGATGCCGAACATGATCAGCCATGTCACTGCGATCGGAAACGACCAGTCGAGCGGGTTCATCGTCGGGGCGCACTCCTCTCTCTGGGCATTCGGCTGCGCGGCCGCGCTGCGGCTTCACGGATCGGTCGCTCCCATCATAGCCCCGTTAGGTTAGGTTTCCCTCACAGCGCGGCCGGTCGAGACCGATCTCACCCACCTAGGCGGTGAACCGTTCAGACGATCTCACCGTCGAGGTAGACCGCGTCGACCCGGTTCTCGATTCCGCGGACGTCGGCGGTGCGCAGGTCGCCGTCCACGACGACGAGGTCGGCCAGTCCGCCCTCGCTGATTCGGCCGACCCGATCGTCACCGAGCAGGCGGGCCGCCACCGAGGTTCCGGCGGCGAGCGCCTCTGTCGTGGACAGTCCCACCTCGGCCAGCAGGCTGATCTCTTCGAGGTTCTCCCCGTGCGGGCCGACTCCGGCATCGGTGCCCAGCGCGATCGGGACTCCTGCTTCGTGGGCCCGGCCGATCGACTCCTGGTGGGCGTCGACGACGCGCCGGGCCTTGTCCACGACGGAGGCGGGCAGTCCGGCACCGGCATTGGAGGCTTTGATGACGGCCTGCGGGGCCTGCAGGGTCGGGACGAGGTAGGTGCTGTGTTCGAGCATGAGGTCGATGGCTTCGTCGTCGAGATAGATGCCGTGTTCGATCGAACGCACCCCGGCGCGGACGGCGTTCTTGATTCCCGGTGCGCCCTGCGCATGGGACATCACATGCGCACCTTGGGCGGCCGCCTCGGCGACGATGACGGCGATCTCGGCTTCGGTGAACTGGGAGTGGCGCGGATCGTCGCGCGGGGAGAGCACTCCCCCGGTCGAGCAGATCTTGATGTGGTCGGCCCCGGCTCGCAGCAGCTCACGGGTCTTCTTCTGCACCTCTTCGAGTCCGTCGGCAACTCCCGACGGCCGTCCCGGGTGCGGGGCCAGGAAGGGAGACTCCGCCCCGGAGACGAGGTGGAAGTCTCCGTGCCCTCCAGTCTGGGACATGATGTTGACGGCGATGGTCAGCCGCGGCCCGCGCACCACTCCGGTCTCCACCGCCACCTTCGCACCGAGGTCGGTGCCGCCGGCGTCGCGCACGGTCGTGACTCCGCCCTTGACGGTGGCTTCCATGTTCTTCACGGAGTTATAGAACTGGAGCGAGAACGGGTCGTGGAAGTTCGAGGTGGCTGCCGCGCCGCTGCTCGTGAGGTGGACGTGGCAGTCGATGACTCCGGGGATGATCGTCTTCCCCGTGCAGTCGATGTGGTCGTCTCCGGCGTTGTGCGAACCCTGCCCTCCTTCCGCCACCGAGGCGATCCGTCCGCCGTCGATGACGACGTCCCGGGTGCCGGGCAGGAAGCGGGTTCCGTCGAAGACCGTGGCGTGGGTGAGAACTGTGACCATGGGCGTGCTCCTCATCGTTGAAAATCAGCTGGTCGACCGTGGACGGCCGTCCCCTCACATCTATCACGGACGACCTCTCCGTGACGATCAGGGCGGTGACACGGAGAACAGTGACTTAAGATCAGATATCGGAACCGGAACGCGCACTGTTCGCGCCCCGACCCGTGTTCACGTCCGCGACACCTTCCTGGGTTATGGTCACCGGCGGTACCGGTCGGCCCGGCGCCGATCATCTCCCGAACGACCCGGAAGACACGTGAGAGAATACGCACCGCAGTTCCCGTCCCCTGTACGGCCCCGTGAGGACCGCACCCTCATCGACGTCCTCCTCGAGTCGGCCGCCGCGCATCCCGATCAGCCGGCCCTCGACGACGGCACCCGGGTGCTCAGCTATTCGGAGCTCATCACCGCGATTCGCGATCTCGCACTGGAGATGGCCGAGACCGGGATCGGCCCCGGTGACAAGGTCGGCGTCCGTGTCCCTTCGGGGTCGGTGGATCTGTACCTGGCGATCCTCGCCACGCTCATGCTCGGCGCGGCCTACGTTCCCGTCGACGTCGACGATCCGGATGAGCGGGCGCGCACTGTGTTCACCGAGGCGGCCGTGACCGGAGTGATCACCGCCGGACCACACATCGAATCCCGCACCGACCGCGGACCCCTCGACCGTTCCGAGCTGCGGTCCCCCACTCCCGATGACGACTGCTGGGTGATCTTCACCTCCGGGTCGACGGGCACCCCGAAGGGCGTTGCCGTCACCCACCGTTCGGCCGCGGCCTTCGTCGACGCCGAGGCGGCCCTCTTCTGCGTCGAGGAGCCATTGGGTCCCGGCGACCGCGTTCTGGCGGGACTGTCCGTGGCCTTCGACGCCAGCTGCGAGGAGATGTGGTTGGCATGGCGGAACGGAGCATGCCTGGTCCCGGCCCCGCGTGCGCTGGTGAAGTCCGGGATGGATCTGGGTCCGTGGCTGTCGTCGCGGCAGATCACCGTCGTTTCGACCGTGCCGACCCTGGCCGCGCTGTGGCCGGCGGAGAGCCTCGACAATGTCCGCCTCCTCATCTTCGGCGGCGAGGCGTGTCCGCCGGAGCTCGGGCGCCGGCTCAGCGACGATGACCGCGAGGTGTGGAACACCTACGGCCCCACCGAGGCGACCGTCGTCGCGTGTGCCGCCATGCTCGACGGATCCGAGCCGGTGCCCATCGGCCTGCCGCTCAAGGGCTGGGACCTGGCCGTCGTCGATGCCGAGGGCACGCCCGTCGCCGAAGGTGAGACCGGTGAGCTCATCATCGGCGGAGTCGGACTGGCCCGCTATCTCGATCCGGCGAAGGACGCCGAGAAGTTCGCTCCCATGCCGAGTCTCGGCTGGGAGCGGGCGTACCGATCTGGAGACCTCGTCATCAATGATCCGGCAGGACTGATCTTCGTCGGTCGCGCCGACGAGCAGATCAAGCTCGGGGGCAGGCGCATCGAGCTCGGCGAGATCGATGCTGCACTGCAGGCCCTGCCCGGTGTCGAAGGCGCTGCCGCTGCGGTGAAGAAGACCGCCGCCGGCACGGACGTCCTCATCGGCTACCTGGCCCCCGGTGCCGGTTCGGGCGAGGCCGACCTTCCCGCCTGGGAGGCCCGACTGCGTGACGAGCTGCCGGCCGCGCTCGTTCCCCGTCTGGCTCTCGTCGAGGACCTGCCTACGAAGACCTCGGGCAAGGTCGACCGCAATGCTCTGCCCTGGCCGCTCGATGACGGCGCCGAGGCGGCCGGATCCGATGAGGTCTTCGACGAGGACACGGAGTGGGTCGCCGAGCAGTGGGCCGCGGTCCTCGGTGCCCGCCCCGGCAGCGATACGGACTTCTTCACCGCCGGCGGCGGTTCCCTCGGTGCGGCGCAGCTCGTGTCCCGACTGCGCACCCGCCATCCCAGCGTCACCGTCGGCGATATCTACGCCCATCCGCGCTTCGGCGCCCTGTCCAGACTCTGCCTCGGCGAAGAAGGGTCCGGCATCGGACCGACGGGACCCAAGCGCACGATCACACGGACCTCCCGGGGGATGCAGGCCTTCCAGGTTCTGCTCGGGATCCCGGTGCACATCCTCGGCGGGATCCGGTGGGTGGTGCTGGCGATGCTGGCAGCCAATATCGGTGTCGGACTCGGCGCGGATCTGCCGCTGACTCCGTGGCCGGTCGTCGCCGTCCTCTTCCTCGTCTTCGTCACCGCCTGGGGACGGATGCTCATCTCGGCGGGAGCAGCGCGTCTGCTCATGATCGGGATCCGGCCCGGGGACTATCCGCGCTCGGGCTGGGTGCACAAAAGGCTGTGGCTGGCCGAGCACATCGCCGATCTCGCTGCGGCGGTCTCGGTGGCGAGCGCACCCTGGGTGACCTGGTATGCGAAGCTGCTGGGCAACCGCATCGGGCCCGATGCGGATCTGCATTCGGTGCCGCCGGTGACCGGTTTCCTCACCCTCGGCGAGGGTGCGGCGGTCGAACCCGAGGTCGATCTCAAGGGCTGGTGGGTCGACGGTGATCTGCTGCGCATCGGACGCATCGATATCAGTCGCAATGCCACGATCGGTGCCAGGTCGACCCTCATGCCCGGCGCGGAGGTGGGCGTCGGTGCCCTCGTCGAAGCCGGGTCTGCGGTGACCGGTCGGGTGCGGAAGAATCAGATCTACTCGGGATCGCCGGCCGTTCGCGTCGGGAAGGCGAAGAAGTCCTGGCCTGCTCCCCCGCCCAGGCGGCGTCTGCCGTTCCTGTTCTATGCTGTGGGCTCCCAGATCAATGCGCTGCTGCCGTATCTCGCTGTGGTGCCGGGCGTCGCCCTGATGCTCGCGCTGTCCGGGATCGAGGTCGTCGAGTCGCCCTGGCTGCTGGTGGCGTGGTCACCGGTGGTGGCCTGTCTGTGGTTCTTCACCACTGCACTGTTCATCCTCATTGCGGTGCGGATCCTGGCGATCGGCATGGAGGAGGGAGAGTTCCCCGTCCGCTCGGCCCGCGGCTACCGGGTGTGGGCGACGGAGCGGCTGCTCGACATGGCGCGGGACCTGCTGTTCCCCCTCTACGCGTCGATGCTCACCCCGTGGTGGCTGCGCCTCCTCGGTGCGAAGGTGGGGCCGGGCACTGAGATCTCGACGGTCGTCTTCGTACCGAAGATGACGACGATCGCGGCCGGTGCCTTCCTTGCCGATGACACGATGGTCGCCAGCTACGAGCTCGGCCACGGCTGGATGCGAGCCGGTCGCGCAAAGGTCGGCAAACGCGCCTTCCTCGGCAACTCGGGAATCGCCTCCCCAGGTCGCAGGGTGCCGAAGAACTCCCTCGTGGCAGTGCTCTCGGCAGCTCCGGCGAAGGCGAAGAAGGGATCGTCGTGGCTCGGCTCTCCCCCTATGCAGCTGCGCCGCGCCGCCGTGGAATCCGACGAGTCACTCACCTACGCTCCGACCTTCGGGGTGAAGACCGCCCGTGCCTTCTGGGAGACCCTGCGGATCTCATCGATCATCGCCGGCGGTGTGCTCATCACCGCCGTCGTGCTCACCATCTGGTTCTTCCTCGGTCTGCCGGGCGGGGTGGCAGCTCAGTCGACGACGTTCCTCGCCTCCGTGCTGTTGGCCCTGCTCACCTCGGGGATCGTCATGATGGCTGCCGGTGCGGTGGCGGCGGGACTGGCCGTGGCCGCGAAATGGATCCTCGCCGGTCCGATCCGGCCCGGGGAGCATCCTCTGTGGTCGTCATTCATCTGGCGCAACGAGGTCGCCGACTGCTTCGTCGAGCTCGTGGCGGCCCCCTGGTTCGCCCGGAATGCCGTGGGCACTCCTGCGATCGTGTGGTACCTGCGGGCGATGGGTGCGAAGATCGGTCACGGCGTGTGGTGCGAGTCCTACTGGCTGCCGGAGGCCGACCTCGTCGATCTCGGGGACAACTCGACGGTCAACCGCGGCTGTGTGGTCCAGACTCACCTGTTCCATGATCGGGTGATGAGCCTCGATACCGTTCAGCTCGATCCCGGTGCCACTTTGGGGCCCAACAGCGTCATCCTCCCAGCCTCCACCCTGGGCGAGAACGCCACGGTGGGAGCGACGTCGCTGGTCATGCGCGGCGAGTTCGTGCCGGCCCATGCCTACTTCAGCGGCAATCCTGTCATACCCTGGGTGGATGCCCCAGAACTTCCCTCACTCCAAGAAGAAGGCCGAGACGAAGACCGATCGAGCCGATCGCATGCTTGACTCCTATACGCAAGGCGTCGGCAACGCGGATCTTCACATCGACCACTACGATCTCGACCTCGACTACCGGATCGGTCCGAACCGTCTCTCGGCCAGGGCGGTGCTCAAGGGCCGCGTGCTCACGGACACCTCGTCGATCGTCCTCGATCTCACGGGCCTGCGGGTGACGAAGGCCAGCGTCAACGGCAAGAAGGTCCGCTTCTCCGCACAAGGGAAGAAGCTGCGGCTGACCACCCCGGCGCTGAAGAGTGACCAGCCGGTGGTCATCGACATCAGCTATACGGGCAATCCGGAACCGACGATCGGCACCTGGGGAGATGTCGGTTGGGAGGAGCTCGAAGACGGTGTGCTCGTGGCCGGCCAGCCCGTCGGTGCCTCGACCTGGTTCCCGTGCAATGACCATCCTTCGAACAAATCTCAGTACCGGATCTCGGTGCTCGTCGAGTCCGAGTACACGGTGGTGTCCAATGGGTCGCTGACGAAGAAGACCCGCAAGGCCGGGCGGACCCGCTGGACGTATGAGTCGACGACTCCCCTGGCGACCTACTTGGCGACGGTGCAGATCGGTCGCTACAAATACGGGCAGATCCCGCTGAGTTCCGGAACCTCGGGATTCGGTGCTGCGATGCGGGGCGCTGCGAAGGATGCCGTCGCCGGATCGGCCAGAGATGCCCTCTCGAGCGCCGTCCGAGGAGTCGCCGGCGCTGCCGGCAAGGACGTGTCTGTTCACGATTCATCGGGCCAGCGCACCACGCACAGCCGGACCGAGTCCCCCGTTCCCCTCGGCGTCTATGCCGACGATCATTGGGATGTGGCCGTCGAGCGCCTCGGCGTTCAGCACGGAATGATGAACCTGTTCATCGAACGCTTCGGCCCGTACCCGTTCGACGTCTACGACGTGGTCGTGACCGATGATGTGCTCGAGATCCCGCTCGAGTCGCAGCCGCTGTCCGTGCTCGGGCCCAATCATCTGGGGCCCGAGTGGGAGGCCGAACGCCTCGTCGCCCACGAGATGGCGCACCAGTGGTTCGGAAACTCGCTCACGCCGTCGCGGTGGAAGGACATCTGGCTCAACGAGGGCTTCGCCTGCTATGCAGAGTGGCTGTGGTCGGAGGAGTCCGGGCGTGCGAGTGCCGATGAACGTGCGCGGCAGTGGTGGGACGAGCTGTCCTCTCAGCCGCAGGACATCTTGCTCGGTGATCCGGGAGGGCCGGACATGTTCGACGACCGCGTGTACAAGCGCGGCGCCCTGTGTCTGCATGCCTTGCGCCTCGAACTCGGCGATGCAGATTTCTTCACCGCCGTCGGCGAGTGGACGAAGCGGTACCGTCATTCGTCGGTGAGCACCGAGGAGTTCATCCAGTGCGTCTCGGAGGCGGCAGACCGTGACATCGCCGAGGTGGTCCGTCCTTGGCTCGAGGAGCTCGAACTCCCGAAGCTGCCGGAGCTTCAGTAAGGGCCTGGCTGCGCCTCAGCCGGGTCCGGCCGCACTGCCACTTCAGCCGAGCTTGCGGACGAGCACGTCCGAGTCACCGTTACGTCCGACGGACACGAATCCGTGGTCGGCGTAGAGTTTCGCCGCCCCATTGCCGTCTTCGACGGACAGACTGACCGCGGGGAAGCCGCTCATCCGCGCCAGAGCACAGACCGTGTCGAGAAGGGCGCCGCCGATTCCCTGGCCTTGGTGGTCGGGCAGCACCGCCATCGAGAGTTCAGGGATGTCGGCCGCCACCCAGCCATATCCGGTGAAAGGCATCTGGTCATCCGTCGGCGTCAGATCGGCGGCCGTGCTCGATGCGGTGCCCTCGTCTGCATCACCAGCTGCGGGGCTTTCTCCGGCTGACTCGGAGTTATCGGCGCTTTTCACAGTCCGTGAATCGTGCTCGGCTTCATCTGCCGCGTCCTCGGGCACAACTTCGCTGCGGACGACCTCGTTGCCGGTCTTATCCAGGGCGGCGGCGAAGTCTTCGCCCACCCGTTCGTCGGCTTTCCCGACAACGTCGTCGATATTCGCCAGTCGCACCCAGGCGAGCCCAACGATCGGTGACTGCGCATCGGCTTCGGCGTGCACGGCGACGGCGATATCTCCCTCGCGTCCCCAGCCGCGGTAGTAGAAGACGGCATCGCTGCGGTATCGGAGGTCCTCGAGTTCGATTCGGGGCCTGTCCATCGACCAGTTGAAGCACAGGTCGAGGAACGGCAGGAAAGTCTCGTCATCGGTCTCGGCCGGGAGCGGACGGATCCGTCCGCGCAGGGAGGCGGCGGCCGCCTCGGCGGAAGTGTTCTGAGAATCAGCTGAAGGGTTTTGCGAATCGGCGGAGGTGTCCTGCGAATCAGCGGAGGTGTTCTGAGAATCATGAGCGTCAGTGTGTGCAGC
This sequence comes from Brevibacterium sp. SIMBA_078, assembly GCF_046534565.1. NCBI lineage: Bacteria > Bacillati > Actinomycetota > Actinomycetes > Micrococcales > Brevibacteriaceae > Brevibacterium > Brevibacterium sp. SIMBA_078. The sequence goes on from NZ_JAWRYQ010000005.1 coordinate 309,079, forward strand.
GTTCATGAGATTCCTTTCTCGACGGCGCGTTCGATCCACGCCCGGTTGCGTACTCGCCAGCCCAGTGTCAGGGCGCGGAAACCGACGAATCCGATGCAGAAGCCGGCCCAGAGCCCGGGTGCTCCCGGCCAGATGTTGATGATCGGGATGAGCAGAATCGCGTATCCGATCACAGCGACCAATTGTGCCAGAGCCAGATACTTCGCGTCCTCAGCTCCCATGAGCACTCCGTCGAGAACGAACACGTACCCGGCGATCGGCATGCTCAGGGCGAGGACCGGCAGGAGTGCGGCCAGGGCCGAGACCACCGCCGGGTCGGAGGCGAAGGCGCGGGGGATGATTCCGGAGCCCGCGAACAGGACGACGCCGACCACGATGCCGAAGACGATCCCCCACAGGCACAGGCGGCGGTTGATCGCGGCGACCGCCTCGGTGTTCTTCGCCCCCAGTTCGAGGCCGATCATCGCCTGGCCGGCGATGGCCAAGGAATCGAGGGCGAGGGCGAGAGCGAAGAAGATGCTCTGAGCGACCTGGATCGCGGCGAGGTCCGTCGTGCCCATCGCCGTGGCCAGGAGGACGAGGAGGATGAGGGCCGCGCGCAGCGAGGCGTTGCGCACCAACAGCCATCCGGAGGTCTTCGCGGAGGTGAACACACCTGTCCAGTCAGGGCGGATGCTGGCGTGGAGGCGACGCGCCGCGCGGATGGAGATGGTGAGGTAGACCGCGCACATTCCGGCCTGCGCGATGACCGTGCCCATCGCCGATCCCGCGACTCCCATGTCGAGGCCGTAGATGAAGAGGGCGTTGAGGCCGATATTGACGATGCAGCCGGCGGCCGCGACGATCAGCGGGGTCTTCGTGTCCTGTAGACCGCGCAGCAGTCCGGTGGCCGCGATGACCATGAGCATGAACGGCAGACCCCACCACGAGATCGCCAGATAGGAGTGTGCGCCAGCGGTGATGGTCGGATCCGGGTCGAAGGCCTCGATCGCCGTATTCAGCAGGGGCAGTCCGATGATGATGAGCAGGACGGAGGTTCCCAGTGCCAGCCAGATTCCGTCGAATCCGGCCGTGATTGCGCCCGGTCGGTCCCCCGATCCCATCCGTTTCGCCACCCGCGGTGTGGTGGCATAGGCAAGGAATATCATCAGACCGAGCACCGTCTGCAGGATCGTCGAGGCGATCGCCAGCGATCCCAGAGCACCGGCACCGAGGTGGCCGACCATGGCCGTGTCCGTGAGCAGGAAAATGGGTTCGGCGATCAGGGCTCCGAGTGCGGGAAGAGCCAAACGGAGAATGTCTTTGTCGATCGCTGCCACGCCCCGATTCTAGCGAACCTGTTGTGCGGTGAGTCCGTCAGGAACCAGTTGTGCCGTGAGCCTGTCGCGAACCGGCGGTGCGGTGAGTCCGTCGCGATGGATCACTGCACAGCAGTTGTGGGTTCAAGCCCGATCGAAATGTCATGTCAGTGCCGAACTGTAGAGTCAGGGGACAAACAGATCAGTCTTGATTACTTTGAGAGCGAATTAGTTTTTCACAATCCTAATAGTTTTTTTGTTCTATTTGTAATCGGATTGTGACATCCATTCATGGCGATAGACCATATAATTGAGACAGGCGACTTCCCTGACGACTGACTTCCACAGAGGCGTGGAGAGGTGAGAGGCCGATGAAGAACATCGGAGACAGCGACGGACGGGTATTCGGCCTGCCCGCCGCTCCCCCTGCGGAGGCGGACGGCCGAACTCTGTCCCAGTTCCGCCGCGCTCACGGACTTCGCGTGGAGGTCGCCGAGGATTACGAACTCGTCGACCTGCTGGATGCCTATACGCGGAGCAGCCTCGCGCAGGTCAATTCCCTGATCGCCACCAGTCATGTCGTGGCGCAGGACGTCGCCTACGCTCTCGGGCTCAAGGACGGTCAGCTCGACGCGGTCTACGAGTTCGCGTCGTTCACGGAAACGTCGACCCGTTACTCCTCTCCAGAATCACGCAGCACAATTGCCGCTCGCCACGAGAGGAAGGCTCAGACCGAAGCAGCCGACAGCAGTCCCGTCACGCGCCAAGGCATCAGCGACGAAGCCATCGACCAGAAGATCTGCGCCGTCGACATTCCCTCCGAGGATCTCTTCTCCACTCGCAGGACCTGGACCAACAGAGAGAATCTGGCATGGGCCCAGGCTGCGGCTCAGGTCGAAGCGGAATCTGGAACGAAAATCGGCGTCAGCGCCGGTCCGAAGAAGGACCGCGCCGCCGGTCGCCGCCTCCGCCGAGTCCGGAAGTTGGCCGAAGAGCTCTTGTCCGACCCCGCACTGCTGCCTGACTTTCCCGGTTTTGACCCGGAACTGACTTTCTTCACATGGCTGCGCGGCAGCATCGAGCCGACCGAGGCAGGCGTGTACTCAAGTCTCCTCGGCACGACCACGAGCAAGTCGCTTCAACACATGACCTCGTCGATGACGCTGGCGCATGGTCTTCCGCGGTTCCTCAAGCGCTGCCTGGCTGGAGACTTCACGATCGAACATGTCGACTGTGTGACTCGTGCATGCCGCGACCTGCACTTCAAGCACTTGCCTGCGATGGACGACTACCTCGCGCACAGGCGCGCCGACATCACGATCGAAACTTTCAAGCGCTCGCTCGCCCTGCACATTGCAGTGCTTCAACCGAGTGAGGATACGTTGAAGAGTGTTTCGCTGCGTCGCCGAGTTGACTTCTGCACCGGTGACGACGGAACTGCCTACCTCACGCTGACCGGTCCCGCCCCGGAGCTTCAAGCTTGTTTCAGGAGGCTCGATGCATTCGCTCGTGCAGTGCACAAGAACAATACAAGTGCGTTCTCGAACCAGCTCAAGGCAGGCGACTGCTTTGATGAGGAGCGTTCGGTCTCCGCTCTGATGTTCGACATCCTCACGCGCACCCGTCCTCAGCTGAAACTGCGCATCATCAGCACGAACGAGGCAGACGGCTCGTCGACGAGCTCCGACTTCTCCCTCGACGGACTCTTCGCTGGACCGGATGGAGTGCCGATGCACGAGGGCGAGTCGCTGCTCGATTACATCGAGCGGGTCTTCGACGATATGGACACGAACGGTGACGAAGGACCGACCGGTTCACGTATCGCCGAGACAGATGGATCCAGCCGCCAGACGCCCGTGTCGCACGGTGATTCCGACCGCGCAGCACGCCCGCTGCACGATGATCCCTTCTACCAGGCACCCGCACGCACCACACCGGCCGACCGCGTCTTCGAATCACAGCTGCTCGAGGCCATCCTCAGCAGCAACAACACCACGGATCGCGTCAAGGCAGACGGGCTCTCGGCTCTCGTCGGTTCGCGTGCCAGCGGAGCTCGCCCCACGGCCGAGGGCACCGCTGCCGCAACCGCGAATAGTGTCGACGCTTTCGACAATCCCATCCTCGATACCGGCGAGCGCCGCATCAGCTTCGAATTCCTGCTCGACATGCCGACCAGCGAGTATTGGTTGGCGAATCAGGCCAGCACCTTCATCACGGTTCCTATGCTGACTCTGCTCAGTCAGTTCCAGCCGGACGGCAATGGATCGCCACCACCGACCGTCGATCCATCGGGTTCGCCGCTGCCAACCGTCGATCCCCCAGATCAGCAGTCATCGCCCACTACACCACCGATACCAGAGCCAACCGACCCAATTTCACCGCTCACAGATCCCCCGTCTGATTCTGCGTCGACATCTCCCGACGCACCGCTGACCTCAGAAGAGGTGTGTGATCTGGCGGGCATGCTTCCAGACGGTTCACCGATACCTGCGGATATGGCACGACGGGTCGCGGGTTACTCCACCACCTGGACTAGGCTGCTGACCGACCCCGCGACCGGAACACCGCTCGATGCGAAGGCAACCTCCTACGCGATTCCCAACAGTGTGCGCAAAACTCTCGTCGCCCAGTTCGTGACGTGCACATTCCCCGGGTGCACACAGCCCGCTGAAGTGACAGAGGTCGACCATATTGATGCGTTCAATCACTCCGACCCGACCCAAGGTGGTCTCACCCGCTTCGGAAATCTCCATTGCCTGTGCAAGGCCCACCACCTGCAGAAGACCAACGGCAATTTCGACGTGCGGATGACTGAGCCCGGCCACCTCGAGTACGTGTTCCGGCAGGGTGTCACCGCAGAGGTCATCTCCCCGGACAACCCCATCAGCGTCGAGCATGCGCGGCTGTTCCTCGAACGATTCGGCAGCGGCCTGTCTCGACAGGTCCGAGCAGTCACACCGGAGCGGTCGAGCACAGAGGATCTGCTTGCCCACGAGTACGTCCCGGCGCCCGAACGCGATTCTGACATCGAGCGTGAACCTGACGTTGACCGTGGATCTGACGCGGAGCCGCCTAGTGCTCACGCTGAGCCATCTGGTGCTCACGGCGGTAGAGCAGATGCGGACCACCCTGTTCCCGGCGGCCGGAAGCAAGCGAGGGAATGCCCTGAACCCGCTGCCACCCCTGGAACCCCCGGCTGGAGAGAACTCGTTGCCGGGGATCTCTACACATTCACACTGAAGCCTGCGACGTGCACCCCCGATCAAGCATCCGGCGCCGGGCAAGCAGACGAGGACAACTCCGAGCTGCGCGACTGGTTCTGGGACTCGGGCGAAGCTCCGCCGTTCTGAGGCGGCATTCATCCGGCGAGGCGAGGAGCACCGCTTCACCCGGGTCTCACAGTGACGAAGATTCACCTCACGTGTTTGTCAGACACAACGAAGGCCGACGGTACTCGGATCAGAATCGATCCGAGTACCGTCGGCCTTCTCAGCTCAGCGGCATAGTTTCACTGTTCCGGCTGAACGGCTGGCTGAAACCCTCAGCAGACTTCGAACAGTGCGGCAGCGCCCTGCCCGCCGCCGATGCACATCGTGACGACGGCGTACTTCACTCCGCGGCGACGTCCTTCGATGAGTGCGTGTCCGACGAGACGAGCGCCGGTCATCCCATAAGGATGTCCGACGGAGATGCCACCGCCGTCGACGTTGTACTTCTCCGGGTCGATGCCAAGGCGGTCACGGCAGTACAGTGCCTGGACGGCGAAGGCTTCGTTGAGTTCCCACAAGCCGATATCGTCGATCGACAGACCATGGTTCTTCAGCAGCTTCGGAATGGCAAAGACGGGACCGATGCCCATCTCGTCCGGCTCGCAACCGGCCACAGCCATGCCGCGATAGATGCCCAGCGGTTCGAGTCCGCGTCGGCTGGCCTCATCGCTCGACATGACCACCGAAGCGGATGCTCCGTCGGAGAGCTGCGAAGCATTGCCGGCGGTGATGCTCGGAACCTTCGACGCCACACCGGGCTCGAGCACGGGGTTGAGTCCGGCCAGGCTCTCCAGAGTCGTCGACGGGCGGTTTCCCTCGTCGGCTTCGAGCAGCACATCCTGACGCGAGGTCTCCTTCGTCTCCTTGTCGACGACGACCTTCGTCGTCGGCAGGGGCACGATCTCGTCATCGAACCTGCCGGCTTCCTGAGCGGCGGCCGTACGCTGCTGCGAGGACAGGGAGTACTCGTCCTGAGCCTCACGGCTGACACCGTAGCGTTCGGCGACGACCTCGGCGGTGGCCAGCATCGGGTAGTAGATGCCCGGAATGCGTTCTTCAAGCCACGGATCCTTGGCCCGGAACATATTCATCTTGTCGTTCTGGACCAGCGACACCGACTCCACGCCACCGCCGACGGCGATCTCCTGGCCGTCGAAGAGGACCTGCTTCGCCGCGGTCGCAATGCCCATCAGCCCGGACGCACACTGCCTGTCGATCGACATTCCCGGAACCGTCACAGGCAGGCCGGCTCGCAGCGCCGCCTGACGAGCGACATTCGTACCTTGGCTACCCTGCTGGAGGGCGGCACCGAAGACGACATCCTCGACCTCACCGCCTTCCAGACCGGCACGCTCGACAGCATGCTTGATCGCGTGGCCGGCCAACTCCTGAGCTTGGGTGTCGTTGAACGCACCACGGTAGGCCTTGCCGATCGGCGTGCGCGCCGTCGACACAATGACTGCTTCTCTCATGGGACTCACCTTTCGAAGATGTTCGTGAACTCGTCGTGAGGACGGTGGCGATCAGTCCTTCGGACCGCCGGCGACGTAGATGACCTGACCGGAGACGAACCCGGCACCCTCGGAGGCGAGGAACGATGCGGTGTGGGCGATGTCCTCGGGCTTGCCCGATCGTGCCACCGGAATCTGCTGGACCGAGGCTTCGACGAACTCCTCGAAGCCCATACCTACGCGCTCGGCGGTGGCCTTGGTCATGTCGGTTTCGATGAAGCCGGGAGCGATGGCGTTCGCGGTGATGCCGAACTTGCCGAGCTCGATCGCCCAGGTCTTCGTGATTCCCTGGATACCGGCCTTGGCGGCGGAATAGTTCGTCTGTCCGCGGTTGCCCTGAGCCGAGGTGGAGGACATCGAGATGATGCGGCCGAACTTCTCTTCGACCATGTAGGACTGGACGGCCCGCGCCATGAGGAACGCTCCCCCGAGGTGGACGGAGAGGACCTTGTTGAACTCTTCGTGCGTCATCTTGAACAGAAGGTTGTCACGCAGGATGCCTGCATTGTTGACCAGAACGGTCGGCGCGCCGAGGGTCTCAGCGACCTGCTTGACCGCAGCGTTGACCGAGTCCTCGTCGGAGACATCGGCTTCGAGGCCGAGCGCTTCGCCGCCGGCTTCCTTGATGGCGGCAACGGTCTCATCGGTGGGGCCCATATCAAGAACGGCGACCTTGAGTCCGTCGGCTCCGAGTCGCTTGGCGATGGCGGCTCCGATGCCGCGGCCTCCACCGGTGACGATTGCTGTACGAGTCATGAACAAGCTCCTAAAGTTGATGTTGCGTCATTGCCGTGGGGAACCGAGTGGTCGACTGCGGTTCGCGTCTGCACCGGAACCGATGTGACACAGCTCTCCCATACAGCTAAGGCCACTGTAGACCAATTCCGCCACTGAACGATTGTTTGCTCACCTTTCAGACAGATAGCCGAGTCCAGCGCCTCAGAACCTCGACGCGGTTCTGCGAGGCTCGGCTCGCAAGCACCCCGACCTCGCCTTTTGTTCTCCTCTCCGGCTCGACCCGGCAGATTAACGAACGTTCAAAAATCTAGCGCAAAACCATTGACTTCACCAGGATGATTTGGAATTGTTCACATCAGTCGAAGTCCATTTCGGATTGACGACGACTCTGAGAACTGTCATTGACGACGTCTCGGACACCGTGTGGAGCGAACCCGTTCCAGGAGCTTTTCAAAGGAGAAAAGATGAACTCTGTCTCGCGAAGTCGCCGCCGCAGACTTTCGGCAGCCGCAGTTATGGGTGCAATCGCCTTGACTGCCACAGCCTGTGGAGGCGGTGGTGGATCAGGTGAGGGCGACACGGTCGTCATCGGCTATACCGGGCCGCTCAGCGGAGGTGGCGCCGCATACGGTGAGAACGTGAAGATCGGTCTCGAAATGGCCATCGACGATCTCAATGCAGACGGCGTAGAGGTCGACGGCAATCCCGTGACTCTGGAGTTGAAGTCCCTCGACGACAAATACGCACCATCCACTGCCGCCAGCAATGCTCAACGATTAGCAGATCAGGACAAGGCGCCGGTCGTCGTCTCCCCGAACGCCGGAGCCATCAAGGCGATTCAGCAGATCAACAGCGGCAGGTCGAACTTCCTCATCTCCGCCTACACCTCTGACCCGGCCATCGTGCAGGCCGACAACCCTCTGACGATGATGATTCCTCCGAACTTCGAGTCCTATGCCGAGGAATTCTCCGAAACTGCCATGGAGCACGGAGGCAAGAAGCTCGCTCTGCTGGGAACTCAGAGTGAGTACGGACAACAGTGGACCAAGTCGATCAAGGATGCGTGGAGTGAGGCCGGTGGGAAGATCGGCGGCGACAACAGCGTCGACTACGCCACCGTGTCCGACTTTGCGGGCCCCGTCTCGAAAGCCCTGTCAGAGAAGCCCGACGCCATCTTCGTCGGCGGACCTTCCCAACCGACGGCGCTGATCATGGAGGAAGCTCGAAAGCAGGGCTTCAAGGGCAGCTTCCTCGTCATGGACCAGGCGAAATTGGATGAAATGGCCACGGTGACGAAGCTCGACAATCTCAAGAATTCGGTCGGCGTCCTGCCGGTCTCCGAATATGAGGATCCCGGTACCAAGGACTTCCTGAAGAAATTTGCTGAGAAGGCCGGAGAGAAGAAGGTTCCGACCAGTGAAACGGCGCTGAACTACCAGGGAATTGCGATCATCGCGAAGGCGATGGAAACCGCTGGGACAACCGACGACCCTGAGAAGATTCGCGAAGCCATCGGTGAAGCGCTGCCAGAGGTCGACGACAAGTACAAGGTCAATGGCTTCCCGAACGAGATCACGGAACAGGGACACCTCCTCAATCCCGATCTGGAGGCAACCTTCCTCAATGAGGACGGCAAATACACCAAGGTGCCGATCGAACAGGTATCCGACGAAAAGTAACTTCCGTCAGCGGCTGTATTGAAGGTGAGGCGCACGAGTGCGCCTCACCCGGCCGAACTCATGCCTGCAGAGGACCCGAAAATCATGACCCTCTTCATCCAACAGCTCTTCAACGGCCTCGCGCTGGGCGGCGTCTACTGCCTCGCTGCGATCGGTCTGACATTGGTGTTCGGAGTGCTGCGCATTCCCAACCTGGCTCACGGTGCGCTGTATATGCTCGGCGCCTACATCACCTATTTCTTCCTCACGACCGTCGGCGTTCCCTATATCGCCGCGATCGGCATCGCGGCGATCATGCTCTTCCTCGTCGGTGTTGGGCTCGAACGCCTCGTATTCCACCCCTTGCGCAACTCCCCGCATACCCACCACATGATCGCGGCCGTCGGTGCGATGTTCTTCTTCCAAGCACTGGCTCAAGCGATCTGGGGTGCTGACTTCCGACGTATGGACACACTTATCACCGGCGAACTGCGCATCCTCGGTGCCGAGATCTCTGCTCAGCGGATCGTCATCATCGTCACTGCGGTAATCGTCTTGGCGCTGTTGGCGCTGTTCATCAAGCGGTCCATCCACGGCCAGACGATCGAAGCGATCGAACAGGACCGCGTCGGTGCATCGCTGGTCGGCATCAACCCGTCGATGGTATCGATGCTGACGCTGGGGCTGTCCGCCCTGCTGGCCACGATCGCGGCGGGCCTCGTCGCACCGATCAATCTCCTGTCTCCGACGATGGGCGATGCGCTCAACCTCAAAGTGTTCGCCATCATCATCCTCGGTGGTCTGGGTTCGCTTCCCGGCGCCATCGTCGGCGGATTCGCACTCGCCATCGCAGAAACGATGACGGCGACCTACATCTCCTCAGCCGTCGGAGAAGCCGTGGCATTCGTCGTTCTCGTCGCTGTGCTGGCCATCAAACCGAATGGACTGTTCACGAAGGCGGTGCAGCGATGAGCTCAATGAAGAATCCTCGGATCATCGGCACCATCGCCGTCATCGTCCTGCTCGGCCTGACGCCCCTGGCGTTTGCGCAGGAGAACTACGCGATGCGAGTGATCACCGTCGGCATGTGCGCGGCGATCGCTGTCTACGGCCTCAACATCATCCTCGGCTTCACCGGACAGCTGAACCTCGCCCAAGGCGGGTTCTTCGGCATCGGCGCCTACGGAGTCGGGCTGCTCACCACCGACTACGATTGGAGCTTCTGGACCGCATTCGTCGCAACCGTCATCGGAACTGCGGTCATCGGCTACCTCTGCGGGCTGATCGCCCTGCGGACGAAGGATGAGTACTTCGCCATCTTCACAATGGCCATCGGCTTCATCATCTTCCTCGTCATCAGCCGTTGGGAGTCCGTCACCCACGCACATTCCGGCGTCAACAACGTGAAATTCCCCGAAGGCGGAGGACTCATCGACTTCGAATCTCCGGTTGCGATGTTCTACCTCGTCTTCGCCATCCTGCTCGTGTGCATCTACACGACGTACGCGATTCGGCGCTCGAGTGTGGGCCGCACACTGCTGAGCATCAGGACGAGCGAAGATCTGGCGGATGCGATAGGTGTGCGCGTCGGATTCAGCAAACAGCTCGCATTCGCCGCCTCGGCTGTCCTCGGAGGAATCGGCGGCGGACTCTACGCAACTGTGGTCGGATTCATCGGCCCCCATGCGGCATCGATCGACAAGACCTTCGAATTCCTCATGTTCATTCTCGTCGGAGGCATGGGCACTGTCGCGGGTCCGCTGCTCGGAAGCATGATCGTGACATTCCTGTTCGAACTCTTCCAAGACTTCCAGGCCTATCGATTCATCGTGCTGGGTCCCATCATCGTCGCCCTCGTGATCTTCGCGCCGCGGGGAATCGTCGGATACCTCGGCGGGTTCGTCGATAAACGCAATCGACGGCGCAGGAGCGCAGAAGCCCGCCGCTCGGAACACGACGAGCCCACATCGCCGGAATCAGCTGCCTCAGTCGGCCCCCACTCCGAGGAGAAGAAATGACTCTGCTCGAAATTCGCGGTCTCGGTAAGCGCTTCGGCGGGCTCGATGCGGTCAAGGACGTCAGTCTGGACGTCGAGGCAGGTCAGATCACCGCAGTGATCGGTCCCAATGGAGCAGGCAAGTCAACGCTGTTCAACCTTGTCCATGGTTTCTATCGGCCCACAGCCGGGACCATCAGCTTCAAAGGTGAGGACATCACACATTCGTCTCCACACCGGACTGTGGCCGGCGGCATTGCCCGCACATTCCAGACAACGAACCTGTTCGATGACAGCACTCTGTTGGAAAACGTCTTGGCTGGTCGAATCGTCCGTTCGAAATCCAACGTCTTCGACGCGGTCTTCCACACGCCTCGCCACCGTCGTGAATCACGCATCAACGAAGACAAGGCGATGGAATCTCTTGAGTTCTGCGGCGTCGCGGAATATCGGCACGATCTCGCGTCCAACGTTCCTCAGGAGGTGCAGAAGCGCACCGCAGTGGCCATGGCACTGGCCACAGAGCCCGAGCTGCTGCTGCTCGACGAACCCGCCGGCGGCATCCCCGAAGAGGAGACTGTCGATTTCGGCAATCTCATTCGGTCGTTGCCACAGCGAGGCGTCTCCGTCCTCCTCGTCGAACACAAGATGACGATGATCATGGACCTCGCGGACACGATCCTCGTTCTCGACCACGGGCAGAAGCTGGCCCTCGGCGCACCTGCGGAGATCCAATCGAATCCGGATGTCATCCGCGCCTATCTCGGTTCGACAGCACAGGAGGAGAACTGATGCTCACTCTCGACAATGTCAGCACCGGGTACGATGCCACCGATGTGCTCCATGGGGTGAGCATCACGGCGAACCCAGGAGAGCTCACCGTGGTCCTCGGTGCGAACGGATCCGGCAAGACGACGCTCTTCAAAACCATCAGCGGACTCATGCGTGTTCGTGCCGGGTCGATCACCTATGAGGGACGTCAGCTTCATCGAGCTCGCCCGAATGCCATCGTCAAGGCCGGTATCGCGCACTGCCCCGAAGGTCGCCATCTGTTCGGCAAGATGTCGGTGGAGAAGAATCTGCGTCTGGGTTCTTATCCGCACCGGAACAGATCGCGGACGGAAGAGGTCTACGCTGAGGTACTCGATATGTTTCCGATCCTCAATGAGAAGGCGAAGCAGCCGGCAGGCTCCCTGTCCGGCGGTCAGCAGCAGATGGTCGCAATCGGACGAGCACTGATGTCAGACCCGAGCCTGCTGATCCTGGATGAGCCGTCGATGGGCCTGGCTCCCATCGTCGTCGAGCAGGTCCTCGAGTCAGTCGCTCAGATCAATCGAAACGGCATCGGCGTCCTGCTCAGCGAGCAGAACGCGAAGGCATCACTGGCGATCGCCCACAGAGGATACGTCCTTGCGGAGGGGCGGATCGTCCTCGCTGATGATGCTTCCCGGCTGCTCGACAACCCCGAAGTGCAGGCGGCCTACCTCGGTCTCTGACAAGTGAACGCCACCCATTCGTTCAGGGAGGCAGCGCAGAACAAGAATCTCGCCGAGGCGGCTTGGCCACCTCGGCGAGATTTCATTGAGTTGATCTGTCCTGTCGTTCTGGATATCGGTCACGCATTTTCAGCCCGGCAGGCACGGTCGGTGCCCTCAGCCCGACCCGGTCAAAGCGACCAACGTTCCAGCTGTCTCATTCGTCTTGGAACCGGGAGACGTCCCCGGCTCCGACGCGAGCTACCTCGGGGTATCGGCCGGTGAAGTCGATGACCGAGGTCGGCACGACTCCGGGGACACCGGACTCGATGACGATGTCGAGGTCATTGCCGAGCTGGTCCATGACATCCTCGGCGTGGGTCAGCGGATCCTCATCGCCGGGCAGCAGCAGCGTCGAGGACAGGATCGGCTCCCCCATCGCCTCGACGAGGGCGAGTGCCGTGACGTTCTGCGGAATCCGAGCGCCGACCGAATGCTTCTTCGGGTGCATCATCCGGCGCGGGACTTCCTTCGTTGCCTTCATGATGAATGTGTACGGCCCCGGCGTCATCGATTTGATGGCTCGGAAATCGGAATTGTCGACGATGACGAACTGACCCAGCTGAGCGAAGTCATGGCACATCAGCGTGAAGTGGTGCTTCGAACCGAGGTGCCGGATGCGGGTGATCCGCTCGATGCCTTCCTTGTTGTCCAAAGCGCAGCCGAGGGCATAACAGGAATCCGTGGGATAGGCGATCAGGCCACCGTTCCTGAGTGACTCAGCGGCCTTCTCGATCAGTCGGTCCTGTGGGTTCTCCGGATGGATATTCAGTAGTGTCGCCATACTTCATGCTAACCACTCTGCCGGCACAGTGCGAGGGGTTGACGGACGACCGACCCCACAGCACAGGATCGCAGGCCTCATCCGACCGAAACGACGTGCATGCCCAGGCGAAACGTCAGGCGTTCTGCCCAGGCCCGCGGGCCTCGTCAGGCCGAGGTCACTGGTTTCTTCAGGCCTTTGACCAGTTCGGCTCGACCAGTGCGCGGATCGGAGGCGAGCAGGATATTGACCCACCTGGCCCTCGGATCCGCGTCGACCAGCAGAGCCTTGATCAGCAGAGTCGCCGGCAGCGCCAGCAGAGCGCCGAGCCAACCGAGGACCCACACCCAGAACAGCAGGGACAGGAACGAGATCAGCGGGGTCACACCCACCGACTCACCCGTGAACTTCGGCTGGATGATCGCCTGGATGACGAAGTTGAGCACGCTGTAGGCGATGACCACCCACAGGGCCGACTGCCAGCCGCTGTCGACCAGCGCCAGCAGAGCCGGTGGGATCAGGCCGATGACGAAGCCGATGTTCGGGATGTAGTTCGTCAGGAATGCGAGCACTCCCCACACCCAGATGAGCGGGACGTCGATGATCGCCAAGGCGATGACATCGAGGAATGCGACGATGAGGCCGAAGACCGTGGCCACCACCCAGTAGCGGCGGACGCCACTGGCGAAGTCGCCGATCGACGCCGACAGCGAGGGCTTCACATCGAGCAGCATCGCCATCCGCTTGTCGATGCCCATCGAGTCCATCGCCACGAAGAACACCGCCATGATCACCGTGGTCAGCAGGCCCGCAACCGACGACAGGTTCGTCAGCAGCGGGTAGACGGCGTCGAGGACGGAGCGGACGTCAAAAGCCGAGAGCTGCTGTTGGATCACCGAGGAGGTCACCCCGATGTCCGACAGCAGCGCCAGAGTGCTCTGGTAGGTGGCCACGAGTTCGTTGCTGTAGCTGGGGATGAGGATGACGAGCTCGGCGACAGACCATGCCGTGAGGCCGAAGAACGCGAAGATCATGCACAGCACGAGCACGACCGAGATGCACGCCCCGATCGCCCGCGGCACCTTGATCCGGGTGAGCGCCCGCTGCACCGGGTAGACGACGATGTAGAAGTTGAGCGCGAGGAACACCGGAGCCACGATGTCCTGGAGTCCGCGGAAGAACATCAGCGCGTACGCCAGCCCTGCCAGCGTCACCGCGATCATCAGCGCTCGCGCCGGTGGCCGCGTGTGCCAGGGCCGCGCCTCGCCCGCTGCGCCGGAGTCGGCACCAGCTGCTTCATCGGCCGCCGTGCCCGCCACAGTTCCAGAAGCCGTGCCCGCCGTTGCATCGGAAGAAGTGGATCCCACCGTCACCGAGGCGGCCGAACCGGTCCGGTCCCCCGCCGATCGTGAGGACGGCGCAGGCTCGGCCGGGCGCGCGGCATCGCCGGCTGATCCGGCCGCACCGTCAGCGGCGCCCGACGCCTTCGCCTGCTCGTCCTCGTTCATTCAGCGTCCCCGACGCTTCTCGCGGATGCGCATCGACACCTCGATAGGGGTGCCCTTGAATCCGAAGGTCTCGCGCAGGCGGCGGATGATGAACCGGCGGTAACCGGGGTCGAGGAAGCCGGTGGTGAAGAGCACGAACTTCGGCGGACGCGACTGCGCCTGAGTGCCGAAGAGAATGCGCGGCTGCTTACCTCCGCGCACCGGGTGCGGGTTGGCTGCGACGAGCTCGCCGAGGAACGCGTTGAGTCGTCCCGTCGGAATGCGAGTGTCCCAGCCTTCGAGAGCGGTCTCCATCGCCGGCACGAGCTTCTCCGCATGACGTCCGGTCTTCGCCGAGATGTTCACGCGCGGTGCCCATGCCACATGGCCGAGATCCCGTTCGATCTCCCGCTCCAGATAGAAACGACGTTCGTCGTCGAGCAGATCCCACTTGTTGAACGCCAGCACCACGGCACGTCCCGCCTCGACGGCGGTCGTGACGATGCGGACGTCCTGCTCGCTCAGCGGATCCTGAACCTCCATGAGGACGAGAGCCACCTCGGCGCGTTCGAGTGCGGTCTGCGTGCGCAGCGCTGCATAGAAGTCGGCGCCGCTGGCCTGATGGGCACGACGGCGGATACCGGCAGTGTCGACGAAGCGCCACTGCTTCCCACCGAGCTCGATGAGCTCATCGACAGGATCACGAGTGGTGCCTGCGACATTGTCGACGAGCACCCGGTCGGAGCCGATGAGCTGGTTGAGCAGGGACGACTTGCCGACGTTCGGGCGACCGACGAGGGCCACCCGACGCGGTCCGCCTTCTTCGACACGGGTGTCGACGGCCGAGACCTCCGGCAGGATCGTGAGCACTTCGTCGAGCAGGTCGGCGACTCCCCGACCGTGCAGAGCCGAGACGGTCCACGGCTGGCCGAGGCCCAGGCCCCAGAGTTCGGCGGCCATGAGCTCGCCGCGCTCGTCGTCGACCTTGTTTGCAGCGAGGAGGACCGGCTTCTTCTTCCGGCGCAGCATCTTCACGACCATCTCATCGGTCGAGGTCGGGCCGGTCGTGGCATCGACGACGAGGAGCACGGCATCGGCCATGTCCACGGCGACCTCGGACTGGATCGCGATCCGCGAGGCCATGCCCTTCGAATCCTGGTCCCAACCGCCGGTGTCGACGAGGGTGAATTCCTTCGTGTTCCACTCCGCCCGGTAGCTCACGCGGTCACGGGTGACTCCCGGAACGTCCTCGACGACGGCTTCGCGGCGGCCGAGGATGCGGTTGACCAGCGTCGACTTGCCGACGTTGGGACGGCCGACGACGGCCAGCACAGGTGCGGCACCGAGCGTTTCATCGTCGTCTTCGTCGAAGCCGTAGGCGCGCAGCAGCGCACGGTCCTCGTCTTCGAGCTCGTAGCTTTCGAGTCCGGCCTCGAGCGCGGTCGCGCGCTGCTCGGCCTCCTCGTCGCTGATGCTCTCGACACGATCGACGAGGTCTTCGTCGGGTGTCTCGTGGAATTCGGATTCGCTCATTGTGAGTCCTTCACCAGCTGCAGCACCGTCTCGACCACCTGGTCGAAGTCGATGTCGCTGGTATCGAGTGTGAACACTCCGTCGGCGGCCTCTAGGAAGCTCGTCGTGGCGGAGTCCTTGGCGTCACGGCCCGTGACGAGGTCTTGGGTGGCGGCGATCGCCTCGGCGTCGGCATTGCCGTGCACTTCCTTGGCCCGGCGGGCCACGCGGACCTCATCGCGGGCGGTCATGAGGATGCGCACATCGGCATCGGGGGCCACCACGGTCGTGATGTCCCGGCCCTCGACGACGATGCCCTCGGGTGCGGCGGCGATATAGGCCCGCTGCATCTCGATGAGCTCCTCGCGGGCGTCGATGACACCGGAGACCGTCTGCACGTTCGCCGAGACGTCCTCACCGCGGATGTCCTCGGTGACGTCGATGTCGTCGACGGAGACGAAGAATTCGTCGGGGCTGAGCGAAATCTCCAGATCCGCTCCGCGCACCTGTTCGAGCACGTCGACGGGGTCGGTGACTCCGCGGTTGAGGCACAGCCACGCCATCGCCCGGTACATCGCACCGGTGTCCAGGTACTGGCAGCCCAGTCGACGCGCCACCTCCTTGGCGGTGCTCGACTTGCCCACTCCGGACGGTCCGTCAATGGCTACGACGCTCATGCAGTTCCTTCTTTCTCGATGGCGGATTCGGGGATCTGCCATCCCTTCGACAGCAATCCGATCTCCAGCTCCTGCTGGATGGCCGGGACCACGGACACGTCGACCATGCCCAGTTTCCGACCGGAGGCGTGATCCATCCGGAAGTCCTCGACATTGACGCCGAGGTCGCCGATGTCCTTGAACAACCGGGCCAGCATTCCGGGCGTATCCGGAACCAGGATCGTGACAACAGCATAGGTGGTCGGCGGCTGCCCGTGCTTGCCGGGAATCCGGTCGTGCCCCTCGTTTCCCAAGGCGATCGCCTTGGCGAGCAGCCCCGTCGACCCGGGTCCGAGTTCGAGTGCACCGATGACCTCGTCGAGCTCGGTGCGCAGATCGACGAGGACCGAACGGACCTCTTCGGCGTTCCCGGTCAAGATCTGCGTCCACAGACCCGGGTCCGAAGCGGCGATACGGGTGACATCACGCAGTCCCTGCCCGGCCAGCGAGATCTCCTCGAGCGGCGCGTGCCGCAGCTGGGAGGCGACGAGGGAGGACACGATCTGCGGCACATGCGAGACCTTGGCAACCGCGGCATCATGGATGCGCGGATCAAGGTGGAGCACCGAGGCGCCCGTGTCCTCGGCCATGGCGATGACCTCGCCGAGGCGGTCGGCCGGGGTGTCCTCATCCGAGCAGATCACCCAGGGGCGGGCTGTGAACAGGTCCGACTGGGCGGCGATCGCTCCGGACTTCTCGCGTCCGGCCATGGGATGGCATCCGATATAGCGATCGAGCTGAGGTCCCGTGACCAAATCTCGCACCGCCTCGAGGAGGCGGGTCTTCACGCTGGCGACGTCGGTGACCGTGGCGTTCGGGTAGTCCTCGAGCGCCGAGGCGATGACCCGTGCGGCGACATCGGGCGGAGTGGCCACGACGACGATGTCCGGGTGGTCGGGTGAACCGACCTGACCGGCACCGAGGTCCGCGGCTAGCTGCTGCGCGGTCGGCGAGGTGTCTTCGAGGGTCACCTGATGGCCTTTTGCGCTCAGCGCCAACCCCAGGCTGGCACCGAGCAGGCCGGTGCCGATGATGTGGACTCTCACAGACCGACGGCCTCGAACAGTGCGCCGACCTCATCGGAGCGCAGCGGGCGGATCTTGCCCTGCTTCTGCTCGTCGAGGACGATCGGACCGAACTTCAGCCGCACGAGTCGCTCCACCGGGTGGCCGATCTCGGCGAGCAGGCGGCGCACGATGCGGTTGCGGCCGGAATGGAGGGTGAGTTCGACGACGGACTTCCCCGGAGTCGAATCGACGAGCTTGAAATCATCGACCTTGACGAAGCCGTCCTCGAGGTCGATTCCGGCCTTGAGGATGGCACCGGCATCCTTCGCCAGCTGCCCCTTGACCTTCGCGAGGTAGGTCTTCGGGATCTCGTAGCGCGGATGGGCCAGGCGGTTGCTCAGCTCCCCGTCATTGGTGAGCAGGATGATGCCCTCGGTCTCGGTGTCGAGACGGCCGACGTGGAAGAGGCGCTCGGTGTTGCTGCGCACATAGTCGGCCAGGCAGGGGCGGCCCTCGGGGTCGCTCATGGTCGACACGACTCCCGCGGGCTTGTTGAGCACGAGGTAGACCTTCTTGGTCTGTGTCGAAATTCTCACTGTGTCCACGTACACGGACTGTGTTTCGGGGTCGATCCGGGTGCCCAGTTCGGTGATGATGGACCCGTCGACCTCGACACGGCCGTCGGCGATGAGCTGCTCACAGGCACGGCGTGAGCCCAGACCCGCCTCGGCGAGCACCTTCTGCAGCCGCACACCCCCGCTGACGTGGGCGTCTGATGTCTGACCGGCTCCCGAACCGCCCTTGCTGGAGGCCTGATTCGCCGTCGCTGCGCGCTGTTTTCGGCTGGGTCGGTTCTGGCGCCCGCCGGGGGCGCGGTGATCACGGTAGGGACTCATACTTCCATTCTCTCAAATCAATCAGCGACTCGTGACATCTCGGCGGCCGAATCGGAGTCTTCGTCGAGATCGTCATCAAGGGCGCCGCCGATCTCGGCGAGCACCTCGGTGTCCTCGGCGCCGAGTTCGGCGACGTCGGCGTCTTCGGGCAGGTAGGGGGCGATATCGGGCAGGTCGTCGATCGCGTTCATGCCCATCGTGTCGAGGAACGTACGCGTGGTGGCATAGAGCAGCGCCGAGGTGGACGCCTCCTTGCCGGCTTCGACGATGAGTCCGCGCAGCAGCAGGGTGCGGATGACGCCGTCGACGCTGACTCCGCGGATGGCTGCGATGCGGGGCCGGGAGATCGGCTGCCGGTAGGCGATGACTGCCAGAGTCTCGAGCGCGGCTTGGGAGAGCTTCGCACTCTGCCCGGCCGTGAGGAAGTCCTTGACGACCTCGTGGTAGTCGCCGCGGGAGAAGATGCGGAAGCCGCCGGCGACATGGCGGATCTCGAACCCGCGCTGCCGGTGGTGCTCATCCCCGTCGTAGTCGGCCTTGAGCGTCTGGATTGCTTCTTCGACGGTGTCCGCATCGAGGCCGAGGGAACTTGCGAGGTCTTCGGCAGTGACGGCCGAATCGGTGATCATGAGTACGGCTTCGATGCCGGCGAGGATCTCGTCATCGATCATTCTGTGCTCCCCCATCGTCGTCGTCATCTGCGTCTTCGTCGCCCGCTTCGTCGTCGCCTGTCTCTGCAGTGAGTTCGCCCGCACTGTCTGCGGCCACTTCGTCTCCGCTCCAGTCGCCTTCGGTGCGCAGGTCGACTCCGTCTTCGTTCATCTCGGTGCGGTGGATGAGCAGCCGTCCCAGAGGTTCGGGCTGGTCGAAGTCGCAGAGGCCGACCTTGAACAGTTCGAGCAGAGCGAGGAACCTCGCCACGACGACCAGGGTGTTCTCGGCTGACTCGAGCAGATCCTGGAAGTCGACGTCTCCGGCGCGCAGCAGGGACAGGATGTGCCCGCGCTGTTCGGAGACGCTCACCAGCGGCAGGTGGATGTGGTCGACGGCCACACTCGGCGGGGTGTGGTCGCGTTGGAGCACGGTGGCGAAGATTCCGGCAAGCTCACCGGGACCGATGTTCAGCTCCAGCGGCGGCAGCACATCCTGGAACTCCGGTTCGAGGTCGACATCGCGTGGGGCCCGGATCGACCCGGCTGCCATCGCTTCGGCCAGGTACCCGGATACGGACTTGTACGCCTTGTACTGCAGCAGCCGGGCGAAGAGGAGATCGCGGGCCTCGAGCAGCTCGAGGTCGAGCACCTCTTCACCGTCTTCGTGAGGCAGCAGGCGTGCCGTCTTGAGGTCGAGCAGGGTCGCGGCGACGAGGAGGAACTGGGAGATCTCGGCGAGATTCGCCTGATCCTTCAGCTCAGTGGTGTAGGCGATGAACTCATCTGTCACCTCGGCCAGCGCGATCTCCGTGACGTCGAGGCGGCGCTTCGAGATCAGTCCGAGCAGCAGGTCGAAAGGGCCGGTGAAGTTGTCCAACCGCACCTGGAAACCCTGCGCAGAGTCATTCTCGGAGGCCATGTCATCGCCGGGCGCCGTGTCATCGCCGGGCACATTGTCAGTGACGGAATCAGCGCCATCGCCGACGACGACGTCGGCATTCGCGGGTGCGTCCTCCGAGGCGACGCCACCACTCGAGGCAGACGCCGCTTCCTCCACATCTGTTACGGAGTCGCTCAGGGTGCGCCTCCGCGGGCGATGAGCTCCCGGGCGAGTCGGCGGTAGGCTTCGGAGCCGGCGTGCTTCGGGGCGAAGCTCGTGATCGGTTCGGCGGCCACGGAGGCGTCGGGGAACTTCACGGTGCGGTTGATGACGGTCTCGAAGACCTTGTCACCGAAGGCTTCGGTGACTCGCGACATGACTTCCTTCGAGTGGAGGGTCCGCGAGTCGAACATCGTGGCGAGGATTCCGTCGACCTCGAGCGAGGGGTTGAGCCGGTCCTGGACCTTCTCGATGGTCTCGACGAGCAGGGCGACACCGCGCAGGGCGAAGAACTCGGTCTCCAGCGGGATGACGACACCATGGGCGGCGGTCAGAGCATTGACGGTGAGCAGTCCCAGCGAGGGCTGGCAGTCGATGAGGATGACATCGTATTCGTCGGCGACCTTCGACAGGGCTCGGGCGAGCACCTGCTCGCGGGCGACCTCGCCGACGAGCTGGACTTCGGCGGCGGAGAGGTCGATATTGGCCGGCAGGATGTCGATGTTGTCGAATTCCGTTTCGACGATGACCTCGTGCGGGTCCAGTCGCGGGTTCATCAGCAGGTTGTAGATGCTGATGTCGAGCTCATAGGGATTGAGTCCCAGTCCGACCGACAGTGCGCCCTGCGGGTCGAAGTCGACGAGCAGCATCTTGCGGCCGTAGGCGGCCAGAGCCGCACCGAGGTTGATCGACGAGGTCGTCTTGCCGACCCCGCCCTTCTGGTTGACCATCGCGATGATGCGGGCGGGTCCGTGCGAAGCCAGGGGTGCCGGCTCCGGGAAGTCCTGGGGCTCGTCTGCGGTCCGCTGCTGGGGGATCTCCAACGCCTCTTGCGTATTCATCTCTCGGATGGCCACCTTTCGTTGCTCTACGTCCAACCCTACCGCGCCCGGGGGTGCGAGGTCGCGTACACTTCCCGCAGTGTCTCCTCTGAGACTTTCGTATAGATCTGCGTCGTCGTCACCGAGGCATGGCCGAGCAGCTCCTGGACGACGCGGATGTCCGCACCGCCCTCGAGCAGATGCGTGGCGAACGAGTGCCGGAACGTATGCGGAGACACCTCGGCGTCGATCTTCGCAGCCTCTCCGGCGTCCTTGACGATCTGCCACGCCGAGACTCGGGAGAGCCGGGTTCCGCGTGCATTGAGAAACAGCGCCCCGGCCGGAGCCGAGGATCTCGCTTTCGCCGCCATCGACGGGCGCACCCGTGACACCCACGCTCCCAGGGCTCGGGAGGCGTGGGATCCGAAGGGCACGATCCTCTCCTTCCCGCCCTTGCCGTAGAGCCGGACGAGTCCGGAGTCGAGGTCGAGATCGTCGAGGTCGACTCCCACGGCCTCGGAGATGCGCGCTCCCGTGGCGTAGAGGAGTTCGAGCAGGGCCGCGGCCCTGATCTGCACGGGTTCGTCACCGTCGGTGGTCGCGATCATCGCTTCGATCTCGTCGAGGGCCAAGGCTTTGGGCAGGCGCAGTCCTTCCTGCGGTGGGCTGACCTCGGAGGCCGGGTCCGAGGGCGCGAGGTTCTCCCCGAGGGCGAAGGTGTGGAATCGTCGCACCGCGACGAGTGCGCGGGCACGACTCCGCGGTGCCAATCCCGAATCGAGCAGGTGGAGCGCATAGCTCTCCACCTTCTGTCGATCGACCTCGCCGAGGCGGCTCACCCCGTCCTCGGTCAGCCAGGTTCCGTACCGGGCGAGGTCACGAGCATAGGCATCGATCGAGTTCATCGACAGTCCCCGTTCGAAACGCAGGGAGGACAGATAGGACGCAAAACCGCGACGCAGATCGTCAGGCAGATTCTCTGGCAGCAGTTCAGCACCGTGCCGGGCCACGGGTTATCAGTCCTCGCCCGTGCCGACCTGCGTGAACAGGCCATCCTCACCAGCGGAACCGGTCGTCTCCGCCGACGCCGAACCAGTCGTCTCGACGGTGGCACCACGACCGAATTCGGGACGGCCGTCGACGAGTCGCCTCGGCGCATCGACGGGACGGAACTCCACCGGTGCTCCCGCCGCTTCGGCGCGCAGCACCCGGTCGACCTGGAAGATCGCGAGCTGGGCGATCGCGTTGGTGATCCGTCCATCGGTCACGGCTTCGAGTGCGTCGTCGATGCCGACCCAGGCGTAACGGAAGCCCGCCTCTTCTTCGCCGCGTTCGTGACGGTCGGCTTCGGGAACGGAGGACAGCCCGCGGGCCAGGTAGAGACGCATCGTCTCCGAGCTGCCGCCCGGTGTCAGGCAGGAGTCGCTGAGGACGTCCCAGTGGTCGGCCGTGAGGTCGGCCTCCTCGACGAGTTCCCGCTTCGCCGCCTCGAGCGGGTCCTCGCCGGGCACGTCGAGCAGACCGGCCGGGACTTCCCACAGCCTGGCCCGGACTGGGTGCCGGTACTGCTGGGCCAGCAGGATCCGCTGCTGGTCATCGACGACGGCGACGCCGACGGCACCGGTGTGCGCCATGAGGTCGCGGACGAGTCCGGGCGCCTCGGGCAGGTCGAAGGTCTCCTTGCGGATGTCCCACACCGCGCCTTCGTAGACGACCTCGGAGTGGGTGATCGGCGGGATCACCGGATCGTCCTGCAGGATCTCATCGTGCTGAGTGCTCATCGGCTGCCTCTCGAAACTCGACGGTGGTGGAACGGCGAATGCCGCCGGCGCTCTGGCCGACGGCATTCGTTGTGAAGATGGACAACGGTCACTGACGCTCGAGCGCGGCGGCGACCAGACCCGCGAACAGCGGATGCGGTGAGGTCGGACGCGACTTCAGCTCGGGATGCGCCTGAGTGGAGACGTAGAACGGGTGCTTATCGTGCGGAAGCTCGACGAATTCGACGAGCTCACCGTTCGGTGAGGTCCCGGAGAACTCGAGCCCCGCCTCGGCGAGCTGATCCCGGTAGGTGTTGTTGACCTCGTAGCGGTGACGGTGACGCTCACTGATCGTCGTGTCGCCGTAGACGCCGGCCACGACGCTGCCTTCGGTGAGCTTGGCCTCGTAGGTGCCCAGGCGCATAGTGCCGCCGAGGTCGCCTTCGCCCTCGACGATCGAAAGCTGCTCGGCCATGGTCGCGATGACCGGAACCGTGGTCTCGGGGTCGAACTCGGACGACGAAGCCGCCTCGATGCCGGCGACATTGCGTGCGTACTCGATGACCATGCACTGCAGACCCAGGCACAGACCGAGGGTCGGAATGCCGTTGGTGCGGGTGTATTCGAGTGCGCCGAGCTTGCCTTCGATGCCGCGGATGCCGAAGCCGCCGGGCACGCAGATCGCGTCGAGGCCGGACAGTGCCGACGCGGCGCCGGCTTCGGTGGAGCAGTCATCGGACTGGATCCACTTGATTGTGACCTTCGCGTCGTTGGCGAAGCCGCCGTGGCGCAGCGCCTCGGTGACGGAGAGGTAGGCGTCGGGCAGGTCGATGTACTTGCCGACGATGCCGATGGTGACTTCCCGGGACGGGTTGTGCACGCGTTCGAGTACCCGGTCCCACTTCGTCCAGTCGACGTCGCGGAAGGGCAGGTTGAGGTTGCGGATGACGAACACGTCGAGGCCGCCGTCGTGGAGGACCTTCGGGATGTCGTAGATGCTCGGGGCGTCGACGCAGGACACGACCGCTTCGGTCTCGACGTCGCAGGCACCGGCGATCTTCGCACGGATCGAATCCGGCAGCTCGCGGTCGGAGCGCAGCACGATCGCATCGGGCTGGATGCCGATGGAGCGCAGGGTCGCCACCGAGTGCTGAGTCGGCTTCGTCTTCAGCTCTCCGGAGGGCCCGAGGTAGGGCACGAGGGAGACGTGGATGAAGAACACGTTGTCCCGGCCGATGTCGTGACGGACCTGACGGGCCGCCTCGAGGAAGGGCTGGGATTCGATATCGCCGACGGTGCCGCCGATCTCGGTGATGATGACATCGGGGCGGTCCGCCTCGGGGCGTTCGGCCTGGGCACGCATGCGTGCCTTGATCTCATCGGTGATGTGCGGGATGACCTGGACGGTGTCGCCGAGGTACGCGCCACGGCGCTCCTTCGCGATCACCGAGGAGTAGATCTGTCCGGTGGTCACATTCGCGGCACCGTCGAGGTCGTTGTCGAGGAAGCGCTCGTAATGACCGATGTCGAGGTCGGTCTCGGCACCGTCTTCGGTGACGAAGACTTCACCGTGCTGGAAGGGGTTCATCGTGCCGGGATCCACGTTGAGGTAGGGATCCAGCTTCTGCATGGCCACGGTGAGGCCGCGCTGAGTGAGCAGATGGCCGAGGCTCGATGCCGTCAGACCCTTGCCCAACGAGGAGGCGACGCCTCCCGTGACGAAGATGTGCTTTGCCGTATGTGTGCCGCCTGGGCCAGTTCGATTCACCACGGAATTTGATTCTATCAAAGTCCGGCTCACGAATCCGAGACGGCGTCGACCTCGGCGTACAGATCGAGCAGCGTCTCGGAGATCGCCGCACCGTTGCTCACGTCGATGACCCGCTTCTTTGCTGCCACAGCGGAGGTTCCGCGTCCGGCCGGGTCGTCGAGAAGATGATTGATCTCACGCAGCAGCGCTTCCGTGTCGTCGGCGGGAACGGCCTTCGCGGCCTCTCCCCAGATGCCGGCGCGGCGTTCGCTGCCGATGAAGACCGCGGGCTTCGACAGCTGCATGAGGTCTTCGTGGGACAGTCCCGTCATCGTCTCGCTGGCGATGACGACGTCCGAGGCGGCCGCGACATCGACGAGGTCTCCGGCCGGTGCCACGAGGACGCCGCGGTCGGCGAATTCGCGGGAGATCGTCGAACGGTCCTTGCCTGTGCCGGTGAGGACGAAGACGACCTTGCGGTCACGGCGACGCTGGTTGATCTGGTCGGCGGCGTCGAGGACCGTCGCCAGGGCAGTGTGGTCACGCAGCGCGATGGGGCTGGCGACCATCCAGGTGCCTTCGGACAGGCCGAGTTCGCGACGGACCTCGGCGCGCGGGGTGCGCACGGTGAGATCGACGTCGATGTCCGGGTGAACGAGTTCAGCGCGTTCGACGACCGGGACGCGGCCGCCGTAGTAGTCGACGACGGGTTCGGTCGTGCCGAGCACCGCGGTGGCCGTGCGGCCGACGATCTCGGCTCCGGTCTTCTCGATGACGTTCGCGGAGTCGAAGGATTCGATGGTGGCGACGACCTTCGGGTGCAGGCGGGCGGGCAGACCGGTGAAGGCCAGTCCGGCGAGCGTCGCCGCATGCAGTCCGTGCGCGTGGACGATGTCCACGTGCTGGTAGTACTTGTGAAGAGTGAAGGCGGTGTTGGGGTCGGCCATCGAGAAGCGTCTGCGTGCTGCGAGTTCGATCTCGCGGAATTCGCCGGCCAGTTCCTCAGGGACTCCGAAGGTGCCCAGCAGTGACCGGTGCGCGGCGACGGCGACCTTGTAACCGGCCCGGAGGTGACCGAGCACGGCGAGCTTCGCCACTTCGACGACGGGACCGGTGGTATCGGCGAGCACGTGCAGAATCCTCGTGTCTGCGCTCAGTGGGTTGACCTCGCCGGATTCGCTCATTTCCTCATCCTCTTCTTTCGTTCGACGCTGGTTCTAGCCTACCTGGGCAGGCACGAGTTCCGTGTAAAGACCTGCGAGTTCTCCGGCAACTTCCCTCTCATCGGGAAGCTCCGCTCCGCGTGCCCGGGCCCTGGCACCGAGTTCGGCGCGGCGGGCCGGATCGACGGCGAGTTCGGCCACGGCTGCGGCGAAGGCGGCATCGTCGTCGAGGTCGATCAGCATCCCCGCGTCGCCGACGAGTTCGGCGCTGCCGCCGGTGGCGGTGGCCACGATCGCCTTGCCGGAGATGAGCGCCTCCTGGAGCACGAGCGCCCGAGCCTCCCACACGCTGGTGAGTGCGTAGATGTCCGCAGCCGCCGCGAGTTCCGCGATGTCATCGCGGGGTCCGAGGAAATGCAGGGCCGGAACCGCCGAGGCGGCTGCGACGGCGTCGTACTGTGCGCGGACACCGGCGAGCACCTCCTCGTCGGCGGCACCGGCGATGAGGGCGACGATCTTGCCCTGCCGGTTCTCCTCGCCGAGGCGGGCGAGTGCGCGCACGAGCATCGGGTAGTTCTTCTGTTCGGCGACGCGACCGACGGCAAGCACGATGAGTGCCCCGGGATCGAAGTCGAATTCCTCGGCCAGTGCCGCACGCGTGGCGGCGGCCGCCTCGGTGGACACTTGGGTCACCTCGGGGGCGGCGGCGGGGAGGAACCGGGCGGTCTGTGCACCGAGTTCGCGGGCGCGGTCGACGAGGTCGGTGCTCGCGCCGAGGACGAGGTCGGCCCCGCGGGCGAGCATCGTCTCGACTCGGGTTTCGACCCGTCCGCGCAGTCCCTGTCCGCTGGCCTGGTTGTGGAGGCTGAGGACGAACTTCGGTCGGGTCTTCAGCGTGCGCAGGGTCAACAGGGTGATGAGCCCGGCGCGGAAGCCGTGGGCATGGACAATCTGCGGGGCGAAGCTGCGCAGCAGTGTGCGCTGTCTGCGGACAAGAGCGGCGTCGGAAACGCCGATTCCGGTGCCGAGTTCGAGGACGCCGAACCGGACTCCGGGCAGCAGCGAGAAGCCGAAGTGTTCGTCGGTGGCGGCCGGTCCGATGACGCCGATCTCATGTCCGGCGGCGGCGAGGTCACGGGCGAGTGCGTGCACGTGGGTGCCGACTCCCCCGGTCGAGGTGCCGATGGTGAAGACAATTCTCATGAGTCTTCCTCCCTGTCGGTGTCGCTGAACCTGTCGGTGTCGCTGGTTCTGTCGGTGTCGCTGGGTCCGTGGTCTCCATTGTGCGTGCCGGGTCTGCTGTCGGTGCTTGATGCAGCCGAATTCGCTTCGACGGCATGCACGGTCGTCTCGTCATTGACGACGGCCCGGTTTCGGTCGGCCAGCAGGCCGCGGACCTCGCCGAGGAACCCGCGGTCGACGACGAGCACGATGATTCCGAAGACGATGCAGCCGAGGAGGGCTGCGACGATTCCGGCGATGACCGCGGAGCTTGCCGAGTTGTCGAGGAGTCCCCCGAACCACTGCGAGGTCACGACCCCGGCGGTGCCTGCGACGACGGCGGACCCGAGCGCGAGCAGCGACCGACGTCCGACGAGAGCGAGTCCGGTGGGGCCGAGGACGCGGCGCATGTTCACGAGCAGGAACACTCCGGCGACGGTCATGCCCAGCACATATCCGCTGCAGATGCAGACGAGGGTCAGTCCGGGATTGCCGTTCGAGCCGGTGACGAGGATGGCTCCGACCATGCCGACGATGACGAGGATCCATCCCGTCGTCGTGGCGGCAGCCGAATAGCGGGAGCGTTCCACCGCGTAGAAGACACGGGTGCCCCACGCCACGAAGGACCACCCGGGCACGGCCAAGGCCATGACCATGATCGCCGTGGCCATGGAGTCGAAGGGTGCGGCGGATTCGCTTTCGGCGTCGATGGCGATGAAGAAGGTCTGCAGGGGGCCCGCGGCCGAGAGCAGGATGACGGCACCGAGTCCGCCGATGGCGATGATGAGCGCCGTCGTCGTCGAGGTCACCGACCGCATCCGCACCCCGGCTTCCGCACGTCTGTGCTCGGTCGCCTCGGGGTCGGTGGATCGTCCCACCCAGGTCGACAGGGTCGGGAAGACCACCGTCGCCACGGTCACGGCGAGCACCGCGTAGGGCAGCAGGTAGACGGCATTGATGTAGCTGAAGAGGACGAGCGTGCCGTCCCCACCGACATGGTTGGCCAGGCTCAGGGTTGCGAGCACGGCGGCCTGCTGGGCGAGCAGGGCCGACATTCCGGCTCCGGCCAGGCGCAGCGCACGGTGGGCGACTCCGGGTGGGAAGGAGAAGGTCGGACGCAGCTTCAGCCCGGTCGTGGCCATCGGCAGGGCGAGCGGCAGCGCGAGGGCTGCGACGCCGACGGTGGTGCCCCAGCCGAGCCAGCCGAGGTGGGTCTGCCAGGTATCGTCGCTGCCGCCGACGGCGTTGTAGGCGATATAGCTGCCGATGACGATGAGGCTGGACAGAAGCGGGGCGAACGCCGGCCACAGGAACTTCCGGTGGGCCTGCAGCACTCCGGTGAGCACGGCGCCGATTCCGTAGAGGACGAGCTGCGGGGAGAACATGAGCAGCAGCTCCACGGTCGCCTGCACTCCCGCGGCGCTCGTCTTCGTGTCGACGAGGATCCTCGCGATCTGCGGGGCGAACACGGCCAGCAGGATCGACAGGGGCAAGGTGACGCTTACCGCCCAGGTCAGCAGGCCGGAGGCGATGCGTCCGGCGGTCTCCCGGTCCGATCTGGCCAGCGGCACTGCAAGCAGCGGGATGACCGCGCCGGCCAGGGCACCTCCGGCGACGACCTCGAAGAGGATGTTCGGGACCTGGTTGGCACTCTGGTAGGCGGTGCCGACGGTGCCGGCGCCCACGTTTGCCGAGAACACCAGCCAGCGCAAGAAGCCGACCAGTCGGGTCAGCAGGGTGATGATCGATACGAGCAGCGCCGTGGAGGCGAGGACTCGAACGAGCTTGTTCACTTATCCTCGCGGCCGAACGAGTCGATCTCCCGCAGTCCCGGAGTCGATTCGATGACGGAGGTGAAGGAGACCTTCTCGCTGGCCAGGGTGAGCCCGGCGAGCACAGCGAGGATGAGGGTTCGCTGTGCCGGTGTGGCCGTTTCGGCGAGGATCACGCCGATCGCCGCTCCCAGAGCATTGGCTCCGGTGTCGCCGAGCATCGCATCACCGGCGAGGTCGTCGGGCCAGGCAGCCGCCGTGGCGCCGGCGATCGCTCCCGACGGTGCCCAGGACACGCGGCGATCGTGGTCGGTGAAGGCCAGGGTCAGTGCTCCGGCCTTGAGTGCCCGGCCGGGCCGCAGGTCGAGGAGGTTGAACAGGTTCGCAGAGCCCGCGATCACTCCCCCGGTGACGATGACATCCGCGGTGGCCGCGTACCAGGGTCGGTCAGAAGTTGAGTGCGTGGAGCCGAAGAGCCCGGACGGGCGGGTGCGGCTGCGCAGGATCGCGGCGGCCGCGATCGAGGCGAGCGGAATGCCGGTGACCTTGATGGCCCCGGTCGTGATCTCCCCGCGGGCCAGGGCCGACAGATGACCGCGCAGCCCTTTGGAGGATCCGGATTCGCAGAAGTCATCGACGGCACCGAGGCTGCCCGCCGCGGCCGTGGCCAACAGGGTCGCCGACCGCTGCCGAGTATCTTCGATGAGTAGGCTGCCGGCCACCAGTCCCGCCGCGACGGCAGGGCCTTCGGCGAGCGAGACGTCGTGTCCGGCGTGGTTGGTGCGCACCACGGAATCGTGGGTGCGCAGCCGTGATCTGAGCACGGCTTTCGTCGCGGCGAAGCCGGCGAGCCCGGCGACGGCGGTGCTGACGATGGAGCGGATCATTTCTCGTCTCCCTTCGAAGTGTCGTCGGACGACTTCTCTTCGATCTTGCCCGGCAGGATGCCTTCGGCGTCCTCGGCGAATCCGAAGTGACCGTGCTTTCCGGCTTCTCCGGAGGCCAGTGCTCGCACGGTGATGACGGGACCGGCGCCGAGGCCGAGCCCGTCGACGGTGCTGGCGCGGGACTTCTCCGTCCGCAGCACGTTGACGAGTCCGTTCTGCGCCGATCCGGCATCGCCGGCGACAACCACCGAGTTCGCTTCGGCGGTGAGTGCGGTGATGAAGTCGGTGACGAGGGTCCGGGTTCCCTTGTCGTCGGTGGCCTTCGGGCTGGGCTCGGTGTCCTCGGCCAGTTTCGAGTTCTCATCGTCGATGACGATGAACAGCGAAGTGGTCTTGTGGTCGGTGTCGGTGCGCAGACGGTCGGCTTCGACGAAGACGTCGTAGAGCTTCGCCGCCTGCTTCTCCGCATCGGCCTGATCGTCTTCGTCTTCGAGCATCGAGGCGTCACCGGTCAGGGCGATGACGAGGGCGGCGCGGATCGCGGTCGAGTCGTCCTTCGGCAGGTTCGGTACGACGGTGCGCAGCCGCTTGAGGAACTGGGTGGAATCATCGAGGCTGAGCGTGTTCGGCACGAACGACACGTCGCCGGCGATGGTGCCGTCGGCTTCCTTGACCCGGTTGCTGACCTCTTCGACCTGTTCGGAGTCAGCCTCGGGGGCGGCGATGATGCTCACCTCCTGCCCGTCGAGGGTGCCGTCGATGAGTTCCGGGGCCGCGGCGGTGACGAATTCGTTCTGCTTGTCGATATTGCCCTTGGCGGCGTCGAGGTCGGAGCGCAGGTTGTCGCGGTCCGAGCGCAGCGCGTCGACCTGGCTCTGCAGGGACTCCCCGATCGGTTCCTTCAGCGGTCCCGCACCGAGGACGATGCCGACGGCAAGGGCGAGGAACACCGAGACGAGGGAGACGAGGTGGTAGCGGAAATCAATCACTGGTCAGTCCTTGGATGAGTCCGGCGGAGTCGGTGGATGCTGCGGGGTCGCCGCCGAAGAGGGAGCCGATCCAGCCGAAGAGGCCGTCGAGTTGGGCGCCGATAAGGCCGAGGAAGGTCTGTCCGGCCGAGGTCGCGGTCATCGCCACACCGAGAGCGACGAGTCCGGCGATGATGAGCACGGCCAGCTGCAGGCTGGAGATGCGCTGCCGGTAGAGCAGGGACACGCCCTTGGCGTCGATGAGCTTCGAGCCCACACGCAGCCGGGTGATGAAGGTCGAGGCCATGCCCTTGCGGCCCTTGTCGAGGAACTCCATGACGGTGTCGTGGGTGCCCACGGCGACGATGAGCTCGGCACCCTTGTCATCGGCGAGCAGCATGGCGATGTCCTCGCTCGTGCCCGAGGCCGCGAAGGCCACGCATTCGACTCCGAGGGCTTCGACCCGCTCGGTGCCCGGGGCGGTGCCGTCGCGGTAGGCGTGGACGACGATCTCGGCGCCCGAAGTCAGGGCGGTGTCGGACACGGAGTCCATGTCCCCGACGATCATGTCCGGTCGGTAGCCGGCTTCGATGATGGCATCGGCTCCGCCGTCGACGCCGATGAGCAGCGGACGGTATTCGCGGATGTAGGAGGCCAGCATCGCCAGGTCCTCCTTGTAGTGGTACCCGCGGACGACGATGAGCACATGCCGGTCGGTGAACTTCGTCTTCACCTCCGGCACGACGAGTTCGGCCGAGAGCAGGTCGGAGTCCTTGCGGATGTATTCGATCGTGTTGTCGATGAAGTCCACGAGCACGGAGTTCATTCCGGCTTCGGCGGCGTGCATGTCCGCGGAGATCGTCTCCGACGTCTGCAGGACTCCCGTGGCCACCTCGGTTTCACCTGCGTACACGGTGGCGCCCTCGATGGAGATCTCGGCTTTCTCGTCGACCGCGTCGAAGATATCGGCTCCGGCGGCGTCGATGAGGGGGATGCCGGCGTCGACGATGATGCTCGGGCCGAGGTTCGGGTAGCGGCCGGAGATCGACTTGTCGGCGTTGATCACCGCGGCCGGCCGGCAGGCGACGAGGGCTTCGGCGGAGATGCGGTCGATGTCGGAGTGTTTGATGATGGCGATGTCGCCTGCTTGGAGGCGTTTCGTCAGATTCTTCGTGCGTCGGTCCAAGCGGGCAGGGGCGGGGCCGAACCTGGTCGGTGCGGTGAGGTTCTCACGGTGTCTGCGCACTTTCATGGTCCGCCCATTCTCTCATCTGCTGCCAACGCCGGCCTCCTTGACCTGCCGAGCGTTGTCGAGCAGTTCGGCCGCGTGGGCCTTCGCAGAGGCGGAGTCGTCCATGCCTGCCAACATGCGGGAGAGTTCGACGACGCGTTCTTCGTCGGTCAGTTCCTGCACGCCCGAGCGCACGGTCTCGGCGTCATCGTCCTTGACGATGGTCACATGGGTGTCGGCCCAGGCGGCGACCTGCGGCAGGTGGGTGACGACGATGACCTGGGCGTTCCGGGCGAGTTTGGCCAGCCGGCGGCCGATCTCCACGGCCGCTTTGCCGCCGACTCCGGCGTCGACTTCGTCGAAGACGTAGGTGGGGATGGATTCGCTGGCGGCTCTGACGACTTCGATGGCGAGCATGACACGGGAGAGCTCACCGCCGCTGGCGATCTTCGCGATGTCGTCGGGGATCGAGGATTCGTGGGCGGCGAAGGTCAGCCGGACGTCGTCGGCCCCGTGGGTGGTGGGTTCACGTTCAGAGATCTTGAAGGCGACCGTGGCTTTCGGCATCGACAGGGCGGTGAGTTCTTCGCTGACCGCTGCGGAGAATTCGTCCGCGGTGGCCTTGCGGATCTCGGTGAGCGCCGAGGCGGCCGCCTCCATGGTCTCGCGAGCCCCGTCGAGTTCGGCGTCGAGTCCGTCGAGGTCGCGGTCCTCGGCTTCGAGTTCGGCGAGCTCCGCGGCCGAGCGGGTTTCGAAGTCGAGGACTTCGGCGACGTCTTGGCCGTAGGGAGCCAGGGTGCCGAGTTCCGCGCGGCGTGCTTCGGTCTCTTCCAGCGAGGTTTCGCCGAGTTCGTCGAATCCGGAGAGGTAGGAGGACAGTTCCGCGGCGGAGTCGGACAGGCGCAGCACGGCGTCGCCGAGGGCTTCGCGGATGGTGACGAGTTCTTTGTCGGAGCCTTCGACATCGGCGATCGTGCTGATGGCCTGGTGGACGAGGTCGACGGCGGCGCCGGCATCGTCGATCTCGGAACCGAGCAGCAGGTCGTGGGCGGCGCCGACGGCGCGGGTGATCTCGGCGGCGGCGCCGAGTTTCGCCGACTGTGCGGCCAGGGTCTCGTCTTCGCCGGGTTCGGGGCGGACCTTGTCGATGGTCTCCAGGCAGCCGCGCAGCCACAGGATGCGTTCGCGGCGGGCGGCGGTGGAGTCTTTGATGCGGCTGACGCGGGCTTCGGTCTCGCGCCAGTTCTCGAAGGCGGCACGGTAACGGTCGGCCACCTCGGCGAGTGCAGTGCCACCGGCGGCGTCGAGAAGGTGACGCTGTTGGGCGGCGCCTTTGAGGCGCAGCTGTTCGGACTGGCCGTGGAGGGTGATGAGGTCTGAGGAGATGTCGGTGAGCACGGAGATCGGCACGGTGCGACCGCCGGCCGTGGCTCGGGCGCGGCCCTTGAGCGCGACGGTGCGGGAGATGATCGCTTCGTCGTCGGCGCTGCCGCCGGCCTCTTCGATGCGTTCGCGCACGGGTTCGGCCACATCGGTGAAGATGCCTTCGACTTCGGCTTTCTCTGCGCCTTTGCGCACGACTCCGGAGCCGACCTTGCGGCCCATGAGCAGGGACAGGGCGGAGACGAACATGGTCTTTCCCGCACCGGTCTCACCGGTGACGACGGTGAAGCCGGTGTCGAGTTCGACGGCGGCTTCGGCGATGACGCCGAGGTGGGAGATGCGCAGTTCGGAGATCATTCAGGCCTCCTTGATCGGTCCTCGCCAGCCGGAGACGGGCAGGCGGAACTTCGCGACCAGTCGGTCGGTGAAGGGGCCGGTGTGGAGGCGGGCGAGTCGGATCGGTGACTTCGAGCGGGTGGCTTCCACGCGGGCCCCGGACGGCAGTTCGAGGGCGCGGCGGCCGTCGCACCACAGCACGGCTGAGAATTCGGGGTTCATCTGGGAGATCTCCACGCCGAGGCGGGAGGTCGGGTTGACGACGAGCGGTTTGGAGAACAGGGCGTGGGCGGAGATCGGGACGAGGATGAGTGCTTCGACTTCGGGCCAGACGATGGGTCCGCCGGCGGAGAACGAGTACGCGGTCGAGCCGGTGGGGGTGGCGAGGATGACGCCGTCGCAACCGAAGGAGGACACGGGGCGGGCGTCGACGCCGAGGACGACGTCGATCATCCGGGATTTCGAGGTCTTCTCGATGGTTACCTCGTTGAGTGCCCAGGCATTGAAGATGTTCTCGCCTTCGTGCCACACGGACACGTCGAGCGCGAGCCGCTCCTCGACGGAATAGTCACGTTGGGAGGCGCGGTGGACCGCCTCGGCGAGGTCTTCCTTCTCACTTTCGGCGAGGAAGCCGACATGGCCCAAGTTGATGCCCATGAGCGGGGCACCGGACCCGTGGAAGCGTTCGGCGGCGCGCAGGATCGTGCCGTCGCCGCCGAGGACGATGACGAGTTCGCAGGCGTTCTTCCACTCACCGAGTTCGGAGGGGTCGATGATGACGCAGTGGTTGAGGATGGGTTCGTCGTCGACGGCCTCGGCCTGACGGGCGCGGATGCCGACGATCTCGTCGGAGAGGACGACGGGGGTGACTCCGTCGTCGAGGAGGGCCTTGAACACGCTGACGGCGGCCACGGCCGACTCATCACGTTGGGGGTGCAGCAGCACCATGATGTGTCTGGTCACGACTCTCCTCTCATCATTTCGTCCAGGTGGGCGGGGATGTCTGCTTGATCGAGCCTATCGGACTGGTGATGTGTTCGGCCTGGGCGAACACGCAGGAAGTACTCTCGGTTCCCGCTGGGGCCCGGCAGCGGTGAGGGTGCGATGTCGGTGACGCGTCCGGCGTGTTGTCTCACGGCGTCGAGGACGGAGTCGATGGCACGGCGGCGTTTCTCCCTGCTGGCGACGACGCCGTGTTTGTCCAGCGATGCTCGTGCCAGTTCGAATTGGGGTTTGACCATGAGGAGGAGTTCCCCCGTCGCGGCGGTCGCGGCCAGCAGCGGTCCGATGAGCAGGCGCAGAGAGATGAAGGAGACGTCGGCGACGACGAGGTCGACGGTCGGCACGTCGGAGTCGGTCAGTTCGCGGAGGTTGAGTCCTTCGCGGACGTGGACGCGCGGGTCGTCGCGGAGGACAGTCGCGAGTTGATCGTGGCCGACGTCGACGGCCCAGACGTGTGCGACACCGTGATGGAGGAGGACTTGGGTGAAGCCTCCGGTGGAGGCGCCTGCATCGAGGGCTGTCAGATCATTGAGTCGGTCGGTGAGGTCGAAAGCCTCGAGCGCGCCGAGGAGTTTGTGGGCGCTGCGGGCGACCCAGGGGTCGGGTTCGGTGACGGAGACATCGTCGGTGGCTCTCACGTCTTGGGAGGCCTTGGTCGCGGTGCGGCCGTTGACGCTGACGCGACCGGCGGCGATTTCGCGGGCGGCGCGAGAGCGCGAGTTCAGCAGCCCGCGATCGACGAGTGCCCGGTCGAGTCTGCTCACAAGGAGCCCACCTGCGCGTCGAGGTCGCCCAGCAGGGAGTTGAGAAGTTCGTGCCGCTCGGCCGCCGGTGCTTCTTTGGCCTCGGCGAGGCTGGACCGCCAGGTCTCGATCGGCACGTCCCCGCTCACCGAGGCGGGCGTCGGGGCAGAAGCAGGGCCGAGTATCGAAGTCGAGTTCGTGCCGGGAGTCGTTCCGGGTCCTGGGCCGGGTGTCGGGGTCTCGCTCATTCGTCCCCTCCGATCCGGCGGGGCAGGCGTCCTTCAGCCAGGACCGTCTCGGCGTCGGTGTCCACCGCATCGATGGCTGCCCAGACTCGGCGGAGTTCGGCTTCGATCCGTGCGGACTCGCCGCGGTCGGTGCCGGTGATGAGCGCTTCGAGTCCGCGCAGATTCGGCAGGATGAACGTCGGTCGACGCTCCGGGCCGGCACGCAGGGCATCGTGGATGTCGTGGATTCCGGTGAGGACGAGGGCGGTGTCGATGCCGGCGGCACAGCCGCCTGCGATATCGGTGTTGAGGCGGTCGCCGACCATGAGGGGCCGGTGCGCGCCGAGGCGGCCGGCTGCGAAGTTCATCATGTGCGGTGCAGGTTTGCCGACGATGACTGGGGCGGCGTCGGTGAGTCGGGCGATGAGATCGACGAAGGCACCGTTGCCGGGGACTTTCCCGGTTTCTGTGAGGAGGGAGAAGTCGGGGTTGCTCGCCCACCATTCGGCGCCCGAGCGGATGATTTCGCAGGTGCGGACGATCTTCGCGTAGTCGATCTCCGGGTCGAGTCCCTGAGCGACGGCAACGGGTGACGCGTCGAGTGAGTCGGTGATCTCGAGACCCGCCTCTTCGAGTGCGACCCGCAGTCCGGTCGTGCCGAGGAGGTGGACGCGGGCGCCCGGCCCGAAACGTTCGGCTAAGCGTTCGGCGAGCACCTGCGCCGAGGTGGTCACTTCGTCCGCAGAGGCGTCGACGCCCATTCCGGTGATCTTCTCGGCGGTGGCTGCGGCCGTGCGAGTGGCGTTGTTCGTGACGTAGTTGACCGGGATCGACTGGGAGTGGAGCCAATTGATGCCGTCGACGGCGCCATCGACGGCGTGGGTGCCGTGGTAGACGACTCCGTCCAGGTCGAACAGGACGCAGTCGATGGGCGTGCCCGATGATTCGGGCAGGCGCCCATCTGCTGAGTTGTGCTGTTCGGCGGTCAGTGTCACTGCTCTCCGTCGGCCTCGGCTGCTGTTGCGTCGGGCTCGGAGCCTGTGTCGGCGTCGGCTTCTGCATCGGCGAGGATCTCGTCGAGTTCGGCTTCGATCTCATCGTCGGAGACCTTGACCGACTTCAGTTCCTTTGCCGAGACATGTGTCTTCGACTTCGGCGCTGCGGCTGGAGCCTCGGTGTCGGCCCCAGCTTCTGCTCCCTCCGCGGAAGCGTCAACAGCGTCGGATTCCACCTGCGGCTCCTCGGCTTCGGCGGCTTCGGGCTCGTCCTCGACTTCTTCCACCGTTTCGATTTCGACGCCGGCGTTGAGGTCGGGCTCTTCGTCGCCGAAGAGGGTGCCGGTCGCCTTGGCGGTCCGGCGGGAGAGCTCTTCGTACTTGTCGGCGAGTTCCGTTTCGCCGTCGATGCGCAGCACCTCGGCGTAGGCGGCCATGAGACGGACCAGTCCGCCGCCGGGCTTCTGGGTGAAGTCCTCGGCTTCGATGAGTCGGCGCGCACCGGCGATGTCGTCGAGGTCGGACTTGGCGCCGGCCGCGACGATGACGAGTTCGGTGCGGGTGTCGTTGTCGAGGTCGAGCTCTTCTGCGTTCTTCAGCAGCTCGATGGCCTTCTCGGGCTTGCCGCGACCGCGTTCGGCGTCGGCGATCAGCGCGATGTTGTCATTCGAACCGGAGATGCGGCGATGGGTGCGCAGTTCGCGGACGGCTTCGTCATAGTTCTCCACGTAGTACGCGGCGATGCCGAGTGCTTCGCGGACGACGGCGACACGACCGGCGCGGGCCATAGCGGCCTTGGCGTGTTCGTGGGCGCGTTCCGGGTCGAGGTCGAGCAGCCCGCCTGCGGCGACGAGGTGCTTGGCGACCATGTCGGCGTTCTCTTTGTCGAGGGAGCGCAGCTGTGACGAGATCTCTTTGTCGAGTTCACGGCCGGTGACGCCCTCGGGAATCTCGGGTTCCTGAATGCGCGGACGGCGGGCACGCTGTTCGCGTGCGTAGTCGCCGGTGTCGGTCTTGCGGGATGCACGGCGGTCGTTGTCGTTGCGACCGTAGCCGCCGCGGCCTCCGCGGTTGTCGTCCCGTCGGTTTCCGCGGTAGCCGCCTCGGCGGTCGTCATCGTCACGACGATCACGGTTGAAGCCGCCTCGGCGGTCGCCATCGTTCCGGCGGTTGCCCTGGTAACCACCGCGACGATCATCACCATCACGGCGGTCCCGGTTGAAGCCGCCCCGACGATCATCATCGTTCCGACGATTGCCCTGATAGCCGCCTCGGCGGTCGTCACCGTCGCGACGGTCACGGTTGAAGCCGCCCCGACGATCATCATCGTTGCGACGGTTACCTTGGTACCCACCTCGGCGATCGTCGTCATTGCGACGGTTACCCTGATACCCACCGCGACGGTCATCGTCATTACGACGATTGCCTTGGTACCCGCCACGACGGTCGTCGTCGTTGCGACGGTTACCTTGGTACCCACCTCGGCGATCATCACCATCACGGCGATCTCGGTTGAAGCCGCCCCGACGATCATCATCGTTGCGACGATTGCCCTGGTAGCCGCCCCTGCGGTCGGACTGGCGTGGCCCGCGGCCGTCCCGGTTGTCCGGTCGACGGTTGCGATTGTTGTCGCGATCTGAGCGGTGACCGCCATCTGCGCGGCGGTTGTCCTGGCTGTCTCGCGAATCCCCTTGGGCCACGATTCTCCCTATGAAGTCTTTTCGGTGTTCCGCTATATTCTAGTCCACTCACCGCCTCGTCGCCGTGTGGGCGGGGACACGTCAGCACCTCGATTCCCCTCAGCACCGTGCCCGCTGTTCTATGGGTCAACGCCCAGGTCACCGCCTCAGCACTCTGTTAGAATCAAGGCGAATCCAGTGGAACGGCCGACGGCAATCGAAGAGGTTCGGCGGCAGCGGATGTCCGCGCCGCCTCGACACCAGGGGACGAATGACACCTGACGTGGAAACTCATTGTGCGGATGACGGATGTCTCCGCGATTCCACGATCAGAATTTCCGGCCCAGTTGCCTGCCCGTCCCCCAGCGCGGTTAGCGCCTGCCTGTCCCCCAGTGCAGCCGCCGTCCCTCGCCACGTGATGACCAAGATCACTTGCCGGTGTGACCAGCATCATTCGATTGCGCATTCGGCCCCTGACTTCGCCTATTGTGATTGCCGGAAGCATGTGCATGAATGCCGCCGGAGCAGTTCGAGTCGCAGGTCAAACGGCAGTTCCGCGGCAGTTCGGAAACTCCCCGACACCTCAGGCTCCACTGCCGCGACTGCGCGTTCGGCCCTTCAGATCGCACAACCGTTCACCCGCTAGGAATAGGAGAAATCGTGCCAAACACACTCTTCATCGACGGACAGTGGGTTTCAGCCGTCAACGGTGGAACCCGAAAGATCCATAACCCGGCCGACGGCAGCTTCGTCGCCGAGGTGGACGAAGCCAGCCCCGAAGATACCGAGCTGGCGATCAAGGCCGCTCGCCGTGCCTTCGACTCCGGCGTCTGGTCCTCCGTCCCCGCCAGCGAACGCGGCGATCTGCTGCTGAAGTTCGCCGCCGCTCTGCGTGAGCGCAAGGACGAATTCGCGCGTGCCGAGTCCCTCGACACCGGCAAGCGCTTCGTCGAATCGCAGATCGACATGGACGACATCGCGAACTGCTTCGATTACTTCGGCAAGCTCGCGGCAAACGATGCCGGCCGCGTCGTCGACGCCGGCACCGACACCGTGGCGTCGAAGATCGTGCACGAGCCCGTCGGCGTCTGCGCGCTCATCACCCCGTGGAACTACCCGCTGCTGCAGGCCGCGTGGAAGATCGCCCCGGCCATCGCCGCCGGCAACACCTTCATCCTCAAGCCTGCCGAGCTCACCCCGCACACCGCGATCCTCACCATGCAGGTGCTCGAAGAGCTCGGTCTGCCGGCCGGAGTCGGCAACCTCATCCTCGGTGCGGGCGCCGATGCCGGTGCCCCGCTGTCGACGCACGAGGACATCGACATGGTCTCGTTTACCGGTGGCCTCGTCACCGGTCGCCTGCTGTTCCGCAACGCCGCCGACTCGATCAAGAAGATCGCCCTCGAACTCGGCGGCAAGAACCCGAACGTCATCTTCGCCGATGCCGACTTCGATGCGGCTCTGGACAATGCTCTCAACGGCGCTTTCGTCCACTCCGGGCAGGTGTGCTCGGCCGGTGCCCGACTCATCGTCGAGGAATCCATCGCCGAGGAGTTCGTCAACCGCCTTGTCGAGCGTGCCGAGCAGATCCGACTCGGCGGACCCTTCGACGAGAACGCCGAGACCGGTCCCCTCATCTCCGCAGCACACCGCGATAAGGTGCACGCCTATGTGGAGAAGGGCATCGCCGAGGGTGCGCGTCTGCGCTGCGGCGGCAAGTTCGGCGAGGGTGACCTGGAGAACGGGTTCTACTACCTGCCGACCGTGCTCGACCAGGTCAAGCGCGGAATGTCGGTCGTCTCCGACGAGGCTTTCGGTCCCGTCGTCACCGTCGAGACCTTCTCCACCGTCGATGAGGCTGTCGAGATCGCCAATGACACCTACTACGGTCTGGCCGGAGCGGTGTGGAGCCAGGATGCGGGCAAGACCCAGCTGGTCGCTCAGCGTCTGCGCCACGGCACCATCTGGATCAACGACTTCCACCCCTACCTGCCGCAGGCCGAATGGGGCGGTTACAAGCAGTCCGGCTTCGGGCGCGAGCTCGGACCCACGGGTCTGGCCGAGTACCAGGAAGCCAAGCACATCTATCAGAACCTCGAGCCGGCAGTCACCGGCTGGTTCCCCGATCACTCCAAGTGATCCGCCGCAGCCTGTAGACGCATACCTCAGTACAAGGAGAGATGAACAGTGAAAACTACTCATAGCTTTGATTACGTCGTCGTCGGCGGCGGCTCTGCCGGCGCAGCGGTCGCGGCCCGGCTGAGCGAGGACCCCGAAGTCACCGTCGGACTCCTCGAGGCCGGCCCCACTGACACGGACAAGGACGTCGTCCTCGAGCTCAACCGCTGGATGGAGCTCCTCGAATCCGGCTACGACTGGGACTACCCGATCGAAGAGCAGGAGAACGGCAACTCGCACATGCGCCACGCCCGCGCCAAGGTGCTCGGCGGCTGCTCGTCCCACAACTCGTGCATCGCCTTCTGGGCTCCGCGCGAGGATCTCGATGAGTGGGAAGAGAAGCACGGTGCAGCCGGATGGGGTTCGAAGGACACCTTCGGCCTGTACAAGAAGCTCGAGAACAATGAGCTGCCCGGCGACCACCACGGCCACGACGGCCCGGTCCGTCTGATGAACGTGCCCCCGGTCGATCCCTGTGGTGTCGCGCTCCTCGACGCCTGCGAGCAGGCCGGCATCCCTCGCGTGCAGTTCAACGAGGGTCAGACCGTCATCAACGGTGCGAACTTCTTCCAGGTCAACCGCAAGGATGACGGCACCCGGTCGTCCTCCTCGGTGTCCTACCTCCACCCGATCCTCGATCGTGAGAACCTCACGATCCTCACCGATACTCAGGCCAAGGAGCTCGAGTTCGACGAGGACGACAACTGCACGGCTGTGCTCGTAGTCAACAATGCCTTCGGCAAGACCAACCGGATCGAGGCGAAGAAGGAAGTCATCGTCTCCTCCGGCGCGATCAACACCCCGCAGCTGCTCATGCTCTCGGGCATCGGTCCGAAGGCCCACCTCGCCGAGGTCGGCATTGAGGCTCGCGTGGATTCGCCGGGAGTCGGCGAGCACCTGGGCGATCACCCGGAGGGCGTCATCTCCTGGGAGGCCAAGAAGCCGATGGTCGAGGATTCCACCCAGTGGTGGGAGATCGGCATCTTCTCCCCCACCGAGGAGGGCCTCGATCGTCCGGACCTGATGATGCACTACGGCTCGGTGCCCTTCGATATGCACACCCTGCGTCAGGGTTACAAGACCTCGGAGAACTCCTTCTGCCTCACCCCGAATGTCACTCATGCGAAGTCGCGCGGCACCGTGCGCCTGCGCTCGAAGGACTTCCGTGACAAGCCGAAGGTCGATCCCCGCTACTTCACCGACCCGGAGGGCCATGACATGCGCGTCATGGTCGCCGGCATCAAGAAGGCCCGCGAGATCGTCTCCCAGGACGCCATGTCCGAGTGGGCCGGCGAGGAGCTGTTCCCCGGCAAGGACGTCCAGACCGACGAGCAGATCGCCGACTACATCACCCGCACCCACAACACCGTCTACCACCCGGTCGGCACGGTGCGTATGGGAGCTGCCGATGACGAGATGTCGCCGCTGGATCCGCAGCTGCGAGTCAAGGGCGTCAATCGTCTGCGCGTCGTCGACGCCTCGGCGATGCCGGAAATCACCACGGTCAACCCGAACATCACCGTGATGATGATGGGCGAGAAGTGCGCGGAGATGATCAAGAACGGGCAGTGATCTGACCCGATCGTCTGAATCCCCGATCACCGAGGCGGCCCAGCGCTGATTCGATGACCTGAGTGGGAACTTCGGCCCAGACCCGAAACGAAGGGGGCGCTGCGATCGCAGCGCCCCCTTCGTCATGCCCGAGCTCGGTCAGCCGCCGCAGTCGGTGTCGGCGTCGCCGCCCTTACCTTGACCGTGGCTGGTCGCACGGCTGCCCGTGCGGCTGGCCAGCGTCCCCTCACGGCGTCCCTTCTTCTCGCGAGGGATTTCGACATAGGGGTCACGGAACTTCGGTGCCGGTTCGACTGCTTCGGGTTCGGTGACGACCTCCTCATCATCGTCGTATTCGTGGCCGAACTGTTCGTCTCCGCCCTGTCGGCGTTCGACCTCCTCGGGTGGCAGGACCTTCTTCCAACGGCGCATGCGCACCCGCGGCAGAACGCCCGCATCCTCGCGCAGGGCTCGCATGAGAGCGTAGATCTGGAAGTAGGCGATGATGAAGAACGGCAGCCCGACGAGGATGATCGTCGACTGCAGCGCTTCGAGTCCGCCGGAGCCGGAGAACACGAGCAGTGCCGCAGTGACGACGGCGACGGCAAGGGCCCAGAAGATGCGCTGCGGCAGCGGGTTGAAGTCTTCGTGACCGTTGTTCATCGTGTCGACGACGAGCGCCGCGGAGTCCACCGAGGTGACGAAGAAGATCACCACGAGGACGATTGCGATCACCGACACGGGCCCTGCCAGCGGGTAGTGGTCGAGGAACGCGAACAGCGCTCCCGGGATGTCTCCCTGATCGACGACTCGGTCGACCAGTCCTCCGCCTTGGTTGAGCTCGATGTCGAATGAGGCGTAGCCGAAGATGCCGAACCACAGGATCGAGAAGGCGGAGGGGATGGCGAGCACGCCGATGACGAACTGGCGGATGGTGCGTCCGCGGGAGATGCGGGCGATGAAGATGCCGACGAACGGCGACCAGGTGATCGTCCACGCCCAGTAGAAGACCGTCCAGGTGTTCTGCCAGCCGGTGTTGGCGAATGTGTCGTTCCACAGCGCGAGTTCGGGCAGCTGTTGGATGTAGGTGCCGAGAGATTCGAAAACGCCCTTGGCCATGAACAGCGTCGGGCCGAAGACGACGATGAAGACGAGCAGCAGCACAGCCACGACGATGTTGAGGTTCGACAGGACCTTGATGCCTTTGTCGAGGCCCAGCGAGACCGAGATCGTGGCGAGTCCGCAGACGACGCCGATGATGATCAGCTGCCACAGAGCGTTCTCGGGGATGCCGATGACCTGGGCGAGACCGCCGTTGATCTGCAGCGTGCCCAGACCGATCGAAACGGCGATGCCGAAGACGGTGCCGATGATGGCGACGACATCGATTGTCTTGCCGATGGGACCGTGGATCTTCTCACCGAGGATGGGCTGGAAGATCGAGCTCACGCGCGGCGGCAGGTTCCTCTTGTGGATGAAGTAGGCGAAGCACAGCGCGGGCAGGGTGAAGATCGCCCAGGTGTGCAGGGTGAAGTGATAGTACGTGAAGTTCATGGCATCGACCGCGGCAGCAGGCGTGCCCGGTTCGATGCCGAGGGAAGCCCGCGGTGGATCGCCGAAGTGGCTGACGGGTTCGGCAACGCCCCAGAACATGAGGATCGAGCCGATGCCGGCGGCGAAGAGCATGGCGAACCAGGCGCCGTTGGAATGCTCCGGCGGTTCGTCGTCAGGGCCGAGTTTCGCTCGCCCGTAGCGGGAGGCGGCGATGTAGATGAGGAACGCGACGAAGACGGTGACGCCGAGGATGTAGAACCAGCCGAGGTTCGTCAGCAGCCAATCCGAGGCGACCGAGACGCCTGCGTCGAGCTGATCGGTGAAGAAGATCGTCCCGAGGACGAAGATGATGATCACGGCCGCTGAGGAGAAGAAGATGGCCGGGTTGGTGCGGAGTCGAAGTGCGTCGTGCAGCTTATCGAGCATGGGGTGCCTTCCTTAGGATCTTGCCGTACACACTACAGAAGCATCAATCGATTTCAACGCAACCGCTTGTCACGAATACGTCTCGCTGCGCGCGAGCGAGAACCCGCGCGGAGGCGGCCTTCCCATGCGAATCACGATCGCTTGCAGTGCCCGGAGGTCCGAGACCAACGAGACGGTGCCCGAACCGTGGGTGGTTCGGGCACCGTCTCATCTGACTCTAGCCGACGATGTGTCAGTGCCTCGGAGCTTCGGGGTCCCCTCCGTCATCGAGCGGATCCACCCTCCGATCGCCGCGAGCGTATGGGTCTTGAGTGCCGCGTTGGCCGACTCGAGGATCGTACTCCTCGGCCAGCGGTTCCTCGGCGTGGGGCCGGACTCCGTTTTCCGGCGGCTGTTGGTCCGCGCGGATGTCCTGCTCCGCGTACGGATCGCGGCGCACGGGTTCCTGAGGGCCAGGCTGGTCCGGACGCGGCGCGTCCTGCCGAGCAGGCTGTTCGGCATAGGCGTCATCACGATAACCATGATGGTCCTGACGAGGTGCGTCCGGCCGTACATGCGGTTCATGGCGTACATCGGTTCGCTGTACCGGTTCGTCAGGCCGCCGCCCGGTCTGCGGTGCGGTTTCGTCGGGACGGTGCTCAGTCTGGTGGTTCGCCGACATCCCATGAGCCCCAGCCGCCCCAGCCGGACCCGAGTTGTCTGCACGACGAGCGTCATCGGCACCACGAGGTGTATCCGGGTCCAGTTCGTCGGCATGTTTCAACCTGCGGTCGTGCTCGAGCCGTTCGGCTTTCACAGCTTCTTCGCGTTTCGCAGCCTGAGAATCCAGCTGCTCGGCCTGTGCCGCCTGACGATCAGCTTCAGCAGCTCGAGCATCGGCTTCGGCTTTTGCGCGCTTTGCCTCTGCCCTCTGTTTCTCGACTTCGGCCTCTCGAGCACGAACATCATGTTCGGATTCGGCAGCTTCCTGTCGAATCTGGGCGGCCTCTTGCCGCTGGTGTTCGCGCTTCTTCGCCGTCGCCTTTCGGCTGACTGCGATGAT
This sequence comes from Brevibacterium sp. SIMBA_078, assembly GCF_046534565.1. NCBI lineage: Bacteria > Bacillati > Actinomycetota > Actinomycetes > Micrococcales > Brevibacteriaceae > Brevibacterium > Brevibacterium sp. SIMBA_078. Next base: position 353,906 of record NZ_JAWRYQ010000005.1, read on the forward strand.
GATGCCGACGATGATCAGAACCACGACAATGGCGACGACGATCCAGATGATGGTTGATGCGTTCATGCGGTCTCTCCCTTGCTGTCTATTCGGATGTCGCTATTCACTTGCATCCGGCGCAGCGGACAACTTCATCGTGACATGCAACACAAATATGGACAAGCATTTGAGCTTCGGTGGGAGAACGCGTCGCCTACCATCCGGAAGGGATCTCCTCAGGACGACACCGGGTTGAAAGACGTCATTGGACTGTCTGGACGAAAGTCAGATCGGGTTGCCGCGTTCCATCAGTTCCATGACGATCCACTTGGCCAGAACCTCCGGATCGACCGTGAGCATATGCGGCAGACGCAGCGTCCGCCGGCGGTCAGGCGTATCGGGAGTTCTGATGCTCACATCGATATACGAGCTGACGTTCACCTTGGTGATGTGGACTTCGAGAATACGGGCCCATGGCACGCCGCCTTCGGGGAATCCGTCCACGGCGGCCCACAGACCGAAGTTGTTGACGATCACCTGTGGTGAGGGCGGGGAGGAACGGCGCAGCCCGAGAAAACCGGCAGGATTACGCAGAAACTGCTTCGTCCGATTGAACCCGATCGCAACCTCGCCGTCGCGAGCAAGCTCGGCTCTGAGAGCGTCAATTGTCTTCGTCTCCATACCTTCCTCCCATTTACTACCTGACGGGGGCCCAGCTACCTGGCGCCAGGTTGCTGCGCCCCCGTCAGGTAGCACCAAGCACACCCATCACACCCACCCACGAAAACAAACAACCCACATGTGAATAAAAGAAGAGGCCCTGCCCCTGACCCGAAGATCAGAAGCAGAGCCTCTCAACAAAATATTGCGGCAGTCACTTACTCTCCCACAACCACCAAGTTGCAGTACCATCAGCGCGAATGGGCTTAGCTACCG
>NZ_JAWRYQ010000043.1:0-392 GCF_046534565.1 Brevibacterium sp. SIMBA_078
TAAGTCCCGCAACGAGCGCAACCCTTGTTCTTAGTTGCCATCATGAAGTTGGGCACTCTAAGGAGACTGCCGGTGACAAACCGGAGGAAGGTGGGGATGACGTCAAATCATCATGCCCCTTATGACCTGGGCTACACACGTGCTACAATGGACGGTACAAACGGTCGCCAACCCGCGAGGGGGAGCTAATCCGATAAAACCGTTCTCAGTTCGGATTGTAGGCTGCAACTCGCCTACATGAAGCCGGAATCGCTAGTAATCGCGGATCAGCATGCCGCGGTGAATACGTTCCCGGGCCTTGTACACACCGCCCGTCACACCACGAGAGTTTGCAACACCCGAAGTCGGTGAGGTAACCTTTATGGAGCCAGCCGCCGAAGGTGGGGCAGATG
>NZ_JAWRYQ010000044.1:0-390 GCF_046534565.1 Brevibacterium sp. SIMBA_078
TGTACATGGACGATCGTGGCTTATTTAATAACCCATTAGCTCATAATCATAACTTTGCTATGGCTACAGCAATGATCTATTTAGATAAATGGCTTGGTGGTGTAGAAAAATATCAAAACATAATTACTAACATTAGTGATTTTTTCATAAATAACTTAATTTATTTGAGTGATGGAACATGCGAATGGAATTACAGTTATGATACTCGTGGTGATCAGTATGAGAAATATGAAGACGTAAACCATGGGCATATTGATATCGGCTTTTTTGTTGTCGCTGAACAAGAAGGATATTTTCATAATGAGAGAGCTATGCACTGCTTTGCTAAGACAGCTACATAAAAGATAGCAATTGGACCTGGACCAATACCGGAAAAAGTAACAGGTACTG
>NZ_JAWRYQ010000015.1:0-656 GCF_046534565.1 Brevibacterium sp. SIMBA_078
AGTCGAAAAACTGACAAAGCTCTTGTCTGGTACAAAAAAGCATGGAATCTAGTCGAGGAAAATAACGAAGATGAATACAGAGCAAAACTCATGATACTAGATGCACTTTACAACAATAGTCACATAAACAATATTCACCACTGGACAATAGCAATCTTAATTTCTCCTTAAAATTCAGGAACTAATTATGTAATTCTTAATACCAATGTGCCAATGAGCCATGACTTCAAACGTCTCATTGGCCACCTCATCATCTAGCGTCTGCATTATTTGGAAGAAAAACCGAAGCAGAAGACAATGAAAAAGATAAAACTAAAAGTAATTTAATTGTTTTTTTCTTAAAACTCACTATAACTACTCCTTTTTTATACGCTTCAACAAGCTATAAACAATAAGAGCTATAACGTATATAGCTAGTAAAAACGTTAAAGTTACGTTACTAAAATCATATACAAAATTTAGAAAAATAACCAATATTATATACAAAAAAAGAAATAAATAGAATAGTTTTTTCATAAAATTATCCACCTTTTATATTATTTTATATAAATACAAAAACATTATATTACATAGTTCTTGATTCCAACATGCCAACGAGCCATCACTTCAAACGTTTCATTTGCTATGTCATCATCTTCTTCATCAATACGAACAAG
>NZ_JAWRYQ010000045.1:0-388 GCF_046534565.1 Brevibacterium sp. SIMBA_078
CTATCAATTAAACATTCCTTTGTATGTTCCCAGTCCATATCAAATATAGCATCAAATGCCGAAAGGAAATTAGATATTAGTTTATTTAGTTCATCATTGGCTTTAAATCCACCAGACTTTTCTATAGCCAATGCTCTTGATAGACTAAGTACTTCTTCAAGAAGCTCTCTATCTGAACGTAAATCACTTAAATTACTGTTTCTTGAAAAACTTTTTTCTATAATTTTTTCAACCTTTTCTTCAAATTCTGGCCAGAATTTTTCGAAAACTTTGTGAAAAACACTTTCTTCTAATACATGAGATTTATTTGCTTTATTTAAATCTGACAATAATCTTCTAAAATCATTCTTTTCGAATAGTGTTGTCTGAAATTGTGTTAGAGGCCCAC
>NZ_JAWRYQ010000046.1:0-384 GCF_046534565.1 Brevibacterium sp. SIMBA_078
CTATAATATTGTCCTTACCAAACTGCTTTACATTAATAGGTGCAAATTCAGTAGAGATATTTTTAATAACATCATCTAAATTATCATTACTACAAATAGCTAACTTACCTGTGTCCATAGCTTTTTCAAACAACGAAATGGAGTCCCAGTAAGCATAATGCGAATTAGAAATTATTATAATATTGGGTGTGAAACCATAAACAGCGACACCTTGATTCACCGTCTTCTTAAATTTACTTATGTCCGCGTCAGATAATTTATATTCACTATCTAATACAATCTTATAAAGATATGGATTTGCTGAGTACTTAATCTGATGCATATATTCCTTATCTCATAACGCTGCCATAAGTGGTTAGTAACAGTTGGCTAAAATGTGAAGCG
>NZ_JAWRYQ010000047.1:0-383 GCF_046534565.1 Brevibacterium sp. SIMBA_078
GGTTTCACAGAGAAGCATGTGGACCAACTTACAATACCCGCACGAGTGACGAGTGTTAAATCGGGAGAATTTTATCAAGCACAACAGCTTCAAAACCCAGTTGATCACAATGTTTATTTCGAGTATAGAGAAGACATTGACAACACCATGCGAATTAAATACGAAAATAAAATACTCACATTGAAATCAAGTCCTATAGATCAAGGCGGGGAGCATGAAATCATGTGTCTCAAATGCCAAGTTTCAGAGGTGCTTAATGGCTGAGGTAAGCGGAAAATGGGCTAAGCAAATGGCGAAAACGGTTGAGAAATTTGAGCGCAAAGTCATAGATCGAGCAAAACAAATTGTCACAGAAACAGCAGAACTGATTTACAGTCATGCTG
>NZ_JAWRYQ010000048.1:0-382 GCF_046534565.1 Brevibacterium sp. SIMBA_078
GTAATATTTTTCACTTGCAGACATACGCTGTTCTTCAGTACCTCTAAACTGTGAATTATAGGTATTCTGAAATTCTGATGCCCTCACAAATAACGCTGGTTGTACCTCTATTCGCTTTTTACCACTAGCATGAAGCTTTACCCTTGCAATTGTATACTCGTTGATTAGAGTAGTAGCTACGGTTGTTTTCCCTGTCCCTGTTCCTAGTTTGTTAGTAGCATTGGGAATCGAATATAGGAATAGTCCTACACCTTCATTCACATAGTCCAAAATGTTATTCACATACATTTTTGCTACATTGTAGGCTTCAGGATTTTGCCCTTCAATGATGTTTAGGTTATTTAATCGTCCAGTACGGTACTTTTTAGGTACATTTGTTGCT
>NZ_JAWRYQ010000049.1:0-381 GCF_046534565.1 Brevibacterium sp. SIMBA_078
AGTGGTTGTACCGATATCTAGCAGTTGGCGTACTGTAGAGTCGCGTCCATCGCAAGCGACTAATACCCTAGCTCGCAGCTGCTGCTCGTTTTCGGCTTCGTCGTTATAATTAAAGCTAAGCAGGATCGACAATGGCGCATAATTTTTGCTCAGTATCAGCAAGTACGTGGGTATAGGTTTCTGTATCTCTATCTAAAAAAGAATGAACTTGCATGGCGGCCTCTTTAATTATTTATACATAAGTTATTTATACATATATTGATCATAGGGATTTTTATCTTTAATTAACCCTTAAGTATGATATTCAGTCGTATATAATGCGTTCCTACGACTTATCTGATGCCACCAATATAACAACCACTATACAATTTATCAATTTAT
>NZ_JAWRYQ010000006.1:0-3831 GCF_046534565.1 Brevibacterium sp. SIMBA_078
CTATGTGGGGACGGATTTACCTACCCCCACGTGCTACAACCTTAGACCGTGACTACCATCGCACGGCCTGGCTACCTTTCTGCGTCACACCTCACGCTTACCGACTCCACACTCAGGTCCCCCACTCAAACCCAACCACAGGCCCGAAGGCCTGACGGGATCATCACGGGGTTAGTATCGTGTGTTTTGGTACTGTCGGTTGTGTGTCGGTACCAGAATATCAACTGGTTGTCCATCGACTACGCCTGTCGGCCTCGCCTTAGGTCCCGACTTACCCAGGGCGGATTAGCCTAGCCCTGGAACCCTTGGTCATCCGGTGGACGGGTTTCTCACCCGTCTTTCGCTACTCATGCCTGCATTCTCACTCGAATCGCCTCCACCACTCGTTCACACGGCAGCTTCTCCGGCAACTCGACGCTCCCCTACCCAACACCACACCATTACGGCTTAACTGTGGTGCTGCCACAACTTCGGCGGTGTACTTAGCCCCGCTACATTATCGGCGCTCAATCACTTGACCAGTGAGCTATTACGCACTCTTTCAAGGGTGGCTGCTTCTAAGCCAACCTCCTGGTTGTCTTCGCAACTGAACATCCTTTCCCACTGAGCACACGCTTAGGGGCCTTAGTTGATGGTCTGGGCTGTTTCCCTCTCGACAATGAAGCTTATCCCCCACTGTCTCACTGCCACGCTGAACCTTGACTGGCATTCGGAGTTTAGTTGACGTCAGTAACCCGGTAGGGCCCATCAGCCATCCAGTAGCTCTACCTCCAGCAAGAACCACGCAACGCTGCACCTAAATGCATTTCGGGGAGAACCAGCTATCACAGAGTTTGATTGGCCTTTCACCCCTAACCACAGGTCATCCCCTCCATTTTCAACTGAAGTGGGTGCGGGCCTCCACGCGCTCTTACACACGCTTCACCCTGCCCATGGCTAGATCACTCCGCTTCGGGTCTAGGACACGCGACTAGGTACGCCCTATTCGGACTCGCTTTCGCTACGGCTACCCCACACGGGTTAACCTCGCCACGCACCGCTAACTCGCAGGCTCATTCTTCAAAAGGCACGCCATCACAGTCATCTAGATACTGCTCTGACGGATTGTAAGCACATGGTTTCAGGTACTCTTTCACTCCCCTCCCGGGGTACTTTTCACCATTCCCTCACGGTACTATTCCGCTATCGGTCATCAGGAAGTATTTAGCCTTACCAGGTGGTCCTGGCAGATTCACACGAAATTCCACGAGTTCCGTGCTACTCGGGCACATACACACTGTCAACGGTTGACGTTTCGTCTACGGGACTCTCACCCACTCCGGTCCTGTTTCCCACCAGGTTCGACTACACCAACAACGTTCACAGACCGGTCATGCTGGACCGGACCACGTACACCCCACAACACCCCTGCAGCAACACCAGCACGCTTGACACTGCACAGGTTTAGGCTCATCCAGTTTCGCTCGCCACTACTCCCGGAATCATTGTTATTTTCTCTTCCTGCGGGTACTGAGATGTTTCACTTCCCCGCGTTCCCTCCACATGCCCTATATATTCAGACACGGGTCACCACCCTCACGAGTGGCGGGGTTTCCCCATTCGGAGACCCTCGGATCAACGCCTGTTTATCGGCTCCCCGAGGCTTATCGCAGATTTCCACGTCCTTCATCGGCTCCTGATGCCAAGGCATCCACCATGCGCTCTTACACACTCACCCAACCCCTCAAAGGGACCGGCTTCGTGTGTGCGAAAAATTGTTTCATTCACCTTAACTAGATGATGACAAGAAAAATCACATTACATAAACACCACAAACTCGTGGTGTTTGATGCTCGCGTCCACTATACGATTCTCAAACCACTACCAAACACCCACCACCACACACCAGAAGTCTCTGCTGCTTGGTGATCGGGTTGGTCCTGTTGGTTGAAACCACACCCACACACACTGTGTGGGGTTTGTGATTCCAGGACCCAATAACGTGTTCGTTCTAGCCCATACAACAACCAACATCGACACGGCAGTCACCGGACAACGCTGGAAGGTATGAGCGGAAGAAGTGATGTTCCACCCTTGAGCTCCCAACCAGATGACACATTCGGTCACTGCGTTGGGGTTCTGATGTGTGCTCCTTAGAAAGGAGGTGATCCAGCCGCACCTTCCGGTACGGCTACCTTGTTACGACTTAGTCCCAATCACCAGTCCCACCTTAGACGGCCCCCTCCACAAGGGTTGGGACACCGGCTTCGGGTGTTACCGACTTTCGTGACTTGACGGGCGGTGTGTACAAGGCCCGGGAACGTATTCACCGCAGCGTTGCTGATCTGCGATTACTAGCGACTCCGACTTCACGTAGTCGAATTGCAGACTACGATCCGAACTGAGACTGGCTTTAAGGGATTCGCTTACCCTCACGGGTTCGCCTCTCTCTGTACCAGCCATTGTAGCATGCGTGAAGCCCAAGACATAAAGGGCATGATGATTTGACGTCATCCCCACCTTCCTCCGAGTTGACCCCGGCAGTCTCCTATGAGTTCCCACCATCACGTGCTGGCAACATAGAACGAGGGTTGCGCTCGTTGCGGGACTTAACCCAACATCTCACGACACGAGCTGACGACAACCATGCACCACCTGTACACCAGCTCCAAAGAGAAGAACTGTTTCCAGAACGGTCCAGTGTATGTCAAGCCTTGGTAAGGTTCTTCGCGTTGCATCGAATTAATCCGCATGCTCCGCCGCTTGTGCGGGCCCCCGTCAATTCCTTTGAGTTTTAGCCTTGCGACCGTACTCCCCAGGCGGGGCACTTAATGCGTTAGCTACGGCGCGGAGAACGTGGAATGTCCCCCACACCTAGTGCCCAACGTTTACGGCATGGACTACCAGGGTATCTAATCCTGTTCGCTCCCCATGCTTTCGCTCCTCAGTGTCAGTTACAGCCCAGAGTCCCGCCTTCGCCACCGGTGTTCCTCCTGATATCTGCGCATTTCACCGCTACACCAGGAATTCCAGACTCCCCTACTGCACTCTAGTCAGCCCGTACCCACTGCACGCGCAACGTTAAGCGTTGCGTTTCCACAGCAGACGTGACCAACCACCTACGAGCTCTTTACGCCCAATAATTCCGGACAACGCTCGTACCCTACGTATTACCGCGGCTGCTGGCACGTAGTTAGCCGGTACTTCTTCTGCAGGTACCGTCACTTTCGCTTCTTCCCTGCTGAAAGCGGTTTACAACCCGAAGGCCGTCATCCCGCACGCTGCGTCGCTGCATCAGGGTTTCCCCCATTGTGCAATATTCCCCACTGCTGCCTCCCGTAGGAGTCTGGGCCGTGTCTCAGTCCCAGTGTGGCCGGTCGCCCTCTCAGGCCGGCTACCCGTCGTCGCCTTGGTAGGCCATTACCCCACCAACAAGCTGATAGGCCGCGAGCCCATCCCCGATCGAAAAACTTTCCACCAACCCTCATGCGAGGGATGGTCGTATCCGGTATTAGACCCGGTTTCCCAGGCTTATCCCGAAATCAGGGGCAGGTTACTCACGTGTTACTCACCCGTTCGCCACTCATCCACCAGAAGCAAGCTTCTGGCTTCAGCGTTCGACTTGCATGTGTTAAGCACGCAGCCAGCGTTCGTCCTGAGCCAGGATCAAACTCTCCATAAAAAAATTATGTTACGAATGAATCCCAGCAAGACAGCCAACCCCTCACGGGGTGAGAAGGTTGACCAAAAAAACACTGACCAAACACAATCATCCACCCCACTGAACGGCGGACGGTTCGGCGAAGAACCACCCACACGAGGGTGAACCACTGTTTGGCCAGATGATTGTCT
>NZ_JAWRYQ010000050.1:0-379 GCF_046534565.1 Brevibacterium sp. SIMBA_078
GCCAAAAACATTATTTTATGATTGGCTATACCTTAATGCGTTATCCTTAAACGAAGAATTAATTAAAGAAGTTATTAAATATGATGCGTTTACGGATATTGAGTTCAACCCTGGAAAGTCTATAAACTGTCAAGCGAGGTCAGTTGCATTATTTGTAGCTTTGTATAAAACTGGTGAATTAGAAGAAGCCCTGTCTTCTGAGGACAACTTTAAGAAAATCGCATTTAAACATCAGTTAAACAAAGAAAATGTGAAGAAGCAAGAAAACGAAGATTTCAAAGTAGAACAGTTAAATATTTTTAATTTAGATGAATAGCTATTGAAATATTGTGGTGTAAGTTTTAGCCTACATTGATAAATAGTTAACCATTATTATTTG
>NZ_JAWRYQ010000051.1:0-376 GCF_046534565.1 Brevibacterium sp. SIMBA_078
TTCTGAATTTAATTGTTTGATTTTTAATGTCTTTTTTGTGTTTGTGTTTGTGGTTTGGTTTTATTTGCGGTTTAAATAGCAGTTAGTGTGTTAAAATTTATTGTTAATTAAAATATTCATTTAAATTTGTTGTTGGTTATACAACATTTAAAACTAATTAGTAATAATATGAACAACTTTTAAAGTTATGTATGTTTGAACTTTCTAAATAAAAGACGCTCATTTAGTTCACAGCTAAATGAGCGTTTTGAGTTCTAAATATTAACGAGGTTCATTTCTAACTTGTGGATCTGCGCTAATGTATTTTTGGATTGTTGGGATTGCAACAATAAACTGCAAGCATAAATCACCTGCATTTTTATTTGAATCAACAACC
>NZ_JAWRYQ010000052.1:0-376 GCF_046534565.1 Brevibacterium sp. SIMBA_078
CACTAACTTCGTCAGTAATAAACTCTAGTTCATCGATTGTATCATCCGATAGTTGTTCACGGTTTATCGTAAGACTTGCACCATTTTTTATCAGGATTTGATCATCATTGGGGTATTCGAGAAGGACATTGCTGTCATTTCTAGTAATAACCACATCGCCGTCAAACAGCTGATCACCAAGAGCCAGATTCTCTATCGACCCGTCTGCACGCTGAACTTGAACATTACCTTCAATGCGAACAATTGTAGCTATCATTATATGCCTCGATTAAAATGGGGATTCATCAAGACTAACTTTAGCAGGGTTAGCGGTAGATACTATTGGACTCAGGTCCAGTTTTTAAACGATAGCATTAAAAGGGCATATCTTGATCCT
>NZ_JAWRYQ010000053.1:0-373 GCF_046534565.1 Brevibacterium sp. SIMBA_078
TATGGAGAGAATGAAAGAATCCTTTATACATGCTAACGATGTACTTCAAGCTAGGACTACACAATCTACTCGTATTATGGATAACCTTGCAAGAATGGACACACGTGCATTAGACCAGCAATTCCTGAAGCTAGGTAATCATTTAGAGAAGATGGCTAAACAAGGTACTGCTGCGAATGTAGCTTTAAAAGAGTTAGGTAAAGGTGCTTCAATGTCCGATATTCAGAAACAGGTACAGATGATTAATCAGGGCATTATGCGTATGCAGATGCTTTCAATGGCTTCTACGGTTGCCTTTGCTGGTTTATTTGCAGTACTGTGGAAAACTGCTTTGGAGACTACTAACCTAGGTGATGCAGTTGACAGATTTACT
>NZ_JAWRYQ010000054.1:0-373 GCF_046534565.1 Brevibacterium sp. SIMBA_078
CCGTTAACCACCATCAAACAGGATTTTCGCCTGCTGGGGCAAACCAGCGTGGACCGCTTGCTGCAACTCTCTCAGGGCCAGGCGGTGAAGGGCAATCAGCTGTTGCCCGTCTCACTGGTGAAAAGAAAAACCACCCTGGCGCCCAATACGCAAACCGCCTCTCCCCGCGCGTTGGCCGATTCATTAATGCAGCTGGCACGACAGGTTTCCCGACTGGAAAGCGGGCAGTGAGCGCAACGCAATTAATGTAAGTTAGCTCACTCATTAGGCACCGGGATCTCGACCGATGCCCTTGAGAGCCTTCAACCCAGTCAGCTCCTTCCGGTGGGCGCGGGGCATGACTATCGTCGCCGCACTTATGACTGTCTTCTTT
>NZ_JAWRYQ010000055.1:0-372 GCF_046534565.1 Brevibacterium sp. SIMBA_078
GAGCAGTTATGTCCTGACACAGTCATTGCCTATTCTATTGAATTTAAATATACAACTCAGAAAGAGATAAACGGCGACTCAGATGCTTACAAGGTTGGTAGTTCTGTATGGCAAAAAACAGATAACAAATTACCTTTCCTGCATATTCATTTTTATGTAATAGCTGATTGTAGAAAGACGATACCTAAATCATTCCCAAGATATGCCACAGCAGCATTAAATGATTTACAAGGACTAAGAGCAGCTAGGTATTCAAAATCTATTTATGGTGAGATATACAAGAGTTTGAATAAAGACTGTGATGATGCTTTCTCAAGATTCTTGTATATAGGTAAGATAGAACAGAAAGCACCTGAGATACCGTATCGTAAT
>NZ_JAWRYQ010000056.1:0-371 GCF_046534565.1 Brevibacterium sp. SIMBA_078
AAGGTGATACCCATGACAGTAAGAATATATGTGAGAGCTAGCACTAAAGACCAAGATGCTAAGAGAGCCTTATCTGATTTGATTGGTTTTAGTAAAAGTTATGCTGACAGTTATGTTGATTACATTGAAAACTATAGTGGTACTAAGTTAGATAGACCAGTACTCACTAAGTTACTTGATGATGCTAATCAAGGAGATGTATTGCTTGTTGAGAGTGTAGATAGATTAAGTAGATTGTCTCAAGATGATTTCACTATTTTAAAACAAAGAATTAAAGATAAAGGATTAAGGCTAGTTGTTGCAGACTTACCTACAACTCATACGGTTAATGATGGCATGACAGGTGAGATTCTGAATGTAGTAAATAATAT
>NZ_JAWRYQ010000057.1:0-371 GCF_046534565.1 Brevibacterium sp. SIMBA_078
GACCTGAGCTGCTGAACATCGCCCAGCCCGGGCCGATCCAGATGGGGGCTCTGCTCGACGCCGCCGGTCGGGACTATGTCGGCTGTCTTGCTCCGCAAACCGCGATTCCAGAGGTCGCGCTTGACGTTGCCCGCCTCCGCGCGTTTCTGGCGCCACAGATGACCTTGTCCGCCGCTGATCCGGCGGGCATGATTGCTGAAATGGCCCTTTTAGAGCCACATATGAAGGACAGCTCCGCCCAATGACGTGGGATAAACGCCTCTTTGACCTCTTTTTCGTGACCCTGCTGATCGTGATCCTCGGTCCTGTTCTGCTGGTCCTTCTGATCTGGCTTCTGGTTAAAGAAGGCCGCCCGGTCTTTTACGTGGCAG
>NZ_JAWRYQ010000058.1:0-370 GCF_046534565.1 Brevibacterium sp. SIMBA_078
CTGCAAAGAGCTACCACATTGAAGCAGTATTCAGAAAAGCCTACAAGTAGTCTGTTTTTTGATGATACGAATATAGATTTTAAACTACTAAAAGATTTGAAAAATGCAATAGATAAAGAAAACTTAGAACTAGATCAATTATCGATGACTATAGTAAGCTGGGTAACTAACCTAAGTGGTTTTCAAGAGTCAGAAGGGTTTAGTTCATTTGATTTAGTGAGTCATCTAGGCGAAAGCTTAGAACTGAATATGGATATGGAAAAAATAAAAAAATTACAAAAGACGATGATACCTTTCATCAAAAAGATAAAAGATGATGCTGATATAAGCTCATTTAATATACCTCTACTAATCTATAGTGGTCCTGATG
>NZ_JAWRYQ010000059.1:0-369 GCF_046534565.1 Brevibacterium sp. SIMBA_078
GTTATCGGCGACGAAGGATTGCTGGGTGACCTCACTGGCAATGACGGCCTCTTGGGGGATGTTACCGGCTCCGAAGGATTGTTGGGCGACCTGCTAGGGGACGACGGCCTCCTGGGCGAAATCGGCGCACCTTTGTTCGGACAACCAGTTCAAGGCGATGGCAGTGTTTCCAATGACATTGGCTTGCTCGACCCTGTCGTCGCCGACAATGGGCTACTTGGCAGCGTGACTGGCAATGACGGATTGCTGGGCGACATCACCGGTTCTGAGGGACTGTTGGGCGATATTGTTGGTAACGACGGAGCCCTGGGCGGCTTGACTGGTGGAGATGGCCTGGTCGGACAGCTCACCGGCACCGGATTGTTGGGC
>NZ_JAWRYQ010000007.1:0-2006 GCF_046534565.1 Brevibacterium sp. SIMBA_078
ATGCGGTGGGTGTGCTTGGTGCTACCTGGCGGGGGTACTGCTACCTGGCGCGGGGTTGCTGCACCCCCGCCAGGTAGTAAATGGTCTCGTGCGACTCTCAGTGGGAGTCGGACGAGACCATTCGTGTATTCTCCGGCTTGTCGCCGGCAACTGAGAGTGGTGTTCTCGCAGACGTGCGGAGATCTTGTGGAGTCCTTCCGGACACCAGCCGGCCACCGATCCGTCCGAAATCGTCATTGCCAGTTGATCTAATGGCGCGTATTCTAGTCGTTAATTCGTCGTACGGTGTTTATTGCACTCATAAGGAGTCGAAATGAGCGTCACTCGCCAAGTGGATCGCCGTCTCACCGAGATCGGATCCTCGATTCGTCGGTGGCGACTCATGCAGTCGCTCAAGGCTGTCGAAGTCGCGGAGCGGGCTGGCATCTCTCGATCGACGCTCCAGAAAGTCGAACGGGGTGATGCAGGGGTATCAATCGGCGCAGTGATGTCGGTTATGCAGGCACTGGGGCAGCTCGACCACGTGTCCGCCTCATTCGATCCTTTGAGCACCGATGTTGGCAGACTGCGTTCTGCTGAAACGCTTCCGGACAGGGTTCGTCGATGAGTGAGCAGATCCGGGTTGAATTGGACCATGGCGGAACGGCGGTATTCGTCGGTATTGCGTATTTCCACATCGCACGGGGGCATATCTCGACGACGTTCAAATACTCCGATGAATATGTGGGAGCTCGATGGGCCTATTCCGTCGACCCAGAGCTCCCACTGTCGACGGTCCCGTTCAGCGTACCCGGTTTGCCGGGAGCATTCGCCGACTGTTCTCCTGACCGATGGGGTCGTAATCTCGTGGCGAAGGAGCATCGGCGGCAGGTCGCCGACGGCTTCGCCCGTGTCCGCCGCCTGACAGATATTGACTTCCTGCTCGGAGTCAGCGATCGCACTCGACAGGGAGCTCTGCGGTTTCGTCGTGCTGCCGACGAAGACTTTCTCAGCCCTTCGAGCCGAGTACCGAAGCTTCTTTCTTTGCCCGAACTGCAGCGGGCTGCTGATGGGGCCGCAGAAGGGTCGGGCACGGCTGTGAAGCGCCTCCTTGACGCTGGGACAGGGTCTCTGGGCGGGGCGCGGCCCAAGGCATCTGTGGCGGACGATGAGGGAAAGCTGTCAATTGCGAAGTTCTCCCGACCTGGCGACGATCGAGACGTCATCGCGTGGGAGAGCCTGGCACTCGAACTCGCCCGCAGGGCCGGAATCGACACCACTGAATCTCGGTTGCTGAGTATCGACGAGAGATCTGTGCTCCTTCTGCAGAGATTCGATCGCGCGGTTGACCGTCGGATCGGATATATGAGTGCGATGACAGCAACCGGGCATCGAGACGGAGAAGCCGGTGACTATCTCGATATCGTCGAAGCTATCGAAGACCACAGCCGGCGCTGGCGCAGCGACTGTGCGGAACTGTTTCGCCGAGTGGCATTCTCAGTTGCACTGCACAATACGGATGATCATTTGCGTAACCATGGCTTCATACGGGCGGACGCGGGATGGCAGCTGAGCCCGGCTTTCGACATCAACCCGGAACCGGAACCCGCGGTCGAACGGCAGACAGCGATCAATGGCGTCGTGTCCGCGGAGACCGAAGCCGAGGCGCTGCTCGAATTCGCCTCTCTCTGCCATCTGACGAAGCCGACCGCAGTGTCGGTGCTCAATGAGGTCGTGAGCGCAGTCGAGGGGTGGAGGTCGCGGGCTGTGGAACGGGGGATCCGACAGACAGAGATCACCGAGGTGGGTGCCGTCATCGACGAGCAGCTCGCACGCCTGCGCAAAGCTGTCCGCCCGGGCAGCTGAATCGCGCGGCATTCGGGCTCGGTTGGTGCAAGGGCTGAGGTGCGGCCGGCCTCTCTGCAAGGGGACATCGTTGAGCACTGCAGGCTGTGTGGTGGGTGTCACGTGGAGAAAGTCGGTTTTGGATTTGCGCGGTGGCTCTGGGGTGGTCTAGAGTTATATCT
>NZ_JAWRYQ010000060.1:0-368 GCF_046534565.1 Brevibacterium sp. SIMBA_078
GTAGGAGATGCTATAAGAGGTAAATTAACGGGACAATATATAGTTCAGGCTTCGCAAGACGGAATTACAAGGGCAAGACTGTATGGGAACAAGACGGGAAAAGATATTGAGGAGTTTGTATTGAATAACCTCCAAGAGCATTCTGTCAGGCTTGATTATGGCAACTTGAGCATTGAGAAGTTCACAGAAAAGTACGAACTACATTGTGATTTAGAGCATTTAAAGAAGTTGGATGCGATGCATCCACCTGCGTTGGAGGTAGAACAACCAGCGTTAAAACAAAAGCTAACAGAGCCAACGAAAGTAGTTTTAAATGAACCTAGCCCAAGAAATAATATAAATCGTGGTTTTGAAATGTAACATCCAAT
>NZ_JAWRYQ010000061.1:0-367 GCF_046534565.1 Brevibacterium sp. SIMBA_078
GTTTTTAGCTCGTGCTTTGATTGCTTGTCCTGAAGATCTGCGAGGATATAGAACATGGAATGATCCAAAGCGTAGAAGTCATAGCTCAGACGACAACCCTTACTTAATGGAATATTGGTCACGCTGTCAAGTTTTGCTTGCTACTTTGCCCGCCGATGGGCCAACCAACATCGCAGACAAATCTGAACGCATCAAAATACAATGGTCAGATGTCACAGCTCAACAGACTTTTGATGACCATATGCAAGCAATAGAAGATCGTCAGAAGCTAGGTGGTATATTTGCGACATTAAAAGCGTATGCATCACGCATGGCAGAAAATGCGAGCCGTATAGCTTCATTGATCGCATTTTTTGAAGAACGTAAG
>NZ_JAWRYQ010000062.1:0-366 GCF_046534565.1 Brevibacterium sp. SIMBA_078
TACGAAAAGTACCAGTACGTGAAATACTGATACTTTCGCCATTTGCATTAGTATATGTTAATTTCATCTATAGCCCCCACTCTCTAGCTAATCTACGTGATACTTGTAGATTTTTACGTGCTATATCAGAAGGTGAAAGTGGTTCAGGAGAATTGATAGTAATGTTTTGTACAATACCTTCACCATAACCGCCTTTCATGTCCTTCCCTAGTAAGTCACTTACCATACTTGCATATGGTTTCATGTAGCGTTTTCTTTCGATAGGCATTACTACTTCAGCACCAGCTTCACCTACACCTTGACCACCACCTAAAAGGGAAGCCCCTTTAAAGATGTTACCTTTAGCGTTCCAGTTAATACTAAATG
>NZ_JAWRYQ010000063.1:0-365 GCF_046534565.1 Brevibacterium sp. SIMBA_078
GGTTACGAATAGTCGCCTGGAAACGGTTCTGAACCGCACCTAAGTCAGCACGCTGTGCATCGATACGGGCAATAGCTCCGTCGATAACGTCTAATGCGTCCTGAGAACCCTGATAGCTACTGATATCAATTGAGTTAACAGCAGACAATGCACCTGATACGTCAGCTTCACCAGCCTCAATTAACGCACCTACGCCACCGGTAGTACCTGTCTCAGTAATCGCAAATGAGTCTTTAGAGTCAAATGACAATTGGGCGTTAGCTGTTTGCTGTGCATTGGCTGTACCGCCGTTTAACTGAACAGTATTATCGGCATCGCCGTCGTCAGTAATAGTCACGCCATCGACATCTTGAGCCGTAATGGTT
>NZ_JAWRYQ010000064.1:0-363 GCF_046534565.1 Brevibacterium sp. SIMBA_078
GGCATTGTGTCTTTTACTCGCCATTATTGTTTTGGCTACGATAGTTTGACTTTTTGCATGTGTCTTTTGACGTTGCGCTTGTCTACGAGCAGACTTCGTTTTTTTAGAAGAATCTTCGATTAAGTCTCGCATCTCGGTCAAAGCTTCATAAATTTGATGTTCACTTATATACTCATTCCCTTTATCAGAAATCTGCTTACGAATCTGTTTATATTCCCACAGACTCATACTTGGTAGCTGCTGGTTAGCAAAGGGGACGGTAAAATACTGGTGTAAGCTTGGATCGTAGAACCAAATTTTACTAATGTCTCGTGGATCACGTCTAAATAAAAAGTGTTTCTTACTTCCATCTTTATTTTTGGC
>NZ_JAWRYQ010000065.1:0-363 GCF_046534565.1 Brevibacterium sp. SIMBA_078
TAGTCACTGCTCCATAACGAGTTAAACTTCCTACATCAACATGGGCCACATCGCTTAAACGGATCACTTTGTTTTGTGTTGATTTAATTACTGTATTTTTGATGGCCTCTAAATCGCTATATTTACCCTCAGTACGCAAAATTAATGTATCGTTGCCTTTTTCTAAGCGCCCTATGCCACCATTTTGATTGGTTTGCTCTATCGCCTCTCGCAGTTGTAAAAAGCTAACTTGATGATGCTGCATTAATAAGTTATCAGGGGCAATAGCAAATGTTTTTACATACCCACCTAAACTATTTACATCGGCTACGCCACTCACGGTTCTTAGTAATGGGCGCATTTGCCAATCAAGTAACTCTCTTT
>NZ_JAWRYQ010000066.1:0-363 GCF_046534565.1 Brevibacterium sp. SIMBA_078
CGATGGAGTGCCTTTTATTCATTTAAATCATCTGTGGGAAGAACTTGAAGTTATACAGGCTGAGTTTTCAAAGCGCCCGGGTAGCTGTTTCGTTTGGGATTGGGAACATCCAGATTCGAGCGCCCCTGAAAATCAGGCTGGTTTACATCCAGAAGCAACGCTTGATAAGACCTATATCTCTGAGAGAGGTCAAACAGTATTCGATCTGATTTTTGAGATGAAACAATATTCAGATGCGTTCCAAAGCGGAATCAGAATTGTAATAACAGATTTGACGGATAAGGGTGTTAAGTCAACATTTAGAATCCCCAAAGAACTAAAAGCACATTAGTTAATTCGTTTATGAATAATTTTGCCATTCAT
>NZ_JAWRYQ010000067.1:0-363 GCF_046534565.1 Brevibacterium sp. SIMBA_078
CTTTTCTTTCTTTGTAAGCTGTTAATAGGGATAGAACGAAGGAGGATTGCTGTTTAACATTAAAGCTATTTAAAGCTTCTAAAGATAGTTTTACTTCGAACTGTTCTTTAGTCCATATTGAACTCTCAGGACTAATCATTTCACAGTAGTTCACAGCAGAAGAGCTTATATTTTCTAGTAAAGTCTTAGCATTGTTGGGAGATTTTAAGATATAACTTTTAATGCAAGAGAAAAGTTTTTTATCAGTTGTATACTCTTGCCTTGAGATCCAAAAGTGTAATAAGAATGTATCTATTACATCATTTTCAGATATGTCATCAAATCCTTTCACAAGTTTGTTCCAAGCTTGTTTAGGGCTATCAT
>NZ_JAWRYQ010000068.1:0-360 GCF_046534565.1 Brevibacterium sp. SIMBA_078
GTCAACGAGTATACGCTCACCAATTCGAACAACTTCTTGCCAAGCCTCTTCAACTGTAGCAGGTATGACTAACTGAATTTGCCCTGCCATCTTTTCTATCTTTCCGGTGAGTTGTTTGTGCTCTTCGGTGGTAAATTCTTGGCTCACTAACTTAGTGCTCATAGCGCGCTCCAGTGATGTTCGCTATGGGTGAAACCATGCCAGTAGTAAGATTTGTGACTATCTTTAATTGAGGTCTCACTACGCTTTTGTTGGTTGATAACAGCATTACATCGACCTCAATACTGCGGACTTGGTGTTTTTTAGACGGTTTTTGGTCTTTGAGTGTCATTGTTTTTAGCCTTATATGGGTTTTATATC
>NZ_JAWRYQ010000069.1:0-359 GCF_046534565.1 Brevibacterium sp. SIMBA_078
TGTGTCTTCAAATCGAGAAATAACGGCGCAAATTGAGCAGCTTCAAGATATGATGACTGTTGAGTTAAATAGTCTAGATTTTAATGCAAAAATAATTGGTAAAACGAAGATTTTAGCGCCAACATTAATTGTTCAAGCAACGCCTGAGGCGTTAGCTGAAATTGAAAAAGATGATCGCGTTGCTAAAGTTTTACCAATGTTCGATCGCGAATTGCATGTTGCAGCAAGCTCTGAATATATCAACGCTAAACCACTTATTACTGACGGTATAGCAAGTGGTAAAGGCCAACGTGTTGCAGTGCTTGATACGGGAATCGACTACACGCATGCGGCATTTGGTGGTGCAGGCACAGTTGAGG
>NZ_JAWRYQ010000070.1:0-358 GCF_046534565.1 Brevibacterium sp. SIMBA_078
CTTCAATGGAAATGGTTATGTAGATTTGGTTATTGGAAATAATAGCGGTGGAAACAAAGTTTTATTTAATGATGGAACGGGTATGTTTGCTGACACAGGGCAATCTCTAGGTAATGGTGGAACCCAAGCCCTAGCTGTAGGTGATATGGATAATGATGGCGATATAGATATAGTAGCGGGAAATTTTGGAAGCTATAATCGAGTTTATAAAAATAATGGGACTGGCATATTCAATAGCTCCTTTAGCCTAAAAGAACCAAATAAGAAAAACTTAACAAGAACACAAGCAATTTCAGTTGGAGATTTTAACGGCGATGGTCGATTAGACGTATATGCAGGTAATATAAATGAAGATACT
>NZ_JAWRYQ010000071.1:0-358 GCF_046534565.1 Brevibacterium sp. SIMBA_078
GAAGACGATCTATCTGCTATGATTCGAGCAGTGACAGCTCAGTTCAATCGTGAACAGGCCATACAGAAGCGCCAAGCCAAAAAACAGGCTAGCAAAGAACAGGTTGAAAAGGATCGCTGGCAAGCACAAGCGGCTAGTGAGGCAATTGAAAAGATGCTTGCGTTAGCTGCTGATCAAGCAGAAAAGCAAAATGGCGACCAAGCTGAGCTAGATAATGAAATGGACAATACTGTAGAAACAGTGTTTAAAGCGGATTATGGCAGTTGGCAGGATGGAGGGGAACCTACGATAAGTGTTCCATCACTTGTGTGGCGCAGTGTCAATATGAGCCTAGGAGATGTCTTTATCGTTATGCTTG
>NZ_JAWRYQ010000072.1:0-357 GCF_046534565.1 Brevibacterium sp. SIMBA_078
CTAATACGTATACACATGAAATTTCCCACCGTATGGAAGCTATTAATCCTAAGTTAGTATCATTTGAAGCGAAGTTTTTCGAAAGACGTACTAAAGGCAGTAAGCCTAGAAAGTTGCGTGATGCCACAGGACTTAATTATGCAGACCATGAAGTATACTTCCCATTAAACGATGCCTATGATGGGAAAGATTGGGTAGAGTATTACATGGGTAAACCTTACAAATGGGATAATGCTATGGTAAACTCCAACATGTTCAACCAGTATTATAATTCACCTGAAGCACCTGAGAAGCCAAAAGAAAATGACTATCGTGCGTTTGAAATTTTCACGATGGGTATGGAACAGCTAGTACATG
>NZ_JAWRYQ010000016.1:0-590 GCF_046534565.1 Brevibacterium sp. SIMBA_078
CTTAATTTTTTATTAATCATGAGCTTGCCTTAAAAATTTTTATTTACTAGCTTTTAAATTCTTTACCTGTTCGATTGCGACTTCTATATTATTAAAATCAATATCAGCCATTTCTTTCGGAGTGAGATCCCACCATTCTAACTCAAGTAAATCAGTTATAATTTCTTCAGGAAACCTAAATTTTAGAATCTTAGCAGGTATACCTCCTACTATTGCATATGGTGGTACATCTTTGTTTACAAAACTTAAGGCGGCTACGATGGAGCCATGCCCTATTGTTATTCCTGATTTTATTACACTTTTAGCACCTATCCAAACATCATGACCAATAATTGTATCTCTATCATATTCATACTTTACCTTTCTCTTAAAACTTGTATCTTCATGTCCTCTCATTAAAGTATTACTATACTGTATATTTGATGTCGATAAAAAACTAATAGGATGAGCAGCAGCTCCTATTTCACAAAACCTGCCTATAGAACAGTATTTTCCTACTTTAGTATCAGAATATATTACTGAATAGTTATTCAATAGAGAGTATAAGCCTAGCTCACTTCTATCATGAACTTCTGCTTCTTTACCTATAC
>NZ_JAWRYQ010000073.1:0-355 GCF_046534565.1 Brevibacterium sp. SIMBA_078
GCAAAGAACTCGGGCCGTAATTGTGTGGTGCTCGATGTTTAACATAAAAAAAGCCCTCCGGTGGAGGGCTGTGTAAGTCACACTAAAAGCTTTTAGTAGTAGTTCCAGCCCAGGATATTCCAGTAATAGTAGTACACTGCCATATAAGCCCCGGCTAAAATGACGACGCCGTAGTAAATGTGGCTTGGCGTAGAGGCTTCGCCCGCTTTAATGCGCTTAACGTAGGTGTAAATACTAAACAGCGTCAGCAGCACGGCGATAATAGGCAGTACCAGAGCCGCTTTTAGTATGAACGGAATGCCGCTATACAGAGCGTCCTGATAGCCCAGTACTATGCCAACCAACAAGACAACAG
>NZ_JAWRYQ010000074.1:0-355 GCF_046534565.1 Brevibacterium sp. SIMBA_078
CGAACGATAGACTTTCCAGGGGATCACAGATAGATTCAGGACGTATCATGGAAGCCTTTAAAGAAAGCAACACTCTACTCATAACTCCTCAAAAAATATATAATATGTCCAATGAGAGTGATGAAATGCTCTCAGAGTTCGAATTGGTTATTGCTAGAAATGAATATAGAGCTATTAAGAGAAGGCTGTTAAATGGTCGAAAAGGTGCTGTCAAAGAGGGAAGACCGCATTCTGGATCTGTTCCATACGGGTTTAAATGGGACAAGAATGACAAGAAGGCAAAGGTTGATGAAGAAAAAATAAAAATTTATCGTATGATGATTGATTGGTTTCTTAATGAAGAAATGTCTTCCAT
>NZ_JAWRYQ010000017.1:0-588 GCF_046534565.1 Brevibacterium sp. SIMBA_078
TTGTGTGCTTCAAAGCTTTGAATCGCTTTTTCAGCGTGATTTAGTGAGAAAAAATTCTGGCGGATTTCGTAATATGCACTCGCAGTTTGATAGTGAAATTCTGCCCTTTCTATTTCGTCGGGCACTTTATTAAGCTTCCTCTCTGCGATTCTGTAAAAGTTGATTGCTTCGATGAAATCTTTTTCATAAAAGTGATACATGCCGTTGAAGAGATAAAAATAGTATTGAATCATGTCATCTGTGCCTTTTTCCAGTGTTGCATTGTCTACTTTACTGAGTAGTTGTCCTGATTCTTTATAGTTTTCTGTCATCAGTTTAAATCTTGAGTCTATGAGATTGAAATACAGTAGGACGTTCTGATTTTCTTCCATGTTTGGAAATGTGTTTACGATTTTTTCTCGCATGGCTGTAGCTTTGAGAATGTTGTTTTGCTTTATGGTTATATACCATTCGTTGAGACTGTAAGCGACTTTTTCGAATTCTACTTTAGTTTCCACCTTATCCTTCCTCTCTTTATATTTTAAAAATTTTAAACCTTTTGTATTATTTCAAAATAAGAGCAATAGTTAAAGAAAAATTTTAAAATAT
>NZ_JAWRYQ010000075.1:0-352 GCF_046534565.1 Brevibacterium sp. SIMBA_078
GGGCAGTGCCGTTGCTTATATCGCTAAGTACATCAGCAAAAATATTAACGGTGGCCGCATGACCGGAGCCGACGACAACGACCATGAAGCCGAAACCGACGCCGCCACAGGTGCGAACGCTGTTACGGCGTGGTCGCGCTGGCATTGTATTCGTCAGTTTCAGTTTTTCGGAGCCGCATCGGTCACGCTTTGGCGTGAATTGCGCCGTGTCCGGGAACCATTAACCAACAGCATCGAGCCACTTCGCGCAGCGGCAGATTCCGGTAACTGGTCAATGGTCCAGAAAAAGGCACAGGAATTGGCCGCAGAGTTGGAAGTAGATGAAACCGACTTCAACCAGTACGGCGAGAAG
>NZ_JAWRYQ010000076.1:0-352 GCF_046534565.1 Brevibacterium sp. SIMBA_078
CTCGGCCTTATAGCCATCGTAATGATCTTGCCATACGTCTGAGATGTACTTGAGAAATAGCATAGTCAAGATGAAGTCTTTATAAGTATCGGCGCTGATGGTTCCACGGAAGGTATCACAGGCGCTCCAAAGCGCTTTGTTTATACTGTCTTGGTTAATTTTTTCGTTTGCGCTCATTTTTAATTCGTCTCTTTAAGTAATTGCTGAAACATGCCTTGCAGCATGATTTCACGGTTTTTTAATAGTGCTTGGGTCGCTTTTTGTTCATGCTCCCATAGGTCATTCAAGTGCAGAACTTTCCATTGTGTTTCGATACATGGAACTTCGAGTTTTAACTGAGATACTGTTTTAG
>NZ_JAWRYQ010000077.1:0-351 GCF_046534565.1 Brevibacterium sp. SIMBA_078
CACATCGTGCCGCCGACCACAATCGGATACAACGATGAGGTCACTCCCTACCCTTACGACCTGGAACGCGCTAAAGCGCTTCTCGAAGAAGCGCGCGCCGACGGTGTGCCGGTCGACACAGAAATCGAGTTGATCGGCCGTACCGGTATCTTCCCTAACGGCACAGAGGTTATGGAGGCGATGCACGCCATGTTGAGCGACGCAGGCTTCACCGTCGATCTCAACATGTATGACGTCGCCGAATGGGAGAGCTTCTACACTAAACCCTTCGCCGCAGACCGTCCGCCGCAGATCATTCAGCTCCAGCATGATAACGCAAAAGGTGATCCGGTCTTCTCAATGTTCTTCAAG
>NZ_JAWRYQ010000078.1:0-351 GCF_046534565.1 Brevibacterium sp. SIMBA_078
AACTTCGCTACTATATTTCGCTCGCCATCACAGCTCAGCCTTATAGGAAACGGATTTGCCTATTTCCCAGCCTAACTGCTTGGACGCGGATATCCAATACCGCGCTTACCCTATCCTCCTGCGTCCCCCCATTGCTCAAATGGTGAGGAGGTGGTACAGGAATATCAACCTGTTGTCCATCGTCTACGCCTGTCGGCCTCGACTTAGGTCCCGACTAACCCTGAGCGGACGAGCCTTCCTCAGGAAACCTTAGTCATACGGTGGATGGGATTCTCACCCATCTTTCGCTACTCATACCGGCATTCTCACTTCTAAGCGCTCCACCAGTCCTTCCGGTCTGACTTCAACGCC
>NZ_JAWRYQ010000079.1:0-349 GCF_046534565.1 Brevibacterium sp. SIMBA_078
ACTGAAGAGATTACTGTAGGTAGTCAGACAGGCGGAAATAGCGTTGACTTTTCTGGGACAGATGGTAATCGAGTGTTAACTGGCGTTGCTGATGGTAAAGTTGAGTTAGGAAGTAAAGACGCGGTCAACGGCGGTCAGCTACATAATCTTGGTAGTGATGTTGCTGGTATTATCGGTGGTGAAGCTACCTATGATGCGAATGGCAATCTCACCGCTAATAACATCGGTGGTACAGGTAAAGGAAACATTAACGACGCTATTGCTTCTATCAACCAAGGTAACGCACAGGCCAACGAAGACATCAAAGTCAATGCCGATAATATCCAAGCCAATACTGATAGACTCGATT
>NZ_JAWRYQ010000008.1:0-1717 GCF_046534565.1 Brevibacterium sp. SIMBA_078
AAAATATTGCGGCAGTCACTTACTCTCCCACAACCACCAAGTTGCAGTACCATCAGCGCGAATGGGCTTAGCTACCGGGATCGGAACGGTTAACCGGGCGTTTCCCCACCACTATCACCACCGCAAAACCAACAAACCACCACCACAACCCCACACAGAGTTGTCAGCGGTAGTGGTCCAAGAACCGCACAGCGAACGCGAACACCAAAAACTATGTCATGCGCACCCTTCACAAGGGCGCATTCTCTCATCACAACCAGAAAAGACTACTCATAGAAACAATCCTTCACACACACCAACCCCCAAAAGGATAGTTCAGTGAGTGATCGGTGTATTAGTACCAGTCAACTCCACACATTGCTGTGCTTCCATACCCGGCCTATCAACCCCATCATCTATAGGACACCTCCCCTGACAAAAGTCAGTTGGAAATCTCATCTCGGAGCCGGCTTCCCGCTTAGATGCTTTCAGCGGTTATCCATCCCGAACGTAGCCAACCAGCCATGCTCCTGGCGGAACAACTGGCACACCAGAGGTTCGTCCGTCCCGGTCCTCTCGTACTAAGGACAGACCTCCACAAATTTCCTACGCACGCAGCGGATAGGGACCGAACTGTCTCACGACGTTCTAAACCCAGCTCGCGTACCGCTTTAATGGGCGAACAGCCCAACCCTTGGGACCGACTCCAGCCCCAGGATGCGACGAGCCGACATCGAGGTGCCAAACCATGCCGTCGATATGGACTCTTGGGCAAGATCAGCCTGTTATCCCCGAGGTACCTTTTATCCGTTGAGCGACCACGCTTCCACAAGCCATGGCCGGGTCACTAGTCCCAGCTTTCGCTCCTGCTCGACACGTCCGTCTCACAGTCAAGCTCCCTTGTGCACTTACACTCGACACCTGATTGCCAACCAGGCTGAGGGAACCTTTGGGCGCCTCCGTTACTCTTTAGGAGGCAACCGCCCCAGTTAAACTACCCATCAGGCACTGTCCCTGAACCCGATCAGGGTCCGAAGTTAAGGAATCCACTATGGTCAGAGTGGTATTTCACCGATCGACTCCACCCCAACTAGCGTCAGGGCTTCCCAGTCTTCCACCTATCCTACACAAACCACACCGAATCCCAATACCAAACTATAGTGAAGGTCTCGGGGTCTTTCCGTCCTGCTGCGCGTAACGAGCATCTTTACTCGTAATGCAATTTCGCCGAGTTCGTGGTTGAGACAGCAGAGAAGTCGTTACGCCATTCGTGCAGGTCGGAACTTACCCGACAAGGAATTTCGCTACCTTAGGATGGTTATAGTTACCACCGCCGTTTACTGGGGCTTAAATTCTCCGCTTCACCCACAAAGTGGGTTAACAGGTCCTCTTAACCTTCCAGCACCGGGCAGGCGTCAGTCCGTATACATCGACTTACATCTTCGCACGGACCTGTGTTTTTAATAAACAGTCGCTTCTCTCTGGCCTCTGCGACCACCACCAGCACATCCCAGAGCAAGTCTGGTTCACCGGGATGGTCCCCCTTCTCCCGAAGTTACGGGGGCATTTTGCCGAGTTCCTTAACCACGATTCTCTCGATCACCTTAGTATTCTCTACTCGACCACCTGTGTCGGTTATAGGGTACGGGCAACACACACCCTCACGTCGATGCTTTTCTCGGCAGCAGAGGATCACCAGATCACCCCACCAATGTGGGGCGCCCATCAGCTCTCACAC